>CAWJAM010000007.1:0-311751 GCA_963840835.1 uncultured Rubrobacteraceae bacterium | reverse complement strand
TCTCGGAAGTTCGCCATCCGATGCAAAGATAGTTCATTTGGGGGATACGGCCTTCGGCGGTGGCTTGTTGTAGTACTCGCAGGCGCGCACTCCGGTGCCGCGATAAAGGCAAACCCGCCGCGAGGCGGGGGCGCAAAACCTTAGGGCCTGCGACGACGAGAGGGCAGGCAGCCTGGTTGCCGAACGGCGAGGAGAAGAAGAGGAGTCTCTGTGGCGCGTCGCCCCGAGCACCTCGCGTCCCCGCCCGCAGAAGAAGAGGAAGGGGAGTGCCACGCAGATGATGCCACGCACGGCGATACACCCGTTGAAGATAGTGGCCGCCCTGGGGGCGGCCTTCCTGATGTGGGGGCTTGTGCTCGCCTACGCTTCGAGCCCTGCCTGGGCTGCTGCAATAACCGTTAACACCACCGCCGACGAGCAGAATACCGATGGGGACTGCTCGCTCAGGGAAGCGATCACGGCGGCCAACACCGACGCGGCGGTCGATGGGTGCGTCGCCGGTAGCGGCGCGGACACGATCGACTTGCCCTCGGGGACATACACGCTGTCTTCACAGCTGCCTAACATAACTAGTACGGTCACCATAGATGGCGGTAGCTCGAATCCCACCACGATAGACGGGGGCAATGCGGTGCAGCCGTTTGTTGTAGACAGCTCTGGCGCGCTCACCCTGAACAACCTCACGGTGGCCAACGGCAATGCCGGCGAAAGCTCCGGCGGCGGCATCGCGAACACGACCGGCGGCATGCTCATAGTGAGCAACTCCACCTTCTCTGGCAATAGTGCCAACCGTTTCGGCGGAGGCATAGCCAACTTTTTTGGTGGCACGGTCACGGTGAACAACTCCACCTTCTCTGGCAATAGCGCTCCCGGCGGGTCCGGCGGAGGCATACTCAACTTTGCCTCGGCTACGCTCAAGAACACGATCGTGGCCAATAGCCCATCAGGAGGGGATTGTGTCGGCGCCTCGGATGGCGGCTACAACCTCGTAGAGGACGGTAGCTGCCTCACGGCCGGTACTACCTCCATCTCCGGGGACCCCATGCTCGGCGAACTCGCCGACAACGGCGGTCCCACCAAGACCCATGCCTTGCTGGAAGGTAGCCCGGCCATCGACGCCATCCCCGACACCAACGGCTCCACCCCGGGCTGCGGCGACGCCGGGATCACGACCGACCAGCGGGGGGTAGCGAGGCCCCAGGGATCGGCCTGCGACATCGGTGCTTACGAAGTCGAAGTGGGGGACAACACACCGCCTACCGTGACCGATACGTCACCGGATGGCATCGCCTCCAAGACGGACAACGTCACGGCCACCTTCTCCGAGCCGGTGCAGAACGTGACCCCCTCGACCTTCATACTGGAGCGCAATATCGCCGTGAAGAAGGCTCCCCCGAAGTACGTGATGGTCGCCGCTACGGTAACGCCGAGCGCCGACGGCATCTCCGCCGTGCTCAACCCAGTGGAGGATCTGCCCAAGGGCGAATACCGCGCGACCATCACGACTGATGTGACGGATCTGGCGGACAACGCGCTCGAAGAGGATGTGCTGTGGAACTTCACGGTAAGGAAGTGAGGAGGAGCGAGTAGGAAGACATATCGCATAGCCTTTAGTAGGGGGGCCGGGGCTCGCAGCAGCACCGGCCCTTCTCCTTACCCTTATTCACCGGAGTGCGTGGAAGGGAAATTCTCAGAAGTTCACTTGCAGGATCCTGCATAGATCCGCCCCCCAGAGGCGCGAGGATGGCCTGAGAGCGCATCCACCACGGTGGGCAGGCGTCTACATGTTGTGGTGCCGCATAGATATGCGGCCGGGCGGATGAGCGAAGGCCTCGCTCTGGGTGCTTCGACGCGGCATACTTCCTCCTGTAGGGAGGAGACCCCGGAGAGCATAGCCCTGGTCCGCTGCAGGAGGGGGCCAGAAGGGCACACAGAAGCCGTGGTTGCGTAGGGTGTTAGGGAGGTAGAGGAGTGAGCCCGCAAGACCCGAAGGACGTAACGAGGGACCTAGCCCGCGACCTCTCGGACATGGCAGGGGAGCTGGCCGCGCTGAAGGCCGACGCCCGCCACTGGCTCACCGATCCGGAGAATGCGGACCTGCATCTGCGCTTGGGGAACGCCCACGCGGCGGTCGAGGCCGCGCTCGTAGAGGCCAGGCGCAGGGTAAGGATGAACGAGGAGCGGTAAACACAAGACCCGCCGCCGATTTCTCCGGAAGTTCTGAAGTAGCAAGTCGCAACCGCTTGCTACGATTCCTCGCCACGAATGCGGCCAGCGTGGGACCAATTGGCACCAGAAAACCCTCTCTGCCCCGGTCCGAGTCCCTAACCCCCCACCGGGCCGCCGAGCTTGCTACAGCGAACTTCTCAGAATTATTCTTTTCCACGCACTCCGGTGAATAAGGCCATGAAGTCGGCTCCACCCCCAGCTAGCTCTGGATGGCCATCTGATTCGTGGGGACTCTTACGGTAGAAAAGCCTTGTGCAGCTGCTCCGCGAACTCTTCGCTAGGTAGCGGCCGCCCGAAGTAGTACCCTTGCCCCAAGTCGCACCCCATAGCCCTCAGCAAGGCCGCTTGCTCGGCGGTTTCGATACCCTCGGCCAGGACCTCCAGGCCCAAAGTGTGGCACAGTTCGATGATCGTCCGCACCACTGCCTTGTCCGTCGTGTCTTCTCCGAGCCCTTCTACGAACGACTTGTCTATCTTTACCCCGTCCAAGGGGAAGTGCTTTAGGTAAGACAGCGAGGAGTAGCCGGTGCCGAAGTCGTCAAGTTCTAAGCGGATCCCCATCCTTTTCAGGGCATCCAGCGTTCGGACGTTGTCCTCCGATGCGTTTATCAGAACTCCTTCGGTGATGTCCAGCGCCAGGGTGTGGACTTTCGGTGCCACTCGCGTAAGTGTCTCTTCGATGGTGCGTGCCAGCCCACCGGCTTTCAGTTGCCTGGGGGAGAGGTTGACCATCGCTATGAGAGAGACCGAAGGGTAATCCGCTTCCCACAGCTGCGCTTGCCGGCAAGCCTCTTCCAGCACCCACCCGTCGATGGGTAAGATCAAGTCCGTCTCCTCGGCGAGGGACAGGAAGGATGAGGGGCGCAGTAGGCCCTTCTTTGGGTGTTTCCAGCGCACCAGGGCTTCGAAGCCCACCAAGCTCCCGTCTCGTAAGGAGACCAGGGGCTGATAGTGGAGCACGAACTCCTCTTGCTCCACGGCCTGCCTGAGCTCGGCCTCCAGCTTGAGGCGTTCCTGGGCGTGGGCCTGCATGGCCGTGTCGAACACCTCGTAGCGCCCTGGGCCCTGCTCCTTGGCCCTGTACATCGCGATATCCGCTTCGCGTAGCATCCTCTCGGGGTCGGCGGCGTGCGCAGAGCCCAAAGCGATGCCTACGGTGGTGCTGACGCTCACCCAATGGTCGCTCACGGCGAAAGGCTCCCGAAGAGACTCGGCGATCCTCTGGGCTACCCGGATCGCCTCGGAAGGGTGTTCCACACTCTCAAGCAGCACGGCGAACTCGTCCCCACCAAAGCGCGCAAGAACGTCTTCGGAACGCGCCTGATCGTTGATACGCCGGGCGACCGCGACGAGAAGCCTGTCGCCCGCCGCGTGCCCCAGGGAGTCGTTTATGGTCTTAAAGCGGTCGAGGTCCATGAAAAGCACCCCCACATCGGGGCTGTCTTTTCTGCGCCTCGTGCGTCGTAGGGCATGCCCGAGACGGTCGACGAAGGCGTGGCGGTTGGGCAGACCCGTGAGTGGATCGTGGGCAGCCCGGCGTTGGAGTTCCTCCTCGAGTGCCTTGCGCTCGGACATGTCGGTGGAGACACCGATCATGCCCGTGAGGTTTCCTCGGTCGTCAAAAAGGGGCGTGGCGGTGCCCAGAACGGGCACGTAGGTTCCATCCTTGCGCCTGAGGAGCGTCTCCCCCGTCCAGGCTCGTCCCGCCCGCAGCTCGGAGGCGACTTCCTCAGCACGATCCAGCGAATCCTCGGCGAGCGTCAGGTCCCTGAGCCTTCGCCCCAGCGCCTCCTCAGAGGACCAGCCGTAGAGCTCTTCTGCGGCCCTGTTCCAGTAGAGGACCTTTCCCTCGAGGTCGGTGGCGATGACGGACTGCCCGACGGCCTCGAGCAGCCTGGCCTGGAAGCGCAGCTGCTCGTCCTCTTTTCCTGCCACTAGACTCACCTCTATCAAGCTGCAATACAAAACCGGCCAGCACCGTTTGCGGTAGTAGCCGGTTGCGCCACTGGCTCCACTCGTCCAAGGCACCCAAGTATTGGAGTGAGCTTCTCAGCCTCTATCTAGCAGCTGGATTTTCAGTACACGTAGCATACATGCGCTGTAAAGTCCCGCGCAACTCTTCGGATCCGACGAAGACGAACATGGTACGACCTTCGCAGAATTTATCTTCTAGGCACTTCGGTGAATCAAGGCGATGAGGCTGAAGGGCTACGCCCCCAGGTCGCCCGGGCGCCCGAAAGCCCTCCAGCAGGCACTGTTCCGCTACGCGGAGGCGCTTTAGCGCGGGTCCGCTGCCGAACTCGCCCGCCGCGACTACGACGACCAAGGCACCCCGACTCACGACCACGCCAGCACACCACGAGACCAGGACGCGCCAGCGTTCGGGGAACAGCTCAGAGAACTCCTCTGACTCGCTGGTAGCGCTCGTAGATCACGCGCGAGCCGAACGTCCTGGTCTCGACGAGGTCGAGCGGAACGTGCTTGGTGACCGGCGGCAGGAGCGGCGTGCCGCCGCCGACGAGGACCGGGTTGCGAAAGATGCGCAGCTCGTCAACGAGGCCGAGCTCGATCGCTGCCGAGGCGAGGCCGGCGCCGCCGATCTCGACGTCCTTGTCGGTCGCGTCGAGCGCCGCAGCGACCTCTTCGGCGAGTGGCGCCTCGGCGAGGCGGGCGTTGCCCTTAACGCTGTCGAGCGTGCGGCTGAAGACGACCTTCGGGAGCGCGCACCAGGCGTCGGCGAACGCGGTCGTGTCCTCGTTGTCTTGCAGCGACGGATCCGTCTCCCACGCGAGCATCGTCTCGTAGAGCCGGCGGCCCAACAGGCAGCTCCCGAGCTCGCGGACCTGCTCGAGGTGGAAGCGAAACTGCTCGTCGCTCGGGACGCCCCATCCCAACGCGCCGTCGCGGTCGGCGATGAAGCCGTCCACCGAGACGCTCATCGAGTAGATCAGCATGGCTTAGGCTCGACGCCACGGCGACTGGCTGATCGTCGGCGTGCTCTCCGATGAGACGGCGGCGTCGCCGACCCTGAGTATAGGGATCGCCTCTTCGTGCATGACCGCTCCTCCCTGTTCCGGATGCCCGCCGAGGGGATTGTACGGGCGACGAACCCTGCTCCCACCCTCGATCCATCTTTCGCCGTGGAGCGTGAGGATCGCGGAGAGGTTTCTCGCTTCTGCCGTGCTTCGCTCAGGGCGGGCGTTGCGAGGTTATTGGCGAGGTCTGTATTCAAGTCCTCGGATCTTTATGCGCCACCACAACATGTAGTCCCCTGCCTCGCGGCGTGGGCGGCCCTAGAAGCCATCCTCGGGCTTCTGAGAGGGCGATCTATGCAAGATCCTGCAAACGAACTTCTGAGAATCCCCCTTCCACGCACTCCGGTGAATAAGGGTAAGAAGAAGGGCCGAGGCCGTTAGAGACCCCGACCCTCTCCGCTGTGGCAGCTACCCTATAGTAGGGCCAACCAGCGCAGGTTTACGAGGCGATGGTGAAGTGGAAGATGTAGTCGGTGGCCATCGGGGTGCCGCCCGTATCCTTGAGGGCCACGAAGTCCCCGTCTGCGGTGCCCTCTAACACCGCCGTGTACGTGGTGCCAGCCACCAGCGTGGGAGTCGGGTTCAGTGTGGCTGTATTGGTACCAGCGTTGTAACTTACCGTGGCGCGTATGGGATCCGGGCATCCCCTCCCAATGGTATTGCAGGACCTCGGTGGGTTTTTAATTTCGCTCGGGGCGGTGAAGTTGCCTGGCAGGAGGTAGAAGGTTTTGGACGAGGAAGTGAAGGTGCAGTGGTTGCAGATCTGGAGGCTCTTCGTGCTTATCGCCTCTGAGAACTCCGCCGTGATGTTGGCGTTGGCATCCACGCCGGTTAGGGGGGGTGTGGTTGACGGAACCGTACCCGTACTAAAAACTGTCGGAGCGGGGAGAGCCGCCCAAGCCATCCCTGCGGCCAAAAGGAGCGTCAGAGCCGTCGTGGTGAAAAGGAGTAGTGTCTTTCTCATGATCTTCCTTTCCCCCCCCTTAGGTGTTTCGTGCACTAAGGGATCGTTTTCGTAGCGCTTACCTTAAGACTCCTCTCTTTGGGGTAGCGGTCCCAGGTACTAGAAGGAGGCCAGGTAGCTGTCCTGCCCTTGACGTGGGGTCCTCTTGCCACGTAACGAGAGCAGCATACTCCTGTGAGAGGGGCAAGCGTATCACGCGAATGAGCTAGATTTGTGTTAAACGTCATTAAGCAGGATCGCAGCCCCGAACGGCCTTATCGAACGGCCCGCAGGCGAACTTCGGAGAATACCCAAAAGGCGAAGTTCGCAGGATTAACCTTCCACGCACTCTGGTGAAAAAGGACAAAAAAGGGGCCGAGGCTCTTAGCCGCCCCGACCCCTTCCAGATGCTCCTCCTCTACGAGAGCAGGTCCTTGAGCTCGCCCTTCTTCTCCTTGGCCTTTCCCTTCCTCTGATCCGAGCGACCTTCCCTCTTTTTGCCCTTGTCGCCTGTTAGGGCACCGCCGGCTTCTTTCATCCGCCCCTTGGCCCTGTCCATCGCCCCCTTCTCTTTGTCGTCCTTGCCGCTGCTCCCGCCTAGTAGGCCCATATGCTTCCTCCTCTGTGCTCGCTTGTTGGTCCTCGCCGGGACACAACCCACGGAAGACCCGCCCCGGTCGGGGTCCGCCTCCTAGCGGCCGCTCAGCTTGTCCGTCAGCCCGCCAAGGTCCTCAGTGGCGTCCGCGATGCCTCCCAAAGGACCCTTGTCCTTGAGCCTCTGCCTGTCGCGCTCCTTCTCAGCTTGCCTGGCCTCTGCTTCAGCCCGCCTGGTCTTCTCCCTCTGCCTAGCCTCCGCCTCGGCCTCGGCCTTCCTCTGCTCGGCACGGCCCTCGGCCTTCTTGGCCTCGTCGCCCACCAGTGCGCCGTAGGCCTCCTTGGCCTTGCCCACCGCCTTGTCCATCGCGACCTCCTTTCCTCGCGGGTGGGCTTCCCCAGCTTCCGGCTCTTCGCTTCTTTTGGTGCAACGAATGGGACCGATGAGCAGTGGTTCTCTGACCTGCGTAGCATCAAGCAGCCCCAGAACACGCTGGCGCAGCATCTGAAAGCTCGCTCTTCCTTACATCTGTCTCTTGATCAGCTTCAACTTGTTGATCTGGCCCTCCGTCTGGCCGTTGCTATAGGGCAGCGTCAGCGCGGCCTCAACTGCGGACTGCACTCGTTTGAGACCTGTGGCGAAGGTCTCGAAGTCCTTTACGCCGCTGGTTAAGACCTCTCCGAGCCACTGATCGAGTTTCGCAGCTTGCCCATCACTACCTGCCTTCCTGAGCATCTTCTCGAACCGCTGGATCAGCGGATAGATCGCGGCGACATCCGTAGAGGCTTCAAGCATCTCATCCAGCGCTCCACGCTCGGCCGTTTCCAGATCCTCGGGATCACCCAGTAGCAGCCACACCAGCCGCTTCGGGGAAGGAGCCCGATCCGCATTGCCGACCGGCTTCCCCAGGGTGCGTTTCTGGCAGCGTTTGGCCATGGACTCCCGGTACCTGCCGGGTGTTGAGGGTGCTGGTTGTTCCCGGTGCTGCCTCGCCCACTCCAGCACCCTCTTCGGAGTGCCGGGATAGCCCTGCTCCTTTATCTCCCGCCACAGTTGCATCGCGACGTGGCAACCCTCCTGCCAGCGTTTGCCGAGATAGGACTCGAAGGGATCGAGTATGCTGGGTTGGCGAGGAGGACGGCGGCGCTCTGGGAAGGAGTCGGCGTGGACGTAGCGCCTGACGGCCTCGCGGCTCATCCCAAGCGTGCGGCAGATGGCCAGCATGTTCATCCCCTGTTCGTGCAACTTCCTCACCTTCTTGTAGTTGGCCATGCGCTTGCGGCGCGCGGATTCTCCGGCGGCCCGCTCCTTCGCTGCACGCGGCTCGGGGGTGTGCTCGTGAGCCGAGGACTCGTGCTTGGTGGAAGAAGGTGCCCTAACCGCGGAGAGCACCCGGTGATTGTGCTCCAGGACTCGCTCGGTGGCTTCCCTCAGGTTCTTCAGCAGATGCCAGCGGTCGAGAACCTCCACGGCTTCCGGAGCACCTTCTGCGATGCCCCGCTCGTACTCGCTGGAGCGTACTCTAGGCTGATGACTTGGAGGGACGGATACTGCTTGAGCCAGGAGGCCAGTGTTTCTGCGGAGCGATCCGGCAGGAGCTCTATGGCGCGGTGGCTGTGGAGGTCCACGATGATCGTCCCGTAGCGCCTGCCACGCCGCAGAGCGAAGTCATCGACGCCAACCACCTCGGGAGGCGGATGGGTGGCGGTTGCCGCGCCTCGGATGTAGCGCAGCAAGGTCGTGGGACTCGCCGTCATACCCAAGCGCTGGATCAATCGGGCTCCAGCCTTCCCGCCCAGTGCGAAGCCCACCAGTTCCAGGACCTCGTGCAGGCGGGTCGTCTTACGAGCGTAGGGTTTGACGAGGTCGGGCAGGCGCTCGGTGAAGATCCGGCGCGAGCATCCCGTTTGTGGACAGCGGAACTTCCTAACGTTCAGGAGCAGCCTCACGCGGTGACCACCCCACGGCAGGTCGGCTACAGAGCGCCGGTAATGACTATGCAGCCGCGACGTTTTCCGACCACAAGCTGGACAGGTCACCGGTAAGAGAGTACTCGCCAGGGTAAGCGAAACCTCCTCAGCGTCGATGTAGGTGTCTTCGAGCTGGAGACCCGGAGCTTTGGGCAGCAGGTTCATAGGCGACTTCAACGTTTGTTTCATGCCCTGTTTTGTAGATCATGTCCTCACCCGTTGCACCAAAAGAAGCGAAGAGCCGCTCATCCGGGGGAAGCCCAGTAAAGTTCAGTCGCGCCGGCGGACGCTACTGGGAGCTATCCGGCCTTATGAAATGCTCCGGATGCGGCTGCGGAATGCTCGGCAACAGCCCTCCTAATGGCTCCAGGACCAAGATCTACCACTACTATCGTTGCCGGACTCGGCACTTGGAGGGCAAAGGGGCTTGCTCGATGTCGAAGAACATTCGAGCGGAAGAAGCGGAGCACGCCGTATGGTCGTTCGTCAACACCCTGCTTTTGAATCCCGAGGCTCTCAGAGAGGGGCTCAACGAGATGATGGAGCGCGAACGAGCCGGCAACCACGGCAATCCAGAGGACGAGGCTGCGGTTTGGCTTGACCGGCTGGGGGCCCTCGAGCGCAAGCGTGCCAACCTCCAGGACATGGCTGCTGAGGGACTTATTACCTTCGACGAACTCAGGGCCAAGCTAGCGGCCGTGGAGGAGACGCGTCAGACCGCTCGCAGGGAGCTTGCCGCACTCGAAAGCCGGATCGAGCGTTTGCGAGATCTCGAGCGCGACCGTGACGCGCTTCTGGAGAACTACGCCGAGATGATGCCCGAGGCCCTCGACGTCCTACAACCGGAGGAACGTCACCGCGTCTACAAGATGCTGAGGCTCAGGCCGTGGCGTTCCCGGACGGTTCGCTGGAGGTTAGCGGAGCGCTCGGGGAGGAGCTGTTTGTTTGCAAAGATGCGACGAGGCGGTGACGTTCTCGCGGCACATAGGGAGCAAGGTCGAGGAGGTCGAGCCGGGCGAGGCCGTCTGCCACATCGACGTGGAAGACCTCCACCTCAACGGCAACGGAACCCTGCACGGCGGGGTCTACGCCTCGCTAATAGACAACGCGATGGGGCTCTCTGTGGCAGCGCTCGTTGGCCTGAGGACGGCGACCATAGGCCTCGACGTCCACTTCCTCGGGGCCGTGAGGGAGGGTAGGATCACCTGCTGCGCCGAGGTCGTCCACCGCACCCGCCGCATCGCCACCGTCGAGGCCAAGGTCCGCGACGCCGAAGACAACCTCGTCGCGCTCGGCACCGGAACGTTCCGCATCTTCGAGAAGAGGGGCGACCCCATAGTCTAGAGGTTTCAGGCTACAGGCATCAGGCTACAGGTAGCAGGCTACAGGACTTCTCTCTGTATCCGGTACCTCGCGGCCCGCCACCCACCATTCCCGCAGTCCATCACCGTCACATTCGCGCAGCCACTCACCGTCGTTCCCGCGAAAGCGGGAATCCACGACGCGGCCAGCACTCCCGCCGCAATACCTGATGCCTGATACCTGTAGCCTGTAGCCTCGAAGCGGGTTTGGCCGGTATCATGTGGGGTTAGATATCTGGGAAAAGGACCGCCGCGCGGCGGCCTGTGAGGAGGGAATATGTTCCGCACGGAGAAACCGTGGCTCGAGGTCTACGAGAGCGGGAACGTCGAGCCGGAGACGCGGGTGTTCGAGGGCTCTCTGTACGATTTGTTCAGGCATGCGGCCGAGGAGCATCGCGGGAAGACCGCGCTAAGCTTCTACGGCACGACCTTCGAATTCGGGCGGCTGCAGGCTCTGGTCGAGAAGATGGCGGCTTCGCTCGCGGCAAGCGGGGTCTCGAAGGGCGACCGGGTCGCTCTCATGCTCCCGAACTGCCCGCAGTATGTCATCTCCTTTTTCGCCACGGCGCGGCTGGGGGCGATCGTCACCCAGATCAACCCGATGTACGTCGAGCGCGAGATCGAACACATCCTGAACGACTCGGGCGCCCGGACGATCGTGGTCTACGCGGACATGTACGAGCGGGTCAAGACCGTGCTACCCGACACAGACCTGGAGACCGTCGTCGTCGTGAGCTTGGGTGACGAACCCGAGGGTCTCGATGCCGGCCACCAATCTTTCGGAGACTTCCTCTCCACTGATGCCGACCCTGCTCCCGATGTGGAGATAGACCCCGCCGAAGACGTTGCCGCTTTGCAGTACACGGGTGGCACGACGGGGGTATCCAAGGGCGCGATGCTCACCCATCGCAACCTGGTCGCGAACCTCCAGCAGACCATCGACGTTTTCGTCCAGAACCCTGACCAGTTCACGGGCCGCAAGTGCATAGGGGCCTTGCCTTTCTTCCACATCTACGGCCTGACGTGCGTGATGCTCTTCGGCATCAGGCTCGGCACCGAGCAGGTACTGCTCCCCCGCTTCGAGGTCGAGGAGGCGCTCGCAGTCTTCGAGAACGACCGACCGACGATGTTCTCAGGCGTCCCCACGATGTACATGGCGCTCCTCGCGAGCGGCGCGGACCTGCGCAAGCATCACCTGCACGACGTGATGATCTTCAACTCCGGCGGCTCAGCCCTCCCCGTGAACCTGAAGCGTTCTTTCGAAGAGAAGGTCGGCAAGCCCCTCTTCGAGGGCTACGGGCTCTCCGAGGCCTCCCCGGTGACGCACAACAACCCACCGTTTCTGGGAGAGGGGCGCGAGGGCAGCATCGGCATCCCCATCCCCTCGACCGACGCCAGGATAGTGGACGTTGAGACCGGTGAGACCGAGATGCCCATCGGCGAGTCGGGGGAGCTCGTTATCAAGGGGCCGCAGATCATGAAGGGCTACCTCAACATGCCGGAGGAGACGGCCGCTGCCCTAAAGGACGGCTGGCTCCACACCGGCGACGTCGCGAGGATGGACGAGGACGGCTACTTCTACATCGTGGACAGGAAGAAGGACATGATCGTAGCCTCCGGCTACAACGTCTACCCGCGCGAGGTCGAGGAGGTCCTCTTCGAACACCCCGACGTGGCCGAGGCCGTCGCCATAGGCATCCCCGACGAGTACAGGGGCGAATCCGTCAAGGCCTTCGTCGTGAAGAGGCCTGGCGCCACGACAAAGGAGGACGAGATCCTGGCCTTCTGCAAAGAGCGTCTCGCCGCCTACAAGGCCCCGAAGGCGGTCGAGTTCCGCGATGAGTTGCCCAAGAGTGTCGTAGGCAAGCTCCTGCGGCGCGTACTCGTAGACGAGGAACGCGCCAGGGCTGGCGCGGCGACCCAGGGTTAGGGGGTATATTGGACGCTCTGGATCTCTTCCGGCTCGACGGGAAGACTGCCATCGTAACGGGCGGCGGGCGTGGCCTCGGCCGCTACATGGCCGAAGCCCTCTCCGACGCCGGGGCCGCCGTCGTGCTTTGCTCGCGCAAGATCGAACCCCTCGAAGAAGTAAAGAGCGAGATAGGGGCGAAGGGCGGCAGGGCGATCGCCGTCGAGTGCGACGTCACAGACCCCGAGAGTGTCGAGAAGGTCGTGGTGGCGGCCGAGGAGGCCTTCGGGAGCCTTGACGTGGTCGTCAACAACAGCGGGGCCACTTGGGGTGCGCCCCCCGCGGAGATGCCCTTGGAGCGATTCGACCAGGTGCTCAGGGTCAACGTGCGCGGGACATTTCTCATGGCCCAGGCGGCGGGGCGGCGCATGATCGAACGCGGTTCCGGCGGTACCATCATCAACATCTCCTCCGTCGCCGGCCTCGTCGGCGGCCACCCCGACTACATGCAGACCGTGGGCTACAACTCCTCCAAGGGCGCCATTATCTCCATGACCCGCGACCTGGCGACCTCCTGGGCCCCGCACGACATCACCGTCAACGCCATTGCCCCAGGCTGGTTCCCGACCCGAATGAGCGGTGGCCTCATAGAGCAGTTCGAGACCAGGATGCTGGAGGGCATCCCGCTCCACCGCTTCGGCAACCCCGAGGACCTGAAGGGGGTCGTGATCTTCCTCGCCTCCCCAGCCGCCTCTTACATCACAGGCCAGACCATCATCGTGGACGGCGGCGCAACAGCCTGGTAGCTGCGCACGCGAAGGCGGGGAGCAGAAATCCATCGCGGCAGGCATCCCGCATCTTTGAAGCCCGAAACCTGAAGCCTACAGAAAACTAGCTCATTTGGGGGATGCGGCGGGCTCGGTCGTCTGGTATAAGACTTTGTTCGCAACGCAGGGAACAAGCAAGGGGGTGATGCGAAGGAGTTACCCCCGGCGCGGAGCCGGGATTACCGAGGACGATTTCTAGAGGAGGTACGTACCGCATGACTGAGCAGATGGCCCCTGGCCTCGACTTCGAGGCTATGCGCCACGCCATAGAGGCGAGCGACTACGACGCGCTCGTAGCACTCTACACCGACGATGCCGAGTTCCGCTCGGTCAACAAGAACGCTCCGCCGAGCTCACCGATGGTGCTGCGCGGCAAGGAGGAGATCTCCGAGTTGCTGCGTGACGTTTGTGGGCGGGCGATGACCCATCGTATCGAGGACGAGATCGTCGGCGAGAACCGCGTCGCGTTCAACGAGGCGTGCGAGTACCCGGACGGGCTCAAGGTACTCACCGCGACGACGCTGGAGTTGCAGGACGGCAAGATCGTCCGCCAGACCAACATCGAAGCCTGGGACGAGTAGGCTAACGTAGTGTGACCGGGCGGGGGAGCGAGTTCGACTTCGCGGCGTTCAAGAGGGCCTTCGAGCGCAAGGTTCTCGCCGCCGCGCTCCCCCAATCGCAGGATCGGCAAGCAACAGATCTCCGAGTTCCTCCGTCGAGTTTGTACGGCGGACTTCGGCATCACCTTTCGTGGAGACCTGGGACGAGTAGAGGAGAAGGGTCCGGTTTTCTCTCCGTGAGAGAAAGGAGAAGACAATGTTGATCGATAGGAACAAAGATACCTTCCGTCGATACATCGAGGAGGTCTGGAAGGACGAGAACCTCGACATCGCCGACGAGGTCTTCGCCGAGAAGTATCTCTCCCACCAATCCGACGGCACCGCTCTGGAGCGCGGCCCCGAAGACGTCAAGAAGTTCGTCAAGGAGTACCGCTCCGCCTTTTCGGAGATCGAGAACATCGTGGAGGACATGATCGGGGAAGGGGACAAAGTGGTGACCCGCTGGACGCTGCACGTCACCCACACAGGCGAGTTCAGGGGAATCCCGGCCACTGGCAGACGGATCACGATCACAGGCATAGGCATCTTCCGCTTTTCAGACGAAGGCAAGGTCGTCGAGAGCTGGGACAGCCTGGACCAACTCGGCATGCTGCGACAACTCGGAGTTCAGCAGGTCAGTTAGTCAGCATTTCAGCACCTCAGCAAGTCAGCTTCCTTTTCGCTGAAAACTGATCGTTCGTAGCCGAATCCGCAACGGGTCGATACCCTTGCGCATCATTCTGGACCTTCGGCTCTCACGCCGAGTCCGGGCGAACGCCCACGACGCAGCCCACCATCGCGGAAGGGTCCCTGCGTGCCACCAACCAGTACTCGCCCCCGTTCAAACCGACTCCCAACGAAAAGCTGAAAGCGAGAGCCGCAGGCTCGTAGCGTGCCGACAAGCGAGGGCCGCAGGCCCGAAGCATGCTGACAAGCGAGGGCGCTAGCCCGAGCGTGCCGACAAGCGTAGGCCGAAGGCCGTAGCGTGCCGACATGTAACGTTTGTGATCCGAGCTCGCGGCGCTGGCGTATACAAATCGCCTGACGACGGAGGCTGGCTGTTGCAGCCGGTCATGGAGAAGGGAGAGGGTGTGGCGACGATAGATGCCTGGCTGGAGGGCTTTATGCACGGGCCTACGGCTCTCTGGATGGTGCTGCTGGTCAGCCTGCTGCTCGGCTTGCGGCACGCGTCCGACCCCGACCATCTGGCCGCGGTGACCACCCTTATCGCTTCCGAGAAGGATGGTAACGGGCTGAGGAAGGCCGGCTCGATGGGCTTTTCGTGGGGGCTCGGGCACGGTACTTCCCTGGTCCTCATCGGGCTCCCGCTCGTGTTGTTGGGACGCTATTTGCCAGGGCCTGTGCAGCAGGCCGCGGAGGCTCTTATCGGGGGGATCATAATATTCCTCGCCGTACGGTTGCTGGTTCGCTGGCGGCGCGGGCACTTCCATGCCCACGCCCACAGCCACGGCGACGATGGTACACACCGACACGTCCACTCGCACGAAGTCGATACATCCCACGAGCACGCCCATAAGATTCCGATCCGCACCCCGCTCTCGTCTTACGGTATCGGGCTGGTGCACGGGATCGGCGGTTCGGGCGGGCTGACGCTGCTCCTGCTCTCGACCATCGGAGGCGCGGTGCAGGCGACGGGGGCGCTGCTGGTCTTCGCCGCGGGGACCGCAGTCTCGATGGCACTGCTTTCGACCGCGTTCGGGCTAGCCATAGCCAGGGGTCCCATCGGCAGGAACTTCGAGCGTCTGACCCCGGCGCTGGGCGCCCTTGGCCTCGCCTTCGGGGCGTGGTACATGCTCGGCGCCCTCGGGGTCGTGACGTACCCACTCTAGGGACATCGGATGGAAGGGTATACCAACAAGAGAGGGTCGGCGCGGGGAGAATGCCCCTGCCCGCGCGGGCGCGGGCCGCCTGGAGCACAGGGTCTTACTGAGTTCGCACACCGTATCCGCGCTATCAGACCGCGGTTACCCTAGCACATAGAGAGGAGGAAGCGTGCAATCATTGACGCTAAGATCGGGCAAGCGACAACTGTTACTCATCCTGTTTGCCCTGGCGATCTCGGCTGTGGCCCTCGGTATCGTTGGTGCCTCGAAGCCGGCGGACGCTTCATCTCATAGAGAAGCGCCGTTTATAGGCGGTGACCCTGAGGCCGATGCCACCGACGTTTACGCGTTCCGCAGCCCCGATAGGCCGGACACCGTCACGCTGGTCGCGAACTACGTGCCGCTGGAGGTGGCGGCGGCAGGACCGAACTTCTACAAGTTCGGCGAGGACGTCCTCTACGAGATCAACGTAGACAACGACGGCGACGCCAGGGACGATCTCTCCTTCCAGTTCCGCTTCAACGACCGTATCAACAATGGCAACACCTTCCTGTACAACACGGGCCCGATCACCTCACTGAACGACCCGAACCTCAACCAGGAGCAGTTCTATTCCGTGTCGATGCTCAAAGGTAGCGATCACGATGATTCGCTCCGCGAAGGCCAGGTCATCGACAAGAACTTGCAGGTCGCGCCTGCCAACGTGGGTCCGGTATCCTACCCTGAGGGCTACCGCAAAGTGGCCAATGATGCCATCTACAGTATAGGGGGGGGCGTCAAAGTCTTCGCCGGGCCGCGCGACGACCCGTTCTTCGCCGACCTCGGCGGGATCTTCGACCTCCTTCAAGGTATCGAGGGCGAGGACTACCTCAAGGACCTGAACGTCCATACCATGGCTGTTCAGGTGCCGATAAGCATGCTCAAGGGGCCGAAAGACTCCGTCATCGGCGTGAGGACTACATCCTACCGCCAGAGCATGAGTGTCCTGCGGCCGATCGGCACTCCGGACTCCAAGCTCAACGACCCACGCTCCACCAAGGGTCCCTGGGTGCAATTGTCACGCCTGGATATGCCGCTGGTGAACGAGCTGGTCATTCCGCTGAAGGACAAGAACCGCTGGAACGGCTCCAAGCCGCGCTTCGACAGCCAGTTTGCGAAGTACGTGCTCGATCCCGAACCGGCCCGCCTGATAGAGGCCATCCTCGGAGTCAACGTGCCCAGTCCACCCCGCAACGACCTCGCGACGATCTTCCTGACCGGCATACCCGGTCTGAACAAGCCGGCAGGAGTCGAGGCTTCGTCCCAGCTGAGGCTTAACATGGCTATACAGCCATCGGACAACCCGAACCGGCTCGGGGTACTGCGCGGGGACAACGCTGGCTTCCCGAACGGGCGCCGGCTGGCCGACGACGTGGTCGACATCGAGCTCCAGGCCCTCGCCGGGGGTACGCCGCTGACACCCGGCTTTAACAAGGCGCCGAACAACCAGCTCGGCGACGGTGTCGATGCCAACGACGTGCCGTTCCGTAACAGCTTCCCGTACCTGGCTGATCCGCAGGCCTATACGGACACCCAGTAGCAAGTAAGGGTTTGTGGTGGGGAGGACGGGCCTCCCCACCCGGCCCAAACAATTCTCAGGAGGAAGGTAGATGACAGCAATCTGGAGAAGCCGATTTCGATACGCTGTGATCCCGGTCTTCATCGTCCTCGCCGCGCTGGCGGCGCTGGCTCTCTCGCGCAACGAGAGTCCGGCGGATCAGGGCGCCAGGCTGCCCTTCGATTTCCGCGAGACCGCTGGCACCTCGACGGACAAACTCGTAGGCTCCCTCCAACAGAAGATCCAGGACAACCCGAAGGACTTCGACGCGCACATCGAACTGGCCAGCGCCTACCTCCAGAAAGTTAGGGAGACTGGCGACCCGACCCTGTACACCAAGACGGAAGACCTGCTCGACGAGGCCCAGAAGCTGCAACCCCAGTCTCCGGAGTTGTTCGCCGCGCGTGGGTCCCTGGACCTCGCCCGCCACGACTTCGCGGCGGCGCTGGGGTACGGAACGCGGGCCCTGGCGCTCGACCCCCAGAACGCCCGCTACCACGGCATCGTGGGCGACGCCCAGATCGAACTGGGTATGTATGACGAGGCGATCGAGTCGTACCAGGAGATGGTCAACAGCAGGCCCGACTTCGCCTCTTTTTCCCGCGTGGCCTACGCCCGCGAGCTCTACGGCGACCCCGAGGGCGCCATCGAGGCGATGGAGTTCGCCCTGCAAGCCGGAAGCGGGACACCCGAAAACGTGGCCTGGGCGCGCGTGCAACTGGGCAACCTCTGGTTCGGCTCGGGCGACCTGAAGGAGGCCGAGAAGAGCTTACGCCATCTCGACCGAGAACGTAAACGCCTACGCGCCCGCGCTCGCCGGCCAGGCGAAGGTCGCCGCCGCGAGGGGTAACCTCGGGCCGGCGTCCAGGCTCTACAAACAGGCCTTCAACCGCATGCCCCTCCCCGAGTACGCCATCGCCCTGGGCGACGTGTACGCCAAAATGGGCGAAAAGGAAAAAGCCAAAGCGCAATACGAGTTGGTCCAGAGCATGGACCAACTGTTGCGGGCCAACGGGGTCAATACCGACCTGGAGATAGCCCTGTTCTACGCCGACCACGACATGGACCTGAAGACCTCGCTCCAGAAAGCGCGCTCGGCCTACGACGCGCGGCCGAGCATCCACGCCGCCGACGCCCTGGCCTGGACGCTGTACAAGACCGGCAACTACAAAGAGGCGCAGAAGTATTCCTCAGAGGCCCTGAAACTGGGGACCCGCGACTCCTTGAAGCTCTTCCACGCCGGAATGATCTCGAAGGAACTCGGCCAGAGGGAGCAGGCCCGCGAATACCTGCAACAGTCCATCGACCTGAATCCGCACTTCTCGGTGCTCTACGCCGACGAGGCCGCCGCCGCGCTGAAGTCCCTGGAGTCGGGAGGACAGAACTGATGGCCCGCTGGGGTTGGCTGCTCGCGTGTCTCGCGTTGGCCGTGTTCGCCTCGCTGTCCCCGCGGGAAGCGCAGGCGCACCCCTTGGGCAACTTTACGATCAACCACTACAGTAGCCTCGAGTTCGCCGGGGAGAGAGCGCGCATCACCTACGTCCTTGACCTCGCCGAGATCCCGACCCTCCAGCAGAAGGAGCGCCTGGACACCGACGGCGACGGAGAGCTCTCTGATATTGAGTCGGAGGCGTATCTCGATGCCAGGATGCCTTCCCTCGTCAAGGGCCTGAGGCTGCGGGTAGGAGACGAGGTCTCGCCGCTAGAGGTCGTCGATCGCTCGGCGGAGTACCGGCCCGGCCAGGGAGGGCTCCCGACCCTGCGCATCAAGGCCAACCTGCTGGCCGAGCTTCCGAAAGATTGGAGGGGCCAGGCCCACTACGCCGACAATACCTACGAGAACCGCTTGGGGTGGCGTGAGACCGTAGTCGAAGGCGGGCCTGGGGTCTCTGTCGAGGGACTCTACGGTGCCGGCCAAAGACGTGTCTGACGAACTCCGTTCCTACCCGAAGGATATGCTCTCGAGTCCGCTGGACGTCAGTGAAGCTACGTTCACGCTCGCTCCCGGCGACGGGTCGGTCGGGAACGACACGGCGGGCCGGACAGTGGAGCAGGTCGGTACGAGTTTCGGCGGCGTGACAGCGAGGGTCACCGATCTCGTCTCGGTAGGCCGTCTCTCCGCGACGGTCGTCGCGCTGTCGATGTTGGCAGCCTTCTTCTGGGGCGCGGCGCACGCCCTGACCCCGGGTCACGGCAAAGCGGTCGTGGCCGCGTACCTGATCGGGGCCCGCGGAAGCGCCCGCCACGCGGGCATCCTCGGGCTGACGGTAACGCTGACCCACACCGCCGGGGTCTTTATCCTCGGTGCCGTGACCCTCTACCTGTCACGCTACATACTTCCCGAAGTCCTCTATCCCTGGCTGAGCGTGGCCTCCGGAGTGCTGGTCGTCATGATCGGGGCCTCACTCCTCTACCACCGCCTGAACACGATGTCCCACGACGAGAGCGTGGAGCACACGCACGACGGACACGACCACACGAACACGACCACGTGCCGGCGGATGGCTCGAAGATAACCTGGCGTGGGCTCGTGGCGCTCGGCGTCAGCGGGGGGCTCGTGCCCTGTCCGGCGGCGCTAGTGTTGCTGTTGGGTGCAATCTCGCTCGACAGGTTGGGCTTCGGAATGGTACTCGTCGTCGCGTTCAGCGCAGGATTGGCCATAGTGTTGACGGGCATCGGACTGCTCATGATCTACGCCCGAAAGCTCTTCGAACGGTACTCGTTCGAGGCGAGGATGCCGCGCCTCTTGCCGGTCGCGAGCGCCTCTGTCATCACGCTAGCCGGACTGGGAATCGCACTAGCAGCTCTCGTACAAACCGGGATCGTCTAACCGAGGGATGCAGCGTGCTAGAGTGGGACGATGGAGTCAGGGGTGACGTTCAGGGCGGCGACCAGGGAAGACAGCCGGAAGATCGCCGAGCTCTTCAGAATCTCCTCCGACGGCGTTGTGGAATACGTGTGGAGTACCCTGGCTTCGGAGTACCCAGGGCTTGAGCCCCTCGAGATCGGGGCGGTTCGCTACGCCCGCGAGGAGGGCAACTTCTCCTATACGAACTGCGTAGTCGCCGAGCGAAAGGGGGAGGTGATCGCACAGCTGTGCACCTATCCTGTAGAGGTGAGCGCAGAGGATGACCCGACGAGCCCGCCGACCCCATACTAGAACCCTACGAGAGACTCGAGATTCCAGGCACCCTCTACATAAGCTCGCTGGCCGTGTTCGATAGGTTTCGCGGCATGGGCCTTGGAACGAAGGATGCTCTCCATCGCAAGGGATCAGGCCCGTGAGAAGGGCCCTAGACGCCCTGAGCCTGATCGTCTTCGAGCAGAACACCGGAGCGCTCAGGCTCTACCAACGCGAGGGTTTCCGGGAAGTAGACCGGGCCCCTGTAGTCCCGCACCCCCTCATCCACCACACGGGCGACGCCCTCCTGATGACCGCCGATGTCTGACACAGGCTCCAGGATATCAACACCCTCACCCCCTGTAGGGGCGCTTCGCGAAGCGCCCTTCTACGCCCCGAAGACCTGATGCCTCTACTAAACCGCCGCCTGGATGGCGCCGACGATGCGGAGCACTACGTAGGCAATGACCGGTACGACTATGACGATGGCGGCGTACTTGATGAAGACGGCGGCGGTGAAGGCGCCGTCGCTGCTACCGCGGCGCGAGCCGGACTCGCGGTCCATCAAATCCCTGCGGGCGTCCTCGTAGCCCTCGTCGTAGTCTCTCTTTCTGCCCATGGACCACTTCTCCCGGACGCGTTCTCTTTAGCCTCATTATAGCGTCGCCAAGCCCGGCAAAGCCTCTCCGCGCGAGGCGTCTTTACCCCCGGCGCACTTGGCGTAAAATAGGTCGTTCTCGATAGACACGAGCGGAGGAACTTCCTTTATGTCCGACGTAACCATTTTAGGGGCCGGACTCGCCGGGAGCGAGGCGGCCTGGCAGGCGGCCGAGCGTGGCTGTTCGGTCGAGCTGTGGGAGATGCGCCCCGTGAAGGAGACGCCGGCCCACCGTACCGAGCACTTCGCTGAGCTAGTCTGCTCGAACTCCCTGGGCAACCTCTCGCTGACCACCGCGTCGGGGCTGCTCAAGGAAGAGTTGCGCCGGCTGGGGTCTGTGATCCTAGCCTGTGCCGACACCAACTCCGTCCCCGCCGGCGGCGCCCTCGGGGTGGCCAGGGAAGACTTTCCCCGCGCCGTTACCGAAACCCTCCACGCCCACCCCAACATCGAGGTCATTCGAAGAGAGGCGACCGGCCTGCCCGACGGCCCCACGGTCGTGGCGACGGGGCCCCTGACCTCCGACGCGCTGGCCGATGAGATTGAGGCGCTCTCTGGAGAGAGGCTCTACTTCTACGACGCGGCCTCGCCCATCATCCACCGCGAATCGCTGGACGAGTCGTTCATCTACCGCGCATCCCGCTACGGCAAGGGCGAGGCGGCCTACCTGAACTGCCCGATGACCGAGGAGGAGTACTACGCTTTCGTGGAGGACGTGGCGGCCGCGGAGCTCAGCCCGATCAAAGACTTCGAGGAGGACCTGTACTTCGAGGGCTGTCTCCCCGTCGAGACCATAGCCCGCCGGGGCAAAGAGACCCTGCGCTTCGGTCCGATGAAGCCCGTCGGCCTCCCCGAACCCAGCACCGGCAGAATCCCCTACGCCGTCGTGCAGCTGCGCCAGGACGACGCCGAGGGCCACCTCTACAACATCGTCGGTTTCCAGACGCGCCTGAAGTGGGGAGAGCAGCGGCGCGTCTTCCGTACCATCCCGGGACTGGGCAAAGCCGACTTCGCCCGCATGGGCGTCATGCACCGCAACACCTACCTTCCCTCCAACCACATGCTGGAGGCCACCATGCGCATCAGGGGCGACCTCAGCACGGACCCGCTCTTCTTCGCCGGCCAGCTAACCGGCGTCGAGGGCTACGCCGAGAGCACCGCGATGGGCCTCGTAGCGGGAACCAACGCGGCCAGGCTCGCGAGGGGAGAGGACCCCATAACCATGCCGCGCGGCACGATGATGGGCGCCCTTGCCCACTACGTCACCACCAAGGAGGGAACCCTCCAGCCCATAAACTCGAACTGGGGCCTCGTCCCCGCCGTCCCGAAGAAGGAGAACGGCAGGCGCCTGAGCAAGCCCGAGCGCAGGCAGCGCCAGGCGCAGACCGCGCTCTCCGCGCTCGACGAGTTCATGAGCGCGGCCGCGAAGGCCGTAGTTTGAGCCGCTGGATTCAAATGTGCCAAACCGCTGACAAGCCTGCGAAGCAGGCGTGCTGAAAGCGAGAGCCGAAGGCTCGAAGCGTTGCTGACAAGCGAGGGCGTTAGCCCGATGCGTCCTGACAAGCGAAGCCCGCAAGGGCGTAGCGTGCTGAGATGCTGACAAAGGAGGAACGCAGTGGAACAAGAGCCGCCGTCTGACGAAGCCGCGACCTCAGGGAGCCCGCGCGTGCTCGGGCCGGGTGACGGCAAGGCCGTCGATCTCGGCTCTATCGGCGTTCGGTTCATGATCCGAAGCGAGGAATCTGGTGGGAGGTTCTCCCTCGTCGAGCACCCCATCCCCCCTAGAACGCTCGTCGCCCCGCTTCACCGTCACACAAACGAGGACGAGTACAGTTTCGTACTCGAAGGACGCATGGGGGCGCGGCTAGGCGAGGAGGTCGTCTACGCGGGAGAGGGTGACCTCGTCTTCAAGCCCCGCGCCCAGTGGCACACCTTCTGGAACGCCGGCGACGGGCCGTGCCGGATACTCGAGATCATCTCCCCCGGAGGATTCGAGCGTCTTTTCGAGGCGGTGGCCGAGGATCCTGAGGCAATGGCCGGTGAGACGGCCTTAGCAATCGATGCACGGTACGCCCTGGAGGTCGATTACGAGAGCGTAGAGCGCCTCTGCGAAGAGCACGGTCTCGCATTCCCCGACCCGAGTTCTTAGCTTGAATCTACCGGATCTCCTCGTCCTGATAGTCGCGATCGTCGCGGCGGCGGGCTGCGCTTACTACTACATCGTGGCGGTGCTCGACGGGCACAGGGCGCTCGCCAGATCGGCGGCGCTCGCGTTCTTCATCTTCAGCCTGGTGGTCGCCGTGTTCTTCAGGAAGCTCATGTGAGCGCGGCCTTACTCTTCGCCCTGGCCGTCTCCCTGTGCACCGTCGTAGTAACGGTCCTCTTTATAACGACGTGGCGCGACGACGATCTCGTGGTGGCCGCGGTGGTGGCGTTCGTGCTCCTCCCCGTGCTCATCCTTACGATAATGGCCTGGCGAGAGGCGTTGTGAGGCTAGCGGGTGCGCCTTGTCCGGGAACGTTGGACTCCTCCACCGGTAAGCATCACTATCGAGACCGCTGCCACCCATGCCAGGCCTACCAGGGCGGCCAGAAGGGGGAGGAGGAAGTGCAAGAACGTTACGAGCGCAACCACGAGCCCTGCCAGGGCTAGCCATCCGGGCAAGACACCCGTTCCCACGGCTACCAGTGAGGTGCTGAGCGCCATGGTCGACGTCCCGATCTGACAGAAGTGGTACAGCCACGAGGAGAGGGTGAGCGAAGCGAGCACAAAAGCCGCGTCCGGTTGGATATCTCCGAAGCGCTGCAGGACCGCAGGATAGAGGATCTCCGCCGTGAACCCTGCCGCCGAGAGGGTCACGAAGACGATCCCGCCCGCGAGCGCCGCTCCGGACAGGGCTGCTCCCATTCCCCCGGCCTCGTCCCCGGCGCTCCTGAGCATTCCATACAAGACCCCGAGGAACAGGATGAAGAAGAAGACGTGAAAGAGGGGGAAAATCCCGTTGGAGAGCACGAAGGAACCTGGCCCACCCTCAAAGTAGGATTGTGCCTCTAACGGGGAGCCGGGGGCGTCCGGATAGCCAACCAGGTAGGCCGGAATCATCGCGAAAACCGCCAGCAACCCGGAGACGCCACCCAAACGTAACAAGCTACCGCCCGCCATATACTCTCGACCTCCCGATATTGCCGTTTTCGCGGGGTTAAGTATAGGCATGGCGAGTGGCGCATGCCTGCCGACTTGGTTGAGGAGGCATCCTTCTACCTGGTGGGTTACATAGGTCTGTGGCCCACGAAGATTTCGGTGCGTTCGCCCTCTGTCGAGGGGTCTTCGACGACTTCGGCTTCGAACCCGGCGTCTTCCATCAATCGTAGCCACGTCGCGCGCGGGAAGAGACCCACGATCTGACGGTCGACGACGGCGCGCAGCTCGTCGCCGTCCTTTAGAGCCAGGATGAACTCGTAGTTGACTTTGGTGTCGTCCGGGTCTGCGTCCCAGGTCCACTCCAGGTACCTGACGCCCCTGTCGCCTTCATCTCTCCCCTCGTGTGATGTCGTGGGCCGGAAGGTCTCCGCCACGAAGTCGGGCACGATCACCGCTACCCCGCCGGGCTCGCAGTGCTCGTAGGCCGTGAGCAGCGCCGCGCGAAGGTCTTGCTCGCTAGTCATGTACATGACGGCGTCGTGGATCAGCACGCCGTCGAACGTCCTGCCGAGGCGCAACGTGCGCATGTCGCCCTCGATGTGTTCGAGCTCGGGGTTCTGTTTCTCGCTCTCAGCCAGCATCGCGCTCGAAAGATCGGTCAGCGTGAGCGCGAAATCCTTCTTCAGGAACCAGGCGACGTTCCCACCTCCGCAGCCAAGCTCGAGCACGGTCCCTACGTTCTCGGCCAGAAAGAGGCTCGCGAAGAACGCGGCCTCGTCGGCGTAGTCTTCGGTCGGCGAGACCAGTTGCCACCAGCCGGAGAGTTCAGTGTACAGTTTGGGTTGCTCGGAGCACATGTTTATGACCTCCTGTTTGACCGTCGAGATGTGGAAACCGTAGGATCTCTTCCGCGGTGTTAGCAAAGCGCGCGAGCGCAACTCCCACGACCTTCCTCCCACGTCACCGTCATTCCCGCGCAAGCGGGAATTCACGGCTGCAGACGCTCCGCGCCTCCAATCCAGAAGCGATTTATGGATTACGTATGACTCTTTGATGGGAGCTTTCGGACCTGACCTCGCGCTCTCAGATCGCTTTGCTCTGTCGCCGGGAAGCGGGAGCGGCGCCGATCGGAAGTCCTTCGACCTCGAGGCGGGAGAGGTCGAACACCTTGCTGGCGCTGCCAACGACCTCGATCTCATAGAGCTTGCCTGCATCGTCGCGATGGAGCACCACGTTCTCGTTCAGGTCTTCGCCCATGACCTCACCGACCACTCCCGCGGGTCCGGTTAGCAGCTTGATGCTCAGGCTGTCCGTCTCGGGTGAGTAATAGATCTGCATACTTTCAGCTCCCTTCCCGCTTGCGGCGACGGGTGAAGTTTCGGTCTTTGAAGGCGTTTACCAGCTTCTCCCGATCCGCACTGGTTATCACTCGAATGTAGCTATCGAGTTCGGGTACGTAGCCCCAAATCTGCCACAAGCCGTTTTCCTGCTGGTTAGTATACTCCGCAGCCGAGACGACCCTCTCGCACATTTCGACGGATATGTCCGCGCGATCTGAATCCTCCATGACGCTGCGCCTGAAGTAATCTGTAGTCTCGATGCTCAGAGCCTTGGCATCCGGGCGGTCTTCCACAGGAGGTCTACTTCCTCGGGCGTGAGGCCGTACGCTTCGTTCACGAGATCGGAGAGCTCGCGTTCGAGGCTCGCCGCCCTACGCTCCACCCGCCCAACAGCGCCGTTTGCAGGTCCTGAGCCGCACCAGGAGGCGCCTGGCGGTACAGCTGAAGGCCAACCGCATGGCCCTCAAGGACATGACCGAGGAGTTCGCCGAGGAGCGCGAGGTGCTAAAGGAGATCGTCTTGAGCTGCCCCTCGGGGCAGCTCACGAGGTTGGAGGTGCTCATGGGCCACATACTCAAGAAGAGCGCCCCGAGATCCTTGCGATCCGAGGCGTGGGACCCGTGCTGGGGCCACGATCGTGGCCGAGGTGGGAGAGGTGAGCCGCTTCGCAAGCGTGGACAAGTTCGCCAGCTACTGCGGGGGTCCGACCGAGCGCTCCAGCGGCAAGAACAGCAGGGCCGGATGATCGACACGCGGCGGGTCGATACCCGCGAATCTCTTCACGCCTCCGCGTCGGGAGGTTCCCTGTCCAGGCTCTGGTCTTCGAAGGAGGCGGGGTCTTCCGAGGGTTCTATGTGGATGAAGAAGGTCGTGTTTCCCTGCAGCGTCTCCGCGAGATCATGCTCTATCATCTCCGAGAGGTCGTGACCTTGCTTTACGGTCCAACAGCCCGGAACCAGTACGTGCATCGAGACGAAGCGGCGCTGGCCGGCCACCCGCGTTCGCACGGCGTGGAAGTGGACGTCGTCGTCTTCGTGGCGGGAGAGGACACCGGAGACCTTCTCGAGCTCCTCGGGGGGAAGGGCCGTGTCGAGTAACCCGTGCGCGGTGTCATTCAGAAGCCGGAACCCCGTCCACAAGATGTTCGCGGCGACGAGGAGCCCGATCAGGGGGTCGAGCACGAGCCAACCTGTGAGATACACCAGGGCAACGCCGAGAACCACGCCGGCCGAGGTCCATACATCCGTGAACAGATGCTGCGCGTCGGCCCTGAGCGCGATCGAACGCAGCCTGCGCCCCGCCCGCATGAGCACGAGCGCGACGCCGCCGTTGATCGCCGCTGCCAAAAGCGTGATGGAGAGACCGATCCCCACGTTCTGGAGCGGCTGCGGGTCCATCAATCTCTCCCACGCCGTGATCCCGATCCAGGCCGCGGCGATGATGATCAGGGCGCTCTCCAACCCACTCGAGAAATACTCCGCCTTGTTGTGGCCGAAGGCATGCTCCTCGTCAGGTGGACGCACCGCTAACGTTAGCGCCCACAGCGCGGCCACGGCGGCTACGAGGTTCACTACAGACTCGGCCGCGTCGGAGAAGAGACCGACCGATCCCGTAAGATAGTAAGCCCCGAGCTTGAGCCCTATCGTCGTAACCGCGGCTGCGATCGAAAGCCAGACGTAGCGGCGCGCAGACCCGCCGTTCGTCGGCCTCCCTTTGGTCACGAGGACTTCACCCGGATAAACGCGCCTCGCGAACCAGCAAGAGCCTGTGTGCATGTCGCGATCTCAGCCAGCACCTCCATTTTCTACCATCTTCCCGATAGACCTCGCTACAAACCCCGCGGCCCACGGAAGAGCCCCGGAGGCACCAGCTATTGTGGCTGCCGGTCCCTGGTGGCCGTGTCGGGACGCAGCCACAAGTAGGCGTGTGTGGGCTGCATCGTCTCCCTCGCCACCCCCACCAGGTCTTCGCTCAAGGCATCGAGGTCCGTCTCGTCCCTGAGTTTCGCGGAGAAGCTCTCGAGGGTCTTTCTCGCGTCGTATTTCTTGCGGTAGAAGCGCTTATCTATAAAGGACTGGATACGGTGTCTCAGGGGGTTGAACAGGGCGGCGATCGCGAGGGTGGATGCCACTATTGCGAACTGCGGGAGATCGCCCCGGCCGGTGAGGGCACCGAAAGCGATCTGGGTTAGCGTCACACCACCGAAATAGAGCAGCGCGAGCGTGACAGAGAGCGCACCGTAGACGAGGGTGCGGTTGATGATCCGGTCTATGTCGTAGAGGCGGTAACGCAGGATCGCTATCCCGACAGAGACCGGGATGGCCGGTACAAAAACCACGTTGAGCACGAACCCGGCCCGCTCGAACCAGAGTGGGGTGTCTATCACCCCGGGGATGATGTGTGCGAGGGTGGAGCTGCTAACAGTCGCAGCGGCGGCGTAGGCGAACCATTTGATCTGCTGGCGCTCCACCCCCACGGCACGACGCAAACGCACGAACAGCGAGAAGGCCGCTGCAACGAGCAGAGTAGGGGACACGAAAAACAAGAGTGCTACATAGACGGCGGTCAGGCTTTCGATGCCGAGCGGGTTACGGATCGGACCAAGGATACCCATTAGCGCTTCGGAGGAGAACGCGCCGATAACCACAGTCGTCAGCACCCAGGCCGCAGTCAGCCACGCCAGCCACTTCCAGCGCTTGCTCGGTAGCCTTCCGGTGGGGAACAGCAGGAGCGGAAACACCGAGAGGCCGATGATGATGGGCAGTATCCAGGAGGTGATCCAGGCCATCGCCTCACCGGCGGGAAGCGAGCCGGGTCGCGCCAGCAGAGCATAGATGGCGTACTCGGCGCAGAAGTAGCTCAGGCTGATGACGAGGCCGTACAGGCAAATGAGCCAGCCCACGGGATTTGCCGGGCGACGCGAGGCAACCAGAGCACCGACCGGAGCATAGCTGAGCGCGCCGAGCGTGTTGTCGAGCCAGGGCTCGTACACGGGAGTGCCAGGATGAGAGATGTTCAGGTTCAAGAGCCAGAGGCTTAGCGCCGTCAGCACCAGTGAGAGCGCGCACAAGGACCACGCGAGCCGGGCAGAGGTGCCGCGGCTCATCATGCGAACCCTTCGTTCAGGGTCTCCTGGACGTTCCGTCACGACGTTTCCACCCTACGCGGCGACCTTCTCCCAAACGTAATGACGGCCGTTACGAAGCCGGGCTTTCGCGCGAGAGCCGGGCATAATTCCGATAAACTTCCAGAAAGTAGCGAAGAAGGATGCAACGGGTCAGCCACTCTTCAACCCAGCGTTTTCCAAACCATCGCCAGAAGCACGATCTCCGCTATCCCCAGCGGTGGTCCGAGGGGCAGCGCGAAGCCGTACCAGAAGATCACGCTCGGCCAGGTCAGGGCCAGCCCGAGGACCGCGCCGTCCCTCTTGGAACACCACAGCCAGTATGCGGCCAGGATCTTCAACGCGCTGACAAACACGAAGACGATCCCCGCGACAATCAAGGCGTCGATGCCGAGCGACTCCAAGGGTCCGCCCATTAGCCTGATGCCGACTACGGTCGGCAGGGTCCGGTACGTCAACGCGAAGTACAGCGTGGGAACCACACCGAGTCCCCACGCGAAAGCGTCGAAGTAGAACAGTATGGACACGACGGTCACAAGAGGAGTGCGCACTCTGGCCTGCGATCCAGGACGGGCTAGCGGGTCGTCCGAGGGTGTGGACTCCATCGGCACGGTCACGACCTCCCGAGATGCCGGCCCAGGAGCAGGAACCAGAAGGGGATGCCGAGCATGCCGATCATCGCGAGAACCCCACCGGTACTGAACAGGATCAGCTGCGGCAACGACATCCAGGGCAGCAACAATCCAGCCCCGGCGACCGGACCAGCGGCAAGTACGAGCGCACCTAACAATTCTCCGAACCGCGCCGTCCGGGGAGGGAGGGCGCCCGAAGATCGCAACCACCGGTTGGCCAGGATGCCGGTAACCCCAGCCACGTAGGAGGATAGCGCCGCCCACCTGACGCCAGGTTTGCTCACCCTACTCTCGAGCATATTCCTCACTCCCTTCAACGCGCAGAGCGCATCTTTATCCCACTAACATAACCAAAGAACGTCTGCTAATCGTTACGAGAAACGTTACGACCGATAACTTCTGGACATTTCCCCGGCGAAACCTCAGAGTACCTCGTCTCTGTGTTCGTCGAACCCCGGACCGAGAAAACAACCGCACAAGCAGTAGAGATCGTGGCAGGATCTCCTCCAGAACCCGCGTGACCCAAAAACGTGTGACGGTGGACGTAGAATCTACCTGACGTTTAAGGTTAATGTCCGACAAACAACCGCACGGTACATCCGGTTCTATAGCACCTTCGAAATCCCGTCGTATGCAGGTCTTTATGTCCCTTTACGGTTAGACCGCGAGCTACGGCTGGGAGAGGAACGCGGGCTGGAAATGGTAATCTGAATAAATCTAATGTAGAGGTACAGGGTTGTGATGAGCGCTTGCGGAGCAAGATCGTCGTGGTTGAAGGGGCGGGTTCGAGTGGATACACTCTCCCGCGGAGAGGTGGCAGAGTGGTTGAATGCGGCGGTCTCGAAAACCGTTACGTCGGTAATCCCGGCGTCGGGGGTTCGAATCCCCCCCTCTCCGCGTTTCAGCCGGTCAGCACTTCAGCATTTCAGCTATTCAGCTTTTCCTCGAACAGCGTCGCTTGCGCTCGCCAAGCGAAACGGCACAACGAGAGAGCTACGTCTAGCGCACTACAGTCCCTACTAACGCGCTCTTGCTGAAATGCTGAAGTGCTGACATGCTGACGAGCGGAGGCCGAATGCCGGAGCGTGCTAGAAAGGGTGCTGGGGCTTGGGATGCTGCCATGATCATGGCGGGGTTCTGGGTGCTTGGGGCTTCGCTGTGGTTGCAGATCGGCTACCTGAGCGGGACCCTGGAGAGGATCGCCACGGGATCGATGGAGATCCACGTGGACTTCGACAGCTTCTGGCGCTCGGCGAGGGCGATGCTCGAAGGACAGAACATCTACGACACGGGGGTCAGGCTAGTAAATTTGAACCCCCCGGTATGGACAGCGCTCATCTCGCCGCTTGGGCTGCTGGAACCGCTCACGGCTTACAGGGTGTTCGTCATGATCTCGCTGGTCATAGTCGTAGCTTACCTGGCATGGACAGTGGAGGAGTTGCGCCTGAGGCCTGGGTGGACGGCGGTGGGGGTACTTATGCTGTTCCTCTCCTCGCCGCTTCTCGCCACGCTGGCGCTCGGGCAGGTCTATCCTGTGCTGGCTCTGGGGCTCGTGGCGGCGTGGGTCGCTGACAGGCGGGAGAGGGATGAGGTCTCGGGCGCCGCCCTTGGTCTCGTCGTGGCCTTGAAGCCTTCGCTGCTGCCCGTTCTCCTGTGGCCGCTCGCAAGGCAGAGGTGGAGGGCTTTCGTGGCCGCGGTCGTCTCAGGGGCGGTGGTCACGCTCATCGGGGTCGTCATACTCGGGCCTGGGGCGACGTTAGACTACATCGGGGTCTTGAGGGATCGATCCGTCAGCGCCTACTGGGACAACGCCTCAATACCCTCGGCGGCGGCGCGGTTGTTTACGGAGAACCCTTACGCCCAGAACGTCGCGACGCTTCCGTGGATGGTCCCCGTCGGCTACGCGCTCGGGATCGCCGCCATCGCGCTCACCGCCATGAGGATCAGGCACGGCCCTGAAGTTGGGTTGTGGGTCCTCGTCGCGGCCTCGCTTCTCGCGTCGCCCATCGCCTGGCACAACTATCTGGTGTTGCTCGGTCCCGGTGTCCTGCTGCTGTTGGCGCGGGGCATGGTGGCACCGGCTTTCTTGCTGCTCGCGTTGCAGTCTATTCCGGCGCAGTGGCCACTCATCTGGAATGAGAGGGGCACGGTCGTGGCCTCCCTGGCGATGACGCTATACCTGTACATCCTGATCGCGCACTGGCTCGCCCTCCTGGCCGCGACGAGAGAGCCGGCCGGAGCCAGAGAAGGGACGGGGAGCGGGTAGCGCGCCCGAATGGCATTACCACTGTGCGGGTATAGGGGCCCAGTACCCCCCAAACGGAGAGGTGGAAGTGATGGCACAGACGCTCATGCAACGCATCGTCGAGGCACTACCTTTTCTGGACAGGGTCTCCGACGCCGTACAGCCCGAGGTGCAGAAGGCGGTCGACGCGGGCGGTACGAAGGCACGCAACATGCTGGACGGCGTCTGGCTCGAGGCGCCGTTGCACCCCGTGATGACCGACGTCCCAATCGGGACCTGGACCGCGACGCTCGTCTTCGACGGGCTCGACCTCACCACGGGGAAGAGGCCGGTGAGGCACGCGGCCGACGCCTCGCTCGTCATGGGGACGGTGGGGGCAATCGGGGCCGCCGTCACCGGGCTCTCCGACTGGCGGTACCTCACCGGCGGGGCGAGGAGGATGGGGGTAGCGCACGGCCTGCTGAACACCATAGGGCTCGTCCTCAGCATCGTCTCGCTCTTTCAGAGGGCAACCGGACGCAGAAACGCGGGACGCCTGACATTTCTGACCGGATACTCCATAAGCGGCATGGCCGCCCACCTCGGTGGAGAACTCTCCTACCACTACGGGTTGCGCGTTGACAGGAACGTCTTCGAGGAGCCCGGCCCCGACGAGTTTACCCCCGTCCTGGACGAGGGCGAACTGGGGCAAGACGAGATGCGAAGGGTCGAGGTCGGAGGGGTAGGCGTGCTCCTCAGTCGCTCCCCGGGCGGCGAGGTCTGCGCCATAGCGGCCACCTGCAACCACTTCAGCGGCCCGCTCGAGCAGGGCACGCGCGAGGGCGACACCGTCGTCTGCCCCTTGCACGACTCCCGCTTCGACCTGTGCAGCGGTGAGGTCATCGACGGCCCGGCCGTCTTCCCCCAGTCGCGCTACGAGACCAGGTTGCGAGATGGCAAGATCGAGGTCAAAGCCGCCGCACAGAACATCCAGAAGAAGGTCAGGTAGCAGGCCGGAGCGTGCTCTAGACTTTCTCCAGCGACTCCAGGGCTTCGGCGGCGGCGCGGCGGAGGGTACGGTTGGAGTCTACCTGGAAGACTCTTTGCAGGTCGCCGCGGGCGCGGGCTTTCTCGCCCAGGGAGGCGAGGGCCGAGGCCCTGTTGTAGTAGGCGATGCCAAGCCTGGGGTCGAGCTTTATGGCCCTATCCGTGGCTTCAAGGGCGGCGCCTGGGTTGCCTGAGGCGTCGAGGCTCGCCCCAAGGGCGGAGTAGTAGCGCGGGAGCGGCCTGCGGGTGGAGATCTCGTCGTAGAGGTCGGCTGCCTTCTCGTATTCGCCCTTGCGGAAGGCGGTCCCGGCCCGGCGTTCGTCCGGGGTGACGGCGCGAGTCATCAGGGCCGTAAGGATGGCGGCGCCGCTGACGTAGACCAGCAGGACTGGGCCGTAGTTCTCGACTGTCGCGAGGTTCATCACGAAAGGTAGGCCGGCGATAAAAACGCCCGTGGAGAGGGGCGGGATCAGGCGCAGGAAGAAGTCCCTGTAGGCCCGCACGCGCAGCAGGTCCCGGTTCTGGCGGCCGATCAGGAGGGTGAAAATGGCCAGGATGACCAGCGCGCCGAGCGTCGGGTAGAGGAGCCTCACGAGATCTCTTCCAGCATCCTCCGGGAGGCCGAGCGGAACCGGCGGGGGAGATCCGTCTCCTGCGCCTTCTCGAGGTCTTTGATGGCCCTGCTCTTCTTTCCCATCCGTTGCAAGACGAGGGCGCGATTGTAGTAGGCGAGGCCGTACTGGGGGTCTTCTTCGATGGCCTGCGTCGAGAGGTCCACGGACTCCTCGTAACGCTCTCCCGCCCCGAGGGCGGCCCCAAGAAAGGCCTTGTTGCGGGCGAGCGGCTTCTCATCGACCAGCTCCCTGTAGAGCTCCACCGCGCGAGCGTAATCGCCGCTGCGGAAGGCCTTGTTCGCCCGGCGCTCCAGGGGGGAGACGGAGAGGAGGCTGGCACCGATTACGGCGACGCCGGCTGTGGCCATCCAGACTACGAGCGTCCAGCTCTCTCCGAAGCTCTGGACTACGAAAAGGCTAAGCACCATCAAGAGCAGGGCGAAGAAGGGGAGGGAGCGCCGGACGAGGGCTCCCCACTCCTTCGCCCTGGCGAGGTCGCGGTTGGCGGCGTAGATCGTCTGCCAGCTCACGAAGAGTAGCAAGAAGATCAAAACTACCGTTATAGCTCCCGAACCCACGGCTCTCCTTAAGCGCCGACCGGCGCGGGCTCGAGACCCTCCAGCACCCCGAGCGCGGGCGCGATCAGCCCGTCGAAGTCCTCGGCCGAGAGCGCGGGATGCGCCCCATCGAGGGAGACGGGCTCTCCGAGCTCGATCCAGGACTTGCATCCCCCGTACTCGTCCCTGTAAGGAAGTTCGACCGTCTCCTGCAGCAGGTACGTCCGCAAGACGAGGACAGTGAGCGGCTTTTTGGGACGCCACTTGAAGCGGCTTTCGGCGTACTCGGGCGTCCACATGTGGTGCGGGTCGAGCGCCGCCAGCTCCTCCGTCTCGGAGAGCTCGTAAGCCCCCTCGACCTCGGCGAACGACGAGAGGCGCAAGGGCCCGTCATCGGCAAGGTCGGGGATTGCGTCCATCAAACTACGGTATTCGTCCTTCAGCAGTTCCGGCCTCTGGTGCTCGTAGCCGGGGAGGAGCAGGAACCGCGTCCGCGGCACGGCGAAGGCCTTCTCCCTAATGCCGCCCTTCCTGACCACGAGCGCCGTCTCGCCCCGTTCCAGCGCTCTGACGGCGACCGCCCACTCCTTCAGCGCGTACCCTAGAGAATCCAAGACATCACCTCTCGTATAATGCGACCGTTGTACAAGGGATTATATGACTATATGAGGCGGGCGTAATCGCCCTGGTAGGAGGCTTCACATGAGAGAGCAGGAGACGCCGCACCGTGTAGAGCGGGACTCGATGGGGGAGGTCGAGGTCCCCCGCGACGCCCTCTTCGGCGCCCAGACCCGCCGCGCCCTGGACAACTTCCCCATTAGCGACCTCCGCAAGCCGCGCCGCTTCGTCGAGGCCCTCGGGGCGATAAAGCTGGAATCCGCCGTCGTCAACAAGGAGCTCGGGCTGCTCGACGACGAGTCGAAGAACGCCATCGTGGAGGCGGCGGAGGAAGTCGTCGAGGGGAGCCTGGATCATGCCTTCGTCCTCGATGTGTTCCAGACAGGGTCTGGTACCTCCACCAACATGAACGCCAACGAGGTCATCTCCAACCGGGCGATCCAGATACTCGGCGGCGAACTCGGCTCCAAGTCCCCTGTCCATCCGAACGACCACGTGAACATGGGCCAGTCCTCGAACGACGTTATCCCCACGGCCATCCACCTCGCTGCCCTCATCTCCATCAAGCATGACCTCTTGCCGGCCCTGGAGAAACTTCGGAAGGCCCTGCAAGAGAAGGCCGGGCAGTTCGACGGCGTGGTCAAGACCGGCCGTACGCATCTTCAGGATGCCACCCCGATCCGTCTCGGCCAGGAGTTCCTGGGCTACGCCGGCCAGATGGAACGCGGAATAGAGAGGCTACTCAAAGCGCAGGACGACCTCTCTGAGGTGGCATTGGGCGGCACCGCCGTCGGCACCGGCGTCAACACGCAGCCGGAGTTCGCCGCCCGCGTGTGCGAGAGGTTGAGCGAGCGATTCGGCGTCGACGTGCACGAGACGGAGAACCACTTCCAGGCGCAGAGCGCGATGGACGCCACCGTCTTTACCAGCGGCGCCCTCAAGACCGTCGCGGTCAGCCTCATGAAGCTCTCCAACGATATCCGCTGGCTCGGGAGCGGACCGCGGGCCGGCATCGGAGAGATAGCCCTGCCGGAAGTGCAGCCCGGTTCGTCCATCATGCCTGGCAAGGTCAACCCCGTAATCGCCGAGAGCGTCGCGATGGTCGCCGCCCAGGTCATGGGCAACGACGCCACCATCACCATCGCAGGCCAGAGCGGAAACTTCGAGCTCAACGTGATGCTGCCCCTGATCGCCTACAACCTCCTCCAGTCCATCGACCTCCTCGCCAACGCCGCCGAGAACCTCACCGACCAGTGTGTAAGTGGCATAGAAGCGACCGAGCGAGGCCCCGAACTCGTCGAGCAGGGCCTCATGCTAGCCACGGCCTTAGCCCCTGTGGTCGGCTACGACAAAGCCGCCGAGATCTCCAAAGAGGCCTACAAAACAGGCAAGACCATCCGCGAAGTCGCCCGCGAAAATACAGACCTCTCCGAAGAAGAACTGGACGAGCTACTCGACGCTCGTAAGATGACGGAGGTTTAGTGAGTATGCAGGAGCGGGCGTTGGTAGAATCGTCCATAAGGATATTCCTTCCTTGCTACGAGATGGCTCCTAGCGCAGCTTCTTCTATGCCGGCGACCGCGAAGAACCGCCACATGTCCATGTCGAGCGGGACGATAACGTGGCGAAGTTCTGGCTAGACCCGGTCAGGCTCGTCGGCAGCGGCGTTCCAATGAACGTTCAGAACTGGTCGAGCTCATCGGCGGGGGCGTGGGTATCCACTGGCCTGAGCTTGACGAGGACATCAGCGTGGGGAACTTGCTTGCTGGGCAGGCATCCGGGGAGAGCCAGAAGTCGCTCAAGCTATGGCTGTCGCAACGTGACCCGACGAGTCCTAGATCGGAATTACGCCCCTGACAGCGCAATGGACGTGCGGTAAGTCCTGTCGCGGTTGGCCGGCGCAAAGTGGTGCCCGTTGAAAGGCGAGGCACTAATTGACAAGCTGATCGCTTGCTGGAGCGATTGGGACTCCAGCGAAGAGTACTATCTGAGCGTTCTCGCTCCAAAGAGTAAATATAGTGAGCATGCCGAGTCGCTAATCAATGACTTCAATGGCATAGAAGGATTCATCTCAGACCAGTTTAGATCAAGCGCCCTCAAGGCATTGAGTAGGCATGCAGAACCTAGCGATACTGAATTGGCGCGAACCTTTCTGAAGAGAGAATTTCGGGCGTTCTACGACACAGATGTAGCCCTAGCAGCGCTCGAGAATGTGCAGAAGCACGGTGGGCCTGAGGATGCCGAACTGCTCAAAGAGCACCTTATTACCTCAGATCCGTCGGTCAGAAGGGCTGCGGGAAAGTCTTGCTGCATCTGGGTACTGAGGATGCGAAGGAGACCGTAGAGTACCTTCTAGACGCGAAAGATGTGGAGCATGTGCGCATGTCGCTTGAGTGGCTATTGCGCAATGAAGGTATCGTATCCACAAGGAAAATAAGAGGATTGCTCTACAGGGATATAGATCAAGTTAGACTGTATGCCTTGAGCTAAATAGTGCGCACTTCGACCCGAGACCAGTTGGAACTGCTACTAACCGAGTATCCCAACGCCGGACAATACTATTACTACAACGTAACTTGTTGGCTAGATCGATTCCTCTACGCACCTCAAGGTTTGCGCGAAGAATATCTCAAGCGGGTTAAGCAGCAACTAATGGAGCCGTTCGACTAATCCACTTGGCTCGAAGTTGCTTATGTCAACCACGAATCTCTTAATAGAAGATGACCGTTACGGAACGGTTAACAGCTACGTAGGGTGCCGCTGCGAGACATGACTACTTCCGCATTCCTGGTTCGAGAACCTTCTTGCGCAGGCGGATGGATTTCGGTGTGAGCTCGACCAGCTCGTCCTCGCCTATATACTCGAGCGCGTCTTCGAGGGTGAGCTTACGCACGGGTGTGAGGTTCAAGGCATCGTCGGCGCCAGCTGAGCGGACGTTGGTGAGCTTTTTGTTTTTGCAGACGTTGACGTTGAGGTCGTTGTCGCGGTTGTTCTCGCCGACGACCATGCCGACGTAGACCTGGGTAGATGGCGTGATGAAGAAGACGCCCCGATCCTGCAGCTTCCAGATGGAGTAAGCGAAGGCGCTTCCGGCCTCACTGGCCACGAGGCTGCCGTTCTGGCGGGTTTTGAGGTCGCCAGCCCACGGCGCGTAGCCGTCGAAGACGTGGCTCATTATGCCCTCTCCCTGCGTCATGGTGAGGAACTGGGTGCGGAAACCGAAGAGGGCGCGGGCGGGGATCTCGAACTCTATCCGCGTGCGCGAGCCCTGCGGCTCGACATCGACGAGCTGTCCCTTGCGACCGGATAGCATCCCGATAACGGGGGAGGCGAACCGCTCGGGGACGTCGATGACGAGGTGCTCGAAGGGCTCGTACTTCTTGCCTTCGACCTCGCGCACGATGACCCTCGGCGCGCCGACCTGGACCTCGTACCCCTCGCGGCGCATCGTTTCCAGTAGGATCGAAAGGTGCAACTCGCCACGGCCCGAAACTTCGAACTCGTCCGGACGCAGCTCCTCCACGCGCAACGACACGTTGGTCTGGATCTCTCTTTCTAATCGGTCCCTGAGATGACGGCTCGTTACGTACTTGCCCTCTTTCCCGGCGAAGGGGGAGGTGCTGGGGCCGAACGTCATGCTGACCGTCGGCTCGTCCACCGTAATAATGGGCAGCGCCTCTGGATCATCGATGTCGGCTATGGTCTCCCCGATCTGGGCGTTCTCGATGCCCGAGAGGGCCACGATGTCGCCGGCGCCGACCTCATCGACCTCGATGCGCTCGAGCCCGAGGTGCGTGAAGGGCTTGACCACTCGCGTCCTCGTCATCGTGCCGTCTTTGTGGATCAGGTTCACAGGCTCTCCGCGCCTGACTTCGCCCCGCCGCACGCGACCGATCACGATGCGCCCGAGATATTCGGAGTAGTCCAGGTTGGTGACGAGCATCTGGAAGGGGGCGGTGAGATCTACTTCAGGGGCGGGGATCTCCTCCAGCACCGTCTCGAAGAGCTCCCTCATGTCGACTTGCGGCTCGTCCAGGCTCCTGAACGCTTTGCCTTCGCGCGCTACCGCATACAGGATGGGGAAGTCGAGTTGCTCGTCCGAGGCGCCGAGGTCGGCCATCAAATCGAAGGTGAGGTCGACGACCTCGTCGGGGCGGGCGTCCATGCGGTCTACCTTGTTGACCACTACGATCGGCTTGAGGCCGAGCTCTATGGCCTTGCGCAGCACGAAGCGCGTCTGGGGCATCGGGCCTTCGGCGGCGTCCACGAGGAGCAGGCATCCGTCCACCATGCCGAGGACGCGCTCGACCTCGCCGCCGAAATCGGTGTGGCCTGGGGTGTCGACGATGTTGATCTTGACCCCCTCGTACTCCACCGCCGTGTTCTTGGCCAGGATGGTGATACCGCGCTCCCTCTCGAGGACGTTGGAGTCCATGGCACGCTCGGAGATCTCCTGCCCATGACCGAGCTCGAGGGTCTGCCGGAGAAGGGCGTCCACGAGGGTCGTCTTGCCGTGGTCGACGTGCGAGATGATGGCGATGTTGCGGTATTCCAACGGTTCTCCTGACACACTTCTCGCACCGCGCTGTGGGTGGGAGTAAAGAGCAACGTAAAAGGCCGCGCGGGCGCGGCCCTCGCGTCAGGAGTCTACCGCACAAGAGGCGGTGTATCGAGCCGGAGAGCTGCGAGGCTACTGTTTCCGAGCTGGTGGAAAGAGGTGGGGATGCTCGCCGATCCTGGCGGAAGCGGCCCGTGGAGTTCTATACTCTGCCCCGTAATTGGGATCTTCCGGTAAACTCGGGCTCCATGGTTGCCGTAGTGTCTGATGTCGGGATTTCCGCCGCGCGGTGGATGGTGCTGGTCTGAGGCGATGCGGGTAGAACGACTCTCCAGCATAAAGCGGGTAGAAGTGGCAGCGTGGCGGGCCATGGAGCCTCCCGACTTCCCCTTCTTCGACTTCGAGTTCCTGCTCGCGCTGGAGCACTCGCGCAGCGTCGGGCCCAGAACGGGATGGTCTCCTGTCTACCTGGTCTGCGAAGGGCAGGGCCGTGTCCTCGGCGCGATGCCTCTGTATCTCAAGACGGACTCCTACGGCGAGTACGTTTTCGACTGGGCCTGGGCGAACGCGTACCATCAGAACGGGCTCTCCTACTACCCGAAGCTCGTCTCCGCCGTACCGTTCACGCCTGCCACCGGACCCAAGCTCCTCGTGCGCCCCGACGCTGACCGTGCTGCGGTGACGCGCGCCCTGCTCGACGCGACGCGCGAGCTCGGCGACGAGCTACGCGTCAGCTCGTCGCACGCGCTCTTCTTGCCTGAGGACGAACTGGGCGAGTTCGAGGCCCGCGGGTTTGCGATCAGGCATTCGTTGCAGTTTCACTGGCGCAACCGCGGGTACGGCGCATTCGCGGACTATCTCGACGCGATGACGAGCAAGCGCCGACGTCAGGTCGCGCGCGAGCGGCGGCAGGTCGAAGGCGTGGAGGTGGTGTGCCTCACCGGGGATGCCCTCGGCCCTGAGCACGCGTCCATGATGTACCGGTACTACGTGGACACCTACGACCGGAAATGGGGCAGCCCTTACCTGACCGGCGCGTTCTTCGACGAGGTTTTCCGAACGATGCGGGACCGCGTCATGCTCGCCATCGCCAGCGACGAGTCCACGCGCCGTCCGGTGGCGGGTGCGCTGTTCTTCCACAAGGGGACGGCCCTCTTCGGGCGGTACTGGGGCGCGGCGAAAGGGGTGCGTAATTTGCACTTCGAGCTTTGCTACTACCAGGGGATAGAGTTCGCCATCGAGCGCGGCCTCTCGCTGTTCGAGGCCGGGGCGCAGGGCGAGCACAAGCTGGCGCGAGGATTCCTACCGGCGATCACCTACAGCGCGCACGAGATCCGCCATCCTGCTTTCAGGCGCGCGATCGAGCAGTACATAGCCGAGGAGCGCGCGATGACCTCCTACGAACTGGACGAGTACATGGGCCACGACCCGTACAGGTGATAACGAAGTCCCGCAATGAGCGTAGCCGCCGAATCTTGTAACGCGAACCACATCACGGTTAACATGGTAGGAGAGCTGGCGGGTATGGGACGCGCGAGGTGCAGGGAAAGGTTGCGCGTGGACGAGGATATCGGAGCCCTTCGGGGCGATCCAACCACCGTGTGGGGGGCGAGGATGGAAGATGTTCGTGTTGCCGGTGCTACCGAGCTAGACTGGGCGGACCCCGGTTCGGCCGAAGAGCTGGGGCGCTTCGCGGCTCTGCAGGAGAAGCTCGAGCCGTTGGCCAGGAGGGTGCTCTCGGACCCGCGCGCACCCCAGACGGTCGTCGTGGTGCCGAGCCTGACGATGGACCTCGAGGAGCTGGCCAAGATACCAGGCTCGCACCACTACGAGGAGCGCTTGCTCTGCATGCTGATGCTCTTGCGCCTGCCGCGCACCCACGTCGTCTACGTCACCAGTCAGAACATTGCCTCGGCCATCGTGGACTACTATCTGCATCTCCTGCCAGGCATCCCCCTGCGCCACGCCCGACGCCGCATGACGCTCCTCTCGTGCCACGACGCCTCGGACGTGCCCCTGACGCGGAAGATACTCGACCGCCCTCGCCTCTTGGAGCGGATACGCTCGGCGATCGCCGACCCGCAAGCGGCGCACATGACCTGCTTCAACAGTACGGCGCTGGAGAGGACCCTCGCCGTCCGGCTCGGTATCCCCCTCTACGGCAACGATCCGAAGCTCAACTACCTCGGTACCAAGAGCGGCAGCCGCGAGGCCTTCAGGGAGGCCGGGGTCCCGCTGCCCGACGGGTTCGAGCACCTGCGCGACGGGGACGACGTGTGCGAGGCCGTCGTCGAACTCAAGCGCCGCAAACCCGGGCTGCGGCGGGCGGCCATCAAGCTGGACGAGGGCTTCTCGGGGGAGGGTAACGCCGTCTTCACTTACGACGGCTCTCCGGAGGGACAAGACCTCGCGCGCTGGGTCAGGGAAGAGTTGCCGCGGCGCATCAAGTTCGAGTCAAGGGGTGAGACTTGGGAGCGTTATGGGCAGAAGTTCGAGCAGATGGGCGGCATCGTGGAGTGCTGGCTGGAAGGGGATGAGGTACGCTCGCCTTCCGTGCAGTGCCGCATCAACCCGCTTGGGGAGGCGACTGTCGTCTCCACGCACGACCAGGTTCTGGGAGGGCCGTCGGGACAGATCTTCCTCGGCAGCACGTTCCCCGCTGACGCCGAGTACAGCCGCGACATCAAGGAGGCCGGAGAGCGCGTAGGCAAAGTGCTCCGCGAACGCGGCGCGCTCGGGCGGTTCGCCATCGACTTCATCTCCGTCAGGCGCGGGGAGGGTTGGGAGCACGCCGCCATCGAGATCAACCTCAGGAAGGGCGGCACCACTCACCCGTACCTGATCCTACGCTTCCTGACCGACGGTACCTACGACGCGCAGGACGGGCTGTACTGCACGCCGACCGCGAAGCCCTGCTACTACTACGCCTCGGACAACCTCCAGAGCCCCGTCTACAAGGGTCTCACCCCAGACGACCTGGTAGACATCGCCGTAGACAACGGACTCCACTTCGACGGCGCCTCCCAGCAAGGGGTGGTCTTCCATCTTATCGGGGCGCTCTCCCAGTATGGCAAGGTCGGCACCGTCTGTATCGGCGACAGCCACGAGAGGGCCAAACAGTACTACAGGGACACCTGCGCAGTCCTCGACCGCGAGGCGCAACGGTAGCTCCCTACTTGCCCTGATCGGCCCCGATGGTACTGGCGATCGTGTCTATCGCGTCCTGGGCTTCGTCGACCAACCCGGACATCTGCAGGAAGCCGTGGATCATGCCGTCGTAGCAGGCGTACTTCGTCCAGACGCCCGAGGACTCGAGCCTGTCGGCGTAGGCCTTTGCTTCGTCGCGCAAAGTGTCGTGCTCGGCGGCGATGATCAGGGCCGGTGGCAGGCCGGAGAGGTCTTCCGCGAAGATGGGGGATACCCTAAAGTACTCTTTGTCTCGCTTCGCCACGTAGTATTGTTCGTAGTACCAGGCGAGGTCTTCGCGCGGCACCAGGCATTCCGACGCCGGCATTTCGATGGACGGAAAAGACAGGGTGAAGTCGACGACCGGCTGCAGTAGTACCTGATAATCCACCCGCGCCTCACCGCTGTGGCGCAGCATCAGGCAGACGACGGCCGCCAGGTTGCCACCGGCGCTCTCGCCGCAGACGCTGAACTGGTCGCCGGTCCCCCCTAGCTCCACGGCGTGCTCGTAGGCCCAGAGGGTCGAAGAATACGCGTCGTCGAGGGCCGCCGGGTAAGGGTGCTCGGGTGCGAGGCGGTAGGCGACGGACACGACCACATTCCCCGTGCCTCTCGCCAGCCTGCGACAGAAAGGGTCTGACTCCGGTACGCCGCCCTTCACGTAGCCGCCCCCGTGGAAGTACATCATGAGCGGCGACGGCCCCTCGTTCTCGGGGACGTAAACGCGGGCTTGCAAAGGCCCGCTTGCCGTGTCGATAACCTTGTCCTCGACGCTCGCCACCTCGACGGAGTCGCCGGTGATGGCCTGCGAGGCCCAGAGGGTACGAAACGAGGCGCGGACCTCCTCGATGGGCAGCTGCCACTGCGGTGCCCTGGCGTTGGCTATCTTCTCCTCGATCAGCTCTCTGAGCGCCGGGTGCAGAGGCATAACCCGCCAATTTTCCCACGGGGTCGTACTCGCCGCAATCTCCCGAGTGATGGCACCCTCGGCCCAGCCTCCACCCACTACTAGCCGGAGAACACAGCGTGTAGGCTCCGTAGGGGCCCACCGGACAAGTTAGAACAACGATCCGCTAAAAAGCAAGAGGTAGACGACGTAAACGACCGCCGCGGCACAAAGCGCGGCCACCAGGATCACCGCGACCTTGCCCAACGCGGAAGCCCGCCAGACCATCTCGACGAACCGCCAGAATTTTCTTAGCCGTACTTCGAGCCAGTCGAGGGAGCGGGCGGCGGGGAGGAATTCGCCGGCCAGGATCATGAGCCCGACGAAGACCGTGGCCCAACCCGGACCCGGCAGGGGCGCCAGGATGAGGCTACCCAGGGCTATAACGGCGCCGAGGGTGATCAGGAATATTCTCCAGATGATGTGGCCCGGCTTATCCTGCTGACGGCGGCGATAGCGGTCCTTGAAACGTTCTCCTGGTTTGCTCTCCGTGAACTCCCGCCAGTGTCGTTTCATCTGCTCGATCATGTGTAGATCATGCCCCATCGAGCCGCTTTTGCAACCCGGCTTGCATACAACCCGACCTCAAGTACACAGGCTAGAGGGATGCCCTCGCCGCAGAGCGTCGAGTACACGCCAGGCGCGGACCACACCGCCTAATACGCCGAGCGCGGCTGGGTCAGAGAACCCGAGCTCGCCATGCCCCGGTTGCTGGCGTGGCACGGGCTACAGCAAGGAACAAGACTCCGACAGGTGACCCGACGTGCATGTGTCAGCCTTTTGCGGTATACCGAAGGCGTCGAAAAGATACGAACGGAGAGATGCAACTCATGACGACTGAAGAGAGGACGAACGGTTCCGCGAAGGAGGTCGCCACGCTCGGGGGCGGTTGCTTCTGGTGCCTCGAGGCGGTCTACCAGGAGCTGCGGGGCGTGGAGAAAGTCGAGTCGGGGTACTCGGGTGGCGAAGTCCCGAACCCGACCTACAGGCAGGTGTGCTCGGAGACGACGGGGCACGCCGAGGTCGTGCAGGTCAAGTTCGACCCTGGGGTGATCTCGTACAAAGACATCCTCGAGGTCTACTTCACCATCCACGACCCGACGACCCTCAACCGGCAGGGCGCTGATGTAGGGACGCAGTACCGGTCCGCGATCTTCTACCACGACGACGAGCAGAGGCGCGTCGCGGAGGCGGTGATCTCCGAGCTGGCGGCGGAAGAGATCTGGAGCAATCCCATAGTGACCGAGGTTACGCCCTTCGACGAGTTCTATGTTGCAGAGAACTACCATCAGGACTACTTCCGCAACAACGGCTTCCAGCCGTACTGCCAGGTCATCATCGCGCCCAAGGTCGCCAAATTCCGCAAACAACACCTCGAGCGGCTCAAGGCCTAGCCGAGACCCCCGCCGAGCCCGAAGAGGTCGTCCTCCGGGTTCTGGCTGAGGGCGTCGATCAGCTCCCTCAGGCCTCCCATGCGTACTCTCATAGAACCCTCGCCGGCGGGCGGCGGGTCGATGGCGACGTACCCAACCTCGTCCTCGACGGACTCGAGCGCCCTGGCCAGCCCGGCGCCTGATACCTCGACCGCCTCGAAATCCGCCCCGAAGCCCGTGGAGGCCAGGAAGGCGTCGGCTTTGCTCTCGGAGTGGAAGAGGGGCACGGCCCCCCGCTCATCGACGAGGATGGTGAGCGGAAGGGCGCCGGGGACCACCTCCTCGAAGAGGAGTACGTAGGGAGGACGCGGCATCTCCTCCGAGGCCACGACTCAGGATGGCCGGGGGGCCATCGTCACGAGAACAACCAGGTCCTCCTGCGTCTCGTTTCGGACCCCATGAGGATCTCCGGCGCGGGCGATCACGGCCTCGCCCTCGCCGAGGTCCTGCTCCTCCTCGCCCACGGTAAAGTGGCCCGTCCCCCGCAGGACGTAGTAGACCTTGTCCGAGCCCTCGTGGGCGTGGACCTTCTGCGCCTGATTTGGCAGCAGGCAGTAGGCGTCGTAGAACAGGTGCGGCGAGTCGAAGAGGGAGTTCTTCTGCATCTTCTCCTCGGAGAAGGCTACGGACTGCGCGACTTTCCTTGTCTCCACGGGGCTACTCCCTCTCTGCGGTATCGTTGCCGTCACTTTAGCATTTCAGCCGGTCAGCACTTCAGCATTTCAGCTCTTATGACACGAACGCGTCCGGGCGGCTTGGACGGTTGGCCTCCTCACATCCGTCATTCCCGCGAAGCTTGTCCCCGCGAAAGCGGGGAGCGGGAATCCACGAGTCCAGGAGAAGGCTTAGGGGCACCATCGGGCCGTTAGCGTTCACCCGGATTCGGCAAGTTAGCTCAGAACGTCCCTGCGGACGAACACGGCCCAGGCCGCCAGGAAAGACCCAGCGGCCCACAGGAAACTCACCCAGGCTGCCCTTACTATGGGCGCCCAGTCTATGGGTTCACGCATGAGGTTGAGCCAGGCGGAGAACTGGTTGGTAAGCAGGTAGGGATCCAGAATACCCCCGAGCCCGAGGGTAGAGACGAGTTGGAGAAGCAGGATCAGGACGACCCCCCCGACCACGGACGCGACGCTGTTGTGGGTGACTGACGAGAGAAAGACGGCGAAGGCCGCGAGCGCCAGGAGCGGCAACGCCACGAGACCGGCGCTGGCCCACGTGAGGGCGATGCCCTCGCCCACCGAGAGTGGCGTCCCACCGAGGCCTGCCAGCGGTTCGAACCCCACAGCCAGCCACCCTGCCAGCATCCCTACCCCGACGAATACGGTCACGACAGTCAGGGTGTAGAGTTCCACAGCCGCCGCCTTCGCCCAGAACAGGCCCGAGCGACCTACCGAGCGGCCGAGCACGGTCTTCAGGGTTCCGGCCGACACCTCACCCGCAATGGCGTCCCCGGCGACGAGGACCGTGAGCAGCGGCAGGAGCACCACGGACCCGAAGCCAAGTGTGATGAGGGGTATGACCAGGCCGTTGGAGAGAAGCTGGGCCGCGAACGGGGCCTCTCCCGGTGGGGGACCCTCCTGCGTGATCCTGACCGCGGCCAGAAACAAGATCGGGACGACGGCCGCAGCCCCTAGTCCGAGGAAAGTCCTCCGCTGGCGGATCAACTTGAACAGCTCCCAGCGGACCACTACCCTTCCTCCGTGAGCCGCAGGAACAGCTCCTCCAGGCTGGGACGGGCCGGCACCAGCGCCAGCACCTCGACACCCTCCTCGACGAGCCCACGAACAACTGGCCCCACCCCGCCGGGTCCGGCCGCGAACCGGACGACCTCGTCGGGACTGAACCCTTCGAGTTCCTCGGGGCGCCCGTTCAGGAGCGCCACGTCCTCCCGGGTCTGCAGAACCAGACGCGATCTCTCCGGGTCGTCGGCCACCAGACGGTACTCGGTGCGGCCCCTGGCCTGATCCGAGATCTCCGCCAGGGCGCCCTCGGCCAGGAGTCGGCCACGGCCCACGACGGCGACCCGGTTGCAGAGTTGCTCGACCTCCGCCAGCAGGTGGGTAGAGAGGAAGATCGTCAGGCCCTCGCCGGAGAGCCGTCTGACGAGGGCTCTGATGTCGCGCATGCCCCCGGGATCCAGGCCGTTCGTGGGCTCGTCGAGGACGAGGAACTCCGGCTCTCTGAGGAGGGCCGCGGCTATCGCCAGGCGCTGCTTCATGCCCTGGGAATAGGTTCTCACCCTGTCCCTGGCCCGGTCAGAGAGACCCGCGATCTCCAGTACCCTCTGTATCGGTGGGGCTTTGTCCCCGCGCCGATCCGCCGCCGCCAGAAGCCTCAGGTTGTCGCGGGCAGAGAGGTACTCGTAGAATCCGGGCGCTTCGACGAACCCCGCCATCTTCGCCCGATCAGTGGGGCCCGTGGCCGGACGGCCGAATATCCTGACCTCCCCTGACGTGGGCCTGACGAGGCCAAGGATCATGCGTATGGTCGTACTCTTTCCGCTGCCGTTGGGCCCCAGGAACCCGTAGACGTCGCCCCGCCTCACCACGAGGTTCAGATCTTCTACAGCGACAAAATCCCCGAATCGTTTGGTCAGCCCTTCGAGCTCCAGAGCAGGGACGCCGTCGGTGCTGTCGGATGGCATCCCCCTCTGGCCTTGCGCTTCGGCCAAGGCCTAGCGGAGCTCCCGGGCTGCGCGCTCCAGTTCCGAGGCAGGGACGCTGCCGGCTAGCAGGTAGGAGACCCCGCCCGCGCTCCAGTGCAGCCCCGTGCCGACGGGGGTCGAGAGTTCAGTAGCCCCGACTTCACCACCGAGATCCACGGTCGGGAGCGCGAGATCGCCGTCGCCCGCTGCTCCCGGCTGGGGTACGGATGCGCCAGCTTTTTGCGGCCCCTGGGCCAGGATCACTGTGCCCCATCCCGAGCCGTAGGTGAGGACCACGCCGTCTGCGCCCTTGAGGTACACGTCTGTCAACTCGCGTCCGCCCGGAGGGTTCGCGAGCTCCCTGATCTCGAAGTCCACGCGCCTCTGGGCTTCGGCCACGGTCTCTACTTCCTTGGGCTGCGCGCCGGAAGGCATCTCTGACTCGGGGCGCTCTTCGTTTTCCCCATCGAAGGGGACGACCCTGGCACCTGGCGGGACCTGGAAGGTGAAGCGTTCGGCCGGGACGGGTCCAACGTCCAGGTCCGAGACCCGCCAGGAGAAGACGGGATCAGGCCTTCCCTGGGCGTACAGGGAGAGCTCCAGGGGCAGGAAGGTCTCGGAGTCTATCAAGGCGCGTCCGCGGTCTACTAGCGTGGCGTCCTCTTCTCTAGGGCTGAGCGTCAGGACGTAAGCTTCGCGGCCGGCGTAGCGGACAGGCGGCCCCTGGGTCAGCTCGCTCGTCGGGGCGAGTTCAGCCAGCATCCTGTTTATCTCCGCGGGACCCGGCGGAGTCTCCGCGTCAGGCTGTCCGGAAGCCTGAGGCTCAGATGGCCGCTCGCCGGTCTTGACGGTGTTGGTGACGCCGTCGTAGGCCCAGGCCCTCTCGCCATCGTGCACGAAGATCCTGTCTCCGTTCTCGCCCTGCAGCTCGGCGCGAAGCCTGTCCGGTCCGCCATACCAGACGCGGGCGGTCCTGGGACCTGAGGCCGCGAAGCCGCTCTCCTGCCCCGCGGCCTCGAGGAGCTGCGCGGGGATCAGGCTCTGCTCGACGGTAAGGGTGGCGCTGAAATCGGGAGCCTTCTCGGGTGCCATGGCCACCTTCGAGAGCAGCTCCTCGTTCGAGAGCTTCTCCGGCGTGGCCGACGCCGCCATGGCCCTCAAACCCGCCAGCGCTCCCCCCACCGCGAGGACCGCTGCGATCCCCAGGATGAGCGCCAGCCACATCCGACCCTGACCGCCTACGTTACTGGTCGCCACTCTCGAACCTCCGAGGATACTCGATAATCCTTAGGTATCTCTTCTCACCTGTGGTTACGAACCGCCGGGTGTTTTGTTTCATCGACCACGCACTTCGCGGGTCGATCAGATGCTCTAGACGCGGAACCGCTTCGGGAAGTTGGTCAGGTTGCGGCATCCGTCTTCTGTGACGACGACGAGGTCCTCCATGCGGACGCCGCCGATCTTCGGGTCGTAGACGCCCGGCTCTACAGAGATGACATCACCAGCAATCAGCTCGTCGTCGGCCAGGGAGACGCGGGGAGCCTCGTGGAGCTCCAGCCCCACCCCGTGCCCCGTGCCGTGGAAGAAGCCCTCCGTGAGCGGCTTGCCTTCCTCCTGGTCGTGGACGTTCGTCTTGTAGCCGGCCTCGTGCAACACCTCGGCGACCTTGTTGTGGATGTCCTTGCCGTTGACGCCGGCCTTTACCATGGAGAGGGCCGCCTCCTGGCTCTGCAGGACCGCGTCGTACATCTCCTGCAGGCCCTCGTTCGGTTCGCCTTTGACGAAGGTGCGGGTCATGTCCGAGTAGTAGCGGGTCGAGAGGTCGATGGGGAAGATGTCCACGATGATCGACTCCCCGGCCTTGAGGGGTCCGTGGCCGCGCTCATGCGGGTCGGCCCCCTGGGGACCCCCGGCGACGATCGTACCGTCAGCGGCGCAGCCGCGCCTGAGTAGCTCTACATCTATCTCCGCGCGCAGTTGCTCGCTCGTCAGGGTCTCGCCGCGCCACTGTAGGGTATCGTCTTCCCCTATACCGGCTTCCTCCAGAATACCTACAGCGTGGGCGCAGGCGGCCTCGACTGCTTCTTGAGTCTTCTGGATGTTGGAGATCTCCTGTTCCGTCTTCGCGCGGCGCAGGCCGTCGAAGAGCTTGCCGTCGGGTGCGATGGTGACGCCTCGGGCGCGCAGCTCGTCGGCGTAGACGACGCCGAAGTCCGCCGGCACGGAGACGGGGGAGCCCGACGCGCCGAGATCTTCGATGAGGGTGGCGACGGCCGCGGCGTACGCTCTGGCGCCGCTCTTCAGCTCGCGGGCGAGTTTGACTATCCCCAACTCGTCGTAGGAGAGCAGCCGGTCAACGGGAGCCTCCTTCTCGGCCCGTCCGTATTCCAGGGACGAGACTGCCAGGCAGGTCTTGCCGGCCACGCGCAAGCAGATCACAGGGTCGGGTGCCAGAAACCCCGAGAGGTGATATGCGTCGGCGTCGTGCTCGGGCGCCCCGATGACCAGAAGGGTTCGCCCTTCGTCCTTGTTCATGAACAACATCCTTCCCGATAAACAGGTCCGCTCAGGCGCCCCATTCTACTACCGGACGAAACCCGCCTCCACGACCAGATATAATCGACAAACATGCAGAAGCAGCTGAACATGCACGACAGGGTAGAGAAGGCGCTGGACAAGGTCCGTCCGGCGCTACGGGCCGACGGGGGAGACGCCAGGATCGTCGCTTGCGACGAGAAGAAAGGCGCCGTCAGCATCCAGATGCTCGGAGCCTGCAAGGGATGCCCGCTCTCGCAACTCGACTTCGTCTACGCTATCGAGAGCCTCATCCGACGCGAAGTGCCAGAAGTGCGCGAGATAGTTGCGGTTTAGGTCTCAGGCTACAGGCATCAGGTAAATGCACGTGAGCTAGTGGACGGAGCGGATCGGCTTCCACGAGCGAAAGACCGCGCGTGTCACGTGCTAACAGGTCCGCGAACTGCAAAGAAGCTGATGCCTGAAACCTATTTCTCTTGCGGTGTGGCGCGCAAGGCGCCTGGCGGGAGGGCCTTTCTGGCTTCCGAGAGGGCGTCGATGGCCCTCTTGCGGCCGCGGCGGAGTCTGAGACGCTTGAGTAGGGAGGCGTTGGGGAGGACTTCGTTGGTGAGATGGGTCAGGGTGATCATGTCGTTCGCGCAGGCCCTGTAGCCGATGGCACACATCTCGACGCGGATCTCGTCTGCGGGCGACTCTTCGAGGGAGCGCTGTATCTCCTTGGCCCGCTCTACGATGGCGCGGGAGAGCGCCTCCGGAGAGTCTGAGGGGGAGACCCTGGACCTGTAGCCCGCGATCGCCTCGGGTGAGAGCCGGCCCAGGTGGCGGACCGGGCCGCCGAACCTGCGGTGCATGATGAAAGCCACGACGAGCGTCAGCGGGACTACGGGTACCAGGAACAGGGCTACGTCCGGCGTCAGGAACGCGAGCGCCGCAAGGGCGACTACCTCGGCCACCAGTATCGAGGTTAGGTAGAGTTTGAACATCCCGCGCGGCACCTCTTCGCCACCATCTTCGAGGATCTTAAGTCTAAGTTTCGGGGAGCGATTTGGCAAGCGCGTATGGAACGCGCTGTATAATCTTGCTCGTGCATACCGAAAAAGCCCCAGAATTCGACCTGCAGCGTCCGCTCGCGAGCGCGGCTGAGGTGATAAGGACCGTCCTGTTCTCCCCGAGAAGTTTTTACCTGAACTTCAAGGTGGAGGGACCCTTGAAGGAGCCAGCGGTCTTCGTCTTGCTGGTCGGCGCGGTCGCCGGCATCCTCGGCGCCGCGGTCGCCCTGGCCTCGAACCTCTTCTTCGGCGACCTCGACGCCGGGGACCTTCGGGCGGCGCTCGTCGGCGCCGTGCTCTTCGCCGTGCTCTCGCCCGTCGGGGTCGGCGTGGTGGCTGGGGTCTATCTTCTCTCCATCAGAACGTTCGTCGGGCGGGTCTCGGGCTTTACGGAGATCTACCGCATGGCGGCCTACGCCGCCGCCGCCCTGGTGTTCGCGTGGGTACCCATACTCGGTGCCTTCGCCTTCACCTACGCCCTGATGGTGTTGATGGGTATAGGCATTCAGAGCGTCTACAAGACGTCTTTCCTCACCACCGTAGTCACGGCCCTTACGGGCTTCGTGCCCGTCGCGACGATCCTGATCTGGCTCACCACCGCCGCTATAGCCTCCTAGAGAGGACCTCGTACTCGCGGAGGTCCCGCTCGACCCTCTGCCGCAGAGCCCCGGGTATGAGGCCCGGCTCTCTCCCTGGGTTTGCCCCGTAACGCTCCAGGATCAGCCGCCGCGAGATGCCCAGGTAGGCCCGCCTCATAGAGAGCTCCGCGGGCACAGTCATCTCCCTGGGGAAGGCGCGGCAGGAGAGTTCTTCGTGTGGACCCAACGCGGGCGGCTCCATCCCGTGCTGCTTCCTCGAGTAGATCCTCTGCTCCCACCGCCCGCGCAAGGCCTCCATCTCCGGCGTGTCGGGGGCCACGTTCAGGGGCCCCGTCTCGAACGGGTCCTCCGGGGCGAAGCCGAACGACTCTTCGAGGAGCCGGGCGGACTTGCCGGCGCCCCGCAGGTACTCGTACTCACTCCTCAGCAAGATGAGCTGCGCGTCGTAATACGCACCAAGCCCGTCCCTCGCAGGACGCCCCGCGTCGAGCCCGCGCTCCGCGAGCAGCCCCCTGAGGACGTCCGTGCGCCGCCGCAGCTTCGACCGCTGCCACAGGAACAGAGTACCGCCCGAGAGCAGCCCTGCCGCCACGGGGATGGCGGCGGCGAAGGGACCGGCCCACGCCGTGCCGAACACGGGCGCGGAGAGCAGCACTAGCGCTCCGGTGGCACAGACGCTCGCGAAGCCGAGCTTCGTGGCCCGCTGCGCGCCACCCCCCGACTCCGCGTAGAGGCGTCCCATCTCGTACCACAGCGTCAGGTTTTCCTCGTCTCTAGTATCGGGTGTGCGCGAACGTTGCATGATCTCTATTCTACCCACCATGACCGCCCGCCCTCAGAGGGTCGCCCGAACCCTGACGAACGCGCTCAACCCATTCGTCATCTTCACGGCCCTCTACGCCATCGTCGCCCTCGCGGAGGCCGGTGTCTTTCGTGGGCTTCTCTACCTGGCGCTGGAGCTGATCGCGGCTTCGGCCGTGGCCTTCTACGTGGTCTTGATGCGGCGGCGCTCGCGGGTTGGGGACTTCTGGATCTCCGCCCGCGCCGAACGCCTCACCCCGGCCCTGTTCCTGCTCGCCGCCTTCGTGATACTGCTCGCGGTTCTGGTCCTGCTCGACGCCCCGCAGGACCTCTTCCTGCTGACCCTTTCGATGGGATTGGCCAGTGCTACCGTCGCCCTGATCACGCTCCTTTGGAAAGCGAGCGCCCACTGCACCGTCGCCGGGCACGCCGCCGCCGCCGGACTCGTGATACTTGGACCGTTGGGCATAGTTTTCCTGCTGGTACTGCCGCTCTTGGTCTGGTCGCGAGTCGTTACCGGGGCGCACACCCTGCCGCAGACGCTCGCGGGTGCGGCGGTGGGAGCGGGGTTCGCGTCTCTCTTTCTGGCAAGTTGACAGTCGAGTTGCAAGAGCCTCCGGTATACTTCGGGTTTCCTGATGGCAGGTGGTCGATGAAAAGATGGTAGGGATGGAACTTCCGAATCCGCATAACCAACCGAACGATGCGCCCCGAGGTGACGATAGGCCCACGCATGCCAGCGGGACGCCGGGGGAAGATTATCTGTGGCTGCGCTCCGTCCTGGAGGAGTCCGAGGAGCGCTTCCGCAGTCAGTCGAGGGAGTTGACCCTTCTCCACAGGGTTCGCTCCGCCGTGGCGCGCGAGCTGGACGTGTCGAGCGTCCTCTCCAGTGCGGTAGAGGCCGTGGTCGAGACCTACGGCCACGCCCAGCTGGGTGCCTACTTGCTCGAAGGCGAAGACCTGGTGCTGGAGCACCAGGTCGGGCACAGGGAGGCGACCGGGCGGATTCCCCGTACGAAGGGCGTCTGTGGGCGGGCCGTCCGCACCGGGCATCCCTTGCTCGTGGAAGACGTGAGCGCCGATCCCGACTTTATAGGAGCCAAGGAGGGCGTGACCTCCGAGATCTGCGTGCCGCTCTTCGATGAGGGCGAGGTTATTGGTTGCCTCGACATGGAGTGCACGGGCGGGCTGAAATTGACGCAAGACGACCTGAGGGTGATGGTAGCCGTGTGCGAGCACGTGGGCGTAGCCTTGAGCCGGGCGCTCCTCCACGCCCGGGTGCGCCACAGCGAGGAACGCTACCGTGCCCTTACCCAGAACGCCTCTGACCTCGTCACGCTGATGGAGGCCACCGGCATCGTCCGCTACGAGAGTCCCGCCATAGAGCGGATGCTCGGTTACTCCTCCGTAGAACTCCTCGGAAAGAGCGCCTTCGACTACGTGCACCCCGACGACCTGCGAAGGGTGAAGGCGGCTTTTGACGAGGGCCTGGAAGATCCGGAGGCACGACCTTCGGAGGAGTACCGCTTTCGCCACAAGGACGGCTCCTGGCGCTGGCTGGAGTCGGTTGGCTCTAACCTGATCGGGGAGCCTGGCGTGGGTCGTTACGTGATCAACTCCAGGGATGTCACGAGACGCAAGGAGGCCGAGGAGCGGCTTCGGGAGGCCGAGAAGAAATACCGTACGCTGATCGAGCGGATACCGGCCATCACCTACATGGAGGAGATAAGCCGCTACGGCGAGTCGGTGTACGTGAGCCCCCAGGTGACGGATGTCTTGGGCTACACCCCCGAGGAGTGCACCTCGACGCCGGATCTCTGGGCAAGGACCCTGCACCCCGAGGACAGGGAGAGGGTCCTTGCCGAGGACCTGCGCACCAACGAAACCGGAGAGCCCTTCGTCATAGAGTATCGTCAGCTTGCCAAAGACGGGCACGTGGTGTGGATCAGGGACGAGGCGACGCTTGTGCGGGACGAGGAAGGTAGCCCCCTCTACTGGCTCGGTGTCCAGATAGACATAACGGAGCGCAAGCGGGCCGAGAAGGCGCTCGGGGATGCGGAGCAACGTTATCGTACCCTGGTGGAACAGATACCCGCTGTTACCTACATAGACCCGGTAGATGACCCGGACACGTCTCTCTACACCAGCCCCCAGATAGAGCAGATGCTCGGCTACACACCCGAGGAGTGGAGGGTACGCAAGTTGTGGCCCGAGCGCCTGCACCCCGGTGACAGGAATAGGATCCTGGCCGCCGACGAGCGCTTCGAGGCTGGTGACGGCGAGCCTTTCAGCGAAGAGTACCGCCTACTGGCCAAGGACGGGTCGGTAGTGTGGGTTCGCGAGGAGGCCGTGCTGGTCGAGGACGAGGTGGGCGAACCCCTCTACTGGCAAGGCGTCTTCTACGACATAACCGGCCGCAAGGTACTGGAGGAGCAGTTAGAGCATCGGGCCTTCCACGACCACCTTACCGACCTCCCGAACCGCCAACTCTTCCTGGACCGCCTGCGGCAGGCCCTCGATCGCACCAGGCACAATAAGGGCCAGAAGGTGGCGGTGCTGTTCATGGACCTCGACGAGTTCAAGGTCATAAACGACTCGTTGGGTCACGAGGCCGGGGACCTGCTCCTCACTGTTGTGGCCCAGCGCCTCAAGCACTGCCTTCGCCCTGAGGATTGCCTGGCTCGTTTCGGGGGCGACGAGTTCGTCGTACTCCTCGAGGACATCGAGGGTCCCGAAGGAGCAGAGCGGGTGGCCGAGAGGATCACCGAAGAGTTCGGAAGACCGTTTCTTATGGAGGGTAGAGAGCTGATTGCCTCGGCCAGCATCGGCATCGGTCTGGGTGACGCCCACACGAAGACGCCGGAGGACCTCCTCAGGGATGCCGACACGGCGATGTACAGGGTCAAAGCAGAGGGTGGGAATTTCAGGGTGTTCGACCCGGCTATGTATGAGCGAGCCAAGAGTCGTCTCGAGTTGGAGGGCGACCTCAGACGGACACTGGAGGCTCCCCACGAGCAGTTGCCCGTCGTCTACCAGCCAATGGTCTCGATACCGACCGGCGAGATCGTGGGGATGGAGGCTCTGATCAGGTGGGACCATCCGGAGCACGGCCGGCTGACCCCTTCGGATTTCATTCCCATGGCCGAGGAGACGGGGCTGATAGTCCCGATGGGTAGGTGGGTATTCGATGAGGCTTGCCGACGCGCCAGGGAGTGGCAGGAACGCTACCCCCGCGATACTCCACTGATCATGGCCGTAAATCTCTCCGCCCGCCAGCTCCGCTACCCCGAACTCGTTAGCGAGATGGAGCACGCCATAGGACAGGCTGCCTTGGACCCCGAAAGCCTCACGCTGGAGATCACAGAGAGCGTACTGGTAGAGGTCGGGGGATCGAGCACAGGGATGCTCAGGCGCCTCAAGGAACTCGGTGTACAGCTAGCCATAGACGACTTCGGGGTGGGATACTCCTCGCTGTCGTACCTGAGGTACCTGCCCGTGGACCGGCTAAAGCTGGACCGGGTACTCGTGAAAAATCTGGACAAGGATCGCAAGGATCTGGCCATCGTGCGGGCGGTGCTCGATCTCGGGCACGCCCTCGGCATCGAGGTGGTTGCCGAGGGCGTGGAGACCCGCGAGGAGTTCGAGGAGCTTCGCAAACTCGGCTGCGACGTCGGACAGGGGAACTACTGGTGCAGTCCCCGCTCCCCCGGTGAGGCCGAACGGCTCCTGGCATCGAACTGAAGCGATTAGCAGAGGTCTTGACCTCTGCTAATCGCGCACTTCAGCCGGTCAGCTAGTCAGCACTTCAGCAAGAGCAAAATGCTGAAATGCTGAAATGCTGAAATGCTGAAAGCTTGAAAGAAGCCCGCCTAGAGGCGGGCTTGCGGAGTGACCCCACCGGGATTCGAACCCGGGTTTTCGCCGTGAGAGGGCGATGTCCTTGGCCTCTAGACGATGGGGCCGTGCCGATAAGCAGGGGAAGATTCTACCCGACGACCATCGCTTCGTCAAAGACCGAAGCCGGTCAGCCGACGACTACACCGGCTGGCGCTGCATTCTCCGGACTACGTCCTTTGCTCTTAGCAGGCTGCGTTCGCGCCCGAGGAGTTGCATGGTTTCGAAGAGGCCCGCGCTTACGGTGCGCCCCGTGACGGCGAAGCGCAGCGGGTGTATGAGGTGCCGTGCGCCCTTCTCCTTCTCTGCGGCGAGGCCGCGCACCGTGTCCTCGATCTCGGTCTCCGTCCACCCGGGGAGGGCGGCGAGGCGTTCGACGAGTTCGGGGAAGTTCTCGCGGACGAACCCCTTGCCGAACTGCTTTTCGAACTCGGTCTCGTCGTAGTCCAGCGTGCCGCCGTAGAAGTAGCCGACGGAGTCGGGGATCTCGGTCGTCAGGGCGATGCGCTCCTTGAGGAGGTCCATGATCTCCCGAAGCCTGGGCATGTCCAGTTCTTCCTCTATGGCCACGCCCGACTCGACGAGCATGGGGGCCGCGAGGTCTGCGAGCTCCTCGGGGCTCTTGCGCCTCAGGTAGACGGCATTCACGGCCCTGAGCTTCTTCTCGTCGAGTATTGCCGGGTTGCCGCTCACGCGGTCGATGCGAAAGCGCTCGGCCAGCTCTTCGGGGGTGAAGATCTCCTCGTCCGCGGCGTAGCCGGCGCCGAGGAGCGCCAGGTAGTTGAAGAGCGCCTCGGGCAGATAGCCCCGCTCCGCGAAGTCCTCGACGCTCGCGGCGCCGTGGCGTTTGGAGAGCTTCTTCTTGTCAGGGCCGAGGACCTGGGGGACGTGGGCGAAGGCCGGGATGGGGTTGCCGAGGGCTTCGTGGATCAGGATCTGGCGCGGCGTGTTCGAGAGGTGGTCGTCGCCGCGGATGACGTGGCTGATCTCCATCTCCGCGTCGTCGAAGGCCGCGGCGAAGTTGTAGGTCGGCGTGTTCGTGGACTTCATGAGTACGAAGTCTTCGAGGTTGGCGTTCTCGAAGGTGACGGGGCCGCGGATCATGTCCTCTACCACGGTCTGTCCCTCGCGCGGGGTCTTGAAGCGAACGGTGTAAGGCTCGCCCGCCTCTATCCTCTTCCTCGCCTCGTCGGGGTCCATCTCGCGGTACTGGCCGCCGGTGTAGATAGGCTGCCGCTTCTCGGCCCTCGCGCGCTCTCGAAGCTCGGCGAGCTCCTCGGGCGTCGCGAAGTCGTAGTACGCCGCGCCGGAGTCGAGGAGTTCTCTGGCGGCTTCGCGGTAGAGGTCGAAGCGTTCGGTCTGGCGGTATGGGGGATGGGGGCCACCGGCCTCAGGGCCTTCGTCCCAGTCCAGGCCGATCCAACGCATCGAACCCTTCAGTTGCTCGACCGACTCCTCCGTCGAGCGCTCCAGGTCCGTGTCCTCTATGCGCAGCACGAACGTGCCGCCGTTCTTGCGCGCGAAGAGCCAGTTGAAGAGCGCCGTGCGTACGCCGCCGACGTGCAGCCTCCCCGTCGGGCTCGGCGCGTACCTGACCCTGATCCTCGTGCCATTCTCCATAATCTAAAACTAACACAGGTCGGTCGAGGCCGTGCGGCACGCCGCCCTGGTAGGTTGGCTGACGGCACCTTCCGCCCTCCGTCAGCCGGAGATCAGGACCTCCAGGGTTCGCGGGCCGTGCACGCCCTCGACCCGGTTGAGCTCGATGTCCGAGGTCGCCGAGGGACCCGAGATGAAGGTGATGGCCCGTCCTTCGGCCTTTATTGTCTCTTCTAGTTTCGCGAAGGCCTCGGGGACGAGGCCAACTATCCGCTCCTCGCGCACGACGCACAGGTGGTAGTCAGGGAGGAGCGTGAGTGCCCTCCGTCCCTGCGCCCTGCCGGCATCGAGCACGATGGTGCCCGTCTGGGCAATGCCGAGGGCGCAGTCCGTTAGCACGCCGTCGGCCTCATCCAGCTCCTGCTCTGTCAGGCGGGAATGAGCCGTGTCACGCAGGGTCTCTGTATCCTCTGGGATCCAACCTCTGGGTAGGTAAGGGGGGATGACGAGGCGCTTTACACTGCGTCGTTTCAGGATCTCTTCTATGGTTCCGGGAAGCTCATCGCGGCCAACGCGGTGGACCTTTGCATCGTACTCTGCTGTACGCTCCGCGAAGCGTGCGACGATCTCCTCGCGTTCTGCGTCGCTTTCCTTGCGGTAGCCGCGCTCGACCCGCACGTCTTCGGGGCGTTCCTGCTCGGGCACGTCGCGGGTGGCGTGCCTTATGCGCCAGAGGATCGTCTCTCTCGCCGTCGCCACTAGCCTGTCCCCCTGCTTTGCTTCCACCAAGCGCGGAAGGTCTGCTCGGGAACGGGTTTCAGATCCCTGACGGCGGTCCAGCCGGCGAGCCTGCCGGGAAGGCGGCCTATAGAACCCCCGCGGACGAAGGGCCACTGGCCGATCCTCGCAAATTTCTGAGCCCTTTCGTACAGTTCCGGGTCGGAGAACACTCTAGCGACAGCCTGCATGGCGACGTTCTCGGGGTCGAGCTTCTCGCGCGGTCCGCCCCTGTCCTGTTTGTGGCGGACGACCTTACCGCGGAGGTGGACGAGGACCTGTGGGATGTTGATCTTGACCGGGCACACCTGGTAGCACGCGCCGCAGAGCGAGGATGCGTATGGCAGCGAGTCAGGGCCGGGGTCGCCAAAGCCGACGAGCTGAGGGGTGAGGATGGCGCCTATCGGACCGGGGTAGACGGAGTTGTACGCGTGGCCACCGGTTCGCTCGTAGACGGGGCAGACATTCAGGCACGCCGAGCAGCGGATGCAGTTCAGGGCCTGGCGCCCTATCTCATCGGCCAGCACGTCGGTGCGCCCGTTGTCCATAAGGACCAGGTGGAACTCCCGCGGCCCGTCGTCCTCCGACACCCCGGTCCAGAACGAGGTGTAGGGGTTCATCCTCTCCGCGGTCGAGGAGCGGGGGAGGAGTTGCATGAAGACCTCGAAGTCCCGCCAGGCCGGTATGACCTTCTCTATCCCCATCAGGGTAACGAGGACCGGGGGCAACGTCGTGCACATCCTGCCGTTGCCCTCCGATTCCACGACGCAAACGGTCCCCGTCTCCGCAACGGCGAAGTTCGCCCCCGAGATGCCTACCTTCGCCCCCAGGAACTTCTCGCGCAGGTACAGGCGGGCCGCCTCTGTCAGATCCGAGGGCTCGTCGGAGAGGTCTTTCGTGCCGAGTTTCTCACTGAAGAGTTTCTGGATCTCCGCCCGGTTCTTGTGGATCGCCGGCACCAGGATGTGCGAGCTCGTCTCTCCGGCGAGCTGGATGATGAGCTCGGCGAGATCGGTCTCGTAGGCGTGGATGCCCTCACGCTCCAGGTGCTCGTTGAGCTTGGTCTCGTCCGTCGCTATGGACTTGACCTTGACGGCCTCTTCGGAGCCGTGATCCTTGATGATGCCGGCGATGATCGTGTTCGCCTCCTCGGCGTCGCGCGCCCAGTGGACCCTGCCCCCCGCACGCGTCACGGACTCTTCGAGTTGCAGCAGGTACTCATCGAGGTGGCGCATGACGCGCTCCTTGAGGGCGCGCCCGGCCTCCCTGAGATCCTCCCAGTCAGGCATCTCATCGACGGCGACGGCGCGCTTGCGGCGGATGGTCTGGGTGGCCTTGCCGAGGTTGCGCCTGAGCTGCGAGTCGGAGAGGCTCTCCTTCGCTGACGCCTCGAACGTTGGCGTCGGACCGGGGGAGAACGCGTCAGAAGGCTTCGTCCCCACTATCCCTCCCCTGTCTCGCTTGCGAGTATCTGTGCGAGGTGCACGGTCCCGACTCCGGCGCGGAGGCGGCCCAGTCCGCCGCCGATGTGCATCAGGCACGAGTTGTCCCCGGCTGTGCAGACCTCCGCCTCGGTGTCGAGTACGCGACGGATCTTGTCCGAAAGCATCGCGGCCGAGGTGTCCGCGTTCTTGATCGCGAAGGTCCCTCCAAACCCGCAACACTCCTCGGCCTCGGAGAGCTCGACGAGGTCGATGCCCCGAACGTTCCTGAGTAGCTCCAGTGGCGCATCCCCGACCTTCAGCATCCGCAAAGAATGGCACGTAGGGTGGTACGTGACCCTGTGCGGGTAGTAGGCGCCGACGTCTGCGACGCCAAGCTTTTTCACCAGGAACTCGGAGAGTTCGAAGATCTTTGGCCCGAGATCCTCGACCTTCTCCGCGAGACGCGGGTCCCCGGCCAACTCGGCGGCCATGGGATACAGCTCGCGCACCATGCTCACGCAGGAACCGGAGGGCGCGACGACGGCGTCGTAACCGTCGAAGACCTCGACGAAGCGTCTTACCAGCGGTATCGCCTCGCGCTGGTAGCCGGTGTTGAAGTGCATCTGGCCGCAGCACGTCTGCGCGAGGGGAAAGTCCACCTCCACCCCGAGACGTTCCAGGACCTCGACGGTCGCCCTGCCCGTCTCTGGGAAGAGCGTGTCGTTGAAGCAGGTTATAAAGAGCGCCACCCGCACCGCTATACTCCCTCCTCTGTTTCCCGAAGCCACATGATAGACCATCCAGGGCTCTCGGCGCGGTTGCCGCCGGGCTGAGTGGTAAGCGGCACGGAAAAACGCGCAAGCGGCGTGGTGTTAGGGTTTACGGGGCGCCGGTCTTAGTTCGCGGCGCAAGGCGATTGCCCGAAGTTTGAGATCTAGGAGACAGACCCGCGATGGAAGAGTATCTGGTAACGGCCGTCGGCTACCTGCGGCTGGTCGTCGAGGCGATAGGCGCTGCCGTGGTGGGTTTTGGCGTCCTGGCGACCACTTTCCGCTACGTCCTTACCCTGGTCGGGGTGAGGGACGACACCAACAACGAGATCCGACTATACCTCGGGCAGTATCTAGTCCTCGGGCTGGAGTTCCAGCTTGGTGCCGACATCCTCTCGACCGCCGTCGCCCCTACTCTCGATGACGTGATACTGCTCGGGGCGATAGCGACGATCCGCACCGTGCTCAACTACTTCCTCACTCAGGAGCTGGAGCGCGAGCGCCGCGAGGTGGCGTCGAGGCCAGAGCGCGACGCCGCCACCGGATAGGGGCGGGGTGGAGGCCTACCAGGCCGCCGTCGAACTCCTGCGGGTCTTCGCGCTCGCGGTCGGGAGCCTCATTATCTCTGCCGGTATCGTGCGCGCCGCCCTTCTCGCCCGTGGGCCAGGAGGGCGGGGCAGGGCGGCGCGAAGGATGCTGGATCACGCCTCCCTCGGCCTCGACTTCTTCGTCGCCGCGACGCTCCTGAACCTCGCCATCAACGGCACCTGGACGGCGGTGGCGGCGACGGCCATTACCATCATCGTACGCAAGCTGCTTACGTTCTCCCTTGGCCTCGTGGGGCGCGGCGGGCTCTGAGAGCGTCTACGGGATCAAGAACGGCAGCACGTAGGCCTGGATCGTTACCCAGATCGCCATCACCACCGTCAGCCCGATGGACCATTTCAGAACCATGCGCAACAGGTCGCCCTCCCTGCCCTGCAGGCCCGTGGCGCTCGTGCCGACGGCGAGGTTCTGCGGGCTGATCATCTTGCCCAGAACGCCGCCCGAGGAGTTGGCGCCGACCGTGAGGTTCGGGCTGACCCCGATCTGCTGGGCCGTCACTTTCTGCAGGTTGGCGAAAAGCGCGTTCGAGGAGGTGTCAGATCCCGTGAGAGCCACCCCGAGCCACCCGATAAATGAGGCGAAGAACGGGAACAGAACACCCGTCGCGGCGAACGCGAGGCCGAGGGTGTAGGTCAAGCCCGAGTAGTTCAGGAGGTACGCGAGCCCGAGGATCGAGGCTATCGTGAGGATCGCCCACTTGAGCTGGTTGAGCGACTGGCCGTAGATCCTCAAGGCCCTACCAGGCCCTACCCTGAGGACGGCCAGGGCGATCAGGTCGGCTATCAGGATCAATGTTCCGGCTGCAGAGAGCCAGTTGGTCGAGAAGCTGGCGCCGTAGGGCGTTGGCTCGGGTACGACAGGAGGCTGCTGCTCGACCACCTCGTTGAGTCCTGGCCAGGGCACGGTGGGCAGCCCCGTCGCCGGGTCCACCGAGGCCGTGGGGAAGTTTATGGCTACCTGGATGCCGCTGATGGCGGCCTTGATCGGGGGCACCTGCGCAAGCAGGAAGAGCGCGATGATGATTACGAAGGGCGACCAGGAGTAGAGCGTGCGTCCGAGGGGGGGCGTATCGTAGCTCTCGCGATCCTCGGCCGGCGGCTCGTTCTCGAAGTGCCACTCGGTCGAAGGGCGCCAGACCGCGAGCAGGCCGATCACGGCGACGACCGCGATCAGGGCCGCCAGCAGGTCGGCGAGCTCGGGGCCAAGGACGTTTGAAACCACGAACTGTGTCCCCGCGAAGGCGATGCCGCTCACCGCGACCACGGGCCAGACCTCGAGCATCCGCCTGAACCCGGCCATCACCGTTACAAGCATGCCTGGGATGATGATGGCAAGCAGGGGAGTCTGGCGACCGACCATCTGCGAGAGTTCCAGGGTATCCAATCCAGCCACGGTAGCCCCGGTCAAAATCGGGATGCCGAAGCCTCCGAACGCGACCGGCGCTGTGTTCGCCAGTAGGGCGAGCGCCGCGGCGTAGAGGGGCTCGAAGCCCAGGCCTGCCATGAGGGAGGCCGTGATAGCGACGGGAGTTCCGAAGCCTGCCGTCGCCTCCAGGAGCGCCCCGAAGACGAAGGCGATCAGAACGACCTGTATCCGCCGGTCGTTGCTCACGCCCGCGAGGGAGTCTCGGATGGTGTCGAAGTGGCCTGTGTCCACGACGACGTTGTAGATGAAGATGGCGTTGATGACGATCCAGACGATGGGGAAGAGACCGAAGCAGATGCCTAGCAGCGTCGAGTTGAGAGCAAGTCCTAGAGGCATCCCGTAGACAACCACCCCGATCACGAGCGCAATCGCCAGGGTTATGAGTGAGGCCCACTGCGCTGCGATCCTGAGGCCAGCCAGTAAGATGAAGAGCACGAGTATCGGTATGACAGCTACCAGAGTCGAGAACACCAGGCTTCCGGCTACCGGCGCGTAAACTTGTTCGTACACCTGATCCTCCCCTTCTAGTCTCTCCCGACTCGAAAAGAATGACACCACGTCAGGCCAGGCGCAAGCCCCTGATTACCCGCGTTGGGAGGGAGAGACCAGCGCCACCCTGAGGTCGTTGACGTTGGTGCCCGTCGGCCCCGTGACGAGCAGGCCTTCACCAGCCTCCAGCGCCGCGTACGAATCGTTGTCCGACAACGCCTCCTCCGGGTCCATATCCGCGTCCCTGGTCTTCTGCGCCGTTTCCCCGTCGACGATCCCGCCCGCCGCCTCGGTCGAGCCGTCGTGGCCGTCGGTGTCGGCTGAGAACGCCGCCCAGCCTCCCACACCGTCCAGCTCGACCGCCAGCGCCAGCGCGAACTCCTGGTTCGGGCCGCCGGCGCCGCCCCCGCGCACGGTCACCGTCGCCTCGCCGCCCGAGACGATGGCGCACGGGGAAGAGACGGGGTTGCCACTGGCCAGGACCTCCCTGACGACCGCCGCGTATATCGAGGCCGCCCCGAGGGCGTCGCCCGTGAGCGTGGTCGTAAGCAACAGCGGCGTGTACCCGAGCTCCTCGGCCTTCTCTACCGCGGCCTCGGCAGCGTGACGCCCACCGCCACAGATCACGTTCACGACGCCCTCGAAGACGGGATCTCCGGCGGCCGGCGTATCTTCGGCGTCTTGCAGATGCTTCGTGACGCTCTCCGGCGGCTCTATCTCGTAGCGTTCGAGCACCCGGCGGGTGTTTTCGAGTGTCGTACGGTCTGGTGCCGTGAGGCCGCTCGCGATGGAAGAGGGATCGTCGCCGACCACGTCGGAGAGCAGGAGGGCGATGGTCGGTGCGGGATGGGCGAGACGCACGAGGCCGCCACCCTTCAAGACCGAGACGTGCTTTCTGACGGTGTTGATCTCCCCGATATCAGCCCCGCTCCTGAGGAGGTCGCCAGTGAGCCTCTTCAGATCTGCCAGTTCGATGGGCGGCGCCGGATCGGCGAGCAACGCCGACGCCCCGCCCGAGATGAGTGCCAGGAGTAGATCCCCCTCCTCCAGGGCCTCGGCCGCTTCCTGCACCATTGTGGCCGCCTTGACGCCCCTCTCGTCGGGCTCGGGGTGGGAGGCGAAAACGGTCTCGAAGTCCTCGGGACCGGGGTCGTGGCCGTCCTTGGTCACCACTAGTCCACCGGAGGCTCTCTCTCCGAGAAGTCCAGCTGCGGCTTTGGCCATCGACCCAGCGGCCTTACCCGCAGCGAGCACGAACACCCTATCCGCCGTGAAGCGGGTCCCCTCGGCGACGATTGCACCGTCTTCGAGCGTCAGGGACCGCCCGACGGCCCGTTCTGGGTCGGCGGCGGCCAGGCCGGCCGCGAATATCTCCTCGAGATCCTTCCGCACGGGACCATTGTAGCGGTCCGGGTGCCAGGCGCCCGCTTTAAGGTATGCTGATGCCGAGAGGAGGGCCGGCATGAGGTTCAGCGCGAACGTTTCCATCATGTTCCGAGAGGTCCCGTTCCTGGACCGGTTCGAACGGGCCAGGGAGGTGGGTTTCTCGGCGGTCGAGTTCTGGTGGCCCGCTGAGGAGGACCCCGGCGAGGTAGCGAAGGCCGTAAAAGGTGCTGGCCTCGAGGTCGCGCTCTTCAACTTCGACGCGGGAGATATGGCGGCCGGGGACAGGGGGCTCGCGGGGGATCCCGGTCGGGACCGGCAGTTCAGGGAGAACGTGCCGATCGCACTGGGGCTGGCACGTTCTCTGGGGTGTGGACGGATGAACGCGCTCGTCGGGCACGAGCTCCCCGACATGGACCGCGACGAACAACTGGTGCTGGCGAGCGAAAACGTGCGCTTCGCCGCCAGGGAGGCCGAAGCGGCGGGCGTCACGGTGATGGTCGAGGCCGTCAACACCTTCGAGAACGGGCCGTACCTGCTGTACACGACGGAGCAGGTTGCGGAGTTCGTCACAGATGTGGGCCGTAAAAACGTGCGGGTCCAGCACGACCTCTACCACATGCAGAGGATGGAGGGTAACCTCGTGGCGAACCTGCGCGAATACTTCGGATACATCGGACACGTCCAGATCGCGGACTGTCCGGGACGCGGGGAGCCAGGTACGGGTGAGATCCATTACCCTTACGTCCTTGGTGAACTGGAACGGCTCGGCTACGAAGGCTACGTCGGCCTGGAGTACAACCCGACAACGGAGGCCACCGAAGAGAGCCTGGAGTGGCTGCCAAAGGAACTGCGAGACGGGGACGTTTCGGTTCAGGACCTCAGACTATAGAAGGGGGAGCGAGTGGCAGAAAAGATCGGATTCATCGGGCTTGGGATCATGGGCCGCCCGATGGCGGAGAACCTCATCGAGGCGGGCTGCGACCTGGTAGCGTACAACCGCACCCGCGAGAAGGCCGAAAACCTCGACGGCGCGACAGTTGCGGAGAGCCCGAAGGAGGTCGCCCAAAGCAGCGACGTCATTATCACCATGCTACCCGACTCGCCGCAGGTCGAGGAGGTGCTTGCTGGGGAAGATGGGGTGTTCGAAGGCCTCAGGGAAGGCGCCCTGTTAGTGGACATGAGCACGATCTCACCGGTCGTCACGGAAGAACTATCTGATAGGGCGAAAGGACAAGGCGCCTCGATGCTCGACGCTCCCGTCTCTGGCGGAGACGTTGGGGCTATCGAAGGGACGCTCTCCATTATGGTCGGCGGGAGCGAGGAGGACTTCGAGCGGGCGCGTCCGCTCTTCGAGGTCATGGGGGCGACGGTGACCCACGTCGGTCCCGTCGGGACCGGACAGGTTGTAAAAGCCGCGAACCAGATCGTCGTGGCGCTCACCATCGAGGCCGTCTCCGAGGCGCTGGTGCTCGGCTCCAAGGGCGGGGTCGCGCCGGAGAAGATTCTGGACGTCCTTGGTGGCGGGCTCGCCGGCAACAAGGTCATGGAGGTCAAGCGGGAGAAGATGTTGGATCATTCCTTCGATCCTGGCTTTAAGGTAGAATTGCACCACAAGGATCTTGGGATAGCGCTCGCGGCCGGCAGAGAGTATGGGGTAACCCTTCCCGTCACGGCGGTCGTAGATCAGATGCTTCAAGACTTGAAAATGAGGGGAAGAGGGGACAGAGACCACTCAGCGCTCTTGACGCTGATAGAAGAGTCGTCGGGACACGAGATAGGGAGCTAGAGAGAGGCTCCCAAAAGGGAGGATTACATGGACCGGGGACAGCTCATAGGGACGATGCAGGAGATCCTCGGCCCCGAGGGTGTGATCCACGAGCACGAACAACTGCGCACCTACGAGTGCGACGGGCTGATGAACTACCGTGTGATCCCCGACCTCGTCGTCCTCCCCGAGTCTGCGGAACAGGTCCAGGAGGTCGTCAAGGCCTGCTACGACGAGGGCATCCCCTTCGTGGCGCGGGGCTCGGGCACGGGACTCTCGGGCGGGGCACTCCCCGTAGAGGCGGGCGTCCTCATCGTCCTGACCAGGATGCGCCGCATCCTCGAGGTGGACATACCGAACGGGCGCGTAGTCGTCGAGCCCGGCGTCATAAACATCTGGGTCTCGCAGGAGGTCGCGGACGAGGGCTACTACTACGCCCCTGACCCGGCGAGCCAGATCGTCTCCTCCATCGGCGGGAACCTTGCGGAGAACTCTGGCGGCGTCCACTGCCTGAAGTATGGTTTCACGACGAACCACGTGATGGGCGCCGAGGTCGTCCTGCCCGACGGCTCGATCGTCCACATCGGCGGCGGAAAGTCGCCAGACGCCCCCGGCTATGAGTTGTTAGGGGCCTTCGTCGGCTCGGAGGGCACTCTAGGCATCGCCACCAAGATAACGCTCAGGATATTGCGCCAGCCCGAGGCCGTGAGGACGCTGCTCGCGGCGTTCAAGGACACGGAGGAGGCTGGTGGGGCCGTCTCAGGGATCATCGGCGGCGGCATAGTGCCGGCGGCCATCGAGATGATGGACGCTCTCACCATAAAGGCCGTGGAGAAGCAGGTCACGCCCGGCTTCCCCGAGGCCGGGGCCATCCTGATCGTCGAGCTCGACGGGCCCGAGGCCGAGGTGGCGAACCAGTTCGAGCAGGTCATAAAGGTCTGCGAGGAGAACGACGCCTCGGAGATAAGGATCGCCGAGGACGACGAGGAGCGGGCGCTGTTCTGGAAGGGCAGGAAGGCCGCGTTCGGGGCGATGGGCTCCATCGCGAACGACTACTACGTCCAGGACGGGGTCGTACCGCGCACGGAGCTCGGGGCGGTCCTCAAGAAGATAGCGAATCTGAGCGAGGAGTACGGTCTCAGGGTCGCCAACGTCTTCCACGCCGGGGACGGCAACCTTCACCCGCTCGTCCTCTACGACAACGACGCCCCGGGTGAGGCCGACAAGGCCGAGGATCTCGCGGCGGACATCGTCTTCGCCTGCCTGGAGCACGGCGGCTCGCTCACGGGCGAGCACGGCATCGGGCGCGACAAGATGAAGTACATGCCCAAGATGTTCACCGCGGACGACATGGACGTCATGCAGCTCCTCAGGTGCGCCTTCGACCCGCACAGGATCTGCAACCCGGGCAAGATCTTCCCCACCCCCCGCCTTTGCGGCGAACGCCCCGGCCCCTTCCACATGCACCCGATCCAGAAGGCCGGCCTGGCGGAGAACTTCTGATGCAGACGCAGAATGTACCCACGGAAGAACTTCAGCGCATAGTAGGCGCAGAGAACGTCAGGGAAGCCTCGGGCGAGGACGCCGTGGACGGCGTAGAGCCCTCCGTCGTCGTCGAGCCGGCGACGATCGAGGAGATCAGCGAGGTCATGAAGCTGGCGAGCCGTGAGGGGCTCGCCGTCTCGCCCCGCGGCGGCGGGACCAAGATGGGCCTCGGGAACCCTCCCCGGGAGGTGGACCTCATCCTCAGCACCGCGCGCATGGACGAAGTCATAGAGCACGTACCCGGAGACCAGATCGTACGCACCCAGGCCGGTCTGAGGTTGCAAGCTCTGCAGGAGAAGCTCGCCGAGTCAGACCAGATGCTCGGTGTGGATCCTCCCGAGGAGGGGGCCACCATCGGGGGCGTGGTTGCGGCAAACTCCTCGGGACCTCGGCGCCTCAGGTACGGCACGATCAGGGACCTCATCATCGGCATAAAGATAGTGCTCGCCGACGGCACGGTGGCGAAGGCCGGTGGCAAGGTCGTCAAGAACGTGGCCGGCTACGACCTCTCCAAGCTGTTCACCGGCTCTCTGGGGACCCTTGGCGTCATCGCCGAGGCCAACTTCAGGTTGCACCCGATCCGAGAGACGGCCAGGACCATCTTCCTGGAAGTGGACGACTACAATGAGATAGCGGACGTCGTGCGGGAGCTAACACACTCCTCCTTCAGCCAGTTCGTGCTCGACGCCCTGGAGATGCGTTGGGAGGAAGACCGCGGCGTGATCGCCGCCCTGTTCGAGGGCATCGAGCCCGCCGTAGAAGCGCAGGCCGCAACGGCGGTGGAAGTTCTGCGTTCGCACGGCGAGGCGAAGGTCCTCGGCAAGGAGGACGGTGAAGAGTTTTGGGAGAGTTTCGCGGGCCGACCGTGGGACGCGGGTGAGGTTGCGCTCAAGATCAGCGCCCCGCCCGCCGACCTCACGGCCGTTCTCGACTCGGTCATGGGGGCGGCGGGACGCGCGGGCGCTGAGGCCCGACTCTCGGGCCACGCCGGAACGGGGGTGACCTTCGTGGGACTCTCCGGCGGCGAGGGCGGGATCGTCGAGGTCGTCGAGGAGGTGCGCGAGATCCGGGTCCGCAGGGGCGGCAGCGTCGTCGTGCAGGAGGCGCCGCTCGCCGTCAAGGAGAGGCTGGACGTGTGGGGTCCCGCGGGGGACTACCTCGGCCTCACGCGGCGGGTTAAGGAGAAGTTCGATCCGGGATACACCATGAACCCCGGTAGATTCCTGGGAGGCATATAGTGACCGAACGCAACGGTTCCGGCGGCGAGGACCGCTACAGCGCGACGGACGCGACCGAGCGGCGAGACCCCGAGGGCACGACGGGCAACGAGGCGATGGCCGAGGCCATAGGAGCGGGGAGCCCCGAAGACATCGGCCAGAGCACCCGCGCCGCCGGCGACTCGATACAGCAGACCCTCGGCGCGGATAGGGCCGAGAGCGGCTCCTACATGTTCCCCGCCTTCGACGACCATCACCCGCCTGACAAAGACCTCATAGACGACTGCGTCCACTGCGGCTTCTGCCTGCCGACCTGTCCGACCTACGTCCTCTTCGGGGAGGAGATGGACTCCCCGCGCGGGCGCATCTACCTTATGAACAAGGGCTTGACCGAGGAGCCGATGAACGACGAGATGGTTCGCCACTGGGACCTCTGCCTCGGGTGCATGGCCTGCGTTACGGCCTGCCCCTCCGGCGTGCAGTACGACAAGCTCATCGAGTCCACCCGCCAGCAGGTCGAGCGCCGCTACGAGAGGCGGGCCGACGACAAGGCCTTCAGGGAGATGATCTTCCAGTTCTTCCCTTATCCCAATCGCCTCAGGGCTATCGCCGCCCCGATGCGTCTCTACCAGCGCTTCGGCGTCGGCGATAAGCTGCGAAAAGCAGGCATCATGCAACGCATCCCGGCCAGGATGCGCGCGATGGAGGCGCTCCTACCGGACCTGCCGAAAGAAGAGAAGATCCCGGAAGTAACGGGCCCCGTCGGCGAGAAGCGCCGCAGGGTAGGTGTCCTGACTGGCTGCGTGCAGCGGGTGTTCTTCTCCCCGGTCAACGCCGCCACCGTCCGCGTCCTCGCCGCGGAGGGCTGCGAGATCATAGCGCCGCAGCAGGGCTGCTGCGGCGCCCTCTCCACCCACGCCGGCCGCGAGGAGGAGTCGCTGAACTTCGCCCGCAAGACGATAGACACCTTTGAAGATCTGGACCTCGACAACGTCATCGTCAACGCCGCGGGCTGCGGCTCGACGATGAAAGAGTACGGCTACCTCCTGCGCGACGACCCCGAGTACGCCGAGCGGGCAGAGGCCTTCAGCGAGAAGGTTCGCGACGTCTCTGAGTTTTTGCAGGAGCTAGGCACCGTGGCGGAGCGCCATCCGCTGCCCGTTACGGTGGCCTACCACGACGCCTGCCACCTGGCGCACGCGCAGGGCATCCGCAAGCAGCCGCGCCAGACCCTCAAGCAGATACCGGGGATGGAGGTAAAGGAGATCAAGGAGGCCGAGGTTTGTTGCGGGTCGGCGGGTATCTACAACATGGTCGAACCCGAGCCCGCCGCCGAGCTCGGCGAGCGCAAGGCGAACAACATCCTCAAAACCGGGGCGCAGGCGATCGTCACCTCCAACCCGGGCTGCATGCTCCAGATCCAGGCGAGCCTGAAGAAGATGGGCCACGACGGTCTCCCGATGGTTCACCCAGTGGAGGTCCTCGACGCCTCCCTGCGCAAAGTGCCGGTAGAGACGCTTCTCGACAAGTAACGTGGGCGCCACCCGCTCCCTCCTCGCTGTCCCAGCCACAAGGCGGAAGATGGTCGAGAAGGCGCTCGCCTCGGACGCCGACGGCATCTTCCTCGACCTCGAAGACGCCGTCGCCCCCGACGACAAGGCAGGGGCCCGCGGGGATATCGTCCGTGCGCTGAAAGAACTCGATTGGCGCGGTCGTCCCAAGCTCTTCAGGGCCAACGCCCTGGACACGCCGTACTTCTACCGCGACCTGATCGAGGTCGTAGAACAGGCAGGCGATTCTCTGGACGCCGTCATGATCCCGAAGGTGAACCGGCCCGATGACCTCTATGCCGTCTCCGTTTTGCTCTCCCAATTGGAGCTGGCGACGGACCTGAAAACGGACAAGATAAAGGTCGAAGCCCAGATAGAGAGCGCCGATGGCCTGACCCACGTGGACGCTATAGCCCGCGCCACCTCCCGACTCAAAGCTCTCCACTTCGGTCCCGGCGACTTCGCGGCGAGCCTGCGCATGCCCCAGACCAGCATCGGCGTGATGGACGAGTGGGACGAGGCGTACCCCGGTCACCGATTCCACTACGCCATGCAGCGCATCATGGTTGCCGCCCGCGCCGCCGGCGTTCGCGCCCTCGACGGCCCCGTGGCCGATTACGGGGACGAGGCGGGACTCCGAACGAGCTGCCGCGTCGCACGTTCTCTGGGCTTCGACGGCAAGTGGTGCATCCATCCCGCCCAGATACCCGTAGTCAACGAAGTCTTCTCGCCCACAGAAACTGAAGTGGAGTGGGCGAAGAAAGTCGTCGCGGCCTACGATGAGGCCAAGTCGGGCGGTTCCGGCTCGGTCAGCGTGGACGGGCAGATGATCGACGCCGCCTCCATAAGGATGGCGCGAACCACGCTCGACCTGATCTAGGGATTATTCCGGACAAGGTAAACCTGCCCGAAATTGGAGCCGTCAGCGATCGGCAAAGGATAAAGCCGATCGTCGCGAAGGATGATGTAAGCTACGCATCATGCGCTGCCGAAGCCTGCTACGGGGCGGGAAGTAGTTTTGAGAGATCTTGGACGGATACTGATATCAGCGACCGTTGCCCTTGTAGTCGTCTATGCGTTGCGGCCCGTTGCCATGGTTTTCGGGCTTGGGTTGGAAACCCCTTGGGACATCTGGGCCTTCAGATTGATGACTTACTGGGTCGTCTGGGCACTCGCTTACTCGGGGCTTACCTGGTTCCTGATAATCCGGTCGTCTGCCCAGCAAACCCGCCAATGGGCCTTAGACCAGCGCATACCACCTCGTCCGCACCTTTCCATACTGCGCTCGGTGATCCTGCGGATTTTGCGGGTATTGTTCCTGGCTAGTCGGGCGAGCTCTTTGTTCTTTATCGTCTTCGTAAGTTTGGTGAGCCTGGTACTGGCGATCAGCCTGGCGCCCGAGGTGCGAGATCTGGAAACGGCACGAGGCATTTCCCTTGCTATCACGGCCGCGTTAGGAGTGGTCCTGGCGTGGGGGGTACTTCACACTTCCTTTGCGCTTCACTACGCTTACCAGTACTATCGATCCGAAGGATCGCCTGGAGGGCTCACCTTTCCCGGCGAGAAGAGTCCGAAGCTACGCGACTTTGCCTATTTCGCCTTTACGGTCGGCACGAGCTTTGCCGTCTCCGATGTCGATGTAACCGACGATGCGATACGCCAGGCAGTTCTCGGACACCAGATTCTCTCGTTTTTCTACAACACCTCGATCCTGGCCACGGTGGTAACGATGGCTACCAGCTAATTCCTCTTCCTCCAGGAGATAGTAGCTTGCAAAGCGCTCTTCCGGACTCCCGATCGAACGATGATCAGGCTTTTCCAGGGTACTCCTGGTTCGGCGGCGTATAACATGGTCGTATGGGCGGGCCGCGACAACCTCCTCTTTCGGAGAGATCCGCAAGCCTGAACGCCAACACGGTACGCTGGCTGCGGCTCTCGCTGCTCGCTGCTGCCGTGACGACATTCGGCCTGCTGTACCTTCTGTCGGACGGCTTCCGGTCGGAGACGAACCGGGCGCTTGGGGTCCTGGGCCGCGGGGACATCGCGGGCCTGCGGGATTACATAGTCTCGTTCGGCCTGTGGGCGCCCGTGGCTTCGTGTTTTCTGATGGTCTTACAGGCGCTCGTCGCGCCGGTACCGTCGTTCCTCATCACGTTTGCCAACGGGCTCGCCTTCGGGGTTTTCTGGGGTTGGATGCTCTCCCTGTTCGGGCACGTGCTCGCGGCGGCGGTATGCTTCTGGATCTCGCGCACCCTCGGCAGGGTGCCGGTGGAAGTGCTCGTTGGAAAGACCGGGCTCGAGTCGGCCGACCGGTGGTTCGCGCGGTGGGGAGTCTACGCAGTTTTCGTCGGGCGCCTCCTGCCAGGCGTCGCCTTCGACGCCATCTCCTTCGCCGCTGGCCTTACCAGGATGCGCTTCCGGAGCTTTATAGGGGCCACGGCTCTGGGCATCTTCCCCCAGACCTTCCTCTACTCGTACCTGGGACGACAGGCGCCCGAGTATGTGGTCCTATTCCTCGTATCTTCGGGCCTCGTCGTCGCCGGCGTCGTGGCCGTCGCCGTCATCAGGTACAGGAGGGAACGGCGCGGGCCGAAACGCGGCCCGCGCTGACGAAGTGGGCCATGTCGAGGCGCGCGAGATGGGTAGAATAAGCGTCATGATCCAGGTCTTTGATCAACCGCTAGAGCATGTGGCCAGGAGGACCGGGTCTCTCATCGCCATCACGGGCTCGATGTTCTCGGGCAAGACGGAGGAGTTGATCCGTCGCGTCCGCCGCGCCCTTTACGCCCGCCGCAGCGTTCAGGTCTTCAAGCAGGCCATCGACACCCGCTCGGGAAGGACCGAGATACGCTCCCACAACGGCGTCCCGCACGGGGCCATAGCCGTCTCGACGAGCGAAGAGCTGCTCGCAAGGGTCGATGAGACCACGGACGTCGTGGCCATAGAGGAGGCGCAGTTCTTCGACGACGGAATAGTCGAAGCTTGTCGGGATCTCGCCGATGCGGGCTACGAGGTCGTCGCGACGGGCCTCGACATGGACTTCCGTGGTGAGCCTTTCGGGCCGATGCCGAGGCTCCTCGCCGAGGCCGACGAGATCGTAAAGCTCAGGGCTATCTGCGCCCGCTGCGGCAGAGACGCCTCGCGCTCGCAGCGGCTTATAGACGGAAGACCCGCCCCGATCTCCGCACCCATCATCCTGGTTGGTGCCGAGGAGAGCTACGAAGCTCGCTGCCGCCACTGCCACGAGGTACCCGAGGGCGTATTCCAGTACGGGCTCCCCGGGTTGTAGCGAGTGCCGCGGAAGTACATCGTGCTCCTGATCGCGTTCTGCATCGCGTTGAACGCGTCGGGTTTCCTCTGGAAGCTCTTCGAGCCCGTCCTCTTCTACGACGAGGTCGCCCACTTCATCACGCCGTTCACGCTCGTGCTGATACTGGCGGAGATCATCTACCGTAGCGGGGGAGATGACGAGTTCTTCAACACGCCCCTTAGGGCCGTCATCACGGGCTCCGTCATCGGTCTCCTCGGCGCAGCGGGCTGGGAGGGCGTCGAGGTCGTGATGTCCCTGATGGGCATCAGCATCTCCAACACGCCAACGGATTCGATCTTCGACGTCTTCCTCGGCGTCTTGGGCGGCGCCGCCGGCGCGTGGGTCGCGGACCGCTACCTCGACCGTATCTTCAGAAGATCCCGCACGAACGCCAACCGGCCCCGCGTCCGTTAGAGCCAGGCAGCACGCCTGCTTCGCAGGCTTGTCAGCACGCTACAGCCTTCGGCTTCCGCTTATCGGCACGCTCAGGCTAACGCCTTCGCTTGTCAGCCCGGCGCCTCCCTCCGGTCGGCGCCTTGTCAGCTAGTCGTCTCGGGGCGTCGCCACGAGCATCGAACCCTACCGCCTCAGGCAGCGGTTCGTTGCACGCCGCAGAGCGAGGCCGGAACAGCAAGAAAGCCAACCGCGAGCCCGTAGGGCGAAGCGTTGCTGACAAGCGAGGGCCGCAAGGCCCGAGCATGCTGACAAGGCGCCGCAGGCGCCGTGCTGACAAGCGAAGGCGTTAGCCTGAGCGTGCTGACAGGCTTATTGTTCTTGCGATTCGTCCCATTCGTCCTCGACGGTGTCTTTGACGCCGCCCGTGCCTCCGGTCTGCTCCTCTTCTTCGACGGCCCCCTTGGTAGCGTCTTTAGCGGGCCTGCCCCGCTCAGCGGCCTCGTCGAGCTCGTCGCGTACGTTGTCCTCCGCCCCGCCTGAGCCCGGGCGGCGTTCGCGCTCGGTCATGCGTCCTCCTTCTCGGTAGCTCTTGCCCGGTTCATGCTACCACGGGCTCGCGGGAGTCTCGGACCTCGGTTTGGAACCGCCGTGGTCGCGTTACGCGAATTGCTGTTGGGGGAACAATGCAGATCAGGCAACCGTAGTGGGAGGAAAAAGCTTGGGCACAGCAACCCTGATCGTCGTCGTGGTCGTCATAGTGGTCTTGTTGCTGGCGCTCTTTTTTGCTTCGCGCCGCAGGACCGCTCAGAGGAGCGAGGAGCAGCGGGAGCGGAGCAGGGAAGAGTTCGGCTCCGAGTTCGAACGCACGGCCGAAGAGACGGACTCCGAGGAGGAGGCCGAGAGAGTGTTGAGGGAGCGTCGTGGTAGCGTGGAGCGGCGTGTCGAGCCGCTCTCCGAAGAGGGTCGTGACCGCTTCGAGGAGCAGTGGAGCGAGGTCGAGCGGGTCTTCGTGGACAACCCGGAGAGGTCTATCGAGATGGCCGACCGGACCGTCTCGGACGTCCTCGCCGAGCGCAACTTCGTCTCCGACGCCGGCCAGTCAGACGAGGAGACGGATCAGAGCCTGGCCGTCATGCACCCCGACATCGCCGAAGACTACAGGGAGGCGCGGCGCATCAGGGCCGAAGTCGTGGCGCGTTCTGCGGGAGGCGCGGAGGAAGGCCCGGACGAGGGGTCTACCGAAGAGTTGAGGCAGGCCATCCGCAAGTATCGTGCCGTCTACGAGAAACTCGTGCAGTAACTAGAGCGGTTTGCAATGGGGTCCAACCCCATTGCAAGCAATTCAGCGGTCAGCACTTCAGCATTTCAGCTTTTGTTCTTGCTGAAGTGCTGAAATGCTGAAGTGCTGAAGTGCGCGAATAGCAGAGGTCTTGACCTCTGCTATTCGCTTCGATGAGGGCGGCGGTCATAGGAACAGGTCCGGAAACCTGGCGTTGGTTGTTGCGCAACGTGCGACCCAACTACACATTTCGGGCCATTTTCCTGTTATCCGTGCCTCAAACCGGGACAGGTATTGCTGTATAAGTTACTATCGACGGTGAGTGTTCGCGAAGTAGGAGGGTCGATGGCTACGTTGGTGTGTCCGTGTGCGCGGGGGGGAGATCTCTGGGCGGAGTTTTGGTGGGTGGGTCAAGGGTACCAGTGGGTGTTCTTCGACGACGACGAGACTAGCGAGACTCACACTGAACAGGTCACGCACTGTCCGGGCTGTGGTAGGCCCCTGGATCGGAAGAACCTCAGAGCGGCATCCCCCTTCGTGTCCCGGTAGTGGCGGGGAACACCGCGAGCATCGCTGCTCTGCGGCGATGACCTAACCTTTTTCGGGGCCACGCAGCGTGGAGAGGAGCAGTAATCCGACGCCGACTACTATCGCGGTGTCCGCGGCGTTGAAGATATACCAGAAGCTGAAGTGGACGTAGTCGGTGACCTCTCCGCTGCCCAGGCGATCGAGCAGGTTGCCCGCGGCTCCGCCCAGGATCAGGCCGCACCCTGACGTCGCAAGCCTTGTGGGCTTCCCCGAGAGCAGCATCCAGAGCACCACAGCTACGGCGACGGCGCTCCCGACGAGGAGGAGCGTCCGGCTACCGCCGAGGATGCCGAAGGCCCCGCCGTCGTTCTTTATGTAGGTAATGTTGAGGAAGCCGGGCACGAGGACGATGCTCTGCCCGACCCGCATGGAGACCTCGACGACGTACTTTATTCCCTGGTCCACGACGAAGACCATGAACGCGAGGGCGAGGGCATAGAGCAGGCTCTTCTGGCGGGTCATCGCGAGGCGGGATGCGCTTCAGGGCTACTCATAGGCGCCGTGATCGTAGCATACCGATCTCGCCCGATTCTCAGGCGGGTCGAATCGTCGCCGAACCCTGGACGTGCGGCATGAGACCCGACAGGAGGACAGGCGGGGAGAAGCCCTCCAACGTCTCTATCCCGAACCCGGCACCCTCGATCGCGGCGACGGTGTCCCTATTGGGGTGGCAGCCGCCGAAGATTCTTCCCCAGAGAGGCTCTATACGATCCTGCCAGCGGGCCTTGGACCCGGGGGCGCGCACGTGCTCGAGGAACAGCAGCCTCCCGCCAGGGCGCAGGACGCGCCGGATCTCCCCTAGCGCCAAGCCCTGATCCCGAACCGTGCACAGCACGAGCGTCGAGACAACAGTATCGAAGCTATCGTCCGGGAAGGGCAACGCCTCTGCGCCGGCCGACGAGACCTCGACAGGGACGCGGGCGTCCGCGCGCTTCGGCCAAAGCCTCTTGCGCATAAAGGGGTCCGGCTCGGCGACGGTTACCCGGTCCACGTCGCGGTAGTGCGGCAGGTTCGCCCCCGTGCCGCCCCCGACCTCGAGCACGGCGCCGCGCGCTCCGGCGAGCAACCGCGCCCTGCGCTCGCCCATCCACCCCCGCTCCACGAACACGCCGAGTGGGTCGTATAGCGCGGCGAAGATAGGATGTCCGTCCTCCTTAGAATCTGCCGCGTGAATGCCTTGTGATTCCCCCATCGACCCCGAGTCTGCCACGTCCCAGACTTCGCCGCTACGACGCACGCTCCGCCTCCGCGTGCTGGTTCCGCGGACCTAGGTACTTTCGGTCTCGGGACCGATGCCGGACCGGGGGTACGGGGTTATCTTGTAATCACGTAGATCGTGGAGCGATAGAGAGGAGCGCCGATGGAGGCCAAGGACCACAATTACGGGGTAGCCGGAGACGAGGCAGTCCCAGATGAGGCAGTCCCAGATGAGGTAGTCGCAGACGAGGCAGTCGGGGACGAGGCAGTCGGAGACGAGATTGCCGGGGAGCGAGGTCCGGTAACGATGGGTACCCAGGAGGAGAGGACGGTCTCCGTGCTCGCCCATCTGAGCATCTTTCTCAACCTGGTCACCGGATTCCTTGGGCCCGTGGCGGCCCTGATCACGTGGCTGTTCTACAGGGACCGGTCGAGCAGAGTGGCTTTCCAGGCCTTGCAGTCGATGTGGTACCAGGTGGCGTGGATGGTGATCCTGGTCGCGGGATGGACCGTGACGACGCTCTTGATGCTCGTCCTGATCGGGTTCCTGCTCGTCCCGGTGATGGCCCTGATCACGCTGGTTCCCTTCGTGCACGCCGCCTACGCGGCCTACCGCACGAGCAAGGACGGCGGGTACCGCTACCCGCTGATCGCCGACATGATCGAAGCCCGCTGAACGGTAGCCCGACAGAGAACCGGCGCCCCTGACCCATCCTGGTCAGGGGCGTCGCTCCAGGCGGGTATTGCACCGTTTGTCTGGGTCGTGCGTATACGTAAGACATTAGATACTCGAGGAGGTAAGTGATGCTGAACACCAGGGAAAGTTCTCCGCCTGTGGGGGTCCCCCATGCCGCGCCGAGTGCGATAGGAAGCGACGTGACGGAGGTACTGCTCGGCGTATTGAGGAGCATAGAACCCTACGAGGCCTGCATCCTCGAGGCCGAGCGGGACGGGGATTACGAGGTCGCCGCCTTCTTGCGCGAGTTGCGGCGCCAGGACCTCGTCCGGGCCAGGGAGGCGACCCGTCTGCTGAAGAGGTCTCTGGACGTTGCCCGCGTAGGTGTCGAGAAGAGGGGGGAATCGTATGTTGAGTTATCCGTTGGATCTTAGCTTCAAGATCGCCACGATCGGGACCCGTATAAGGGTGAAGGACGCCACCGGGCGCCAGGTCGCATACGTCCGCAAGAAGAAGTTCAAACTGAAAGAAGACGTCAGGGCATACGAAGACGAGGGCCAGAGCCGGCTTCTCTTCCGCATGAAGGCCGACAGGATGGTGGACTTCAGCGCGAGGTACGCTATCAGCGGTCCTGACGGGAATCCTATTGGGGCCGTCGGGCGGCGGGGGATGAAGTCCCTGTGGAGCAGCGCGTACGTCCTTGACGATGCTTACGAGGCGGGGGCAGGCTCGATCCGCGAGGAGAACCCCTGGACCAAGGTCCTCGACGGCATGACGGAGTCTCTCCCCTTGGGCGACGCCCTTGGCGGTCTCTTCTTCAACCCTGCCTATCTGGCGGATCTGCGCGGCAGGGACGTGTTGCGCATACGAAAGCAACCCTCCGTCCTGGAGAGCAGCTTCCGCATCGAGAAGCTCGCGGACTTCTCCGGGGAAGAGGAGGACCTGCTCCTCGCCGGCACCATCATGATGGTGCTTCTCGAGAGGGACCGCGGCTAGGTTTTCTACTCCGGCGTGTGGACCATGACTTTCAGGAGGTGCTGTATGGCTTCCTCGGGGTTGTCGGCGAAGCCCGTGTGGACCGGAGAAGGTTGCACCACGGTGCTGCGGGGCGCGATGAGCCACCCGAAGCGCTGGCCCTGAGGAAGCAGGCCCACGGTGCCGGCCCCGGGCCCGCCCTCGCATACCCTGCGCGCGACCTCCAAGTGTGCCCGTACTGCCTCGGGGTCGAGGTTGGGGTCGAGCGCCCGCAGGCGTTCGGTATCGAGGTGGACGCGCGCGTCGAGGTACTTCGCGTCCTGACTGTAGAGCACGACCCCGGCGTTTATGAACTCCCCGCGCTCGACGCGCGGCACCACGCGCAGGAGAGCGTATTCGAAGAGACTCATCGCTTGGCCTCCTCCAGTGCCCTGACCCAGTCCCTCGGTCCCCGCAGTCGGGCACCAAGGTAGGTCAGGTAGGCTGCGCGAACCTCTTCTGCGCTACCGAAACCGGGCTCGTTGGCTAGCCACTCTTCGGGGATCATGTCAATGACAGCGCGCAACACTTCGGGGGTTAGCCGCGGCGCCAACTCCGCATCGGCCCCGGCGACGGAGCCTGCGAAGGGAAGCAGCACGTGGTCCCTGGCAGCCGCGAAGGGACGCCGGCCCGCGGCCTCCAAGGTCATACTGTCCTTCGCCGGCCAGTTGTGATGGAAGTACAGTGACGCACCATGATCTATGAGCCACAGACGGTTATGCCAGACCAGTAGGTTCGTGTTGCGCGGGGTGCGGTCCACGTTAGTCACCAGGGCGTCGAACCAGACGATGCGCGAGGCGAGGTCGGAGTCGGGCGGCTCCACGAGCGGGTCGAAGCCTAGAGAGCCGGGCAGGTAGTCGAGAGCCAGGTTCAATCCCGCGCTCATTTTCAGGAGATCCTGTATCTCGGGGTCGGGTTCGGAGCGGCCGAGTTCGGGGGCGAGGTAGGCGAGCACGACCTCGGGGACCAGGAGCCCGAGGTGGCGTGAGATCTCCCCCGCCACCAACTCGGCCACGAGCGCCTTGCGCCCCTGCCCGGCACCACGAAACTTCAGCACGTACGTCCCGAAATCGTCGGCCTCGACGATCGCCGGCAGCGAGCCACCCTCGCGCAAGGGCGTTACGTACCTCGTTGCAGTCACCGTCCTGAGCAAGCCGAGTTCCTCGATGTAGGTGTAAAGGGAGAGCCGACGCTATCCATTCTATCCGCTCCCACGCCCCTCGCCTGATTCAACTCCATACCTTCTCCTGGAACGCTTGGGTGTATCATCTCTGGGCTCGACCGCCTGTAGAGGCGCTCCGTCCGTAGACCTAGACAACTTCAACCCGGGGTCCGATGTGCGTGCGGAGCAACCAGCCTATCTTTGCTGCGTAGTGTGTACTCGGTGGAGGAGGTAGTCGTGCTTGGCGGGCGAGAGTCGGTTTCAAAGGAGCGAGGAGGTTTCGTGGAGACCACGAAAGAGTTCATGATCGAAGCCGCGGGCGTCCAGAAAGTTTACGACGCAGGCGGCTTGCGGGTGCGGGCGCTCCGTGGGGTCGACCTCGGGGTCAGGCGCGGGGAGATGGTCGCCATCATGGGGCCTTCGGGCTGCGGAAAAACCACGTTACTCAACGTACTCTCCGGGCTCGACGACCTCTCGGATGGCGAGGTCTACGTCGACGGCGAGTCCATAAAGGGCATGTCCGACAGGAGAAGAACTCGCTTTCGGGCCCAGAAGATGGGTTTTATCTTCCAGTCTTACAACCTGATCCCGGTCCTCTCCGCGATCGAGAACGTCGAGCTGCCGCTGCTGGTGGCGGGCCACAAACCGAAGAAGGCGAGGCAGTGGGCGCAGGACGCCGTCGAGATGGTGGGGCTCGCGGACCAGGCCAAAAAACGTCCCGCCGAGATGAGCGGCGGCCAGCAGCAGCGCATCACGGTCGCCCGCTCGCTGGTTAACAACCCCGCCATCGTGTGGGCCGACGAGCCGACCGGCGCCCTCGACTCGGAGACGTCCAAGGGGATCATGGATCTCCTTGTCAGACTGAACGAGAGCGAGCGGCAGACCTTCGTCCTGGTCACCCACGACGCGGCGGTCGCGGCCAGGGCGCACCGCACCATCCGCATGAGAGACGGCCGCATCACGAGCGATGAGGCGAACGGGAAGGTGGCCTGAGATGGAGGAGCTCTTCGGCGTCCCGACGCAGCAGCTCATGTGGATCCTCCTCGCCGCCTGCGGCGCTGGGGCTTTGATCCTCGGTCTCTCCGCCCTCCGCAACCGCGTCTCTTTCAGGATGGCGGCCCGCAACCTGCCCCGCCGCCGCACCCAGACCATCCTCGTCGTGCTGGGCCTGATGCTCGCGACCATGCTCTTCTCAGCCTCCTTCACCACGGGTGACACCCTTACCAACTCCCTGCGCGTCCAGGCACTGGAGAACCTGGGCCAGGTCGACGTTCAGCTCCAGGCCGAAGGATCGGGCGCCTCAGGCCAGCAGCAGTTCGGGCCGACGAGCTCGGAGCGCGCCGGCTACTTCGACGCGAAGGTCGCGGGAGACGTGCGCGACCGGCTCTCTAACGAGGATCGCGTCGCGGGCGTCGCCCCGGCGGCCATCGAGACCGTTCCTGTGACGGCCAAAGGCAGCGACCTCAGCGAACCGAGCACGGACGTACTCGGTGTGGATGAAAGCTCCATGAATGGCTTCGACAGGCTGACGACTGCCTCGGGCAAGACGCTGAAAACCTCGGATCTCGGCAAAGACGAAGTCTATCTCAGCGCCGACGCCGCACAAGGCCTCGCCGTTGACGAGGGGGATGAGATCGAGGCCACCTTCGCCCGGAAGCCAGAGGCGACAGCAGCCCCGAACGCGCCACCGAACGCCGCTGCGGCCCCGTGCCCCTGGCGCCGTGCCCGTTCCGCAGCCTTCAGAGCTGACGGTGTCTGGCGTATATGAAAGTGGGGCTAATCCGGCCTCCTCGACCTCGATGGTCATGACTTTGCAGAGGTTGCAAGAGCGGGTGGGGGAGGAGGACCGCATCAACACCGTCCTCATCACCCACAAAGGTCCTGCCGTCGAGGGCGCAGCAGGCACGGACGCTACCATCGACAAACTGGCACCGTTTCTCGAAGAAAACGACCTCAAAGCCGAGCCTGTCAAGAAAGATGCCATAGACCAGGCTGACCAGGGCGGGGAGACCTTCACGAGCATCTTCTTGCTCTTCGGGCAGTTCTCGGTCGCCGCGGGCGTGCTCTTGATCTTCTTGATCTTCGTGATGCTCGCCGCTGAGCGCAAGCACGAGCTTGGTATAGCGCGCGCCGTAGGGATGCGCAGGGGGCACCTGATGCGCATGTTCGCCTTCGAGGGAGCGCTCTACGCCCTGCTCGCGAGCGCGTTGGGTAGCGTCGCCGGCGTCGGGGTCGGTTGGCTGATGGTGCGTGTGATCGGCAAAGCGTTCGCGGGCTCCGGGTTCGAGATCTCCTTCGCCACAAGACCTCAGAACGTCGTCATAGCCTTCTGCCTCGGCATGGTGCTCACGTTCGCGGTCGTCCTGATCTCATCCTGGCGGGTAAGCCGCCTGAACGTGGTGAGGGCCATCCGCGACATTCCCGAGCCCGACAACAAGGGCCGCAGTGTCAAGGGCGTCCTCCTGGCGTTCGTTACCCCGCTCGTCGGGGCAGGCCTCGTCTGGCAGGGCCTCCAGGTGGAGCAAACAGGCCTTTACATGCTGGGACTCTCGCTCATCATCGTCGGGGCCGCGCTCGTGGCCCGCGTGCTGCGCGTGCCAGAGAGGATCTCCTTCACGGTGGCCGGGCTGCTCTTGCTCGGGTTGTGGCTCTTGCCCTACTCGTTCGCGCCGAGCGGGATGACGGAAGGCATAGACCTCTTCTTCATCTCGGGCGTCATGATCGTACTCGCCGGGGTGTGGGTAATAATCTACAACTCCGACCTCCTGCTCGGCACCGTCGTCGCCCTGTTCGGCTGGGTACGCGGGATGCCGCCCGTCCTCAGGGCCGCCGTGTCCTACCCGATGCAGAGCCGCTTCCGCACCGGCATGACCCTCGCGATGTTCTCCCTCGTCGTCTTCACCATCGTGACCATGAGCTTCATAACCGCCGCCTTCGGCTCCATCTTCGACGACACGGACCGGCTCTCCGGTGGCTTCGACGTGCGCGCCGACGCCGGCTACGCGGTCCCGATCCCCGACATGGAGGAGGCCCTGAAGGATACGAAGGGCATAGAAGATAACGACTTCACCGCCGTCGGCACCCTCACCGGGATCTCTGTGGACGCCAGGCAGGAGGGCACGGACCGCAAGCCGAAGACCCTCTTCCTGCAGGGTGTGGACGGCGGCTACACCAGGAACGTCGGCTACGGCTTCAAGTCCACCGTTCCAGAGTACGATACGGCTAACGAGGTGTGGACAGCGCTACGTACGCAAGAGAACACCGCGGTTATCTCGTCGGATCTCGCCCCAACCAGGTCTAACTTCGAGGTCGGCGACGGGGCACCCCAGATAAAGCTCTCCGGCTTCTACGGCGACGACCCTACACTCCCCGACGACCTGTACATTCAGGCCGAGGATCCGCAGTCAGGCAAGTCGCGGAACCTGCGCGTGATCGCGGTTCTCGAAGACACGGCTTTCTTCGCGCCTGGCGTAACGACCTCGCGAACGACCGTGGACGAGATCGCGGGATCCCCCGTCCCAGCTCAGAGCTACCAGTTCAGGTTGAAGGACGGGGTGGATCCGGGGACGGCCGCGAGAGACCTGGAGAAAGCGTTTGCGAAGAACGGCCTCCAGGCCGTCGCTATAGAGAAAGAGATCGAAGACGGGTCCACCTCGCAGGGGCTCTTCAACAACCTGCTCATGGGCTTCATGGGGCTCGGGCTCCTCGTAGGCATCGCGGCCTTGGGCGTGATCGCGGCCCGCTCCGTGGTCGAGAGGAGGCAGCAGATCGGGATGCTGCGCGCCCTCGGCTTCCAGCGGGGACAGGTGCGTCTCGCCTTCCTTATAGAGTCGTCTTTCGTCGCCCTGCTCGGCATCGGGCTCGGCGTCGCCCTCGGCGCCGCGCTCTCCGTAGGGATTGTGGATTCCTTCGCGGAGCAGATCTCCGGCATCCGTTACACGGTGCCGTGGGCTACCCTCGGCGTGATCGTGGTCCTCGCCTACGTCGCCTCCCTGCTCACCACCTTCCTCCCAGCCCGCCAGGCCTCGAAGGTCTACCCCGCCGAAGCCCTGCGCTACGAGTAGAGAAGCCGATGCTTCGGGAGGGTCCGTCATCTGGCGGACCCTCCTTTCGTTCCCGGGACCGAGCATCGTTGCACCCGCAGGCGGATGCGGTGTGTCTCGTGCGGTACTAAACTGGCCGGAGATATGAGAACGGGCACGTCCGATGATTCGTGAGATCTTCGCTCTGCGGAGGCTGCGGTGGAAGCTGACGCTCAGCTACACGCTCGTGGCCGCCGTAACGCTGCTCGCACTGGAGTTGATCCTGGCCAGCGCCCTGGTCACCTTCCTGAACTCCGACCTCTTGCCGAGGCTAGTCGTGCAGGGCATCAGGGACGAAGTCGCGCCGCGCCTCGAGAAACCCCTGAGGCAGAACCCTCCCGACACCGAAGGCATAAGGGAAGAGCTCGTAGGCTTCGCCAACAACTCCGGCGTCCGCGGTGCCGACAGGCCTACGCCCGACCCGATGAGCCTCGGCGACTACACGGCCGACCAGGGTGCTCTCTTCGTGGTCGACGAACGCCGCCGCCTACTAGTCTCCGTCCCCGAGATGCAAGGGTATCCCGAAGGCGCGCGGTTCGAAGCCGGGAGCATCTCGGGCCTGAAGCCGCTGGTAAACGCCGCGTTCGACGGCGAGGAGAATTCGGGCCAACTCTCTTCCAACGTCGAGGGCCAGGTCGTAACCGTTACGCCCATTGAGGGCAAGAAGGGCAGGGTCGCCGGGGTACTTGTTGGCACGCTGGGGCTGCCGAACCTCAACGGCGCCGCTACTCATCACGGTTGGGATCAGCGCGATCTTCCTGGCGATACCGGCCGCTTTCCTGGGCGCGCTCTTTGGTTTCTTTACCGCCTGGGGGCTGACCCGGCGCATCGGGCGCCTCGGCCGCGCGGCCAGATCCTGGAGCCGGGGCGACTTCTCCGTGACAACCAAGGACCGCTCGAAGGACGAGCTCGGCCAGCTCTCTCGCGAGCTCAACAGCATGGCCGCCGAGCTCGAAAACTTGCTCCAGGCGCGGGGCGAGCTCGCGACGCTAGAAGCCCGCAATCGCTTCGCCCGTGATCTGCACGACTCCGTCAAGCAGCAGGTCTTCGCGACCTCGCTCCAGATCGCCGCCGCCCGCGCGCTGATCGAAAAAGATACCGACTCGGCCGAGTCCCACCTCTCCCAGGCCGACGAGCTGGTGCGCCTGGCTCAGAAAGAACTGAATGTCCTGATCCAGGAGATGCGTCCCGCTGCCCTCGAAGGTAAGGGCCTCGCGACGGCGCTGCGCGAGTACATCGTCCGTTGGTCGGAAGGGGCCGAGATCCCCGCCGACTTCCGCGTAGGGGGCGAGCGGCGGGTGCCCCTCGAGGTCGAACAGGCGCTCTTCCGCGTCGCCCAGGAGGCACTTGCGAACGTCGCCAGGCACAGCGGGGCCGGGCGTGCGGAGGTGGACCTGATCTACACCGCGGAGACCGTAACCCTGCACGTTGCGGACGACGGTCGCGGCTTCGACCCCTCGCGGAACCCCGGTGGCGGGTTCGGCCTCCAGAGCATGCGCGAGCGGCTGGTCAAGCTCGGCGGGCACGTTAACGTCGATAGCGCGTCGGGCAAGGGGACGCGGGTGGAGGTCTTCTGTCCAATACGGGAGAAGAAAGGCGAAGAACTATGAGCGAGCCGATCACCGTCCTGCTCGTCGACGATCACGCGCTGGTGCGGCAGGGGGTGCGCGCTTTTCTGGAGACGCAGGACGACATCAGCGTGGTCGCCGAGGCAGGAAGCGGGGAGGAGGCCGTAAGGCTCGCCGCCGAGCACGCCCCCGACGTGGCACTTATGGACCTGATCATGCCAGGTATGGACGGCGTAGAGGCGACGCGGCGTCTCGTTGCCAGCTCGCCGCGCACGAACGTCGTCATGCTCACCTCCTACCACGACGACGAGCACATCTTCCCCGCGATCCGGGCCGGCGCCCTCTCCTACGTCCTCAAGGAGATCGGCCCCGACGAACTCGCCGACGCCGTCCGCAAGGCCGCCGCCGGCGAAGCTATGTTGCACCCGCGGGTGGCGGCGCGCGTGGTCAGGGAGCTTCACGGGGCGAGGCGCACGGAGCCCAACGTCTTCCACGACCTCTCCGACAGGGAGCTCGAGGTACTGAAGCTCATCGCCGAAGGACTGCACAATTCGGAGATAGCGAGTCGCCTCTACGTGAGCGAGAAGACGGTCAAGAGCCACGTCTCCAACATCCTCTCGAAGCTGCACCTCGCAGACCGCACCCAGGCCGCCGTCTACGCCTGGAGAGAGGGCGTCGTCCGGCGCGACTGATCTCGGCTTGCTCTTCGAGCAAGCCAGGCTACAGGCATCAGGTTACAGGTATCAGGTGAAGTCATCGTGGGGAGAGACCGTCAATTGCATCTGTCGGCCGGTTGGTCCTCGGTGCCGTCAAGACCCTGAAGCCTGTAGCCTGAAGCCGAGATTTGCGGAAGGTCTAATGACCTTCCGCAAATCTCTATTGCGTGGCGCTCGTGCCGCCGGTGCAGATGGCGCCTGGTTCGGGGGTCTGCGGGCCCTGTTGGTAGGCCTGGATGAAGTTCTCCAGGGCGGGGTCGTCCGCGCCGTCGAGGCTTACTTGTTTGCCCCAGGCCGAGGCCACCACGGGTGATTCGAGGTCGGGGTAGGGGCTGACCAGGACGTAGGATTGGCTCTCTGCGATGTCCCGAAGCTCTGTTACCTGATCTTGCGGGAGGTCGGGGGAGTAGGTGACCCAGACCGCCCCGTGCTCCTGGGAGTGGACTGCAGTCTCGTCGCGCACGGGACTGTCGTAGTAGCCGCAGTTCTGCCAGACGGGGTTGTGTTCGCCTCCGGCCGGAGGACTCTGTTCGTAGTCCACGTCTCCCGAGGTGTGCTTACCGGGTGGGCCGACATCGTAGGTCTTTACGTCGCCCGAGGCGCCGCTGGCGGACTGCTGCCTGGCGTCGACCACGGCGAGCGCGATGAACCCGGCGACGAAGAGGACGATGAGCGCGCCCACGATCAGGTACGTCCTTCTGGAGCCTCCCGACCCGCTTCGCCGAATCCTTGCCCTGCTCTCGGCCACGACCTTCCTTTTACTAGACAGCGGTGAAATCGTAGCACACGCAACGCATCTCGCCGAGGGGCCCGGAGGGCCCGCGCCGTGGGCCACACGGTCACCACCGCGGCCCGCAGCAGCTATCTTCCTTCGCCCGTGAGCGAGTACATGACGCTGCAAGCGGCGTTGGCTTCAGCCTTCGAGGCGGGAGGGGAAGCGGAGGGCCTGGAGGGAGGCGTGATGGTCGCCCACGTGGTCCACTTGAAGGGTGGTATGGGAGATACCGTATTCGTGGGCTAGGAGACTCTCCAGTTCACGCCTGCGGGCGTGACAGTCTTCCTGGCGGCCGACGAGGACGTGGGCGGAGAGTGCTGGAAAGCCAGAGGTTATGGTCCAGATGTGGAGGTCGTGGACCTCGACGATGCCGTCGGCCGCCGCCATCTTCCGGCCCACTTCGGTGGCGTTCAGGTTAGGGGGTGTTGCTTCGAGGAGGATATTGGTCGAGTCTCTCAGGAGCTTCCAGGAGCTGGCGAGGATCAAGATTCCGATGGCGACGCTGATCAGGGGATCCGCGTATCTCCAGCCGGTGAGGATGATGACGGTGGCGGCGGCCATCGCGCCGACCGAGCCGAGGGCGTCGGCGAACACGTGGCGCATCGCGCCCTCTACGTTCAGGCTCTCGCCTCCTGACCTGTACAGGATGGTAGCGCCTGCAGCGTTGACGAGGAGCCCGAGCGCGGCAACGACCAGCATCGGTCCGCCCAGAACCTCGGTCGGCTCCATAAAGCGCGAGTAGGCCTCCACGAAGACCCAGATCGAGACCGCCACGAGCGTTACACCGTTCGCGAGGGCGGCGAGGATCTCTGCCCGCCTGTAGCCGAAGCTCTTGTCGGGGGTCGCAGGCCTCCCCGCGAGCCACGCGGCGAAGAGGGCGAGACCGAGCGAGAGATTGTCCGAGAGCATGTGCCCCGCGTCGGCGAGCAGGGCGAGGCTCCCCGTGAGGAGACCGCCGACGATCTCCACGACCGTGAAGCCCGCCGTGAGGGCGAGGACGATGGCTAGCGCGCGGCGGTTTCCCCCGCTGGCGCCGTGTCCGTGATCGTGTTCGTGATGGCCCACGACGGTATTCTATCGCCGAAGGAGGCGCATTGGGCCCACACGCCTTGCGTCGGTGGCTCCGCTTACCGGGATTTTTCGTCGAGCGTGACCCCGAGCTTCGTCTCTTCTCCGTCGCGGAAGACCGTCAGGACTACCCTGTCGCCGGGCTCGTAGTCGCGCAGGGCACCGAGGAGGTCCCCGTAGCTCTCCACTTTGGCGTCTCCCAGGGCCGTGATGATGTCGCCCTTCTGTACCCCGGCCCGGTCGGCCGCGCTACCAGGTACGACCTGCTCCACCAGCGCACCGGCGTCCACCGGCAGGTCGAACCTGCTGGCGTCTTCGGGGCTCAGGTCGGTGGTCAGAACTCCGAGGTAGGCGCTCGAGACCTCGCCGGTTTCGATGAGTTGGTCAGCCACCGAGACCACCGTGTCGGAAGGTATGGCGAAGCCGAGGTTCTCCGCACCGGTCTCGCCCGGCGGCAGGTAGGCGACGTTTACGCCGATGATCCGGCCGTCCCGATCGGTCAGGGCGCCGCCCGAGTTGCCGGGGGAGATGGCCGCGTCGGTCTGGATCAGGTCGACGAGCGCCTTCGCTTGCGGACCGCCCCCGGTAAGCTCGGGGGGAAGCTCGCGGCCCAACGCCGCTGACCACGCCAAAGGTCACGGTCGACTCGAAGCCGGAGGGACTGCCGATGGCCACAGCGAACTGGCCCACGATGGGGTCGTCCTCGCTAAACGTGGCGGCCGGCAGGTCGTCGCGGCTCACCCTAAGCACGGCGATCTCGGTGTCGGGGTCGGCGCCGACCACGCGGGCGGCTTCTGTGGTGCCGTCGGCGAAGGCCACGTTCACGCCGGTGGCACCTTCCACGACGTGGTTGTTGGTGATTATGTAGCCGTCGGGGCGGTAGATCACACCGCTCCCTATGCCCTCGCCCCTCTGGGTACCGAGCGGCGTCCGCCGCACGGCCCTGACGTTGACCTGCACCACACTTGGGCCCACACTGGAGGCGACCAGCGCGACCGGCTCGTCCTCCGGTGCCCGGGAGGGTGCCTCTGACGAAGCTTTGGACGATGCCTCTGGCGAAGCCTTGGCCGCGTTGTTCTCTTGGGAAGCGGGCTGTCTCTGCGAACACCCGGCCAGCAATACTGCGGCGAGCAACGCGACGAGAAAAGCGAACCCCACCCTAAATCTGCGATTCAACGTATCGGAACCTCCCGTGGGCGTCTTCCTCTAATCCCCACTCCCTACCTCCCGGAGCGAATCGCGGAGGGTTTCTTTGACCTTTTTCTCTTCGTCCCTGAGGTAGACGAAGACGTCCTGGGCGAAGCGCACGGCGTGCTCTTCGGGGAGGTTGATCCTGCGGTTCGCGAGCACTGAATCCAGCTCCTTGATGGCGGCGTCAGCCATCCCGACCATCGTCTCGGCCTCCCTCAAGGTCTCCTCGCGCTCGGCGTCCGAGAGGGTTTGCCCCCGCTTCATCCGCTCCTGATGTTCCTCGAGGTACTGTATAAAGTCCCTGATGCCCACGGGGCGGGATTATATCGGTTCAGGACCGGGACTCCAGGAAGATCTCTCGCGTCACCTCTTCCGAGTCCCTCTGTCGGGCACGGTCCTCGGCGAGCCGCCTGGCCCGGCCCCGCAGGAACGGCGGCACACTGGCAACCTCCTGCAGCGCCCCGTCGGTCCACCTGATGCCGGCTTCGCCGGCGGGTTCCCTGGTTCTCCACCTCAGGACGTTGTCTAGGGCGTCGGCGAGGACGCTGGATCCGGCGTAGCCCATGAGCGGTCGCTCGACGAACGGCCTCTCGGCGGCGGGGGGACAGAGTGGAAGGAAGGGTACCCCGAGGGAGTCGGCCACGCCCTTTTCGAGGTAAGTGCCGACGATCAGGTCCGGCTCCGCGGCTTCGATGCGCGCGGCGACCGCCTCAGGATCGTCTTCGATGAAGGCCCCTTCCGTAAAGGTGTGCGCGTGGAAGAGGAAGTCCCTTTCGAGGTGCGTGAGGTAGGTCCCGCAGGTGACTACCTCGAGCCCGACCTCGCGGGCCAGGGCGTAACCGAGGCCAAGAGGGTAGGTGAAGTCCCCGAAGATGGCGACCTTGCGGTTTCGGAAGGTCTCGGGTGGTTCGAGCCGTGCGTACCAGGGGAGCTTCGCCGTGCGGGCCAGCTCGGCCCAGATCGTGCGCTGCACGGACTTGGGGTCGAGCTGGCACAGCTCGCCAAGGGCCCGCAGGGCCGCGCCCGTTCCGGCGGCCCCGATCATGGGGGTCGTCACCCGCGGCATCCCGAACTCGTCCTGCAAAAAGAGCGTTGCGGATTCCCCGACCTCCCTGTAAAGGAGCACGTTGGCCCAGGCGCGTGGGAGGCGACCCAGGTCTCTCGCATCCGCCCCTAGCGGCGCCCTGGCGTTTACCTCGACCCCGATCAGGTCGAGCAGCCGCTCGGCCTCGGCGTACTCGGCCGCAGCGCCTGGGCCGAAGATCGGCGGCCCGAAGAGGTTGACAGTGGGGTAGGGACTCCTCTCGGGCGTCTCGTGCATCTGGGAGCGGATGAGGTCCTCCAGCGCGAGCTCGGCGGCCTCCGTCTCCTTCATGCCAGGCGACTCCCAGGAGAACGTCACCAGGGTGGGCTTCCTGTTCTCTTTCTCTGGCAAGGAGGTAACCGGGATGTTCTCCTCCCTGAGCAGGGAGGCCTCGGAGCGGACCAGGACGACGGCCTCCGTCTTCGGGTGACGCCGGACGACGCCTGAGAGATCGCGGTCGAGGCTTCCGGGGGCCATCGAGTCCTCGGGTTCGGTGCGCATCGGGCTGAGCGTGACTGGCGCCATCCGGCCCGTCCGCTCGCGGGCTCCGTAGAGCGTCGGAAAGTACGCTTCGCCGGGCAGCGCCCTGAGCAGGGCGTGTACGCCCCTGATGCTCGTGGCCGTCCGCAGGATGCCGTGGCTCTGCGGACCCTCGTAGACGCCGCGCAGGAGCCTCACAGGTTCAGCGAGTCGAGGGCCGCTGCGCGCTCCATGGTATGCACCAGAAGCTCCAGGATGGTGCGGGCGCCGCCGTAACCGTAGAGTCCGGCTTCGAGGAAGTCCCTGGGCGAGCGGCACAGGTGCCCGCGGGCGATCAGCGGCAGATGGAGGCCTGGGCTCGTGATCACCACGTCGGGCCTGGCCTCGTCGATCCGATCCGCCTGCCCCCTGTAATCCGGGGCGACGACGACATCGACGTCGGGGCCAAGGGCCTGCAGCTCGGCGGCCAGGAACCTGCGGTCGAGCCGCGGTGCGCCGACCTCGAGCACCACGGCCCCCGCGTCGGCGAGGAAGCGGGCGAGCGGGATCTCGAGCCCCGTGTCGCCGGCGAAGAAGATCCTCTTGCCCCTGATCCGGTTACGCAGAGCACCGAGATCCTCCCAGGCGGACCTGGCCCGCACGGCCTCGCTGGTCCTGGATCCGGCCTCCTCGGCCACGTCCTGCACAAAGCGGGCCGTTCCGTCTACGCCGATGGGCATAAGGGTCCTTACCACCGTGGCCCCGCGTCTCTCGGCGACCGTGGCCGCCGCTTTGAGGTTCGGGTCCATCACGGCCACGACCGTTCCCTCCCCGAGCGGCGGAAGTTCCTCGATTCTGGACTCCGGCACGGCCCCTGCCACCTCTACCCCGGCCCTAAGGAGTTCAGCGGCGAGCCCTTGCGCAGCACCCGGCGAGAGGGCGCCACCGAGCAGCACCACGGGGCGGCCGTCACCCGAGTCCTGCGCTTCGCGGCCTCGTCCGAGAAGTCCGCCGAAGAGACCGCCGCGCTTGGCCGGAGAGGCGGTCTGTACGAGGTCTGAGGTCCTCCTCTTGGGGCAGAGGTTCACCAGGGCGGCTATGACGCCGTCCTCGAGGTCGGTTGAGAGGGTGCCAGGGACTTCGCGGGGGGCATCGGGGTTCACCACCTCGGCGGGCAGGTCGAGCTTGCGGGCCACGAGCCTGGCCTCGAACGCGGCGTCCACCCCGATCGACTCCGCCGAGCGTCCCGCCACGAGCAGCACGAGATCCGTACCCCGCATCCCGGCGGCGCTCTCCACGATGCGGGAGGCCAGAAGGCCCTGCTGCGGGGGAGCGTCGGGGTCGAGGACCGCGAAGACCAGACGCGGGTTGTGCCGAAAGGGAGAGGGGTTCTGGGAGCGCGCCGCCGACAGGCACTGAACAAGATGCGCTTCGGCCTGCGTGCCGGCGACGACCACGAGGACGTTCTCGAACCTCTCGGCCAGAGCATCTACGGCGTGCAGAGGGGGTAGAACGTCCGGTATCCCCGACTCGTTGAGGATCGTCACACTTCTTTCCTATCTAGCGGAGGCGGGTCCTTCCGCCTCGTCCCCACAGGAGGTACTAGTTTAAGGCGTTAAGGGTGTCCAGCGCTAGTGCAATCATGTTATCCACGGCGGCACGCAGTTCCTCGTCGGAGATCCTGACTATCTCCTGACCGATGGTGTCAGAGACGGTCAGGAGGCATCCCGCCTTCACGCCGCGCATCGCGGCTATGGTGAAGATCGCCGAGGCCTCCATCTCGACGGCGAGAACCCCGAGACCACCCCAGAGCGTGGCAGGGTCTTCGACGGGGTCGTAGAACAAATCGGCGCTGACTATGGGGCCGACGAAGGTCCTTCGGCCCGCGCTCTCGGCGGCGTGGTGGGCGGCGTGGACGAGGTCGAAGTGGGCCGCGGGGGCGTAGGGGACGCCGCCGGTGATCGAGGATACCGTCCCGTCCTGCGGGGTCGCCGAGGTCGCGACGATGAGGTCTCCCAGCCGCAACTCCCCTCCGTACCCCCCACACGTACCGACCCTTAACAGGTTCTTCGCCCCGAGCTGCACCAGTTCCTCCGTCACGATCGAGGCGCTTGGACACCCCATCCCCGTGGTCTGGACCGAGACCGGCTTCCCTTCGTAAGTGCCCGTGTACCCGAGCATCCCGCGCTCCTCGGTCACAAGCCTGGCGCCCTCGAAGAAGTTCTCGGCGATGTACTTCGCCCGCAGGGGATCACCCGGCAAGAGGACGCTCTCCGCGAAATCTCCCGGCTCCGCCCGCACGTGGACTGGACTCATTGCGACTCCCTTCGGTCGTCTTAGCACTTCAGCTAGTCAGCACTTCAGCATTTCAGCGCTTCCTATTGCTGACCGGCTGACAAGCTGAAATGCTGACCAGCTAAATCACAGGCTGTCCAGGATAGCAGGGGGAGGGTCTACGGGCTCGTCGGAGATTTGGAGCGCTCCGAGTACGAGGTGGGCGGCGCGCTCCGCTTCGCGTTCGCCGAAGAGGCGGGCTATGGGTTGGTTTTTCTGGATTGGGTCTCCAGGCTTTACGAGGATTTCGATGCCTGAGCCGTAGTCTATTTTGTCGATCTTCCTGGCGCGGCCGGCCCCGAGGGCGAGGGCCGCGCGGCCGATGGCCGAGGCGCCGAATTGGGCTACGTAGCCGCCTCTTGGCGACTTTACTTCGCTGACCGCAGCCGAGACGGGGAGGTTTGCCAGGGCATCCGCGTCGCCTCCCTGGGCGCTTACGAACTGGCGGAACTTCTCGTAGGCGGAGCCGGAGGCGAGGGCGATCTCGACGACGGCTTCTGCGTCGGGAATGCCTTTTAGTTCGAGGAGGCGGGTGGCGATGTGGTTTACCTCGCCCGAGAGGTCGTCGGGGACGGGCTCGTTCTTTAGCAACCGGATACTCTCGCGGACTTCGAGGGCGTTGCCTATGGCGCTTCCTAGGGGGTTGTCCATGGCGGTTATGAGGGCCGAGGAGTCTATCCCCAGGTCCTCGCTCAGGCGGACGAGGAGCTCGGCAAGCTCGCGGGCGTCCTCGGTCGTTCTCATGAACGCGCCAGAGCCGCGCTTGACGTCGTAGAGCAGGTGCCCCGCGCCGGTCGCAGCCTTCTTGGAGACTATAGAGGAGCCGATGAGCGGCAGGGAGTCTACCGTGCCAGTCGTATCGCGGAGGGCGTAGATCTCCTTGTCCGCCGGTGCGAGGTCCCCGGCCTCGACTATGGCCAGACCGACCTCTTCGACCTGGCGAGCAAAACGCTCCTCGGAGAGGTCGCCGGAGAATCCGGGGATGGACTCCAGCTTGTCTATCGTGCCGCCGGTCGCGCCGAGACCCCGTCCCGAGAGCTTGGCTACCGGCGCCCCGCAGGCGGCCACTATGGGGAGCGCCGTCAGGCTCACCTTGTCCCCAACGCCGCCCGTGGAGTGCTTGTCCACGCACTCGGGGAAAGAGTAAGTCTTGCCGGATTCGGCCATCACCCGGGTCAGCGCGAGGGTCTCCCCGTAGTCCATCCCCTGGATGAATATTGCCATGAGCAGGGAGGCCATCTGGTAGTCGGGAACCTCTCCCGCGGTGTAGCCCTTCACCACGGCCTGGATCAGGCCTTCGGATAATTCCCCGCCGGTCTTCTTGGTCTCTATAGCATCGAGTATTGTGTTTCCAGAGTGCAAAAGGTCATTGCCTCTCTTCGTCGCAGCGCCATTCTAGCGGGTGTATGGATCTCCGGCTCCCTACACGACGCTCCTGCCTGGAAGCATGCCTCTCTCAACATCGAGCCACGACGCGACCGATGCTCCGAGGTCGGAGAAGCCTGCTCTGACGCCAAGGTCGCGCGGCTTACCGTTGCCGACAACGAGGAGGGGGACACGCTCTCGGGTGTGATCCGTACCCCTGAAGGTGGGATCGTTGCCGTGGTCTGCCGTGATGATAATGAGGTCTTCCGCGGTTAGCGCGTCGAGTAACTCGGGCAGCCTCCCGTCGAAACGTTCGATGTTTTGCGCCATACCTTCGGGGTCGCGGCGGTGGCCGTATTTCGCATCAAAGTCGACGAGGTTCGCGAAGATCAGACCACTATCGACGCTGCCCAGGGCTTCGATAACGGCGTCCACTTTGGCGTCGTCGTCGGGGGGGGCTGGGAGGTGTTGCGTGATGCCCTTGCCGTCGAAGATGTCCCTGATCTTGCCGACAGCCACGGTCTCGTGGCCCGCGTCTTCTATTCGATCTAGATAGGTCTCCGAGGGCGGGGTGATGCCGTAGTCGTGGCGGTTCTCGTTCTCCCGCTCGTAGGCGCCTGGCCCGCCGTGGAAGGGTCGGGCGATGACCCTTTCGACCATGATCTCACCCTCCCCGATAAGCATCTGGTGGGACTTCTTGCAAGCTTCGTAGAGTTCTTCCAGGGGAATAACGCTGGTATTGGCTGCGACCTGGAAGACGGAGTCGGCGGAGGTGTAGAGGATCCAGGATCCTGTTCGTTCGTGTTCAGGCCCAAGCTCCTCGATGATCTGCGTACCAGAAGCGGGCTTGTTGCCGATGACGCTCCTGCCGGTCTCCCGCTCGAAGCGTGAGACGATCTCCCGCGGGAAACCATCAGGGTAGGTAGGGAGCGCGTCTTCGAGAACGAGTCCCATCATCTCCCAGTGCCCGGCGAGGGTGGCCTTGGCAGCGGATAGCTCGACCATGAGACCGTAGGAGGCCGCTGGTGCCTGGGCTGGCGGCACGCCTTCTATCTCCATGACATTACCGAGCCCGAGGGCCTGGAGGTTCGGCGTCCGTAGGCCACCTACGGCCTTCGCCGTATTCGCCAGGGTGTTGGCGCCCTCATCGCCGAAGACCGCCGCGTCTGGGGCATCACCGGCGCCGAGTCCGTCGAGCACGATCACCACAGCCCTGCGTCCCATTGGCCTCCTTTGCGCGTCCTGATAATCTTAATGCCTACATCCGTTCATCGCCGGGCTACGTAGGGTAAATAAAGTCCTAGATGGTAAACCGAGGAGCAGCATGGACTCCAAATCCAAGATCAAAGTGCGTGAGGCGACGACTGACGACGCCGCGGATATCCATAAGCTCGCCCGCGAACTGGCCGCGACGGTCGGCGATGACCCACCCGTAGAGGAGGCCGTCAAGGCACGGCTCGAGGAGCTACTTGAAGCATCCAGGACGCGGGTCCTCGTGGTGGAGTACGAGAGCGGGGTCGTAGGGGCGGCGAGCTTCTGGATCAAACCCGACCTCGCCCACGGCGACACGGTCGTCGAGATGCCGATGCTCGTCGTCGCCGAGGATCACAGGCGGACCGGGGTGGGCAGGCTGCTTATGGAAGAGGTGCGCAGCATCGCCTCAGACAACGGCGCGAGCCAGATCGAACTCGTGGCAACCAGCACGAACGTCGTCGCCCGCGAGTTCTATCGATCCCTCGGCTTCGTCGAGGCCGACGTGGTCTCCTTGGAGTTCGTAGGGTCTCAAGACGACCCTCCCCAACCGGAACAGTAGTGCTCGCCCGGGTCAGGCAATGACGAGGAAATAATAGAGTACCCCCAAAAGCCCTCCGACCGCAACGCAGACGAGCGTGGATCTCAGCCCCCCCACCTCCTGCACCCTGGCGAGCCCGAGCGGCATGAGAAAGAGCCCGGCGTAGACCGCCCCCAGAGGACCAAGTACAGGAACTGCGGCAAACGGAAGATAGAAACCAAAGGGATACGCGAGGACCCTCCAGGTCACGACGTACCCGTACCGGCCGCCGAGGACGCCTGGATGGTAGAGGCCGGCGAGCACGAGAGAGAGTGGCAGCGGCGATACAAGGGCCAGGAGCCCCGGGTAAAGCCCTCGGAACAGCAGCCACGAGAGTGCGGCGGGAAGTCCGCAGAAGGTGAGAAAGAGCGCGGGCGCCCTCACGTCGGGAATTCTCGGTAGCAGCTCGAAGAACCTGACGGGGTGCACGGCCAGCATCGCCAGCGTCCGCGCGTAGCTGGAGAAGGGCCTCGATACGTCCCACTCGCTGGCGCCGCCCCGGATCGTATCTCGCGTGTAGCCGCGCTTCGCCACGGGCGGAGTATACAGACCCGGCATGCGGTAGGCTGCCCAGCCGACGTAGTATTCTGCCCCTGCGATGAATTTCTCCGGCGGAAGGACACGACCTCCCGGACAATGGGGCGCGGCGTTGCTCGGTGGGGCGGTCGCGGTCCTGGCCGGCATACTCTACGCTGGGACCCTGGCGCCGACGGTCCTGCCGTACGCTACCCCCGACACGCTCGACTCCCCGATGCTGCAGGCCGAGGTCTCGGTTCTGGGGGTCGGCCATCCAACGGGCTACCCGACCTACATGCTGCTTACGCATCTCTTTACCTACCTGCCTTTCGGAGATCCGGCCTACCGCGTGAACCTTGCCTCCGCCGCCTACGGGGCTGCGGCCTTGCTCTTCGTCTACCTCGCGGGACTAAAGTTGTGCCGCCGGCCCGTGGCAGCGGCGGCAGCGGCGCTGGCCTTCGGGCTCTCCGGGGCCTTCTGGAGCCAGGCCGTAATCTCCGAGGTCTACACGCTCGAGGCGCTCCTCGTTGCGCCCGTCATCCTGGTCCTGCTCGTCTGGAGAGACGGCCGCGATGGCCGCTTCCTGCTGCTCTCGGCCTTTCTGGTCGGCCTCTCACTTACGCACCATTTGACGAGCATTCTGCTCGTCCCCGGCGCTCTGGCCTTCGTGTACCTTACCGACGGGCGCGTGTTTTCGAGGCTGGGGTTTATGCTGAAGGGCCTCGGCTTCTTCCTGCTCGGGCTTCTTCCGTTCCTCTACCTCCCGATACGTGCCCTCATGCACGCGTCACTGAACGAGGCTGACCCCTCGACCCCCTGGCGCTTCCTGCTTCTCGTTACCGGCGGCAGCTTTCTGGCCGAGTCTTCCGAGAGAGGAAGGCATTGCAGCCCTTCGGCTCTCTCGCTCGCCGACCCATCGACGAAGCTGGGATTGCTCGGGGACCAACTTCTCGGGCAGTTCCCTCTAATTCTCATGATCGTCGGAGTACTTGGCGCCGTCTACCTGCTGTTTGCTGATCGCGCCGCGGCCATACTGTTGGGCACGCTTTTCTTCGGATGTCTCGGCCAGGCCGTCGTGTACCTGCAGCTCGGCATCGAGGACTTCTACGTGTTCCTCATCCCCGCCTTTCTGGCATTCGGTCTGTGCATCGCGGCGGGCCTCGGTGCCTTGCTGCGGTGGACGGAAGGCCTGGCGGTCGGCTCTGCAGCCAGAAAGATCATCCTCATCGCCCTGTCTTTGTTGATGCTCGTCGTACCTCTTGTGGGCATCCGCGACGCCTACGCGGCGCACGACCGTAGCGCAGACTTTGGAGGACGCGACACGATCGAGGCCGTGGTCAGGCACACGAGGCAGGACGCCACGGTCTTGCATCACAGGAGCCCGCTCTGGTACATGGTGCTGGTAGAGCGGCGGAGGCGGGACCTCACCCTGATCGACCCCTTCTGCACCTCCTGGGACCGTTACACCGACGTCGTATGGCCGGACGGGGTCAGCGCTTCGGAGGCCGCCGATGACTACGGCACCGACGACACCACTGGTGTCGAGGCCGCCCTCAAGGCCACGAAGAATGGCCCCGTCTACCTTCTGGCCAACGCTCGCAGCAGCCTGGAGCCCTTCCGCGAGGCCGGCTTCGACGTGGTACCCGTCGAAAAGGGGGCCTTCCTCTACGAGCTTGTGCCTGAGGGCAGCGGGTAGAGCGTCAGACCGAGCCGTTCGCGAGGGCGGTAAAGCCGGCGCTATCATCTATAATCTTCGGTGCGGGTCACACATAGTGAATCCTAGAGAAGAGGTTGCTGGCATGGCGAACGATCCTTTCGGCGCACGCAGGACGTTGAATACCGGATCTGGTGACGTAGAGCTCTACAGCCTGAGGACTCTGGATGAGAAGGTGGATGGGGACGTGTTCTCGCTACCTTTCTCCATCAGGGTGATGCTCGAGTCCCTGCTTCGCAATGCGGGTGGGAAGTTCGTCTCTGAGGATGACGTGGAGGCGCTTGCCGGCTGGCCTGAGTCGGTCGGCGATGAGCTGGCCTACCTGCCGGCCAGGGTCGTCATGCAGGACTTTACCGGCGTGCCGGCTGTCGTTGACCTTGCGGCGATGCGGAGCGCGATGGAGAACGTGGGCGGAGATCCAAAGAAGATCAACCCGCTCGTCCCGACCGATCTGGTTATAGACCACTCGGTCCAGGTCGACGCCTTCGGGACGTCGGCGGCCTTGCAGTTCAATGCCGAGCGCGAGTTCGAGCGCAACCGAGAGCGCTACGAGTTTCTGAAGTGGGGCCAGCAGGCCTTCGACAACTTCTCGGTCGTCCCGCCGGCCACGGGGATCATCCACCAGGTCAACCTGGAGTACCTGGCGAAGGGCGTTATCGTCAAGGACGGCGTGGCGATGCCGGACACGCTCGTCGGGACCGACAGCCACACCACCATGATCAACGGCCTCGGCGTCCTCGGCTGGGGCGTCGGGGGCATCGAGGCCGAGGCCGTAACCCTTGGCCAGCCCTACTACATGCTCGTCCCCGAGGTCATAGGCTTCAAGCTGACCGGCGCCCTGCAGGAGGGAGTAACGGCCACCGACCTGGTCCTGACCGTCACCCAGATGCTCCGGTCCCACGGCGTGGTCGGCAAGTTCGTTGAGTTCTACGGCGAGGGACTCAGCAAGCTCTCCCTCCCCGATAGGGCCACCATAGCCAACATGTCCCCCGAGTTCGGGGCGACGTGCACGTTCTTCCCCGTCGACGCTGAGACGCTCGGCTACCTTCGCGGCACTGGCCGCGACGAGGAGCTAGTCGAACTGGTCGAGGCCTACAGCAAGGAGCAGGGCCTCTGGCGCACGGACGAGACGCCCGAGCCGCGCTTCTCTGAGGTCTTGGACCTCGACCTGGAGACCGTCGAGGCCAGCCTCGCCGGTCCGCGTCGCCCGCAGGACAGGGTAGCCCTCGACGACATGCAACCTTCCTTCAGGCAGGCCCTTGCCGAGATGGTGGACCCCGACCACCCGCTCCTCAGGAACGGCCATGAGGATCCCTACGACGAGGCTGATGAAGAGTCTTTCCCGGCGAGCGACGTCCCTAGCCGCGACCCTCTGTATGGCAGGTCCGGCGGTGCCGTCTCCACGGGCGAGAGCCATACCGCAGACGACACCGAGTCCTTCCCGGCGAGCGACGCCCCGGCCGGCTCCTCGGACGTCACCAACGAGGGCGGGGGAGACGCGACTTCGGGCGGCGAGCCCGAGAACGGCGAGGAGGCCGAGCCCGCCGGCGCCATCACCGTCACGGTGGACGGGGAGGAGCTCCGCCTGACGCACGGCTCCGCCGTCATCGCCGCCATTACGAGTTGCACCAATACCTCCAATCCCTCCGTGATGATGGGCGCCGGCCTGCTGGCGAAGAAGGCCGTGGAGAGGGGACTCTCCGTAGCCCCGCACGTCAAGACCAGCCTCGCGCCCGGCTCGAAGGTCGTCACGGAGTACCTGCAGACCTCGGGGCTCCTGGGTCCCCTGGAGCAACTCAAGTTCGACGTGGTCGGCTACGGGTGCACGACGTGCATAGGGAACTCGGGGCCGCTGGCGGAGGAGATCTCCGCCGCCGTCGAGGAGAATGACCTGGTAGTCGCCGCCGTCCTCTCGGGCAACAGGAACTTCGAGGGCCGCATCAACCCCGACGTCCGCGCGAACTACCTGGCCTCCCCGCCGCTCGTCGTCGCCTACGCCCTCGCTGGCACGGTGGACATAGACCTGTCCAGAGACCCCATAGGGGAAGACGAGGGCGGAGACCCCGTCTACCTCAGGGACATCTGGCCCTCGCAGGAGGAGGTCGCCAGGGAGATAGACAACGCCCTCGACCCGAAGATCTACAAAGAGCAGTACGCCGACGTGTACACCGGCAATGAGCAGTGGAACGAGGTGGAGGTGCCCGCCGGCGACCTCTTCGAGTGGAACCCGGACTCGACCTACATTCAGGAGCCCTCGTTCTTCAAGGACATGGGCCCCGAGGCCGAGGACCTTGGGGACATCGAGGGCGCGCGCGTGCTGGTCAGGGTCGGGGACTCCGTGACCACCGACCACATCTCGCCCGCAGGCGCCATCCCTTCGAAGATGCCGGCTGGGCAGTACCTGATCGAGAAAGACGTCGACCCGCGCAACTTCAACTCCTACGGCTCCCGTCGCGGCAACCACGAGGTGATGGTGCGTGGCACCTTCGGCAACATCCGTCTGCGCAACCAGCTAGTGGACAAAGAGGGCGGTTACACCCTCCACCTCCCCGACGGCGAGGAGACCACGATCTACGAGGCGAGCCTCGAGTACGCACAGGAGAACGTGCCGCTCGTCGTCCTCGCCGGTAAAGAGTACGGCTCGGGCTCATCGCGCGACTGGGCGGCCAAGGGCTCGTTCCTGCTCGGGGTGCGGGCCGTCATCGCCGAGAGCTACGAGCGTATCCACCGCTCGAACCTGATCGGAATGGGCGTTCTCCCGCTCCAGTACGCTGAGGGCGAGAGCGCCGAGTCCCTCGGCCTGACGGGACACGAGTCCTTCGACATCGCCGGCCTGGCTGAACTAGAACCCGGCAAGGAGTTGACCGTCAAGGTCACATCTGACGACGGTGAGGAGCAGGAGTTCACGGTCAAGGCGCGTGTGGACTCCCCGGTCGAGGTCGAGTACCTGAGGAACGGCGGCATCCTACAGACGGTGCTCCGGCAACTGCTCGAAGAGGAGTAGAGCGCGAACAGGGGGAAGAACCCGTGCCCGAGAAGGTACTTGTTACACGTGAGATCCCGGAGGCCGGCCTCCGCATCCTCGAACCCTTCGACGTGACCGTCATGCACGAACGCCCGCCGGAGCGTGGGGAACTACTTGATGCCGTTCGCGGCGCCTCCGGCGTCCTCTCGACCGCCACGGAGACTATGGACGGCGAGGCCATGGACGCCGCGGGAGAGGGCTTGAGGGTCATCGCCAACATGGCCGTCGGTTACGACAACGTGGACGTTGCGGCGGCCACCGAGAGGGGCGTCGTCGTGACCAACACGCCGGGCGTCCTGGACGAGACCACCGCGGACGTGGCTTTCATGCTGCTGCTCGCCGCCGCCCGCCGCCTCGGGGAGGGGGAGCGCCTGCTGCGCGCCGGAGGTTGGGAGTGGTGGGGACCGAAGCAGCTCATGGGCCGCGACGTGTGGGGCAAGCAGCTCGGCATCGTCGGGTTCGGCCGGATCGGCCAATCCGTCGCCCGCCGCGCAAGAGGCTTCGGGATGCAGATTCTCTACCACAACCGCTCCCGAAAAGAAGAGGCCGAGCAAGAGCTCGGAGCCCGCTACCTGGAGCTCGACGAACTGCTCGAGACCGCCGACTTCGTCTCCATCCACACCCCGCTCACCGACGAGACCAGCCACCTCATCGGCGCGGAGGAGCTCGCGAAGATGAAACCCGAGGTCGTCCTCGTCAATACCTCACGTGGTCCCGTGGTTGACGAGGCGGCCCTGGCGGACGCCCTCGCCGAGGATCGCATCTTCGCCGCCGGCCTCGACGTGTACGAGGAAGAGCCCACGGTGCATCCGAAGCTACTGGAGCTGGAGAACGTCGTCCTCGCCCCACACATCGGCAGCGCCTCCGTCGAGACCCGCGACAGGATGGCGGTCCTCGCGGCGGAGAACCTGGCCGCCGTCCTGCGTGGCGAGCAGCCAGAGAACCCGGTCGACGAGTAATCGGGCCGCGTGACGGAGCCGGTCCGGGACAGATGGGCCGAGTGGCTGCTGGAGCGGCGCTTCGGCGGAGACCCCGATCAGCGGACGTCGTTCCTGGAGGGGCTGCTGCCCTGGCGGGACCGTCTTCTGCAGAACGCTGCCGTGAAGGAGGGCGAGACCCTGCTCGACGTGGGGGCCGGAGACGGTCTCATCGCCTTCGGGGCCATCGACCTCGTGGGTGAGACAGGTCGGGTCGTCTTCTCGGACATCTCGCAGGACCTTCTCGACCACAGCCGCGGGCTAGCCGAGGAGATGGGCGTGGTGGACAGGTGCGAGTTCTTGCTCGCCTCCGCCGACGACCTCTCCGCGCTCGGGGAAGCTTCAGTGGACGTCGTCACCACGCGGTCGGTCCTTATCTACGTGGAGGACAAACGGCGGGCCTTTGGGGAGTTCTTTCGCGTGCTGAAGCCTCGCGGGCGGGTCTCTATCTTCGAACCGATCAACCGCTTCAAGCAGCCCGAGCCGCCGCACCACTTCCTCGGCTACGACGTGACGCCGGTCCAGGAACTCGCCGATAAGGTAAGGACCGTGTTCCGGCGTATCCAGCCGATGGACACTGACCCCATGCTGGACTTCGACGAGCGGGACCTCTTCGACCTCGCCGAGGGCGCCGGTTTCGCCGAGGTACGTCTGACCTACGAGGCCAGCCTCGTCTCCGACGACGCCTACTTCGGGGTCGCAGAGTGGGACGTCGTCATCCGGTCCGCCGGGAACCCGAAGATCCCCACCCTGGAGGAAGCCATGAACGAGGCGCTGACGCCGCAGGAGACCGAACGCTTCACCGCCCACCTCCGCCCGCTGGTGCAGAATGCCAGGAGGCGTACAACGTCGGCCCTCGCCTACCTCTGGGCCGTCAAGTAAAGGGGGCGGGTACAGGTGACCTACCCTGCTCCGGCGACACCGGGCGCCGACCCGTAAAGTCATCCAGAGATCAATCATCCCTGACGAACATCGCGCGCGCCAGAGGCTCTCCGAGCGCATAGACCTCTGCATCCTCGTCTTCGACAACCACGACGCCGTCGATGGCCCGCACCTCCCTGACCGTCAACAGTCGCCCCGGTACGAGGTTGCGATCTCCGAAGTAGTCGAGCATCGCGGCGTCCTCGTCCCTGACCTTGGAGATGCGGAGGCGCTGGCCCGCGACGGCCTGGCTCAGGGTAAATGAGTCATCCACCTCGAGGGTACCTTCTGCCGAGGGGATGGGGTCCCCGTGCGGGTCGTGATCCGGATGCCCCAGAAACTCGGCCAGACGTACGGTGAACCCGTCCGAAACGGCGTGCTCCAGCCGCTCGGCCTCTTCGTGTACCTCCTGCCAATCGTAACCGAGATGATTCAGTAGGAAGGTCTCGATCAGGCGGTGCCGGCGTACCAACTTTAGCGCCTCTACCCGTCCGCGCTCCGTCAGCGAAGCTCCCTGGTAACGCTCGTACTCGGCCAGACCCATCTCCTGCAAGCGTACGAACATGTTGGAGACAGAGGCAGGAGAGACCATTAGCCTGGCCGCAACGTCCTTCGTCGAGGCACTGCCTATCCCCCCAAGATCCCAAATTGCTTTGATGTAGTCCCCGACCGATGAGGAATAGGGCTTTTTCACGATGGGATCAGTCATGAGCAATCAACATTATAGACCTACTATGGTCCGCTCAAAGCTTTACGTTGGTTATTAGCTTATGCTATATTGATAATTAGGTAAAGCTAAAAAATGGTGGGCGGTGGAGATGGACGTTCGAAGGTTCTCGTCGGGGATAGCAATAGCTTTGACGATGGGTGCGGCGACGATCCACCTCTGGGCCATGCCTGAGCACTTCGAGGAGTGGTGGATCTACGGGGTTTTGTTCTTGCTGGTAGCGCTCTTGCAGGGATTCTATGGCGTGGCGTTGTGGTTATGGGGTGGAAGGACGGTCTTCATCCTCGGCATGGGGGGCAACCTAGCGGTCGTCGTTTTCTATCTCGTTACGCGCACGGTGGGTGTGCCTTTCGGGCCGCACGTCGGGGAAGTAGAGGCGGTGGGGGTCTTGGATCTCGCCGCGACCACGTCTGAGGTAGCGCTCGTCGTTACGCTGGCTCTACTGTACCGGATGGGCGCTTCCTTTCCCATCCGGAAGGCGGAGGTTGCACTGGCAGGGGGTGGGGGGGAGGCCGCCGCTCTCTCGCGGCGGGATTTCCTTCGGGTAACCGGGGCGGTGGGGGCTGTTGGTGCCTCTGGCGCCGTGCTTGGGGCGCATGTAGAGCGGGCTCTCGGGCAAGAAGCGCATCACCAGGAAGGGCACGATGCGGACGGGGGGCACCGTTTCCACGGCGGCAACGGGGTTGTTGGGGATGTGGATCTCTCGCGGTTCGACCCCACGAAGTTCCTGAGAGATTTCTACAGGGGGGAGGAGATCAGTGAGGGCGGAAGGACCGTCAGGGAGTTCGAGCTGACGGCGGAGGAGACCGAGATAGAGGTCGCTCCGGGCATCGTGTATCCGGCCTGGACCTACAACGGGCAGGTCCCTGGTCCCACCCTGAGGGCCACGGAGGGGGAGCGGTTGCGCATCCGCTTCAAGAACGACAGTTCGCATCCTCACACCATCCACTTCCACGGCTTCCACCCTGCCAACATGGACGGGGTCTTCGAGCTCGTGGGGAAGGGGCAGGAGTTCGTATACGAGTTCGACGCCGAGCCGGCCGGGTTGCATCTCTACCACTGCCACACGTCGCCGCTCAGGAAGCACATCGAAAAAGGTCTCTACGGGGCCTTCATCATAGACCCCAAAGAAGGTCGTCCCGAGGCCGACGAGATGGTAATGGTCATGAACGGCTTCGACACCAACTTCGATGCCTCCAACGAAGTGTACGCCGTCAACACCGTTGCCTTCCACTACCAGCGCCATCCCGTACACATACAGAAGGGGCGTTTGATCCGGGTATACGCGGTCAACGTGCTGGAGTTCGACTTCATAAACAGCTTCCACACGCACGCCAACTTCTTCGACTACTATCCGACGGGCACGAGGAATCCAAGAAGCGGGGAGATCGAACCCTCCGAGTTCACGGACACGAAGATCTTCGGCCAGGGAGAGCGCGGGATCCTTGAGTTCCGCTACGGTTTCCCAGGCGCGTTCATGTTCCACGCCCATGTCAGCGAGTTCGCGGAGCTCGGCTGGATGGGCCTGTTCGAGGTAAAGGAGTAAGGGGATGGGGCGCGAAAATCGCGGACCGGCCTGGGTGCTTCTCGGCCTCCTGCCGCTCCTGGGTCTAGGGGTGCTGCTGGCATTGATCGTGTCGAACGGCGTCGGGGTGGGCCGCAGCGATGCTCCGCCCGTAGAGGATCTCACCGTAGGGCGCGTGACCCTGCCGACGGAGAACGAGCTCGTGGTGCACGTCCAGAACGGTGGTCCGAGCCCGGTCGCCCTGGAACAGGTGGTTGTGAACGACGCGCTGTGGGACTTCCGGGTCGATCCCGACAACAGGATCCCGCGCCTCGGCTCTGCTCAGGTCGTCATTCCCTACACGTGGGTCGAGGGCGAGGCGTACGAGATCGTGCTGATCAGTGAGACCGGGACGACTTTCGATGCGGAGGTGCCCGTCGCGGTGCTGACTCCCGGCTTCTCCGGGGAGACCTTCTCCGACTACGCGCTGATCGGGTTCTACGTCGGTGTCGTGCCGGTGACGCTCGGGCTTCTGTGGTACCCGTTCCTCAGGCGTCTCGGCACCGCAGGCATGAACTTCGTCCTCGCCCTGACGGTCGGCTTGCTGGTCTTCCTGGTGCTCGATACGTTGCTCGAGGCCGTGGAGATCGCCGGCGGGCTACCTGGAGCCTTCTCAGGGGTGCCTATGGTTATCCTCGTCGCCCTCTTGACGCTGTTCGGCCTCCTCGGTGTCGAGCGACTATTCCGGCGTGGGCGCGAGGGGGCCAGCAGGCTCGCGACTTCCTACCGGATAGCCCTGGGGATAGGTTTGCACAACCTGGGGGAGGGTCTCGCCATCGGGGCGGCGTTCGCGCTCGGCGAGGCGGCCCTGGGAACCTTCTTGATCCTCGGGTTTACCCTCCACAACATCACCGAGGGTGTCGGTATCGCAGCGCCGATCTTGAAGGAGAAGAGGCCGCGCTTCGCCCACTTCGCCGCGCTCGCCCTTCTCGGAGGAGGACCGGCCATCGTCGGGACCTGGATCGGGGGCTTCGCCTACTCGAACCTCCTCTCTGCCGTCTTTCTCGCCGTCGGAGCCGGGGCAATACTGCAGGTCGTCTACGAGGTGGGACGACTGCTGCTTGGAGACTCGGCCAGCTCGAAGACGCCAGCCCTCTCGGGTACCAACCTCGGAGGACTCACCGCCGGGATAGCGATCATGTACGTGACTGCCCTGCTGGTGAGCGTGTAGTTTCGGCAAGGCGGCGACCAGCCTTGCCGCCGCCTTGCCAACCACGTAAGATTAGGTAAGCCTAATCTACGAAAGTGAGGTCGTCGTGGGCGTGTCGTTGCCAGTAACTGGGTTCAAAGAATGGTATTTGGGTGGACGGGCTGTGATCGGAGCTTTCGCGGATTTGCCTCCGATCGCGCAGGCGCTCATTGCTACGATGTTCACGTGGGGGATGACGGCGGCGGGGGCTGCTCTTGTCTTCGGGACGAAGAACGTCCCACGCAAGCTGTTAGACGCGATGTTGGGCTTCGCGGCTGGGGTCATGATCGCGGCCAGTTCTGGTCGCTCCTCGCGCCGGCCATAGATCTGTCAGAGGCTGGGAGTCTTCCCTCGTGGGTGCCGCCGGTCATCGGGTTCCTGCTGGGTGGGATCTTCCTGCGGCTTCTGGATCGGGTGCTGCCCCATTTACACCCAGGCATGAAGATGTCCGAGGCTGAGGGTATCCATACGAGCTGGCGCCGCAGCGTGCTGCTGGTCTCGGCCATAACGCTCCACAACATCCCCGAGGGTCTGGCGGTCGGCGTGGCGTTTGGGGCAGTGGCCGTCGGCATAGACGGCGCCTCCCTTGGCGCGGCGATCGCGCTGGCGGTCGGCATCGGGCTTCAGAACTTCCCCGAGGGTACCGCCGTCTCCATGCCATTGAGGCGTGAGGGGATGGGCCGGGGAAGGAGTTTCTTCTACGGCCAGCTCTCCGCAGTTGTCGAGCCGGTCGCCGCGGTGATCGGGGCGGCGGCCGTGCTCGTGGCCCAGCCGATACTGCCCTACGCCCTCGCCTTCGCCGCAGGGGCCATGATCTTCGTCGTCGCCGAGGAGCTTATCCCCGAGGCTAAACGCGGAAGCCCCGACATCGCCGCCATGTCCCTCATGGTCGGCTTCGCCGTCATGATGACCCTCGACGTCGCACTGGTATAGCCTCTGGGCGTCGGCAGGTACGCCCCTACCTACCCCGCGTTGCGGGGCGGGTCTGGCCGACGCTGATCAGCAGGGTCAGCAGGGCCAGCACGACCACGAACGAGAGGAACAGGCCGGGGCCCGCAGTCACGGAGAAGCCACTGCCGTCGTCGTACGAGACGGCGTAGACCGGGCCCAAAGTGACGTCGGTCTCCAGAGCCAGGGCGTAGACGGTTATTCCCACGGATCCCGTTACCAACAGCACGATCGAGAACACCGTGGCTATCGCGAAGGATCTCGCCAGCAACCTAACGTTCATGGTATCCCTCCGTCTGTCGTCGCGCGAACGCGTATGAGAACATCTTCTTCCCGTCCTTTGACGGGGGTAGCAAACTCAGCGCGTGAACGGTCAAGAGCAGGCCGCTGGCCGCCAAGAGGAAGCTGGGATAGATCGCGTTGAGCACGCTCAACGCGACCCCGCAGATCACCGGGCAAAGCGGTCCGCTGACGGCCACCTGGTGCTCAAGCTCCTCACTGTCTATGCGCGGCCTTCTGATGCTCACCTTGATGGAGGTGAAGCTGAGGTAGCCCAGCCACGGATCGTCCGCTCGCCTGCGCAACACGTAGAGGTGCGCGCTCTCGTGCAGGCTCACGCCAAGGAGCAAGGCGAAGCACAGGATCAGCGGCGCGAGGAGCATCCCCGGCGCGCCGCCGACGAGGATCATGAGCGGGAGGCCACCGAGAAGGACCAGGTAGGCGACCAGCCACCAGTACCGGATGGAGACGTGAAAGGCTACCTGGGAGAGGATCGCGAGGAAGCCTCCGCCACGGATGTCCACCCTCTTTCTCGCGAAGATGTCACCTCTCAAGACGGATACGTGTAACGTACGCAGTGTGACCACCAGGTACGCCAGCCGGTAGCGGTAAGGAGGCCGGGCTCGGACGAGGCCACCGCGGTGGAGGGCGTCGATCAGCTTCGTCGTGTCGTCGAGGGCTCTGCGCCTCTCGACGCCGAACCGCCCGGACAACCCCGACGCTATCTCACCCACAGACCTCGTGCCATCGATCCCGTACACGATGTGCTTTGCTGTGTCGTTCAGGTCTATGCCTCGCCCCGAGGCCCTGTCGAGCAAGCGGTTCCCGTCGCGGTGCACGCTCGGCGACAGGCGCGGCCGGCTAGACTCCACTATCATGCGTGGCCCTCCACGAGTCGGCGGAGCAGATGGCCAGGACCAGGATGCCGATCGCGGCCGCCAGCACCAAGCCCATGAGGTCCCGTGGGATGCTGCTGGTCGCCTTCTGTAGCACGTACGATAGCGGAACACCGGCGAATACCCCGAACAGCGCGGAGAACGCCGAAGAAAACGGGTACTCCTCAGAGTAAGGGAGGACCGTGCCCAGAAGGGTCAGGGCCAGGATCAGCAGCACCCCGTACGGCAGGGTGGCGACGTAAGCCGATAACGACGTTCCGCCCCCCGCGAACGAGAGCACGAAGAACAGCGCCGCCGCCAGTCCTCCGGAGTAGGTCAGATTGGCCAGCACTTTGGCCGTGAGCCACGTGAGCCTCCGCCGGGGGGAGACCGAAGCGAGCCAGTGATGAGACCGCGTGCGCCCGTAGGAGTTGTGGGAGAACAGCGCGCTCAGCACCCAGACGATGAGGGGGAGGCCGACCACGTGCGCGCCGATCTCGGCCCCGCCGAAGATGGCCGTGGCGAGCGCGATCGCAGACAGCAGTAGGAAGAACCCGGCGAACAACTGGTTCTCCGTATGGCGGACCGACTGCTTGAGTTCTTGAGAGAAGAATGCCACCAGGCCGAAACGTCCGAAGGGCAGTCGTCTCAGCCACGCGCGTTTGTGCGGCCTCTCGGCCGAGAGCGTGAGGCGGGAGACCAGGCACAGCAGCAGCCACAAAAGCGAGGCTGCCATCACGGGAACCGCCAGGATCATGAGGTAGAAGGCTAAGCCTCGCTCGTGTGGCCCTGAGGACAGGTCCTCCATAAAGACGACGTAGACGTTCAGGTAGTGCGACGAGAAGTTCCCTTCTGATGGGTCGATCGCCCGCAGGCTCATTACCGTAGTCGCCAACGCGGTCGTCACCGTGGCCAGTACAGAGACCAACTGCGAGAGCGTGTGCCCCGCGGCGAAAACCCTCTGTACCAGAGCGAAGACGAGCAGGTACAGGATCAGGTCGAGCAGAACCGCGTACAGGCCGTGGCCCGCGTATAGGTACGCTATCCAGAGCGCCTCGGTGGTCGAAAGCGCGGCGCTGCCGTGGACGAGCGAGAAGACTACGGGTGCGTAGAGCACGGTTATCGCCGTCATGGCTATACCGACGAGCGGGAGCAGGTACCCGACCGTCCTTTGACCCTGGGTCGTCGGCGTGACGACCAGCAGGTTGTCAAGCGCGGTTCTCGGGGGCGACAGCATCAAGAAGACGCCCAGGAACAACGATCCCACGAGGGAGATGTTCGTCAACAACAGGCTGTTCACGGACACGAACAAGTTCGCGTCGGCGGAGAAGCCGCCGAACAGCGGCAACAGGAACTCTCGCACGGTCAAACACCAGAGGGCCAGAAGGACAATCGCGAAGATACCGCAGAGGGCGAGCACCACGGGGCTGCCACCGACCAGCCCGGCCAGCTGGTTGCGCCAGGACCGCACGACAACGCTAGAGATGCTGAAGGTATGTCTCAACTTCCCTGCTCCTCTCCAGCAGTTCGGAGGCTTTGAGGAAGACCTCTTCGAGCGAGTCCGAACCGAAACGCTCGAAGAGTTGATCCGGCGTCCCCTCGGCAGCGAGCGCCCCATCTGAGAGGATGCCGATCCTGTCGCAGTAGTGCTGCGCGGCGAGCAGGTCGTGGGTGGCCACGAACACGGCCGTCCCCTTCGTTTTCTCGGAGGAGATCAGACGCTTCAGGTTGATGACGGCCTCGGGGTCAAGGCCCGCGAACGGCTCGTCGAGCACCAGGGCGCCTGGCTCGTGGAGGAGGGCCGCCACCACCCGGAGCTTTTTCTTCATGCCGTGAGAGTACTCCTCGATCAACCTGCCGAGGGCGCCCTCCAGGCCGAGCACCCTGGTCAGGATCTCGGCCCTCGACCGGTCCCGCACCCCGTACAAGCTGCGGACTAAATCCAAGTACTCCCAGCCCGAAAGAGTCTCTGGCATGCCGAGGTCGTCGGGCACGAAGCCGAGGAGCCTCTTGGCCTCGAGTGAACGCGAGTCGAACCCTGAGATGGTCGCCGTGCCCCCGGTAGGCCGAATGATGCCTACCAGGGCATGCAGGGTCGTGCTCTTGCCCGATCCGTTCGGGCCGAGCAACCCGTACGCCTCGCCGCCGCGTACTTCGAGGGAGACCCCGGCAACGGCCCTTACCTTCTTGTAGCTCTTGTGCAGATCGGCGACCGAGATTACCGCCTCCACCACCCGCGCACCCCTCCCTCTCAGTAGGGCCTCGGGCGATACGTTGAGTATCGCCCGAGGCCTTCGGGTTAGAACTCTAGAACTTGCAACCTATCCTGACCTTGAAGGCGCTCAACCTGTACCAGGCGTGGAGGTGTCCGCCCTTTATCCAGCAGAAGACTGCGGCGGCCGCGCCCAGGGTGGCGGCCAGGGTGAGCAGAAAGACTATCAGCACCACAAACCAGGCTATCTCGTCTTCGGCCTCTTCGACCTCGCCGAAGGTCGCCGCCGGGATCGAGTAGAGTCTCTCCAGTTCCTCTACCTCCCCGCCAGCCCCCTGGCTCGCTCCCCGATCCTCATGAATCCATCCCTCAACTGTCGCGTCAGTTTGCCGGGTCATGATCGTTCCCTCTCTTTCTCGCCTGTACTGTTGCCCCAAACCGGTTTGCCTGGAGGGACGAACGCGGGTTCCCGCATTCACTACCCCCCTGAAGATCAGCCGTCCATATGATCCCCCTTTACCCGTCGTCTTTGCCGGAGTCTACGGATACCGGCCCCGTCATAGGCGGGTTATCGTCCCCCATAGGACGGACCTTTAGGGCCGGACGAAGTAAGGCGCCTGTCGGCGACGTACTAGCGGCTACCTACAGGCCCTCGCCGGACGCAACAGCCCTCGGATTTCCGCGCCACGCCGCAGTGGCAGTCCAGACACGGGCTCCCTTGCAGTCGGCGGGGCCGTAGCGCTGCTCGGTGTTGCGCTGGTGAATGGCCGTACGGAGACAGCTACCGAAGATGATGGCCAGAGCCAACATCGGCGTTTCCCTTTCTCCCAAGTTCGTACAGCCCCGGTCCACTGCCCGGTTTCTTAGCAACAACACCTCTATGAAATACGCTACCTCCGCAACGCTGGTACGATACGGCTGCTACATGTGGAGGAGAGGGGCGTTTATTCTGTGCTCTATCCCGACGAGAAGTGAGAAGGAACGAAGCCTTGAGCAGGACGGACAACAACCTGCCGCTGCCGCTCACCGGCCTCGTCGGGCGCGAGCGAGAGATCACCGAGGTCAAGGAGCGTCTGGACGATCATCGCCTGCTTACGCTGACCGGATCAGGGGGCTCGGGCAAGACTCGCCTCGCCCTGGCGGTGGCTTTGGAGGTGGTCGAGGGGTACGGGGACGGGGTGTGGCTTGTGGAACTGGCCTCACTTTCGGACCCGGAGCTCGTGCCGCAGGCCGTCGCCTCCGTCGTTGGGGTGCGCGAGGCGCCTGGCACGCCACTCGTGGATTCGCTCTGTTTCCACCTCGGGTCTCGGGAAGTCCTACTGGTTTTGGATAACTGCGAGCATCTGGTGGGAGCCTGCGCCTCTCTGGCCGAAGCCCTGCTGCATTCCTGTCCGAACCTGCGAATCCTCGGCACCAGCCGCGAGGCGCTCGGCGTCTCCGGCGAGTGCCTCTTCGCCGTCCCTCCTCTGTCCCTGCCGGACCCACGTCGCCTTCCGGCTCCGGAGAGCTTGTCATGCTACGAGGCCGCCAGGCTCTTCGTCGAGCGGGCACAGGCGGCCAAGCATGACTTTTCGCTCACGGAGGGCAACGCGATGGCGGTTGCCCAAGTATGCTACCGCCTCGACGGGATTCCTTTGGCCATAGAGCTTGCGGCCGCAAGGGTGAAAGTGCTCTCGGTGGAGCAGATCTCGGGCAGACTCGAGGGGTCTTTTGGGCTGCTCTCTGGCGGCAGGCGGACGGCTATGCCCCACCACAGGACGCTGTGGGCGACGATGGACTGGAGCTACGAACTGCTCTCCGGAGAAGAGCGAGTCTTGTTCCGCAGGCTTTCAGTTTTCGCCAGCGGTTTCACGTTGGGGGCCGCAGAGTCAGTGTGCGTAGGAGAGGAACTCGAACGGGACGAAGTGCTGGACCTCCTAGCGTACCTCGTGGACAAGTCGCTGGTGATCGTGGCCGAGCAGGGTAGCGAGGCACGCTACCGACTCTTGGAGACGGTTCGGCAGTATGGATGGGAGAAGCTGAGGCTCTCGGGCGAGGAGTCGGCCGTAAGGAGGCGTCACGCGCGCTTCTTCCTAAAGCTTGCGGAGGAGGCCGAGCCGGAGCTAAAGGGGACGCAGCAGTTAGCGTGGCTAGACCGGCTGGAAGAGGATCACGGTAATCTGCGCGTGGCGATCCGGTGGGCGCTGGAGGAGGACGAGATCGAGATAGCGCTGCGCCTGACCGCGAGTGCGGCTCATCTCAGGTACCCGAGAGGCTACCTGAACGAGGGAAGAAACGAGCTGGAGGCTGCCCTGGCGGGCGACGCCGGGCCCCAAGCAGCCAGAGCGAAGGCCCTGACCGAGGTGGGGTGGTTCGCGCTCGAGCAGTCAGACTCCGAGCAGGCCCAGAGGTCGCTCGAAGAGAGCCTGCTACTGTATCGGGAACTGGGCGACACGTACGGCGTCGCGCACGCGCTCGAATGCCTGGTCGTAGCAAAGACGCGGGACAGTGACTATGGGCAAGCCGCCCAACTCGGGGAGGAGAGTCTGGCCCTCTACAGTGATCTGGGCCACGAGTGGGGCATCGCGATGTCGCTGACCAACCTGGGTATCCTTGCCCAAGAGCGAGGTGAGTACGAAAGGGCGACCGCGCTTCATTTGGAGAGCCTGGCGCTGCTGCGCGTGCTGGGAGATTCGTTCAGCATCGGTTATGTGCTCAGATTGCTGGGCCAAGCATCCCTGATGCAGAGCCAACTCGAGCGCAGTGCGGAGTTACTCGAGGAGAGTCAGTCACTCTTGAGGCAGCTAGGCGACAAGCCCACCCTTGCGACTACCCTTTGTAATCTCGGAGAGACGGTGTTGCGTCAGGGAGACGGTGCACGAGCAGCCGCCATCTACAAGGAGAGCCTGGCGCTGGCAGCGGAAGTAGGCTCCAAGTCGACAGTCGCTGTGTGCCTGGAGGGACTGGCAGAGGTTGCGCTGACACACGGACAACCGGCTCGCGCGGCGCGACTGTGGGGAGCTGCGGAAGCCCTGCGGGAGGCCATCGGTCTCTCCATGACAGACCTCGCACGCGCCGGTTACGAAGAGCGCATCGCCGCAGTCCGCTCGCACGTAGATGAGACCATCTGGGAGAAGACGTGGGCCGAGGGACGGGTCATGATGCCCGAAGAGGCAGTGGAGTACGCCCTGCAACCACCTGCAACGCCGGAGGAGGCCGAAGAAGCCCCACCTGCCTACCCCGTGGGTCTCAGCGCCCGCGAGGTCGAGGTCCTGAGGCTCGTTACCAAGGGCATGACCGACCCTCAAATCGCCGAGGAACTCTACATTAGCCCCCGTACCGTAAACGCTCATCTGCGCTCTGTCTACCACAAGATAGGATCATCTACCCGTGCAGAGGCTACCCGCTTCGCCCTAGAGCACGACCTCCTCTGATCCTACCTCTGATCCGCGCTTGTTGGGGATCGATTTCTCTGCTCGCTGCTTTGGGGCTTGAGGCGACCTTCTCTATATGCGTTAGGCATCTTGCCTAGGCAACCGCTTCAGGCTCTCTCAGATAAATAGGCAACCCCGAATAGGCAACCCTGCCGATGTAGCCCTTTCTCTCGCGTCCTAGAGTGCTGATCAGGCACACCAGACTGATGCAAACGGGGCAGGAACCATCTCCCGCCCCGTAGGGAAAGGACACGAAGATGATGGCGAGCGAGGTAAGACCAACGACAGAACTACAAACGGAAGGACACACGAAGGACGTTGATTTGGTCTTCGAGGGCGGAGGGCTGAAGGGGATCGCCCTCGTCGGGGCCTACTCGGCGTTGGAAGAACGTGGCTACAGGCCCCAGAACATGGCAGGGGCCTCTGCTGGGGCCATCGTGGCCGCCCTGATCGCCGCGGGCTACACCGCAGCCGAGTTGCGCGAGGTCATAGGCGCCCTCGACCTCCCGACCCTGGAGGACCCCCGGAAGGGTAGGCTGCCCATCTTTTCGAGGACCTTGAGCATCCTCGAGCACCGCGGCATCTACGAGGGCAAGGCCATGCTCCGGTGGCTGACCTCGCTCCTTGAGGCCAAGGGCGTCAGGACCTTCGGAGACCTCATAAGGCGTCCCGATGCCGAGTTGCGCTACCGCTACAAGCTGCAGGTGATCGCCTCTGATCTCACCGCTGAGCGGCTCCTTGTGTTGCCCCGCGACGCCCACTGGCTCGGCGTTGAGGACCCTGACGAGCTCGAGGTGGCCCTTGCGGTCCGCATGAGCATGAGCATCCCCCTCTTCTTCGAGCCGGTCTCATTCAAAGAGCCGAAGACCGGCAGCGAGCACCTGCTTGTGGACGGCGGGATGCTCTCCAACTTCCCCGTGTGGCTCTTCGATTCAGACGAGCCCCTGTGGCCGACGATCGGGGTGAAGTTCATCGAGGACGACCCGAGGGCGCCGCTCGCCGCCCCGCGGGTTCGAGGGGGGATCTTCGGGCTGGTTGACTACGCCAGGAGCCTGGTCGAGACGATGATGGAGGCCCACGACCGCTTCTACCTGGAAGAGACGGACTTTCACCGGACCATAGCCATTGACCCCCTTGGGGTCAGAACCACGGAGTTCGACCTCTCCAGGGAGCGGGCGCTGAAGCTGTACGCCTCAGGACGCGCCGCTGCCGAGGAGTTCCTGAGCAGCGGGTGGGACGTGCCCGCACCGAGCAGAGGATCACGGAAGGAGGACCATGTCCACCCGAGAGTTTGACCAGCGCGCAACCGAAGGGACACCAATCCGGGAGCGGCTCCGGGTGGGAGCGGTCCGTCTCACGAAGCCGGGAGCAAGGTTTTCGGGAGGCCCGCTGGCGGGGTTGGTGCCCGCCGCAGTCGCCTGGTTCATGTGCGCCGTATCCCTGGCGCTCACCGCGCTCGGCCTCCTCCTGTTGGCGCTGAGCTGGGGGCATCCCGGCGTCCCCATCTTCGAGCAGTGCGTCGAGGAGATCGTGATAGCGATAGGCTTCTCGACGGTCGGAGCCGTGATAGCGCCCCGCTTCCCTTCCCACAACTACATCGGCTGGCTCTTCTGCTCCATCGGCCTCCTCGCGGGGGTGCTCCTGTTCTGTGGCGAGTACGCCGCCTACTCGCTTGTGACGCGGGACGGGTCGCTGCCTGGCGGCGAGACTATGGCCTGGATCGTCTCCTGGCTCTGGGTCCCGCACGTCGGCCTCTTCGCGCTCCTTGGGTTGCTGTTTCCCGACGGCCGGCCGCCGACACCCCGCTGGCGTCCCTTCGCGTGGATGGTCGTCGTGGCGGTCGTGGTGGGGGCCGTCGCGGACGCCTTCTCACCGGGACCGGTCCGGGGACTCGGTGCCATCCGTAACCCCTTCAGCATCGAGGGCGTCCCTGGCGTCTCCGGTCTTGTCGAGGTGATCATGTTCTCCCTCACGCTCGCCGCGGCGGCCTCCCTGCTGGCTAGGCTGCGCGGCGCCTGCGATGTGGAGCGCCAGCAGATCAAATGGTTCGCCTACGCCGCCACGGTGGCCGCCTTAGGCGCCCTCATCTCGTGGGTGGTCGCGGATGCCGTAGACGCGTGGTGGCTGCACTGGGAGGTCGGCTTCGTTGGTACCGTCTTAGGGCTTGCGGGCCTGCCCGTCGCCCTCGGGATAGCCGTCTTGAGGTACCGCCTGCACGAGATAGACCTCATCATCAACCAGACGGTGGTCTACGGCCTCCTCACTGCGATTCTTGCTGGTATCTTCGAGGTCACCGTCGTGGGCTTGCAGCACGTCTTGCTCGCCCTTACGCACGTGGAAGACTCCCAGCTCGCCTACTTCGGTACCGCGCTGATAATGGCGGCGCTGTTCGAGCCCCTCAAGCGACGCATCGACACCTTCGTGGACCGCCTCTTCCTCCGGCAGAACGACGGGAGTAGCAAACTTCTGGAAAGTCAAGCAAACTAGAGCTGTCAGCGATCAGCCATCAGCATTCAGCTCCTTGTCCTGGCTGAAAGCTGATCCTAAGGCTGACAGCTGAATGAGGGCCTCACCCTCGACCGGGAAGGGAGTTAGCGAATGAGGATCTTGGTGAATCTGAACCGGTGCCAGAGCTACGGACAGTGCGTCTTCGCCGCGCCGACGGTGTTCCGCCTCTACGGCGAGGAGGCGCTAGGCGCCGCCCGCGCGGCCCAGTCCCCTGCGGCCCACACCCTTCAAATCCGGCCCTCCGGCGGCTATAATCTCCGTGCGGGGAGAGGATCCCAGGAAGCAGCACCCGATGTCAGACACGCCACAACCGGCGCGGAAGAATACCGTGGGCGACCATGGCCAGGTGGTCGATCTCCCCGGGACACCCGAACACGGGCGTCCGCCGGACAACCTGCCGCTGCAACTGACCAGCTTCGTCGGGCGCGAGCGGGAGATGGCGCAGGTCAGGGAGCTCCTGGAAGATAATCGTCTCCTGACGCTCACCGGTCCCGGAGGATCGGGCAAGACCCGTCTCGCCCTCGCGGTGGCCTGGGGGGTAGGGCAGGGATTTGAGGACGGGGTGTGGCTGGTAGAGCTGGCCTCACTTTCGGACCCTGAGCTCGTGCCGCAGGCGGTGGCCTCCGTCCTGGGAGTACGGGAAACGCCTGGCACCCCGCTTGTGGATTCGCTGCGCATTCACCTCGGATCCCGGGGAGTCCTGCTTGTTTTGGACAACTGCGAGCATCTAGTGGGAGACTGCGCCTCTCTGGCCGAAGCCCTGCTGCATTCCTGTCCGAACCTGCGAATCCTCGCCACCAGCAGGGAGGCGCTCGGTGTCTCCGGCGAGACCATCTTCGCCGTCCCTCCGCTTTCGCTTCCTGACCCACGTCGCCTTCCGGCCCTGGAGAGCCTGCCGCATTATGAGGCAACCAGGCTCTTCGTCGAGCGGGCAAAGGCGGCCAGGCATGAGTTCTCGCTCACGGAGGGCAACGCGATGGCGGTGGCCCAGGTGTGCTACCGCCTCGACGGGATCCCTTTGGCCATAGAGCTTGCTGCGGCCAGGATCAGGGTACTATCCGCGGAGCAGATCTCCTCACGCCTGGATGACTCGTTCCGGTTGCTAACGGGGGGCGGGAGGTCGGCTTTGGCCCACCAGAGGACGCTCAGGACGGCAATGGACTGGAGCCACGAGCTGCTCTCCGAGGAGGAGAAGGTCCTGTTCAGAAGGCTATCTGTGTTCGCAGGCGGCTTCACACTCGAAGCCGCAGAAGCGGTGGGCGAAGGAGAAGGCATCGAGGGGGCTGAGGTACTAGACTTGCTGAGCACGCTTGTTGACAAGTCGCTGGTCGTGGTCGAGGAGGGGGACGAAGAGGCGCGCTACCGTTTGCTCGAGACGGTCAGGCAGTACGGGCGGGAGAAGCTCGAAGAGAGCGAGGAAGCGGAGCGGGTCCGTCGGCGGCACGCAAACTATTACCTGGCGCTGGCCGAAGAGGCGGAGCGGGGTTTGAGCGGTTCGGATCAGGCGCCGTGGCTGGCCCGGCTGGAGACCGAGCACGACAACTTGCGGGCAGCCCTCCGGTGGTCGCTCGGAGGAGGGGAAGCGGAACCGGGTCTCGGGTTGGCGGCCGCGCTGTGGTCATTCTGGTACACCCGCGGCCACCTGAGCGAGGGACGAAGATGGCTGGAGAGCGCAGTTTTCGAGAATGGCCGATTAAGGACCCGCACGAAGGCCAGGGCGCTGGGCGGCGCCGGTTACATAGCCCTCTTCCAGGGACAATACGAGGCGGCCAATAGGTTTCTCGAACGGGGCCTGGCCCTCTACAGGGAGTTGGAAGACAAGGAGGGTATCGCCTCTTCCCTCATCTACCTCGGTTTCGTCGCGGTGCTGGGCGAGCGGGACCTGGAGACCGTCCCTGCCCTGTACGCGGAGGCCGTGGGTCTCGGGCCGGAGATCGAAGACAGGCGGGTGGCGGCCAACCTGCTCCTGTTCCAGGGATTGGTCGCCATAAACCAGGGCGAGTATGAGCAGGCGACGGCGCTGCACGAGGAAGCTCTGGCGATATTTCGCGAGATAAGGGACATACAGGGCATGGGGCACTGCCTGAACAACCTGGCGCTTAGGGCCGTGGTCGAGGGCGATTACGATGGGGCCTCGTTGCTAATATGGGAGAACCTGCGCATAGCTCGGGAGTCGGACTACAAGCTGGGCATCCAGTACTCGCTCCTGGGACTCGGGCTGGTGGCCGCCGCTCGGGAGGAGCCGACACGCGCGGCGCGGTTGTGGGGGGCAGTGGAGGCCATGGAGGAAGCCTTCGGCATAACAATTACGCCTCTGGCCCGCTCTCACACCGACTACGAGGTCCACCTTGCCGCGTCGCGCTCGCAACTAGACGAAGCTGCGTGGGGAGCGGCGTGGGCCGAGGGCCGGGCGATGACGCTAGAGCAGGCCGTCGACTATGCTCTGGAACCACCGGAGACGCCCGACGAGGCTGAAGAAGCCCCACCAGCCCACCCCGCTGGCCTCAGCGCCCGCGAGGTCGAAGTCCTCAAGCTAGTCGCCCAGGGGATGACCGATTCTCAAATCGCCGGGGAACTCTACATTAGCCCCCGTACCGTAAACGCTCATCTGCGCTCCGTTTACCACAAGATAGGATCATCCACCCGTGCAGAGGCTACCCGCTTCGCCCTAGAGCACGACCTCCTCTGATCCTCCTCTGATCCTGCCCCAATCCGCGCTTGTTGGGAGGCGATCTCTCTGCTCGCTTGGCTGCTCGCTGCTTGAGGACTTGAGGCGGCCTTCTCTATATGCGTTAGGCATCTTGCCTAGGCAACCCCCTTCAGGTCACTCAGATAAATAGGCAACCCTGAATAGGTAACCCTGCCGATGTAGCACCTTCTCTCGCGTTCTAGAGTGCTAATCAGGCACACCAGACCCCGCACACCACAAAGGAAGGAGGAGCAATCCGTGATTGAGGAGGAGACCAAAGGAGGGTTGGACTTCGAGGCCTTGCGCGACGCCATCGAGCGGTGCGAGGTGGAAGCCCTCATCGGTTTCTACTCAGAGGACGCCGAGCTTCGCGTCGTAAACGCGGCCAGCCTCGATGGCCCGGCCTTCGAGCTGAGGGGGAAGGCTGAGATCGAGAGGTATCTGTGCGCTGTCTGCGACCAGGAGATGAGCTGCACCGTGGAGGGCGAGATCGTATTCGGCGAAGAGAGCATCATCTTCGACGAGATGTGCGCCTACCCGGACGGGACCTTGATCTCGGTTGAGACGACGCTTGAGGTGCATGAAGGCAGGATCTCACGCCAGCTCGACGTGGTGGAACGCTCCTCGGGACGAAGCGATCGGGAGGTGAGCCCTGGAGGTCGCTAACGAGCATGAGCCAACGAGCAGAACCGGACGTAAGCAGCAAGACGAAAAGGAAGGAAGCAGAGAGCGATGAGTACGCAGATGAGTAGAGAAGGATTAGTGTGGAGCAGGAAGGCGAAGGCGCTGGCAGCGGGGGCGCTTATGGCGGCGATGATGGCAGCGGGTATGCTGGCCTCCGCGCCAGCCCACGCTGCAACCACCTTTACCGTCAACTCCACAAGGTGACTCGGCCGACGCGAATCCAATGCAGGCGGCACCTGCGACACCGACGTCTTAGCGGCAGCGGGCAACCAGTGCACGCTGAGGGCGGCCATCCAGCAGGCCAACGCCACCTCCGGCGCGGACACCATCAACTTCAACATCCCAGGCAGGGGGGTGATCTCCATGTAACCCGACCACCCCGGCGTGCCAGCCATAACAGATACGGTGACCATAGACGGCTACACCCAGCCCGGACCACCTCCCAACACCCTGGCTACGGGCACAACGCGGTGACCCGAAGTCGAACTGTCGGAAGCAATCTGTCCGGTGGGGATGGCCTGGGGATCACGAAGCCAATAACTCAGCGTGATCAAGGGACTCATCATAAGCGCTTCGGCTGAAGGGATCGTGATTCTGGCGACAGCGGCAACAGGATCGAGGGCAACTTCATAGGCACCGACCCCACAGGCCCACCCGACATGGGTAACGGCGAGACGGGGTGGTTATTGGCGGCGGCTCCAACAACATAATCGGGGGCACGTCCCCCGCCGCGCGTAACATCATCTCCGGCAACGACACTAGACGGCGATCCAACTATCCGGCAGGAGGGTCAGGGCAACAAGGCTGCTGGCGGAACCTCATCTCCGGCACATTCAGGGACGGGACCTCGGCTCTTGGCAACGCCGAGGTGTCGGTGTGGCTCGTGGCCGGTATGTACCGAACAACTCGATCGGGGATCGGTACCGCCGCCGGGTCCAACACCATCGCCTTCAACGGCCAGGATGGGGTTAAGATCCTGAGGACCCAGGATACCGGCAACCGCATCTCGCGCAACTGCATCTTCTCAAACGTCGGGCTGGGCATAGACGCTGAACGGCGCACCACCAGCACCAACACCGACCCCGGCGACGTGGACCTCGGGGCCAACCGCCTGCAGAACATGCCGGTCATAACCTCCGCCAAGAACGTCTCGACAAGACCACGTAACGGCACGCTGAATAGCACCGCGGCAAGACCTTACAACCTGATCCAGTTCTTCTCCAACCCTTCCGGAACACGAGGGTAAAACCTTCATCGGCCAGAAGAACGTCACAACAGACTTCTTCGGTAACGCCTCCTTCACCTTCTCTCCGGCCACAAGGTCGCGGCGGGAAGACCATAACGGCCACTGCCACCGACCTTGCGGGGAGACACCTCGGAGTTCTCGGCGCCGAAGAAGGTAGCATCTTCCTAGAGGAAGCGCCCCGTAGGACGGGGTCTCCCAGTGGATCATCGGGCCGGGGCGTAGAGACCCCGGCTCTTCTTCTTGCCTTTATTCACCGAAGTGTCTGGAAGGTGCAATCCAGAATCGTGGATACAGGAATTCGACAGCCGCTCAGCGGACACCCTCTCAACCGGAAGCGCCCTCTCGCCGGACACCACCAAGCTCTCCGGACCCTCGGGCCTCACCAAGAGCCCACAGCCCACTTCAAGTTCGCCTCCCCCAACCCCGAGGCGACCTTCGAGTGCAGCCTGGACGGAGGAGCCTACTACGAGTGCTCCTCGCCCGAGAACATAAACCGCCTCTCTGAGGGCAGGCACAGCTTCCTGGTTAGGGCGATAGATAAGGAAGGCAATGTAGACCAGAGCCCGGCGGAGTGGGCATGGAGTGTGGACAGGAACAAGTAGCCGGACTTCTTCGGTGGCTTCCTGGCAACAGGGACGCGCGCCAACGGAATGGGGCGGGGTTACGGAAGCCCCGCCCCATGCGGCTGCTCCCTCTTCGTCGGACGTTTCGAGGACCGACCGGACCTCTTTCTCGGTGATCCCGTACTGCTCCATACGCTCGCGGGCGGCAGCGGCTACAATGCCTCTGGAAGAGCCGATGCCACAGGTGGGAGCGGGTAGTGCAAGATCACTTATCGCGGGACGGGATGACCGCTCCCCCGGGCGCCGCCGGAGACACCGAAAGCTTTGCGAGGCATCCTCGTGCCACATGAAGACGCCGCGCACCCGCCTCGGAGCATCGAGGGGAACGGCGCCGACCAGATGGGCGCCTTCTCCCGACGCAATGAACCAGGCTCCCCACTCGACAACCTGCCGCTCCAACTGAGTAGCCTGGTCGGGCGCGAGCGGGAGATCGCCGAAGTCGAGGAGTTGCTCGGAAGTACCCGCCTGCTGACGCTCACCGGTCCCGGAGGCTCAGGCAAGACGAGGCTGGCTCTGGCCGTGGGCAATGAGCTGGTGGAAGGGTTCGAGAACGGTGTGTGGCTTGTGAAACTGGCCCCGCTCTCCGATCCGGATCTCGTACCGCAAGCCGTCGCCTCTGTTCTGGGGATACGCGAGACGCCTGGCACCGCGCTTGTCGATTCGCTCTGCGTTCATCTCGCTTCCAGAGAGCCGCTTCTGGTTCTGGACAACTGCGAGCACCTCGTAGGCGCGTGCGCCTCCCTCGTCGAGACGTTGGTTCGTTCCTGCCCGCGGCTACGCATCCTCGCCACCAGCCGTGAGGCCCTCGGCGTACGGGGCGAGACGCTCTTCGCCGTTCCCCCTCTCTCACTACCGGACCCACGCCGCCTCTCGGCCATGGAGAGCCTGGGCGGCTACGAGGCAGCTCGTCTGTTCGTGGAGCGGGCAAGAGCTGTCAGGCCGGAGTTCGAGATCACGGAACAAAACGCGATGGCGGTGGCGCAGATTTGCTACCGCCTCGACGGGATACCGCTCGCCATAGAGCTGGCGGCGGCCAGGGTAAAGATGCTGTCAGCGGAGCAGATCGCCAGCAGGATGGACGAGTCTTTCAGGTTGCTCTCGGGTGGTGGGCGAACGGCGATGCCCCACCACAGGACGCTCAGGGCGACGATGGATTGGAGCCACGAGCTGCTTGGTGAGGATGAGCGGACCCTCTTCCGCAAGCTTTGTGTGTTTGCAGGAGGTTTCACCCTGGAAGCTGGAGAGGCTGTGGGCTCCGGGGGAAGTCTCGAAGAAAATGAGGTCCTGGAGGTGCTGTCGCAACTGGCGGACAAGTCGTTGGTCCTGGTTATGGAGCAAGACGGCGAGATACGCTACCGGCTCTTGGAGATGGTCAGACAATACGGGCGGGATCTCCTGTGGGAGAGCGGGGAAGAGGAGGCGACGCGCGAGCGCCACGCTACCTGGTGCCTGGCGTTCGCCGAGGAGGCTGAGCGGGGGCTGAGCGGGCCCGACCAGGCGTGGTGGCTGACCCGGCTGGAGACCGAACTAGACAACCTCAGAATTGCTCTCCAATGGTCGCTCGAAGAAAATGCGGTAGCGGAGTTGGGTCTGCGGCTGGCGGCCTCGCTGTGGTCTTTCTGGCTGATGCGCGGCTACCTGAGCGAGGGGCGAAAGTGGCTCGAGAGCGGCATCTCCCGAAGCAGCCCCACGACGACACTGGCGAAGGCGCTGAACGTGGTTGGCTCTCTTGCCTTGAGTCAAGGCAAGTATGGGGAGGCAATAGTCTCGCTCGAGCGGAGCGTGGACCTCTACAGGGAGCTCGAGGATAGCGAAGGCCTCGCCTCCTCCCTCGCCAATCTCGGTTTCGCCGCTATGCTCGGGGAGCGGGCGGACGTGCCCGTGCAGGCCCTGCTCGAAGAGGCCATGAGGCTGCGACCCGAGCTGAGAGATCCGAGCACGGTCGCCACTGTGCTCGCCTTCGCCGGAATGGTCACTGGAACCCAGGGCCAGTGGAATCGGGCGGCAGCGCTGTACGAAGAAGGTCTGGCACTGTATCGCGAAGTGGGGGAGCCCGGAGGCATACTCTCGTGCCTCCAGCCCCTCGGTATCATCGCGTTGATCCAGGCGGATTACCAGGCAGCGGCGCCGTTGCTCCGGGAAAGCCTGCACCTTGCCTGTGAGGTGGACTACAAGGTGATCATCCAGTACTCCTTCTTCGGGCTGGGAGCCGTAGCCTCAGGCCAGGGGCACCCGACTCGCGCCGCGCGGCTGTGGGCAGCCACGGAGGTCATGAACGAGACCTACGGCACGACACTGTCGCCGATGGTCAGCGCGCTCACCAACCATGAGGACCGCCTGAGTGCCGTCCGCGCACAACTGGGCGAGGAAGAGTTCGCGGCGGGATGGAGTGAGGGGCGAGCGATGCCCCCCGAGCAAGCCATCGAATACGCTCTGGAAAGGCCAACGACGCCGCGTACCGACGCCCCACCAGCCTACCCCCTGGGTCTCAGCGCCCGCGAGGTCGAGGTCATCGCGCTCCTGGCTAAAGGGATGACCAACGCCCGGATCGCCAAAGAGCTCTACATAAGCCCCCGCACCGTGAACGCGCACCTGCGCTCCATCTACCACAAGCTAGGTTTCAGCACCCGCGCAGAGGCGACCCGCTTCGCCTCAGAGTACGGCCTCCTCTGATCCTACCCTGAGACTCCTGCTACCCTCTTCGAAGGGGCGCTTGAGATCGTGCGTCCATGCGCGCCTACCCGGAAGGGACCCCGACGAGCGCGAAGGCGAGCCACAAGCAACGCTTGCTATAATGCTGGGATCGAGGCTCTAGGGGATCGGAGGGAGAATGGTGGATGCGCGACCAGATGCCTACCGGGGAGACGCGTCCCTTCGTGGCCACTCGGAGGTTCTTTTGGTGGGGATGAAGGGGCGGGTGAAGGCGTGAGCCCGCCGGATAACAACCTGCCGCTGCAGCTCTCCAGCTTTGTAGGACGAGAGCGGGAGATGGCACAGCTAGAGGAACGTCTGGCCGGGGCACGCCTTCTAACGCTCACCGGGCCGGGCGGCTCGGGCAAGACACGCCTGGCTCTGGAGGTGGCTGCCGAGGTGGAGGGGTACGAGGATGGGGCCTGGTTCGTTGAACTCGCCCCGCTCTCTGACCCTGAGCTCGTGCCGCAGGCGGTTGCCTCTGTCCTGGGGGTGCGGGAGGTGCCAGGCACTCCACTTGCGGATTCGCTCTGTCTCCACCTCGGATCCCGGGGAGTCCTGCTGGTTTTGGACAACTGCGAGCACCTGGTAGAAGCCTGCGCCTCTCTGGCGGAAGCTCTGCTGCATTCCTGTCCAGAGCTGCGAATCCTCGCCACCAGCCGGGAGGCACTCGGCGTCTCCGGCGAGACCATCTTCGACGTTCCTCCACTTTCGCTGCCGGACCCACGTCGCCTTCCGGCCCTGGAGAGCCTGCTACGCTACGAGGCAACCAGGCTCTTCGTCGAGCGGGCAAAGGCGGCCAGGCACGACTTCTCGCTCACGGAGGGCAACGCGATGACGGTGGCCCAGGTGTGTTACCGCCTCGACGGGATACCGCTTGCCACAGAGCTTGCGGCCGCAAGGGTGAAGGTGCTCTCGGTGGAGCAGATCTCCTCTCGGCTGGACGATTCGTTCCGGTTGCTAACGGGGGGCGGGAGGTCGGCTTTGGCCCACCAGAGGACGCTCAGGACGGCAATGGACTGGAGCCACGAGCTGCTCTCCGAGGAGGAGAAGGTTCTGTTCAGAAGGCTCTCCGTGTTCGCAGGCGGCTTCACACTCGAAGCCGCAGAAGCGGTGGGCGAAGGAGAAGGCATCGAGGAGGAAGAGGTACTGGACCTCCTGGTGTCCCTTGTGGACAAGTCGCTGGTGCTGGTGGCGGATCAGGATGGGGAGGCGCGCTACCGCTTGCTGGAAACGGTGCGGCAATACGGATGGGAGAAGCTCGAAGAGGCCGGCGAAGCGCGGGATATGTGGAGCTGGCACGCCGGGCACTACTACGCGCTTGCCCTGGCAGCCGGACCGCTGATGATGGGCCGGGACCAGGTCGGCTGGCTGGACCGCACGCGGCGCGAGCAGCACAACTTCCGAGCGGCGATGCGCTTTTTCCTCGACTGCAAAGACGCGGATCGGGCGATAAGCCTGACGTGGGCGTTCTGGCGCTACTGGTGGGTGACAGGGCTTCAAAGCGAGGCCCGGCGCTGGATGGAGGAGGTGCTGGAGGGCGGGGACTTGCCGGGAGACGGCGTCTACCCCGCGCGAAGGGCGCAGGCGAACCTGATCATCGGCACCTACGCCTGGTCCGAGGGGGATCTCACCTCGGCGCTCCCGGCCCTGGAGGAAGGGCTGAGGCTGTCCCGGGAGACGGACGACGCGCGGGGCCAGGCGATCGGGCTCATGCTCTTGGGCCTCGTGGATGCGGCCGAGCGCAACGGCGAGCGCTCCCGCGAACGCTTCGAGGAGAGCCTGCGCCTCTTTCGCACGGCAGGCGAAAGCGAGAAGTGGGGCGAGGCGCACACCCTCGCCTATCTCGGCCTGGCCCCCTTGCTGAACGGCGAGCCCGGGCCGGCGAGGCAGTGCTTCGAGGAGGGCCTGACGGCGGCCCGCGCGGCCGGGGACCGCATAGCGGCGCACCAGGCACTGTATAAACTGGGGCTCCTCGCCCTGGCCGAAAGGAACCTCGACCGGGCCAACGAATACTTGCGGGAAGGTCTCTCCCTCGCCGACGAAGTCCGGGACGTAATAAACGCCCCCTATTTCGTCAAGAGTCTGGGCCAGGTGGCCGGCCTCCGCGGCCAGGCGTCGTTTGCGGTCCGGCTCCTGGGCGCGGCCGAGACGGCGCTCCGGGCGACGGGTTCCGCGCCCTACCGCTACATCCCGGACCAGGTACTGCAGGACCGCATCTTCGCCGTGGCACGGGACGCCTTGGGCGAAGCGGCCTTCGACGAGGAATGGAGGAGGGGCCGGGCGATGACGCTGCAAGCAGCCGTCGAGTACGCGCTGCAACCGCCGCCGGAGCCCACGGAAGAATCCACTTCTCCCCCGGCAACGGCTTACCCCGCTGGCCTGAGCGCCCGCGAGGTCGAGGTCCTCAAGCTAGTCGCCAGGGGCATGACAGACCCCCAAATCGCCGAGGAACTCTACATTAGCCCCCGTACCGTAAACGCCCATCTGCGCTCCGTCTACCACAAGATAGGCTCATCCACCCGTGCAGAGGCTACCCGCTTCGCCCTAGAGCACGACCTCCTCTGATCCACCTCTGATCCGCGCTTGTTGGGGATCGATTTCTCTGCTCGCTGCTTTGGGGCTTGAGGCGGCCTTCTCTATATGCGTTAGGCACTAGCATGACCTCCCGCCCCGTAGGAGGCCACACCATCATGATGGAGATCAAGACCCGCAGCTTTACACCCCTACCCCCGAGATCTCCCCGAAGAGCTGGTACCCGACGAACACTTCTACCGTCGTTTAGGAGGCGCGGCTGGACCTCTCGTTCGTGAGAGAGCTAGTGGGGCCACTCTCAGAGAGCCGTAGACAGCCTGCCGCATGCTCTATACTGCCGCAGGGATGAGAAGACCTGGGGTATCTGGCGGCAAGGCTTCGGGGCTGGCCGCCTTCTCCTGGATCCTCTACGATTTCTCGAACACCATCTTCTCGGTCGCCATCCTCTCCTTCTTCTTCCCGCTGTGGGTCGAGGAGCGGGTCGGGGGCGGAGGTTTCCTCTCGGGGCCTGGGCTCGTCAACTCGGCGACGGCAGTCTCCGCGCTGCTCGTCGTGTTTACGGCGCCCGTTCTCGGGGCCGTGGCCGACCTCAGGCAGCGGCGGGTTCCTTACCTGATCTTGCTTACCGTCCTTGCGGTCGCGTTGACCGCCGCGCTCGACATAACCGGCGGGGTCGTGGTGGGGCTCGCCCTTTTCATCGCGGCCGACCTCTGCTACCAGTCAGCGCTCGTCTTCTACAACGCGCTCTTGCCCGTCGTCGCGGCTGGGCGGGGCGCGGGTAGGATCAGCGGCTACGGCACGGCCGCAGGATACGTCGGTAGCATCCTCGCCCTAGTCGTCCTCACGTACTTCGTCGAGAACGGGGATGTACTGCGCCCGCTGCTCGGGCCCCTCGGGGCCTGGCTCGAGACCGGCGACGAAGCCTACTCCAACGCCTTCGTGCCGACGGCCGTCATCTACCTCGTCTTCTCTTTGCCGGTCTTTTTCCTGGTGCCCGACCCCGCGGTGCGGGCGCGGCGGCCCTTGAGCCTCGGGGCTGCCTACCGCGACGTGGTCCGTACCGTCAGGAACCTGCCGGCTTACGCGGGGGTGGGAACGTTTATTCTGGCTACCGTTCTCTATACCGACGCGGCGAACACCGCGATCGCCAACATGGCGCTCTACGGGCGGGTGGTCTTCGATATGGACGGTACGCAGGTGAGAAACTTGCTGCTCTTCTCGACGGTCTTCGCCGTTGTAGGCTCGGCCTTTTTCGGGTTCCTCACGGACAGGGTAGGACCCAAGAGGTCTCTCATCGGGGTGCTGATCCTGTGGCTCGTCGCGATCGTGCTGGCCGCGGTGGCCCTGGGGGCGTGGATGCTGTTTCTCGCCGGGCCCATCGTGGGTGTCGCGCTCGGCGGGATGTGGACGGTGGGTCGGGTGATGCTCGTCGCCCTCTCACCACCCCAGAAGCTCGGTGAGTTCTTCGGGCTCTTCTCCCTGGCCGGCAAGGTCTCCGCGGTCTTCGGGCCAGCGCTTACGGCCGTGCTTCTCTTCGTCTTCGGGGGCAGTGCTTTCGGATACAGGGTCTCCATCGGCTCGCTGGCCGTCATTATGGCCGCCGGCCTCTTCTTCCTCCTCCGTGTCCCCGACGCCAGACCCGAACCAAACGTCGACGAGTTCGCCCCCGAGACTCCTCCCACCCTTGATTCGCCGGCCCCGTGAGCGGAAGATGTAAGCCATGAGGGGGAACAGCAGCCGGAGGGGCACGTGAGGCTCGTCGCGCTGAGGGGCCAGGTCGTTACGGACTACGAGGTCTGGCCCGACGGCACGCTCCTCTTCGGCGACGGCTCCGTCGCGGACGTCAGCCCCGACGACTCGCTCGTCGCCGACGCGCACGAGGTACACGACTACGGGGAGGCCCTGATCCTACCCGGCTTCGTCGACTTGCAGGTGAACGGGGCCTTCGGCGTCGACGTGGCCTCCGAGTGCTCCCGCCTCCCCGAGCTCTCCAGAGACTTGCTCTCGACCGGGACTACCTCGTACCTCCCCACGGTCATCTCATCGCCTGAGGGTATCTACGAGGAGGCCCTGCCGACGATCGGTGCAGGAGCGTCTGAGGGCGCACCCTCTTCAGGTGCCGAGGTGCTCGGGGTCCACCTCGAAGGACCCTTCATAAACCTGCAGAAGAGGGGCGCCCACGCCGCGGCCCACGTCCTGAGGCCTGATACGGAGTTGCTCGGCCGACTTCTGGACCTCGGTCCTGTGCGTATGATCACGCTCGCACCAGAGCTGGAGGGCGCCCGAGGGCTCATGGCCCTTGCCGCGAACCGCGGGGTTGTGGTCTCGGCAGGCCACACGGACGTCGCCTTCGAACCGGCCTACGGCGCCATGGACGCTCAGGTCGCCGGCGTTACGCACCTCTTCAACGCGATGAGCGCGATGCACCACCGCGAGCCGGGGCTGCCGGGGGCCGCCTTCGCCCACCCGAGGGCCGTCTGCGGCCTGATCGCCGACGGGTTGCACGTACATCCTGAGATGGTCGGGCTCGCCTTCCGGATGCTCGGCCCCGACCGCCTCTGCCTCGTCACCGACGCCATAGCCGCGGCGGGCATGGAGGAGGGTGAATACCGCCTGGCGACCCGCACCGTCTACGTCCATGGTGGCGTTCCGAAGCTCGGGAGCGGGTCCCTGGCTGGCAGCGTGCTCACCATGAATGAGGCCTTCAAGAACATCCTGGCCTTCACCGGATGCACGGTTCCGGAGGCTGCCCGCATGACCGCGACCTCCCCAGCGAGGCTCATAGGCGAAGGCCGCCGCAAGGGCCGCCTCACCCCCGGCTACGACGCCGACGCGACGGTCCTTGCCCCCAACCTCTCCGTAGAGGCCGTCTGGCGGTCCGGTGAGCTGGCCTACCCAGGAGGTGGCGAATGAGACGCGAGTTCGGGGCCGTGACGGTCGAGTGCGTGGGGGGAGACATAACTGCCCAGGAAGACATTGAGGCCGTGGTCAACGCGGCGAACGCGAGGCTCTCGCCGGGCGGCGGGGTGGCGGGCGCCATCCACCGGGCCGCCGGTCCGGGTCTCGCCGAAGAGGCCATGCCGCTTGGCCCAATAGCACCAGGCGAGGCCGTCATAACCGGCGCGCATGGGCTACCGAACCATTACGTTATCCACACTTTAGGACCCGTCTACGGTCAGGACCGTCCCGAGGCAGAGCTGCTGGCAGGTTGCTACCGCAACTCCCTCGGTCTCGCCGAGGAGAACGGCATAGAGTCCATAGCCTTCCCCGCCATCTCGACCGGGATCTTCGGCTACCCTCTCGAAGAGGCGGCGGAAGCGGCCCTGCTGACAGTGCGGGTGGAGGCGGATGGGCTCGAACGGTTGCGCCTCATACGGTTCGTCCTCTTCGGTGAGAAAGTTCTCGAAGTCCACGAGAGGGTTCTCTCCGGGCTATCGTAGAATTGCCTGTCACGGTATGAGGAATTGGGGAGGCACTCTCGGCGCTCTGTGTCAAATATTATGTACTCTGGCACAGGGACGTCCCATAATGGTGTCCGGACCAGGTAGCGAAGGAGGGCACCAATGGAGCGTGCTGGGCTACCGAGAAGGGTTGCGCGTTGCCGACGAGGTATCAGTGCCGCCCGTGAGATGAGACTGGAGTAGACGTGAGTGACAGTGCGGTGGACGCGGGCGCGACGGCCCCTTCACCCGACGCGGGAGGTTGACCTTTGCACGAGTCGAAAACAGATGCCGTGGACGACGGGCAAGCGCTGACGCACGTGCCGCTATTGGTGATCGGGGCTGGACCGTACGGGTTGGCCACCGCCGCTTGCGCCAAGAACGCCGGTATCGAGCAGTTCGTGGTCGGCAAGTCGATGGCCTTCTGGCGCGAGAATATGCCCGCCGGGATGTTCTTGCGCTCAGGCCCCGACTGGCACCTCGATGCCGCCGGAGTCAACACCTTCGAGGCGTACCTCGACGAGCGCGGGATAGACCCCTCGGAAATCGACCCCATACCGGTCGCGGTTTTCCTCGACTACGTCGACTGGTTCGAGGAGAGGGCTGACATCGACGTAGTGCCCGACCTGGTGCGGGATCTCTCGAGATCCAACAGACACTTCGAGGCGACGCTGGAGAGCGGCCGGCGCGTCGGTGCCGACGCCGTGGTCGCCGCCCCTGGCATCTCCCACTTCACGGTCATCCCGGAGTGGGTCGAGCAGAATCTCTCACCTGAGCGCTGGACGCACACCTGCAATCTGGTTCGGTTCGACCAGCTCCGCGGGAAGCGGGCAATGATCGTCGGCGGGCGCCAGAGCGCCTTCGAGTGGGCCGCCCTGCTCGCCGACGGGGACGCCGAGGAGATCCACGTCGTCTACCGCCACGACACGCCGGATTTCACCGCCTCCGACTGGCACTTCGTCGACCCTCTGATAGACCTCACCGCCACCGTGCCCGGCTGGTTCAGGCGCCTCCCTGCAGAGGAGCGTGAGACCGTGATCCAGAGGTTCTGGGCCGAGGGCAGGCTGAAGCTCGAGCCGTGGCTCACATCCAGACTGGACAAGCCCTCCGTCCACCGCTGGCCGCACGCGTCTGTGGCGGCGTGCAAGGAGGTCCCCGGCGGTGGCATCGAAGTGGAACTCTCGGACGGCACACACCTCGAGGTCGACCACGTCGTCCTGGCGACCGGCTACAAGCCGGACATGAGGGGGGTGCCCTACCTGGCCGGGGTCGTGGACGACATGGACCTCGTCGACGGGTTCCCGGTCCTGGACGAGCACTTCCAATCGAGCGTGCCAGGATTGTTCGTCACGGGTTTCCCTGCCACGCGGGACTTCGGGCCTTTCTTCGGCTTCGTGCGCGGTTGCCCCGTGGCAGCCAAGCTCACCACCGCGGGTTTAGAAGAGGCGCTCGGTCGGGCGCCAGTGTAGGTCGAACCCTCGTCCTTCCCAGGTCGGGAGGTTTTGGCTTGTCAGGAGGGTGGCCTCGTTCCTTGGGGCGGGGTCACCAACATCTCGTTTCGGGATCAGAAGGACCTCGGGAGGCCGAGGACGTGCTCGGCGACGTACGAGAGGATGAGGTTCGTGGAGATGGGGGCCACCTGGTAGAGGCGCGTCTCGCGGAACTTGCGCTCCACGTCGTAGCCAGCGTCGAAGCCGTAGCCGCCGAAGGTCTGGACGGCGACGTTGGCCGCCTCCCACGAGGCGTCGGCCGCCAATAGCTTCGCCAGGTTCGCCTCGGCGCCGCAAGGTCCCCCCCGGTCGAAGAGGGACGCCGACTTCTGCACCATAAGCGAGGCCGCTTCGACGTTCGCGTAGGCCCTGGCTATGGGGAACTGGACGCCCTGGTTCCCGCCGATCGCACGCCCGAAAACCTCGCGCTCGCCGGCGCGCTTCGTGGCCTTCTCCACGAACCACCTTCCGTCGCCTATGCATTCCGCCGCTATCAGGATGCGCTCAGCGTTCATTCCGTCGAGGATGTAGCGGAAACCCTCTCCCTCCTCGCCGATGAGGTTCTGAGCTGGTACCCGCATTCCGTCGAAGAGGAGCTCGTTCGTCGCGTTGTTCATCATCATCCGCCTGGGTCTTACCCTGAGACCTTCTGCGTCTCTCAGGTCCACGAGGAAGACGGAGAGGCCGCGGGAGCGTTTCTCGACCTCCGCGAGTGGCGTGGTGCGGGCCAGCAGGATCATGAGGTCCGACTGCTCGACCCTGGAGATGTAGATCTTGCGCCCGTTCACCACGTAATGGTCGCCTTCTCGGATCGCCGTGGTCCGTATCGAGGTAGTATCAGTTCCCGCCTCGGGCTCGGTGACCGCGAAGGCCTGCAGCCTCAACTCACCCGTTGCTATCTTCGGCAGGTACGCGCTTTTCTGTTCCTCGGAGCCGTGCCTGAGGAGCGTGCCCATGGTGTACATCTGGGCGTGGGCCGGGCCCGCGTTGGCGCCGCTCCTGTTGACCTCCTCGAGAATAGCGCAGGCGGCGAGAAGGTCGAGGCCCATGCCACCGTACTCTTCGGGTATGAGCGCGCCGAGGTAGCCGGCCTCGGTCATCGCCCCGACGAACTCCTCCGGGTAGCGGCGCGCGGCGTCGAGATCGCGCCAGTACTCGTTGGGGAAGCGGGCGCAAACGTTCCTCACGCCCCGACGCAGGTCCTCGTGCGTCTCCGTCAACGCCGCGCGTGACCACGAGTGGGAGACGCAGAGCGTACTAGCATTCCGGGATTCTTTGCCAGACGATGGGCACGGAATCGACTCTATCACAGCCGGAATCCGATGCCGACCACGCCTACGCTGTAGCGACCGAATATCGATTCCCCGCAGACGGGCGAGCACCGTCGAGCTGTCTTCTGCTGCCGATTGCGGAGGTTTCTGTCCTCACCGGCTTGCTGCTAGAGTTGTCACATGGCCTTGCCGTGGGGTACGCGCTTTTCACTAGCAAGGTCGACAAGCGATGGGGCCGAGATGTCGGGATACCGGCTCCGCGAGAAAGGAGGCTGACCAATGGGAAAGGGTAACTACTCACGTTTCGCAAGATCGGCCAATGGAGTCTCGAACAAACCGTTTCGTACCCGGAGGAACGCGACGGGTCGCCACCGCGTAGGGATGGTCGAACATGCCTAGTTGGGGTGCCGTGGAGGTCGAGGCTCCGGAGCTTGCCGCCCAGGCTCGCGGTCTCCTGGATGCCCACGTCCACAAGACCCTCGCGACGCTCCGGCGCGACGGCTCCCCGCGCATCAGCGGCACCGAGGTCAAGTTCGCCGACGGGGAGCTTTGGTTCGGAGGCATGTGGCGGTCGTTGAAGGCGCTCGACCTTGGGCGCGACCCTCGCTTCGCGCTGCACAGCGGCTCTGCAGACCCGCCGGATTGGACGGGGGACGCGAAAATAGCCGGCCGTGTCGAGGAGGTGACCGATCCCGAGCGCAAGGCGGAGATAGTCGGCGGGGATGCCCCGCCGGGACCCTACCATCTGTTCCGCGCCGACATCGTGGAGCTGGTCGTCGTTCGTCTCGGGGACCCCGCCGATCACCTCGTGATCGAGGCCTGGCACGCGGGTCGCGGCGTCACCCGTCGCGAGCGCCGCTAACCAGAGGAGGTCGAGTACGAAAGGCTCCATTCCGTCGGCAATTCGAAGGTTCGCTTCTGTACCACTGTGGGCGAAGAGCCGGAGAGCAAGGTCGCGATGGTCTGGCGGTCATGACTTCGTGGCCGGCTCGCGGGACCGCGCGGAACGAGTGGAAGTAGGGTTACGGTAACATTTGGGAGTCGATCGTCGTGCAAAGTGAGGGGCAATGCGTGACTAGTATTCCGGGATTCTTTGCGAGACGATGGGCACGAGATCGACTTTAGCACAGGCCGAATCCAGGGGGTAGCATGACGGTCAAGGAGGGATGGCGGGGGCGTTTTTTCGAGGACTTCGAAGTGGGTGACGTCTACGAGCATCATTTGGGTCGCACTGTGACGACCACGGACAACATGTGGTTCACGCTCCTTACGCAGAACACGGCCCCCATTCACGTGGACCACGCCTACGCCGCCAAGACCGAGTTTGGCCGTCCGTTGGTGGACTCTACATTCACGGTTGCGCTGGTGACCGGGCAGAGCGTGACGGATGTCTCTCAGAACGTCTTCGCCAATTTGGGGTGGGATGAGATCCGGCTCCCGGCGCCCGTCTTCGAGGGGGATACGATTTACTCCAGGAGCGAGGTCCTGGAAAAACGCGACTCCCGCTCGCGCCCCGGCGTTGGCATCGTGACGGTACAGACCACGGGCTACAACCAGGATGGCAAGACGGTCATCACCTTCCTGCGGACCGTCATGATTTACAGGCGGGACCACGCGCCCAGGGTCTCCCGTCCCGCCCCCGAGTTGTAGGGACGTCGGAGGGTAGGCCGTGGCGCTCGTCATGTGAGATCATCTCCCTCCGGAGTGAGAGGCTCGGCTCTGTCTGGGAGTCTGTCGGTATGGTTAGGAGACGGGGTGCAGAGAGCGTTTAGACCTGTGATTATCGAGAATGTCTATCCCGAGCTGGACTGCGGACGCTACCCGGTGAAGAGGGAGGTCGGCGACCGCTTCGAGGTCTGGGCCGACGTATTCAAAGAGGGGCACGACAAGGTCGCCGCCGTGTTGAAGTACAGGGAGATGGGCGCACCGGGGTGGAGCGAGACGCCGATGCGCATTTACGAGAACGACCGCTGGACGGGCAACCTCACGCTCGCGAAGAACGCCCGCTACGAGTACACCATCGAGGCCTGGACGGACGAGTTCGGTACGTGGCGGACCGAGATCGGCAAGAAGGTAGACGCCGGGCAGATCGTTGAACTGGAGCTGGTCGAAGGCCGCGGTCTAATCGAGGAAGCCTTCGATAGATCTCATGACAAGCGCCTTGCGGAGACGCTCTCCGGCTTCGACGCCACAGGCTACGAGGGCAGGGTCGCACTGTTGCGCTCGGAAGAGGTCCGCGAGTTGATGAGGGAGCACCCCGACCGCTCGACGTCGACCGTGTACGGAGGGACGCTTGAGGTAGTGGTCGATCGCGAGCGGGCGCGCTTCGGGGCGTGGTACGAGATGTTCCCCCGTTCCCAAGGAACGGTGCCGGATCGCAGCGCGACCTTCTCCGAGGCCGAACGGCGTCTGCCCGAGATAGCGAGGCTCGGCTTCGATGTGGTGTACCTGACGCCCATCCACCCCATCGGCACGAGCCACCGCAAGGGACGCAACAACGCCATCAAGGCAGGTCCTGGCGACCCGGGCAGTCCCTACGCCATAGGGAGCGAGGAGGGCGGACACAAGGCCGTCCATCCGGACCTCGGGACTCTGGAAGACTTCGAGCACTTCGTGGACGTCTGCTGCGGACACGGGATGGAGGTCGCGCTCGACCTCGCCATCCAGTGCTCGCCCGACCATCCTTACATCGGGGAGCACCCCGAGTGGTTCCGTTTCAGGCCCGACGGGAGCATCAAGTACGCCGAGAACCCGCCCAAGAAGTACCAGGACATCGTCAACGTGGACTTCTATTCAGAGGACGGGGAGAATCTGTGGCGGGAGTGGCTCGATGTCATTTTGTTCTGGGTTGCTCGTGGGGTCAAAATCTTCAGGGTCGATAATCCGCACACCAAGCCATTCCCGTTCTGGGAATGGGTTATAGGGGAGATACAGGGGGAGCACCCGGATGTGATCTTCCTCTCCGAAGCCTTCACCCGCCCGAAGGTGATGAAGGCCCTGGCCAGGCTCGGCTTTACCCAGTCATACACCTACTTCACGTGGCGCAACACCAAGCAGGAACTCACGGAGTACCTGACCGAGCTCACCAGAGATTGGCCGAAGGAGTACATGCGCCCCAACTTCTTCCCCAACACCCACGACATCCTGCCGCACATCCTGCAGTTCGGCGGCAAGCCGGCCTTCAAGATGCGTTTCGTCCTCGCGGCCACGCTGTCGAGCACCTACGGCATCTACAGCGGCTTCGAGCTGTGCGAGAACACCCCGCGCGGGGAGCCAGGCACCACCGTCTACTACCAGGACTCCGAGGTGTACGAATACAAGGTCAGGGACTGGGACAGGCCAGGGAACATCAAGGAGTTTATAGGGCGCGTGAACGAGATACGGCGCGAGAACCCCGCGCTCCAGTACCTGAAGAACATCTCGTTCTACGCGGCCCAGAACGACAACGTCCTGTTCTACGGCAAAAAGTCCGGGAAAAACGCCGTCTTCGTCGCCGTCAACCTCGACCCATACGGCGTCCACGAGACTCACGTGCAGTTCCCACTGTGGGAGCTCGGGATCGCCGAGGGCGAGGGTTACTTGGTCGAGGAGCTCATGACGGGCAGGGAGATCCCGACCACGGGAAGCTGGTTCTGGGTTCGTCTCGACCCTTCGAGCAACCCGGCGGAGATCTTCCGCCTCAGGAAAGGGGGTGTGGGGTGACGGAGGTCTCGCCAAGGGGAGCCAAAGACTTCGACGAGGAGTACCGCGACGACCCGCTCTGGTACAAGGACGCCATCATCTACCAGTTGCACGTCAAGGCGTTCTTCGACGCGGACAACGATGGCATGGGGGACTTCAGGGGCCTCACGCAGCGCCTCGATTACATAAAGGACCTCGGCGTCACTGTGATCTGGCTGATGCCCTTCTACCCATCGCCGATGCGCGACGACGGCTACGACATCTCGGAGTACAAGAACGTCCACCCCGACTACGGCATCATCAGGGACTTCAGGACATTCGTGCGCAAGGCGCACTCCCTGGGCCTCAAGGTGGTAACCGAGCTGGTCATCAACCACACCTCGGACGAGCATCCCTGGTTCCGGAGAGCCCGCGAGGCGCCGAAAGGCTCGGCGCGGCGCAACTTCTACGTCTGGAGCGACACCCCGGACAGGTACGAGGGCACCCGCATAATCTTCACGGACACGGAGCGGTCCAACTGGACCTGGGACGAGAAGGCCGGACAGTACTTCTGGCACCGCTTCTTCTCCCACCAGCCCGACCTCAACCACGACAACCCTCAGGTATTCAAGGCGATTATGCGCGTGATGCGCTTCTGGCTCGACGCCGGGGTCGATGGCCTCAGGCTCGATGCTATTCCCTATCTCATAGAGCGCGAGGGCACGGACAACGAGAACCTCCCCGAGACGCACGAGGTCCTCAAGAAGATGCGCGCCGAGATGGACGCCCGCTTCGAGAACCGCCTCTTTCTCGCCGAGGCCAACCAGTGGCCCGAGGACGTGCTGCCTTACTTCGGGGATGAGGACGAGTGTCACATGGCCTTCCATTTTCCGCTCATGCCCCGCATCTTCATGGCGCTCGCGCAAGAGGACAGGCATCCCATCGTGGAGATCATGCACCAGACACCGGAGATCCCGGAGAGCTGCCAGTGGGCGATCTTCCTCCGCAACCACGACGAGCTCACCCTGGAGATGGTCACGGACCGCGAACGCGACTACATGTACCAGATCTACGCCACTGACCCCCGGATGCGCATAAACGTCGGCATCCGTCGTCGCCTGGCCTCCATGATGGAGAACGACAGGCCCCGCATCGAGCTTCTAAATAGTTTGCTCATGAGCATGCCGGGCACGCCCATCATCTACTACGGGGATGAGATCGGGATGGGCGACAACATCTTCCTCGGTGACAGGGACGCTGTACGTACGCCGATGCAATGGTCGGGCGATAGGAACGCCGGCTTCTCCCGGGCGGAGCCGGCGCGTCTGTACCTTCCGCCCATCATGGATCCCGTCCACAGCTACGAGGCGGTGAACGTCGAGGCCCAGGGCCGCAGCGCCGGCTCGCTCCTGAACTGGATGAAGCGCCTCATCGCCGTGCGCAAGGCGCACAGGGCCTTCGGCCGGGGAACCCTGGAATTTCTGCATCCGGGCAACAGGAAGGTTATAGCCTACCTGAGGGAGCACGAGGACGAGGCGATCCTGTGCGTGGCCAACCTGAGCCGGTCGGCCCAGCCCGTGGAACTCGACCTCTCGCGCTTCAGGGGCCTGGTCCCGGTGGAGATGCTGGGCAACAGCAGCTTTCCTCCCCTGGGAGATCTACCCTACTTCCTCACGTTGCCCGGTTACGGTTTCTACTGGTTCCGGCTGGCGAGGGAGGCTGCGGCCCCGAGGTGGCACCAGGAGAGCCCGCCGTACGCCGAGCCGCCAGTCCTGGTGCTTCCCGCCGGCCGACATACCAACCGTCGCGTGGATAGGGTCCCCCTGCGCCTCCCCGCGCGCCAGGTCGCGCAACTGGAGAAGGAGGCCCTTCCGAACTTCCTCGGCACCCGTCGGTGGTTCGCCGCGAAAGGCGGTGGCATCGAACGCGTCGAGGTCGCGGCGCAGGCCGGGTTCAGGGACAACGTGATCCTTACCCTGCTCAGGGTACACGTGGGCGAGGAGGCTTCCGAAGAGGGAGAACCGCAACTGTATTTCCTCCCGCTCTCGGCGGCCTGGGAGGAGGGCGCTGAGGGCGACGGCGTCTCGGGGTTCATGCCGCACGTCCTCACCAAGCTCAGGCGTCGCGCCAGGGTGGGGGTCCTCCTCGACGCCCTGGCCGACGAGGCCTTCTGTCGCGGCGTGGTTGCGGCGATGGGGGAGAACACCGGGATGGATTTCGGGGAGGGTAAAATTTACTTCTCCGGAACGACCGCGTTCGGCGAGCTCGTGGGGGACAATTCTATCTCCGAACTGAGTGTGAGGCGGGCCGAGGTGGAGCAGACCAACAGCTCGGTGATCCTGGGAGAGCGTCTGATCCTGAAGGCTTACAGGCGCCTTCAGAAGGGTGTGAACCCTGACCTCGAGATCGGCCGCCACCTTACCGAGCAGGCACGCTTCGAGAACACGCCGCCGCTCGCCGGGGCGATCGAGTACACCGGCCCCGACGGCGAGACGACCACTCTGGGCCTCCTGCAGGGCTTCGTGGAGAACCAGGGTGACGGCTGGTCCTACGTTCTGGACTACCTCGACCGCTACCTGGATGACCGCCTGCTGACCTCGTGGAGTCCGGAAGGAGAGGGGGATGAAACGGAGGAGCCGGCGGCCGAGGATGCCTTCTTCGCCGGCCTGGTCCACGTTCTCGGCCTGCGCACGGGGGAACTCCACGCGGCCTTCGCAGCGCCAACCGATGACGAGGCTTTCGCCCCGGAGACGGCCTCCCCCGAGGAGGTGGCGGGCTGGGCCGACGGCGTACTCGCCGAGGCTAGGCGCACCCTGGATCTGCTAAGGAGGCGAAGGAGCAGTCTCCCCGACGAGGTAGTCTCCGACGCTGACCGTCTTCTCGGGCTGCGCAGGGAGTTGACGAGAAGCATAAAGAGCGTCTCAAAGGGGAATCTCGGGGTCGTAAAGACCAGGCATCACGGGGATTACCACCTCGGGCAGGTGCTCGTGGTCAGCAACGACTTCCAGATCATAGACTTCGAAGGCGAGCCTGCCAGGCCCCTCGCCGAGCGGCGCAAGAAGCACTCGCCCCTGCGCGACGTGGCGGGAATGCTCCGCTCTTTCGACTACGCCATCCGCTCGGCGCTGATGGACCTCGGGGCCGAGCGGGCCGACCATTTGGAGAGGCTCGAGCCCTGGGTCAGACTCTGGGAGGAACGCACGAGGCGGGCCTTCCTCGACGGGTACAGAGAAGGTGCGAGCGGCGCCATCTCCTACCCCGAAGACGAGGAGCAAGCGCGGGCTCTGATCGAACTCTTCACGCTGGAGAAGGCCCTCTACGAGATCCGCTACGAGCTTGACAACCGCCCAGATTGGGTCGGCATCCCGATAAAGAGCGTCCTCGACCTTCTGGAGGAGGGGCCATGAGAGAGCAAGACGCGGTCGCCGCCATCGTTGCCGGAAAATATGGTGATCCCTTCTCATTCCTCGGCATGCACCAGTCAGTGGACGGCACGTTGGTGCGGGCATTCTTGCCGGGCGCGAGCACGGTCGAGGTCGTCTCCCGCGATGGCGACGCCATCGGCACCCTGGAGATCATCCACTCTAATGGCCTCTTCGCAGGTCCTGTTCGGCAGAGCGTACCGTACCGTCTGCGGGTGACGTGGGAGGATGACGGCGAGGCCGAGGTCGAGGATCCTTACCGGTTTCCGGGCGTTCTCGGAGATCAAGACCTCTACCTGTTCGGGGAGGGGAACTACCTGAGCCTCTACGAGAAGCTCGGTGCGCACCCGATGGAGCTCGAAGGCGCCTCTGGCACGAGCTTCGCGGTGTGGGCCCCGAACGCGAGGCGTGTCTCCGTGGTCGGCGGCTTCAACTTTTGGGACGGGAGAAGGCACGTCATGCGCAAGCATCCCGGGGGTGTATGGGAGATCTTCATCCCCGGCGTCGGCGAGGGCGAGGCGTACAAGTACGAGATCCTCGGCCCGAACGGTGAACTCCTGCCGCTGAAGGCCGACCCCTTCGGCTTCCGCGCCGAGAGGCTTCCAGGCACGGCCTCAGTCGTACATGACCCCACGCGCTATGAGTGGAACGACGCCGCCTGGATGGAAAATCGCGCCCCCAGAACCGCCCTCGACGCCCCGATGACGACCTACGAGGTACACCTCGGCTCCTGGAAGCGTAACCCGGACGGCTCCTACTACACCTACGCCCAACTCGCCGAAGATCTCGTTCCATACGTCGCAGGGATGGGCTACACCCACGTCGAGTTTCTGCCGCCGACGGAGTACCCCTTCGACGGCTCGTGGGGCTACCAACCTCTAGGTCTCTTCGCCCCAACTAGTCGGTTCGGTACGCCGGACGACTTCAAGGGCCTCGTCGATGCCTTCCACCGGGCGGGGATAGGCGTGTTCATCGACTGGGTCCCCGCCCACTTCCCGGAGGACGCCCACGGCCTCGCCCTCTTCGACGGCACCCACCTCTACGACCACGCCGACCCCAGGCAGGGCAGGCACCCTGACTGGGGAACGCTCGTCTTCAACTACGGCCGCGCCGAGGTAAGGAACTACCTCCTCTCCAACGCGCTGTTCTGGCTCTCCGAGTATCACATAGACGGCCTCAGGGTCGACGCCGTCGCCTCGATGCTCTACCTCGACTACTCGCGCGAAGCGGGCGAGTGGGTCCCGAACGTGCACGGCGGCAACGAGAACCTCGAAGCCGTAGCCTTCCTCAAGCGCGCCAACGAGGTCGTCTTCGGGAGGCACCCTGGCGCCACGACCCTCGCCGAGGAATCCACAGCGTGGCCCATGGTGAGCCGTCCGACCTCCATGGGGGGCTTAGGGTTCGGGTACAAGTGGAACATGGGTTGGATGCACGACAGCCTCCAGTACATGGCAGAGGACCCCATCAACCGCAGGTACCACCACGACGAGATCACGTTCTCCCTCGCCTACGCTTTCGGCGAGAACTTCGTTCTGCCCCTTTCGCACGACGAGGTCGTACACGGCAAGCGGTCCCTGATCGAAAAGATGCCCGGCGACGAGTGGCAGAAGTTCGCCAACCTCCGCGCCTACTACGGCTTCATGTACGCCCACCCCGGCAAACAACTCCTGTTCATGGGCGGCGAAATCGCCCAAAGGCGCGAGTGGAACCACGACGTTTCTCTAGACTGGCACCTGCTCGAGGAATCTCCCCACCGGGGCGTTCAGGATCTCACAATAGACCTCAACGCCCTCTACTCGGCCACCCCAGCGCTCTACGAGATCGACTTCGAGCCAGCGGGGTTCGAGTGGATCGAAGGCGGGGACACCCAGAACAGCGTGGTATCCTTTCTCCGGCGTGGAAGCGCACCAATAGACCTCGCGATCGTCGTGTGCAACTTCACGCCGGTAGTGCGCCAGGACTACCGAATAGGCGTGCCCCAGGAGGGCACCTACGAGGAAGCCCTCAACACCGACGACGTCCGCTACGGCGGCAGCGGTGTGGCCAACGGCGAAGGCATTGCAACCGAGAAAGTCCGGGCGCACGGGCAGGACCAGAGCATCGCTCTCACCCTCCCGCCATTGGCAACGATAATATTGAAGAAGGCTTCAGGCTACAGGTAACAGGCTTCAGCAAGCCACAAGAGACCTGAAACCTGTAGCCTGACAGAAAGGAAACCATGACCAACGCGGAGACCCATTCTTGACCAGCGTGGTCTGGCCCGGACATCCCTATCCCCTCGGTGCGACCTGGGACGGGCAGGGCGTCAACTTCGCCCTGTTCTCGGAGAACGCCGAGGGGGTGGAGCTTTGTCTCTTTGATCCTTCCGGGAAGGAGGAGGTCGAGAGGATCGAGCTTCGGGAGCGGACGGACAGGATCTGGCACTGCTACCTGCCCTACTGCCGGCTCGGCCAGCTCTACGGCTACAGGGTCCACGGTCCTTACGAACCCGAAAACGGCCACCGCTTCAACCCCAACAAGCTCCTGCTCGACCCCTACGCCAAGGCGACCGCTGGGTCGCTGGACTGGGACTACCCGCACTTCGGCTACATGCTCGGCGCCGAGGAAGAAGACCTCGCCTTTGACGAGCATGACAACGCCGCCGGGATGCCCAAGTGCAGAGTCGTGGATACAGCCTTCACCTGGGGCGAGGACAGGCCCCCGCGCACGCCGTGGGACGAGACCGTAATCTACGAGCTCCACGTCAAGGGCTTCACGAAAATGCACCCCAGCGTCCCCGAAGAGTTACGCGGTACCTACGCAGGTCTCTCCTCGGCCCCGGCCATAGAGCACCTCAAGAAACTCGGGGTGACGGCCGTCGAGCTGATGCCCGTCCATTCTTTTGTGGATGATAATCACCTCGCCGATAAGGGCCTCAAGAACTACTGGGGATACAACTCCATAGGATTCTTCGCGCCCGACATGCGTTATTCGGCCACGGGCAGCATCAGCGAGTTCAAGACCATGGTCAAGCGGTTGCACTCGGCGGGGCTTGAGGTGATCCTTGACGTCGTCTATAACCATACTGCGGAGGGCAACCATCTCGGTCCGACCCTCTCCTTCCGCGGCATAGACAACGCCGCCTACTACAGGCTCCTGCCCGACGACCCCCGCTACTACAAGGACTTCACGGGGACGGGCAACACCCTCAACATGATGCACCCGCGCGTGCTGCAGCTCATCATGGACTCCTTGCGGTACTGGATCCTGGAGATGCACGTGGACGGCTTCCGTTTCGACCTCGCGAGCGCGCTTGCGAGGCAGCTCTACGAGGTCGACCAGCTCTCCAGCTTCTTCACCATCATCCACCAGGACCCCATCATCTCCCAGGCCAAGCTGATAGCGGAGCCGTGGGACGTGGGCGAGGGCGGCTACCAGGTCGGCAACTTCCCCGTGGGATGGACCGAGTGGAACGGCAAGTACCGCGACTCGGTGCGCTCCTACTGGAAGGGCGACGGCGGGTTCGTCGACGACCTCGCCTACCGGCTGACGGGCTCGAGCGATCTCTACGAGCGTGGTGGTCGCAGGCCGTACGCGAGCATCAACTTCGTCACGGCCCACGACGGCTTCACCCTCCGCGACCTCGTCTCCTATGACGAGAAGCACAACGAAGCCAACGGCGAGGACAACAACGACGGCGAGAGCCACAACCTCAGCCGCAACTACGGCGTCGAAGGGCCGACGGACGATTTGGAGGTCAAACGCACCAGGGCCCGCCAGAGGCGCAATATCATGGCGACGCTGTTGCTCTCGCAGGGTGTGCCCATGATCCTCTCCGGCGACGAGATCGGCCGCACCCAGAACGGTAACAACAACGCTTACTGCCAGGACAACGAGACGAGCTGGCTCGACTGGGAGCTCTCCGCTCCGAACAGGAACTTTTTTGCCTTCGTGCGGCGAATGATCCGGCTCCGCAAAGATCACCCGGCCTTCCGCCGCAAGAACTTCTTCCAGGGGCGCGAGCTAAGGGGCGCCGGTACGAAGGACATCGTCTGGCTCGCCCCCGCGGGCCGCGAGATGACCGACGAGGAATGGAACAACTCCCTCGCCACGTCACTCGGCCTGCAGATGTCCGGCCTCCTCGAAGGCGAGCACGACGCGCAGGGCCGCCTCCAGGTCGACGACGACTTCCTGCTCCTCTTCAACGCCGGCGAGGACAGGGTCGCCTTCCAGATCCCAACCTCCCCCGAGGAGATACGCTGGGAGGCCCTGATGGACACCTCCTACGCCGCGGGACTCAAGGCCACCCACTTTTTCAAACCGGGCGATACATACGCCTTGAAGCCCCGCTCGATGGCCGTGCTCGTGAACTACCGCAGGCGCGAGACGGTAGATGAGGACGCGGATTGAGGCGCAGCCACGAATCGCCGTTCGACGACGAGATGAACCCGGAATCAGGCGAACCACCCGCTGCGGTCTACCGGCGCTATCTGGAGTCGGGCAGGCTCGGCTTCCAGCGCTGCGGCGATTGCGGGTCGGCGGTCTTCTACCCGCGCGTCGTCTGCCCCGTCTGCGGGGGCGCCGACCTCGCCTGGGAGACTAGCTTCGGCCGAGGAGTAGTCTACGCGACCACGGCCGTGTTCCGTCGGGACGCCGACCCCTACAATGTCGCCCTCGTCGACCTGGAAGAGGGCTTCAGGATGATGAGTCGCGTCGAAGGCGTGCCGGCAGAGGAAGTAGAGGTCGGGACGAAGGTGATCCTGCGTATGGACCGGGAAGGCGACGACCCTGCCCCGGTCTTCGTACCTGAAGGCGAGGGCCGATGAGCCTCAGGGGGAAGGCGGCCGTCGTCGGGGTTGCGGAGTCGGATCTGGGGGAGGTAGGACCGGGATTCACCCCGCTTGACCTGATCGGGCAGGCCACTTTGCGCGCCCTGGACGACGCGGGGCTCGACAAGTCCGACGTGGACGGCCTGTTCTCCGCCTCGGCCTACCACCACATGCCGACCCTCTCGGCTGGCGAGTACCTCGGCATAAGACCCCGCTACTCGGACGCGACGAGCATGGGCGGCTCCTCTTTCGTCTCCCACCTCTTCCACGCAGCCGCCGCGATAGACGCCGGCCTCTGCGAGGTCGCCCTCATAACCTACGGCTCGACCCAGCGCTCCGGCGGGGGGCGCCTCGTCTCGGGCTCCGAGGCCGACCCCTACGAGGCGCCCTTCAACCCACGCTACCCCGTCAGCATGTACGCCCTGGCCGCCTCCCGCCACATGTACGAGTATGGCACTACTCGCGAGCAACTGGCCGAGGTCGCCGTCTCCGCCAGAGAGTGGGCCAGGCTCAACCCGAAAGCCTTCGAGCGAGACGACCTTACCGTCCAGGATGTGCTCGACTCGCGCATGGTCTCCTCGCCCCTGAGCACCAGGGACTGCTGCCTCGTCACCGACGGTGGCGGGGCCGTCGTCGTGACTGGCGCCGAGAGGGCCAGGAACCTCAAAGAGCGTCCCGTCTACGTGCTCGGGGCTGGCGAGGCCCACTGGCACCGCAGCATGAGCCAGATGCCTGACCTCACCATCTCCGCCGCCGCCGAGTCGGGGCCGCGAGCCTACGAGATGGCCGGCATGGGGCCAGAGGACGTAGACATCGCGATGCTCTACGACGCGTTCACCATCAACACCGTGCTGTTGTTGGAGGATCTCGGATTCTGCGAGAAAGGAGAGGGAGGGGCCTTCGTCTCGGGGGGCAAGATCTCCCCCGGAGGAGAACTCGCCGTCAACACCAACGGGGGCGGTCTCTCGTACAACCACCCTGGCATGTACGGGCTGCTCCTGATCGTCGAGGCCGTCCGCCAGCTCCGCGGAGAGTGCGGCGATCGCCAGGTAAAGAGCGCGAACTTAGCCCTCGTCCACGGAAACGGCGGCGTCCTCTCGAGCCAGGTCACAGCCGTCCTCGGCTCCGAAAGCACCCTCTGAGAGCGAGTCCGAGAAGGATTCATGCCTCACAGACCCGAAAGCCGAAAAGCTGAAAGCGAGGGCGAAGCCCGAGCGTGCTGACAAGGCGCCGTGCTGACAAGCCTGCGAAGCAGGCGTGCTAAAATTGCGGCATGACTGATACGCCAAGAAAGATACAGAAGACGGAAGAAGAGTGGCAGGATCAGCTCACCTCCGAGCAGTACCGCGTTACGCGGATGAAGGGCACCGAGCGGCCCTTTAGCGGTGAGCTCTACGACAACAAGGAGGAGGGAGTCTACCGCTGCGTGGCGTGCGACGCGCCCCTGTTTTCGTCCGACACCAAGTACGACTCGGGCACAGGATGGCCTAGCTTCTGGCAGCCGATAGACGAGAACAACGTCGAGACCGATGAGGACCGCAGCCTCTTTATGCGCAGGACGGAGGTCCACTGCGCGGTCTGCGGCGCCCACCAGGGGCACGTCTTCGAGGATGGACCGGCCCCCACCGGTCAGCGCTACTGCATAAACTCTGCCGCCCTCCGCTTCGACCCAGAAGCCGCGGCGGAGTAACACCCAAGGCCTCGAAACGCCCCAGCCGCGCGGCTGGGGCGTTTTTGTGTTTTCTGATCCACCCTCCGGGTCTAACCTCCTCTATGCTTGCTCCCGGACGAGAGCATTCCGGAGGTAGATTCCACGTGGCGACGCGAAAGATCCAGGAAGAACGCGTACAGAACTTGAACGAAGAGAAGGTCGGGGAGGGCGACTACGTCCTGTACTGGATGCAGTCCTCCCAACGCGCCGAGCAAAACCATGCGCTCGAATACGCCGTGCAGCAGGCGAACGACCTGAACCAGCGCCTGCTCGTGGTCTTCGGCCTCACCGACGACTACCCAGAGGCCAACCTACGCCACTACGCCTTTATGCTCGAGGGTCTGATGGACGTGCAGGAGGCCCTCAAGGATCGCGGCATAAGAATGGTAGTCCGCAGGGGCTCGCCCGACGAGGTCGCCCTCGAAGCGGGCAGAGGTGCTTCCCTTATCGTCACCGACCGTGGCTATATGCGCCCGCAGAGAGAGTGGCGCGAGAAGGTCGCGGCTGAGGCTGGTTGCCTCGTGACGCAGGTCGAGTCAGACGTGGTCGTGCCCGTCGAGCTCGCCTCGGGCAAGCAGGAGCACGCGGCGCGTACGCTCAGGCCCAAGATAGGCGAGTACCTCGAAGACTTCCTCGTCGAACTCACACCCACGAAGCCCGAGAAGCAGTCGCTCAACATGCAGGCCGACGGTCTGGACCTCTCCGACATCGACTCGGTTCTCGACGGCATGGACCTCGACCGTAGCGTTGGTGCGCTGGGCCACTTGCACAAGGGTGGCAACTCGGAGGCCAGGAGGAAGTTTCGCCGGTTTCTGAAGCACAGTTTCGGTGACTACGACGCCAACCGCAACCAGCCTCAGACCGACTACGTTTCGCACATGAGCAAGTACCTGCACTTCGGGCACATCTCCCCGGTCTGGCTGGTCCTCGAAGCCAGAAAGGCCAATGCTAAGAACGACGACATCGAATCCTTCGTCGAGGAGCTTGTCGTGAGGCGCGAGCTGTCCATAAACTTCGTCTTCTACAACGAAGACTACGATTCGTACTCGAACCTCCCCGATTGGGCGAAAAAGACGCTTCGAGAACACAAGAACGATGAGCGAGAGTACACGTACACCAGAAAGCAACTCGAAAATGCCGAGACGCACGACGAGTACTGGAACGCGGCGATGAAGGAGATGGTCTATACGGGCTACATGCACAATTACATGCGCATGTACTGGGGGAAGAAGATCCTGGAGTGGTCAAACACCCCGGAGTACGCCTACAGGACCACGCTCTACCTCAACAACAAGTACTTCCTCGACGGCCGCGACCCCAACTCCTTCGCCAACGTCGCCTGGGTCTTCGGCCAACACGACAGGGGCTGGACCGAACGCGAGGTCTACGGCAAGGTTCGCTACATGTCCGCGGGCGGTCTAAAGCGCAAGGCGAAGCCCGAGCAGTACGTCGAGAAAGTAGAGAACAGGATCAGGGCTTCTGACTGACACCGACTCGGTCTGGACAGTCGCGCTTTCCGGCTGCGGGCACCCGCCGAGTCTTCTCATCCGTCATTCCCGCGCAAGCGGGAATCTACGAGTAGTCGAAGACGTAGGCCCGTGCGCGGCCACGTCGCCGTTAACCCGGAGTCGGCGTGATCCTGAGGCGTATACTCCCGCCCGAGAGACTCAACGGGCAGGGGTAGGGCGCCGGGGTTGCGAGAGGGAGTAGACAGCACCGTCCACGAGGTGGATAGGGACGCAGGCGAATACAAGCTAGACAGACCCTTCTCGAACCTGCTCTCGACTACGCGGGACGTGCTCTTCTCGCCGCGGCGCTTCTTCGACGGGCTGCCGCCGGATGGGTCGCTCAGTGCGCCCGTAATCTACTTCCTGGTCTGCTCGGCAGTAACGGCGGTCATCAACACGGTCGCCACCTTCACCTTCCTCGCCGTGCCCGTCGGAATAGCGCTGGCAACCAGCTCAATCGAAGCGGGAATGCTAGTCCGCATCCTCGCGGTATTCATGTTCGCATCTCTGGTGGCGTTGCCCATGTTGTTAGTCGCCGGCTTCTTCGTCTCGGTGCCCATCCAACACGCTTTCATTCGTCTCGTTGCGGGGCGGGATCAGGAAGGTCTGCGGGCCACTTTGCGCGTCTCGTGCTACTCGGTGGGAGCCCCGGTGGCAGTGGCATGGATACCCCTGGCCGGCATCCCGGCCGTATTCTACTGCTTCTACCTGCACGCAACAGGCCTGAAGCGCGTACACAGAATCTCGACCGGCCGGTTTCTCTGGGCCACCTTGATGCTCGTAACGCTCTTGCTCGTCCTCGCGGTAGCCCTGGTTGTCTACGACTACGCCTTGATCCGGGAAGCTCTGAAATAGCCGCTCTCACATCGCCATGCTAAGAGCTCGAGCAAAGAACCAACTGCTGGGAACAGGCCACCGAGGTCTTCGAGAAAGTCCGCTACATGTCCTTGGGAGGCCTGGAGCGCAAGTCCAAGCTGGCCCAGTAGGCCGAGAAGGACGACGAGAGGATCGAAGAATCCGGCTAGAGGCGGCTTTTCTCGGTATCTCAACCCGGCGAACGCCGCCAGCGCTCGCGCCCCTCCCTGTACAGGTCGCCGCCGTGGAGGTCGTTCACGACCACGACCGGGAAGTCGACGACGACGAGGCGCCGGATCGCCTCTGCGCCAAGGTCCTCGTAGGCGATAACTTCGGCCTCCTTTACACAGTCGGCCAGCAGCGCGGCGGTACCTTCGACGGCCCCGAAGTACACGCAGCCGTGCTTCCTCATCGCCTCGCGAACGGCCTCGGAGCGCGACCCTTTTCCGACCATGCCCCTCAGGCCGCGTTCCACGAGCATCGGCGAGTGCGGGTCCATCCTCGATGCCGTAGTCGGTCCCGCGGGTCCAAGCGCGTGACCCGGACGCGCCGGGGCAGGCCCCGTGAAGTACACGATCTGGCCTTCGAGATCGAAGGGTAGCGGCTCGCCCGCCTCTATAGCCCCTTTCATTCTGGCGTGGGCCGCGTCGCGGGCCGTGTAGAGCACCCCGCTCAGGCGCACCACGTCGCCGCTCCTCAAAGGCTCGATGTCCTCTATCGAGAGCGGCGCTTCCAGCCGAATGGGCTCGGGGCTCAAAGCTCGGTCGAGGCGGTGCGGTGGGAGTGGCAGTCGAGGTTGACGGCGACGGGGAAGGCGGCGATGTGCGTGGGGAAGCTCTCGACGTGGACCGCGAGGGCCGTCTGCGTGCCGCCGTACCCGGCTGGTCCTATACCCGTGGCGTTGATCTCGCCTAGTAGCTCACGTTCGATGCTGGCGAGCTCGGGGTCGGGGTTCGGCTCGCCGGAAGGACGCGTGAGTGCCTTCTTGGCCAGCAGCGCGGCCCTCTCGAATGGACCGCCGATACCGACCCCGACGGTGAGCGGCGGGCTCGCGTTCGGGCCGGCTCTCTCGATCGTCTCGACGACGAACTCTTTCATGGCCGGAAGACCCTCTGCAGGCGTGAGCATCTTCAGGGCGCTCATGTTGTCGCAGCCGGCGCCCTTGACCAGCATCGTCAGCTTCAGTCCGTCGCCGGGGACTGGCTCGAAGTAGACGATGGCGGGGGTGTTGTCGCCCGTATTCGTCCTGTCCACAGGGCTTCGTACGATAGATTTTCTCAGGTAGCCCTCCTCGTAGCCGCGGCGGACGCCCTCGTCTATAGCCTCCCCTATCTCACCGCCCGAGATTTTCACCCCGCTACCCAACTCGACGAAGAAAACGGCGTATCCCGTATCCTGGCAGAATGCTACGCACCGCTCGCGGGCAACCTCGGCGTTCTCCAGAAGGCGTTCGATCACCTCGCGGCCGAGCTCCGATTCCTCATCGTCGAGCGCCCGGCGCAGGGCCGAGAGATGATCCTGCGGCAACCTCGTGTTCGCCTCGATGCACAGGTCACGCACCGCTTCGATGACCGCATCGGTCTCTATTTCGCGCAACGTGCCATTACCTCCTTGACTCTTCTGGACAAAGGTTAGCATCGGAGGCACGCGAATTGTTCATAGTTATGGCGGAAGTAGGGGACTGGGAGAGGAGGACGTGAGACAATTCCCCTGTAAATTACTCGCAAATAGGGTTTCGTAACGCTTTTCGTAACGTCTGGGAGACGGTGGCCAACTACAATCGGGATCGAGGAGGTCAGATGACGACACAAGAGAGAAGCAGGCAGGGTTTCTGGCAGAATCTCTTCGGACGTGACGGGGGGCAAGAGCCCCGCGAGGAGATCGCCGAGCCCATAGTCGAAGCTCCGCGCCAGGAGGCCGCGCCCGAGCTTCAGATAGCGCCCAACGATCCCATCGTGGCCTACTTCGCTAGTGCCTCGGGGGTGGTAGAGATCGAGAAACTCGAACTCGACTCGCCGGCCCTGAGGGCCATGAAAGCCGCCGACATCAAGGTCGTCGTGCCGCTCGTGAGCCAGGGCGAGCTAATAGGGCTGCTCAACCTGGGGCCGCGCCTCTCCCAGCAGGAGTACTCGGCAGACGACAGGAAGCTATTGAACGACCTCGCCACCCAGACCGCGCCGGCGGTGCAGGTCGCGCAGCTCGTCCGCCAGCAGCAGCAACAGGCCCAGGAGCGCGAGCGCATCGAGCAGGAACTCAAGGTGGCGCGCCTGATCCAACAGACACTCCTTCCCAAGAACGTGCCAGACCTGCCCGGCTACGGGCTCGCGGCCTACTACCAGCCGGCGCGCGAGGTGGGCGGCGACTTCTACGACTTCCTGGAGCTCGAAGACGGCCAATTCGGCATCGTCGTCGGCGACGTGACCGACAAGGGCGTGCCAGCGGCTCTCGTGATGGCGACGACCCGCACGCTGCTCCGCGCCTCGGCCCAGCGCCTCGACTCGCCGGGCGAGGTTCTCAAGAGGGTAAACGACGTGATGGTCCAGGACATACCGCCCAACATGTTCATAACCTGCCTCTACGCCATCCTCGACCCACAGACGGGCCTCCTCAGGTACGCCAACGCCGGCCACGACCTGCCCTACAGGCGCAAGGCCGCGGCGGGCGGCGCGGAGGAGCTCAGGGCGACGGGGATGCCGCTAGGGCTCTTGCCAGGCATGGCTTACGAAGAGAAGGAGATAGTGCTGGAGAGGGGAGATTCCGTGCTGTTCTACAGCGACGGCCTGGTCGAGGCCCACGACCCGCACAGGGAGATGTTCGGCTTCCCGCGCCTGCAAGGGCTCGTCGCGGGGCATCGCTCCGGTGGGGCGGCGATGGTCAACTTCCTCCTCTCCGAGCTCGCGCGCTTCACCGGCGATGAATGGGAGCAGGAGGACGACATCACCCTCGTTACCCTGGAGAGATCGGAGACGGCATGACCGACCCGAAACCGGCCAGGACGGACGCCGACCTCGGTCGGACCCTGGCGGACTTCTCCGTAGCCAGCGAGCCCGGCAACGAGCGAATGGCGATGGAGGCGGTCGCCGAGGCGGTCAAGAACCTCGGTGTTTCGGGGGAGAACCTGGAGCGGCTCAAGACCGCCGTGGCCGAGGCGACGATGAACGCCATGGAGCACGGAAACGAGTACAGGCCTGAGGCGCCCGTAGAGTTACAGGTTCTCGTCACGGACCAGGATCTCCTGGTGCGCATCACCGACAGGGGCAGCGGTCCGCCACCGAGCGAGGACGCGGACGCGCCGGACATCGTCGCCAAGCTGGAGGGCGTGCAGACGCCAAGGGGATGGGGACTGTTCCTCATCAAGAGCATGGTCGACGAGATGAACATAAGCGGCGACGAGGGACATCACACGGTAGAGCTCGTCGTCCACCGTGGAGCGGAAGGAGGTAAGTGATGGACGTGCGCCACCTCAGCGTTGAGGTTCGAATGGAAGGCGGCATCGCCGTGCTCGACCTGGTGGGCGAGATCAACGGCTTCGCCGAGGAGGCCTTGAACGCGGCCTACGCGGAGGCCGAGGCCAGCGATCCCAAGACCGTACTGCTCAACTTCGAGGGGGTCGACTACATCAACTCGACTGGCATAGCCCTTATCGTAGGGCTGCTCGCCAAAGCGCGCGCCACTCATCGTAGCCTGCTCGCCTGCAACCTGAGCGAGCACTACGTGGAGATCTTCAACATAACGCGCCTCTCGGACTTCATGAGCGTCTTCCCCGACGAGAGGAGCGCCGTGGTAGAAGCCTCGGAATCCTGAGATGAAGCCCCTGCACGGTTCTCTGCAGAGCCTGCGCGGCGAGTATGAGGGAACTAGAGAGGTATACCGGAAGAGGAGGAACGAGATGCCCGAAGCCCAGATAAAGATGAACGTCAGGGAGGCCGGCGAGAAGGCCAGCATCATTGACATCGAGGGTGAGCTCACGGCGTTCGCCGAGGTCGTTTTGATGGACGCCTACAACCAGGCCAGCGATGGTCGGGCGCGTGCGATCATCCTGAACTTCGAGGAGCTGGAGTACATGAACAGTTCCGGCATCGGGCTCCTGGTCACGCTGCTCATTCGCATCAACCGCGAGAAGCAGCAGCTCCTGACCTACGGCCTGAGTGAGCACTACAGGAGCATCTTCCAGATCACACGCCTGGACGACGCCATCGCGATCCACGACTCCGAAGAGGAGGCCGTGAGGGCCGCGAACTCAGCATAAGATGCCGGCCCGAAGAACGCCCACGTAAGGGAGGCACACGATGACCGAACAGACCCCCCAGAACGATACTAGGGAGAAGCAGAAGCGCGAACCCCGCGACGCGGCCTACTGGGCCAGGTACGCCGAGACGCTCAAGGTGGCCGATGTGGCCGAGGGCGCGACGAACATCAACGTCGAAGGCCGGAGGGCCGTAGGCCCCCTGCAGGGCTTCGGGAAGATGTGGCAGAAGACCTACAGGGTCAGGCCTCGAGGGCGCGGAGGTTACACCCGCCGAGGTCATCAAGACCTGGAAAGAGAATTACCAGGACTTCTGGCCTGAGGGCAACCGATTCTACGCGCCGGTTGCCGGCATCGCGCCCGGCGAGGTCGCCCTGATCAGCGGCTCCCTACCCGGCGGCGTCAAGCTCTCGACGGGCGTCATGGTCCTCTACGCCGACGACGAGTCCTTCTCCCTGATGACGCCCGAGGGGCACCCCTTCTCGGGTTGGATCACCTTCAGTTCCTTCGAGGATGAGGGCACCACCGTCGCCCAGGCCCAGGTCCTGATGCGGGCCAACGACCCCCTCTACGAGATGGGCCTGCGCATGGGCGGCCACAAGATGGAGGATGAGATGTGGCGCAAGACCCTGGAGAACCTGGCGGCCCATTTCGGTGTCAACGAGCCCGTCGAGACCAACGCGGTCTGCGTCGACCCCAGACTGCAGTGGAGCCAGTACCGGAACGTGTGGCATAACGCCGGCATACGGTCTGCGATCTACTCGATCACCGCCCCCCTCCGCTGGCGCCGCAAAGGGTCGTCACCCTGACTATCGAGAGACGAGAACTATGAGCGAGTCTTCTGAAGAGGGGCGTAACCCATGCGACGTGGGATTCTGGGCGAAGAGCCGAAACTTCTTGCGGGTCTCCGACGTGCACGTAGGGTGGGCGGGCTGATTCACCGTCGTAGTCGTGGCTAGGGCCTAGAATCGGAGCATGAGCGTATCCAGTACATACGATGCCGTCATCGTCGGCTCCGGCCCCAACGGGCTCGCGGCCGCCATAGAGCTCGCCCGCAACGGGCAGCGCGTGGCCGTGCTCGAGGGCCGGAGCACCATCGGCGGGGGCACGCGGTCGGCGGAGATAACGCTTCCCGGCTTCGTCCACGACCTTGGCTCAGCGATACACCCCCTTGGCTACGCCTCTCCCTTCTTCCGCTCGCTGCCGCTAGAAGACCACGGCCTTGAGTGGATCCATCCGGACGCCCCGCTCGCCCATCCGCTGGATGACGGAGAGGCTGCGGTGCTGGAGCGTTCGATCGGCGCGACGGCCGCTGGACTCGGCTTCGATGCGGCGGCCTACCGCCGGCTGATGGAGCCCATCTCCGCCGACGCAGGCAGGGTCGCGAACTTCTTCGTCGGCAAGCCCAGCTTTATCCGGCATCCTCTGGCGCTGGCGTCGTCGGGCATACGGTCCCTGCGGGATGCCAAGAGCCTGGCCGAGAGCCTGTTCGGGGGCGAGAAGGCCAGAGGCCTCTTCGCGGGAAACGCGGCGCACTCCTTCCTGAGGTTGGATCGACCGCCCAGCGCCATGTTCGGGCTTCTGCTAGGGGCCCTGGGCCACGCATTCGGCTGGCCTTTCCCCAGAGGCGGGTCGCAGGCGCTCGCGGACGCCCTCGCCTCCTACCTGGCTTCACTTGGCGGCGAAATCTACACGGATGCGCCGGTTCTTACGGTCGGCGACGTGCCGCCCACTCGTGCCGTACTCTTCGACGTGGCGCCGCGTCGGCTACTCGACATCGCTGGCGAGCATTTTACCGAGGGCTACCGCGGCGGCCTCAAGCGCTATCGCTACGGACCTGGCGTCTTCAAGGTGGACTTCGCGCTCGACGGTCCCATCCCCTGGGAGGCCGAAGGGTGCAACCGTGCTGGCACCGTCCATCTCGGGGGCACGCTCGACGAGGTCGCGGGTGGGGAGGCCGCCGTATCGCGGGGTGAGCACCCCGAGAGGCCGTTTATCTTGCTAGCCCAGCAGAGCCTCTTCGATCCGACCCGCGCCCCCGAGGGCAAGCACACCGTCTGGGCCTACTGCCACGTCCCCAACGGATCGACCTTCGACATGACCGGGAGGATCGAAGCTCAGATAGAACGCTTCGCCCCCGGCTTCAAAGACCTCATCCTGGCCAGGAAGGTGGCAGGTACAGCCGACCTCGAACGGTGGAACCCCAACCTCATAGGCGGCGACATCAACGGCGGTTACATGGACCTGAGGCAGCTCTTCACCAGGCCCATGCCCCGGCTAAACCCGTACTCGACCCCGGCAGACGGCCTCTATATCTGCTCTTCGTCCACGCCCCCGGGCGGGGGCGTGCACGGCATGTGCGGCTACCTGGCGGCCCGAGTAGCCCTCCGCTACCTCGCGTAAACAGGGCGGGAAGGTGATCCCGACGCAGAAAGGGAACACGCGGACGATGAGGCGCCGCGCGTCGTTCTGGCTCGCCTGGGCGCTCGGCGTCATCTCGGTGGCCATGTTCGTGGCCGGTTTCGTGTTCGCGCTACTGACCCTGAACGTCGCCGATCCTGTAGCACGGACCTCCACTGGCGGCATCGACGGGTTATTGATATTTCTGCCCTTCCTCGCTTTCCCCATCGTCGGTGCCCTGGTCGCTTCGAAGAGTCCGGAAAACCCGATAGGGTGGATCTGCCTGACCGCCGGACTGTTCTGGATGTTTATCGTCGTAAGTGACCCGCTAACGGCCTACAGTCTCGCGACAACCGGTTCTGCGCCAGGTCCCGTGATGTTCGACGCGTTGACACTGTGGTCGTGGGCTCTCCCCCTGGGGCTGCTTGGTACGTTTATGGTGATGCTCTTCCCTGATGGGAGGTTGCCCTCGCGGAGGTGGCGTCCTCTGGCCTTTCTCTCTGGGGTTGCGATCTTGCTCACGAGCGTGTCCCTGACCCTGGAGCCAGGACCGTTGCCGCACCGCGGCGGCGTGCGCAATCCGCTCGGGATCGAAGGGTATCCTTGGATACCGGCCGTATTGACGGCCTGTCTCCTGCTCCTGGCGCTGTGCATCTTCGCCTCGGCCCTCAGCCTCATCTGGCGCTACAGGCACTCGGATAGGAAGGCCCGACAGCAGATCAAATGGCTCGCCTTCGCCGCTTCGTTCGTGGGAGTGACGTACCTGAGTGCCCTGATCGGCGGCATCTTCTTCGTGCCCGAGTACCTTTTCACCGAAGGCAAGACACCCGTCTGGATCTCGCTGATCTTCAACCTCGTGCTGATCAGCTTCGCCGGCATCCCCACCGCCATAGGTATCGCAGTCTTGAAATACCAACTCTACGACGTGGACGTTGTCATAAACCGCACCCTGGTCTACGGGGTTCTGACCGCCTTGCTGGTGCTCGTCTACTTCGGCGGTGTGGCCGCTTTGCAACTTGTCCTGCGCCCGCTCACCGGCGGCGAGTCCCAGCTCGCGGTCGTGGCCTCCACGCTCGCCATAGCGGCCCTGTTCAACCCCCTCAGGCGCCGCACCCAGCGCTTTATCGACCGTCGCTTCTACAGGAGCAAGTACGACGCAGCAGAGACGCTCCAGGGGTTCTCCTCGAAACTGCGCGAGGAGACGGATCTGGACCGGCTGGGCGGGGCGCTGGTCTCTGTGGTCCACGAGACGATGCGGCCCGGGCACGCCTCGCTGTGGTTGAGGCCGCCGGGCTGGGCCGAGGGGGATTCGGACGGTGTTTGAGTTGGTCGTGATCGGCGGCGGACCGGCCGGGGTGACGGCTGCCCTGCGCGCCCGCGAGCTCGGCGCGACCGTCGCGCTCGTCGAACGCGGGAACATGGGCGGGGTCTGCACGAACGACGGCTGCGTCCCGACCAGGGTACTAGCCAGGGCCGCGCGGTTGGTGCGCGATGCGGAGCAGTTCGCCGACTACGGGCTTCTCGGCGCTCCACCCGCGGTCGACTTCGCCCGGCTGTTGAACCGGACCCAGCGCATCGTGTACGAGATCCAGGAGAAAAAGCAGCTACGAAGGCAACTCGAGGCGGCTGGTGCGAGGGTTATGGACCGGACCGGCGATGCCAGGTTCGTGGACCCTCACACGCTGGCGCTCGGGGACGGCTCCCGCGTCTCGGGCGAGAAGTTCGTCGTCTGCGCCGGCGGCCACGCGCGGCGGATGGACTTCCCCGGAGCCGAGCACTCCATTACCCACAGCGACGTATGGATGATGAATGACTTGCCCCCGTCGGTCGCGATCGTCGGCGCGGCCGCAACAGGCTGCCAACTTGCCTCGGTCTTCGCGGCTTTCGGCTCCAGGGTGCATCTGCTGGAAGTGGCGCCACGCATACTGGGCGGCGAAGACGAGATGGTCTCGGATTGCGTCGCCAGGGCCTTCTCGCGCAGGGACATCCAGCTCCTCACCGGCATCGGAGGGGTGGACCGTATAGAGAGAAGGGACGATCTCCTCCGGCTTTTCTACACCCAGGGGGGTGAGGCTCGCACGCTCGACGCGGAGGCGGTGGTGCTCGCGGTCGGCTGGCCCGGCAACGTGGAGGCGTTGAACCCTGGCGCCGCAGGCGTCGAGACGCGGCGCGGTTACGTGGTGGTGGACGACTGCCTGCGGACCAGCGCCCCGCACGTCTTCGCCGCCGGGGACGTGACCGGGCGCATGATGCTGGTCCAGAGCGCCAACTACGAGGGCAATCTTGCCGCCGAGAACGCCGTGCTCGGTGAGGAGCGCGACTACAGGCACGCGATCGTCCCGCACGGTGGGTTCACAGATCCCGAGTACGCCAGCGTGGGGCTCACCGAGCGCCGGGCCAGCGAGGAGATCGGGGACGAAGACTGCGCCGTCGCGGTCGTGCCCTACTCCGACCTGGATCGCGGAGTCATAGACGGACACCCCAACGGTTCCTGCAAGCTGATCATATCCCGCTCCACCCGTCGTATCCTCGGGGCCCACCTAGTGGGCGAGCAGGCCGTCGAGGTAGTCCAGCTCGTCGCGACGGCGATGGGAGGCGACATGCGCGTGGAGCAGCTCGCGAACCTGGAGCTCGCCTACCCCACGTTCACGGCGATAGTGGGCCTCGCCGCCAGAAAACTGGCCCGCGAACTGGGCCTGGTACCCGTCTCGCCGCGGTGGCGCGCGCGGGAACGTCCCGGCTCGACGGAGTGGGAACACAGTTAGCACGCTCCGGCCTGCGGCCTACGCTTGTCAGCACGCTACGGCTTCGCCTCCGCTTGTCGGCACGCGTCGGGCTAGCGGCCCTCGCTTGTCAGCAACGCTTCGGCTTCGCCTCCGCTTTCAGCTTTTTGGTTCCGAGCCCCGCTCTGCGGCGCGAGATGAACCGCTGCCTTTGGCGGTAGGGTTGTACGCTCGTAGCGGCGCCCCAAGACGACTTCCTGACAAGGCGCCGTTAGGCGCCGTGCTGACAAGCGAAGCCCTGCAAGGGCTGAGCGTGCCGACAAGCGTAGGCGAAGCCGAAGCGTGCTGACAAGGCGCCGCAGGCGCCGTGCTGAGAAGAATTCTTCGAATTCTTCTCTTCGTAACGCTTCTCGTAACGACCCCGTAACGGGGGTCGGCTAGATTGGGGGCATGAAGGCTTCCAAGAGAGAGGAGAGGCGGATGAAGATCTCGGTCCTGATGCGGTGGGTCGGCCCCGCGGCCATAGCGGGCGGCGTGTTCATGGTGTTCTCGGAGCTTTCTGGATTGCCCATCACCATTCCTTTCCTCAGCTCGGCCGAACCCACGGGCTTCGACGCGGTCGGGTCGGGTTTGATCCTCGTCGCGCTCACGCTGCTCCTGGTCGGCATGATCGGGCTCTACGCTAAGGTCCCGCCCCCCAACGCGGCGAGGGTCATAGAGTACGGAGAAGCCCATCAAGAGGACGTCTTCGAGGTCGAGCAGCCAGCCCCCGAAGCGGCCGTTCATGAACCCGTCGAGGAAAAGGACGAGACGCCGGTCCCTCGCGTTTCCCGGACCGGCGGCGTGCTCGTCCTGGGCGCCGGGCTGGTCATGTTCTTCCTGCTCAGGCAATAGGACGGGTCATGCGAAGCGAGGGGAGGAGACATGGCCACAGAGTCGCCAGGCGTTGCAGGGCTTCCATCCGAGGTAGAGGATGTCTTCAAGGAGTTTCGGACGTGCGAGATGTCCACGCTGGCAAAGGACGGGACCCCGATTACCTGGCCCACGTTACCCTTCTGGCGGCCCGATGAGGGACGCTTCCTGATAACGACCTCCATCGGCCTCTCTCAGAAAGCATTCAACGTCCGCCGCAACCCACGCGTCTCGCTCTTGTTCTCCAACCCCACGGCGAGCGGTCTCGAGAACCCTCCGGCGCTACTGGTACAGGGTGATGCCGAGGCTCCAGACGAGATAGAGACCAAGATCGCAGGGTTCGAGGACGAGCTACGCCAGGTCTACCGCCGGCAACCGTCCGCCCGCGTGTACAGTAGCAACCCATTCCTGCGCTACTTCATGGATTGGTACTACATGCGGCTCATGATCCACGTGACACCGCGCCGTATCCTGTGGTGGCCCGGAGGAGAGTTCTGGCGGGAGCCGCTCGAGCTGGAGACGGACCATGTGGACTGAGATCAGGGAGCACCTCTACCAGTTCGATAGCGCCGTCCTTACGGGCCTCGACGCCGGTGGCTACCCGTTCAGCGTGCGTTGCCGGCCCTACCCCGACAAGTCGGGTGCCGAGGTGCTGAGGGTTGCGCTACCTGCAGACACGCCCATCCGACCTGGACCGGCGAGCCTGCTCTGCCACAGGCACGACGAGAACCTGTGGAACCTCAAGAGCTTCCTCGTTCGCGGATCTCTGGGCCACGACGTAGGCGGATGGAACTTCGAGCCCATCAGGTTCGTTCCAGGCGTTGGTATCGGGGGGCTCCCCGCCATGATGCATTTCTTTGTCGGCTCGCGCAGGAACGCCGCACGCTACCTGAAGAAGCGCGGGCTCGCACGCCCCCGGGTTCCCTGGGATGAGATCAACGCCGTCAAGGACGAAGTGTACTCAGCTCCTGATCGGTGAAGATCGGCCCGTCTACCACTCCACTAGTTTCCAGACCTCGGGCTGCAGCTCGTCCCGCTCGCCGATCTCGGCGAAGAGTTCGACGGCCCGCTTGAGGTGGGCCATTGATTCTTGCTCGCGCCCCGTGGCGTGGAGCAGATCGGCCAGGTTGTTGTGCAACGCGGCCTCCCTGTGCCTGTCCCCCGAGGCCACGCACAACGCCAGGGCGATCTCGGCGAGCCTCAGGGCCTCCTCGGGCTCCCCGCCGCTCTCGTGGGCTAGCGCCAGGTTGTTGAGGGCGGCCACCTTCGCGTCCGAGTCTCCGAGAGACTCGGCGAGGTCCAGGCTCTCCCCGAGGTGGCGGAGGGCTGCCTCCTGATCGCCCGACTTGCCGGCCAGGATGCCAAGCATGTTGTGGGCCTGGGCCCGCGCCCGCGTGTCGTTGGTACCTTCGGCCAGTTCCAACGCCCGGTTGGCGAGCCCCGCGGCTTCCTCGGTCTCACCCCGGCCGTGCGAGAGTAGGCTCCAGTCGGCGTAGAGCCGCGCGAGCTCTGGCCCGCCTTCGGGCCCTCCGAGACCCTCCAGGGCCGACTCGTAATGGCCGCGGGCCAGGTCCCGCTCTCCCCTGCGGGCGTGGACGTTGCCTATCTTGTGTTCGAGTACGGCCAGGGCTCCGGGGTCCGCCGAGGAGGCCGCGGCCTCGTAGCTGGCGAGCGCCGCGCCGTACTCGCCGGCGCGGGTCCGTAGGTCCCCTATGTTCTCGTGCAGCGTGGCGGCGTCGGGGTACCCGAGCGCGAGCGCCTCCTCGTAGTGGGCCAGCGCTTCGCTGTTGGCGTGCAGGCCCCGCGCGTAGTCCCCGGCCAGCAGGTAGTACCGCGCCGCCTCGGCGTCCTGCCCCGCGAGCCTGTAGTGGCGGGCTACCTGGCCGGCGAGGGGGTCCGCTTCGCGGCCGCGGGCCTGCCCCGCGAGCGCGGCGGCGGTGCGTCGGTGCAGGAGACGCTTGCGGGCCAGGCTGGTCTCCTCGTAGACCAGGGTCCGCAGCTTGTCGTGGTCGAAGTCGTAGGATGGGGTCTCTCCCGCCGCGTCGCCGACCTCCCGGATCAGGCCGCGCGAGATCAGGCCTTCGAGGGCGGTCAACGTCTCTTCTTCGCCCCTACCGCTGGCCGCCCTGACCGTGTCGAAGTCGAAGGATCTCCCGACGACGGAGGCGGCGGCGAGGACCTGTCCCGCCGTCTCGCCGACCGTCGCGAGACGGGTCCTCAGGAGATCCTGCACCCCCCCCGGCAGCATCCAGGTGTCGTTTTCGACTTCCAGCTCGCCCTTCTCGATGGCAGCGAGATACTCCGTGAGAAAGAGCGGCAGCCCCTCCGTCTCGTCGCTGAGCCGCGGGCCCAGCTTCCCCGCTTCGGCGACGGTGTGCCCGACCAGTTCCTCGACAGAGGCGGGATCCAACCGGTCGAGGGTTAGGGTCGTCGCCACCCCCGACCTCCTTGCCTCGGCCAGAAGGTCTCGCAGACGGTGACCTTCTGGCACTTCCTCAGCGCGCCACGTGAGGAGGACGTAGAGCGGCTTGTCGTCCAGCCGCCTTATCAGGTAGGTCAGCAGGCCGAGTGAGGCGTCGTCGGCCCAGTGAAGGTCGTCGAGAAACAGGACGCCGGGGGGAGGGCCGTCTAGCACCGCGAGCAGGACCCTGACGACCTCGCGGAGGAAGCGGCTCCTGGCGCCCGGCGTGTCGAGCGGCGGGGCCGTAGACGAGGGCTCCGGGGAGAGATCGGGCAGCAGGCGGGCGGCCTCTTGCAGGGAGTCGGCGGGCAAGCCCTGGAGGTGATCCAGGCCACCGTCCCGTCCGAAGGCGGCGGAGAGACCCTCGACGAGGGGCCCGTAGGCCAGGTTCTTCTCGCCCGCGTAGCAGCGCGCGGTTACGACCGTCGCGCCACGCTCGCGGGCGTGGGCCAGAAACTCCTCGGCGAGCCTGGTCTTGCCGATGCCGGCCTCCCCTTCGACGACGACGACGCGGCCTCCCTCCCCGACCGAGCCGTACGACCCGAGCAGCGTCTCCCACTCGCGGTCGCGCCCCACCAGTGGGTTGTCGGATGGTGCGGCGTTCGTGGTTTCGACAGGGACCACTCTCGGCTCTCGCGGGACTCCGGGTTCGGTGAGGACCGGCTTTGGTGGTAGATCGTTCTCCTGTATGGCCCTGTAGAGTAGGGTCGTCTCTTCGAGCGGGGCGACGCCGAGCTCCTGGTCCAGTACCCTGACGCACTCCCTGTACTGGCGCATGGCCGCGGCGCGCTCGTCTGAGTACGCGTAGAGCGCCATAAGAAGCCTGTGGGCGGGCTCGTGCAGGACGTCGAGGGCCAGCCATCGGCGGGCGTGGGCGACGGCAGCCTCCCACTCGCCGAGCGCCCAGCGACCGCGGGCGAGCCTCTCCAGCGCACCAGCCAGCTCCCGGCGCAGGCTCTCCGACTGGAAGAACTGCCAGTCGTCGAAGGCGACGCTGTCGCGTAACCCGAAACCGGCCATGAAGTCGTCACGGTACAGCTCTTCGGCCTCGGTCAACAGGGGCAGGCATTCCGGGCACACCTCGGCTTCCGGGTGCCCGTGCGTTTTGCACTCCGCCAGGAGGTCTTCGAAACGGACGACGTCTACCAGGATCGCGCCGTGTTCCAGGTCCACGTTCTCCCTGTCCGCGCGCAACCAACCCTCCGCGCGGCCCTTCCCCAACGACGAGAGGGTCCTGCGTAGGGCGGCCCGGGCACGGCTCTGGCCGTACTCGGGCCAGAGCAGGCCGGCGAGTGCGTCCCGAGTATGTCTTCTGCGTGTGACGGCCAGGTAGGCGGCCAGCGCGATCGCCTTCCGGGTGTCGACCTCGACCGGCAAGCCGTCGCGCTCGATGCGCGGCGCACCGAGCAACAATATCCTCGTCCGGAACAAAGCCGTATCTCCCAAGACGCTCCGACGATATTATGCCGCCGTCGTCGCAGCATCGCAACGATGTTTTTGTGACCAAGATGTTCGTAACGCTGTTAGAGCATTTCAGCCGGTCAGCACATCAGCAAGTCAGCTCTTGGTGGCTGAAAATGCCCTTAGCCGTTTGCCAGCTTGCGGGCGGCGTCTGCTATGTGCTTCGCGCTTATGCCTGCCGCGTCCATCAGCTCTTCGGACTTACCCGAGCCTGGCATGATGCCCACGGCGAGATGCTCGAAGTGGAGGGGAGTATCCTCCGCCGAGAGCGCGGAGAGGACGGCCTCGCCGAGGCCGCCTTCCGGCCAGTGGTCCTCGACTACGACGACGTTGCCACCCGTCGCAAGTGCCGCTTCGCGCAGCGTATCGCCGTCTATCGGCTTGATGGAGTAGGCATCTATGATGCGCAAGGACACGCCGCTGTCTTGCAGCTCGTCAGCCGCCTTTGTGGCCTCGGGGACGGTGATGCCAGAAGCGACCACGGTCACCGCGTCGTCGTCCGAGGATTGCAAGACCCTGCTGCCGCCGATGGGGAAGTCTTCTGCGGGGTCGTAGATCACTGGCGTCTTCGGGCGCAGCGTCCGCAAGAACACGATTCCTTCCCGGTCGGCCATCTCGGCGACGAGCTTCGCGGTCTGGTTGGCGTCGCAGGGCTGGAGCACGGTCGAACCGTGCACGGCCCGCATCATCGCGATGTCCTCCAGGGCCATCTGCGATGGACCGTCTTCCCCGATAGAGACGCCCGCGTGCGAGCCGGAGAGCCGGATGTTGGCGCGGGAGATCGCCGCCATCCTGATGAAGTCGTAGGCGCGGCTGAGAAAAGCGGCGAAGCTGGAGGCGAACGGGACCCTGTGGCGCACGCTCATCCCAACGGCGGCCGAGACCATCTGCTGCTCGGCGATGAACATCTCGAAGTAGCGATCCGGGTACTCCTCGGCGAACTCCTGGGAGTGCGTGGAGTTGCTGACCTCGCCGTCGAGCGCGACGACGTCCTCCCTGGCACCGCCGAGCGCCTTGAGGGCCGCGCCGTAGGCCCCGCGTGTCGCCTCCTCGTCCCCGACCTCCCACGTCGGTAGCTCGAGCTGGCCGGTCAAACCGGCGGTGAAGTTCTCGTCCCGGCCGGGGTCGGGCTTGCGCACCTCGACGAGCAGGTCGTCGGTGCTGCCGAGCTCGTCCAGGGCCGCCTGCTCCTGGTCTTCTCCGACGGGCTTGCCGTGCAGGCCGTCCTTATCTTCCAGGAAAGAGACCCCGCGGCCCTTCTTGGTCTTGGCGACGATCAGGGTCGGTTTGCCTGACTGTTCGAGCGCCTCGGCGTAGGCGTGGTCGATCTCTTCGGGGTCGTGGCCGTCGATCTGTATCGCGTTCCACCCGAAGGCCTCGGCGCGGGCGGCGTAGTGCTCGCCGTGCCAGCCGTCCATTGTTTCCCTTGTCTGCCCGAGGCGGTTCATGTCGAGGATGGCTGTGAGGTTGTCGAGCTTGTAGTACGCGGCGTGCTGGAAGGCCTCCCACATCGAGCCCTCGGCCATCTCGGAGTCTCCGCAGAGCACCCACACCCTGTAAGGGAGTTTATCCAGGTACTTGCCGGCGAGTGCTACTCCGACCCCTATGGGGAGTCCCTGTCCGAGGGAGCCGGTTGCCACGTCCACCCATGGTATCTGGGGCGTCGGGTGGCCCTGCAGGCGGCTGTGGAACGTGCGGAAAGTCAGGAGCTCCTCGTCCGAGATCGCGCCCGCCGCCTTGTATACCGAGTAGAGGAGCGGGGAGGCGTGGCCTTTGGAGAAGATAAGGTGGTCGTTGTTTGGGTTCTCGGGGTCGTCGAAGTCGTAGCGGAGGTACTTGCTCATCAGCACGGCCAGGAGGTCGGCTGCGGACATGGACGAGGTGGGGTGTCCCGACCCTGCGCCCGAACTCGAGCGGATGCTGTCGACCCTGAGCTGCTGGGCGAGCGAGTGCCACTGCTCTACTCCCGCCGTCTCCTGGTTTATCTGTTGCGTCACCAAATACCTCCTCGACGGAATGGAATCAGGACGGATAGTACTCTTCCTACCCCGCGGTGGCTATTCGGAAACCGTCGTGGGGCCTGCTCTCTGTGCGCAGACGGCGCGGTTTAGCCTTTGCTAGAATCCATGGGGCGAGAGGAAAAAGACCCGCACCGACCGCTCTCTAGGCGGCGGGTTCGACTGGGGAAAGGGAATACTATGGATCTGGCGGTTCGCAAGATGACGCTGGAACGTTTCGGGGTAGAGGACATCGGGGCCGTGCATGAGAATCTGCCGCCCGCGCGTCTGGTCGAGGCGTCCGTGAGGAGAAGGGAGGGCATGATCTCGGGCTCCGGAGCCCTGGTCGTCAGGACGGGCAAGCGGACCGGCCGCTCCCCCAAGGACCGCTTTATCGTCGAGAACGAGGTCACCAGGGAGGCTGTGGACTGGGGCACCGGCAACAAGGCCTTCCCGAGCGATGCCTTCGGGGATCTCCTGGACAAGGCCGCCGCCTACGTCGAGAACCTGGAGGAGATCTACGTCGTCGACGCCTACGCCGGCGCCGACCCCCGTTACCGCTTGAACGTCCAGGTGGTGACCGAACACGCCTGGCAGGCCCTCTTCGCGCGACAGCTATTCAGGCGTCCCACGAGGGAGGAGATCGACGTCTTCGAGCCGGACTGGACCGTCATCTCCGTGCCCGGCTTCCTTACGGACCCCGAGGAGGACGGCACTGAATCCGAGACGTTCGTCGGGATCGACTTCGAGCGCAGGGTCGTCCTGGTCTGTGGCACGGCCTACGCGGGGGAGATAAAGAAGAGCATCTTCACGGTCTTGAACTTCGTGTTGCCGACCGAACGCGGCGTCTTCCCGATGCACTGCTCGGCCAACGTGGGCGAAGCCGGGGACGTCGCGCTCTTCTTCGGGCTCTCCGGGACGGGCAAGACGACCCTCTCTGCCGACCCGGAACGGGACCTGATCGGGGACGACGAGCACGGCTGGTCGGACACCGGGGTCTTCAACTTCGAGGGCGGCTGCTACGCGAAGACGATAGACCTCTCCGCCGAGAAGGAACCCCAGATTTGGGACGCCATCCGCTTTGGAGCCGTGCTTGAGAACGTGGGGATGGACCGGCGCACGCGTGAGGTCGACTACTCGGACCGTATGCTGACGGAGAACACCCGCGTCGCCTACCCGCTGGAGTACATAGCGGGCGCCGTCCCCGAAGGCACGGGCGTCCACCCTTCGGCCGTCCTGTTCCTGACCGCCGACGCCTTCGGGGTGTTGCCCCCCATAAGCGCCCTCACGCCTTCGCAGGCCTCCTACTATTTCCTCTCCGGCTACACCGCCAAGCTCGCCGGGACCGAGGCGGACATGGAGACTGAGGTCGAGGCGACGTTCTCCACGTGCTTCGGCGCCCCCTTTCTTCCCCTGCCGGCGACAACCTACTCCGAGATGCTCTCCGAGAGGCTGAAGACGCACGGCACCCGCTGCTACCTGATCAACACCGGATGGTCGGGCGGTCCCTACGGTGTCGGGAGCCGCATAGACATCGCCGCCACCCGCGAGATGGTGAGAGCCGTGATCGGGGGCAAGCTCGACGACGCCGAGACGAGAGAAGATCCTTTCTTCGGCCTGAACGTCCCAGTCGAGGTCCCCGGGGTCGATAGCGAACTCCTCGACCCCCGCGGGACCTGGCAGGATGGCGAAGCCTACGACGGGCAGGCCACGCAACTGGCAGACCTCTTTCGGGAGAACTTCCAGAGGTTCGAGTCGCAGGTATCGGAAGAGGTCAGGAACGCGGGGCCGCATTCTTAGAAGGCATCAGGTTAGAGTTATCAACGCTGATTGATGGCGTGTCGGGGTTTGCGCGCCGGCTCGTGATCGCTTCCGGTTAGACGCGCCCTAGAGCTGGGTAAGCTCGGAGGAGGGGTATACGGGTCGGAGAGGAGGCATCGACTGGTCCGGAACCAAGAGAGTGGTCGCACGTAAGGGATCGGAAGGTATCCACAGAACAGGAGAAGAATGTTTCTTCGGATAGGCAAGCTGCAAATTGAGCTGCCCAGGCCCACGGAGGCGGACCCCGAGCTGACCAGGGCCGGAGCCGCATGTTGCCGCGGCTCCGGCCTCGCGTGTGGGGGGGCCACGCGGCAGGATCGAAAGGAGTAGCCATGGACAGAGAAGTCGGCCCCGACCCGTTCGCGGGTCTCAAGGAAGGCCTCGGGGAGTACAGCGTCTACGACGCCCACTACGAGAGGATAGGCAAGGTTGACGACGTCTTCCTCGATGAGCGGGACGCCGTGACCTACATCGGGGTAAAGATGGGCCTCTTCGGGACGAGCTCCACCCTGGTGCCCGTCGAGATCGTCAGGGTCAACGACAAGCGGCGCCTGATCGAAGTCGCCGCTGAGGCGGAGACGATCAAACACGCCCCCCACTTCGGCCACGACGAGACCGTATCGCCCGAGCTGGAAGACAGGGTGCGTACCTACTTCGGCCTCGAGCCTCTCCTGCCGCCCCTGCAGCCCGAGGAGCCGTACCCTTCCGACGAGAGGCTCGCTCCAGACTACCGGGTAGACATCGAACCGGGCGAGAGAGTGGAGGCCCAGGAGCGCCTCGCTGAGCCGACCGGGGCGCCACCGGCCGGTGACCCTCTAGACGCCACCCCCGAGGAGCGCTGGGACCGAAATATGCGGGAGGACGGCGTCACGGTTCACCGCAGGAGGGGCTGAGCAGAGGGGCCATCTTCGGAGACCTTGCTCTAAAGCCACCACTTTCTCCGGCCGCTGAACGGGTAGAATGTCCGACGACAGCGGTACAAGGAGGAAGAAGATTGTCTGAGACGGAATCCGAAGCGGCCCGGCGGTTGACGGAGGCGTTCGGCGAGCCCTACAGGGAGGTGGTTCGTAGCGCCGTCGACGCCCAGCAGAGGAACTTCCAGCTCGCCCAGGGCTGGGTCGAAGGCGTGACCGGTGTGCTGGAGAGCCAGGCCGAAGCCAACCGGGCGCTGACCAGGGCCATGGAGAGCCACACCCGCGCCGTCGAGGAGGCGGTCAAGAGCCAGGAGCGCACGAGCCGCGCCCTCGCTGAGAGCCTGGAGTCATACAGGGAGGTTATCGAGCGGAACACCGCCCTGCAGGAGAACAGCACGAAGCTCGTCCAGGGGTTCTTCGGCGACGTGACCTCAGAGCTCAGGGAGGGGATGCAGGGCAGCCAGGAGGTTGCCCGCAACCTGATGGAGGGCTCTGAGCGGCAGATGGAGGCGTTTCAGGCGATGCTCGGCGAGGCGATGAACTCCTACGCTAATTTGATGAACGCCCCCTTCGACCTCTACCGCAAGAACCTGGAAGCGTTCGGCAAGCAGGGCCAGTAAGGAGGACGGTATGCAGGCGGAAGAGAAGGGTCTCGAGGTCAGGAACTTTATCGGGGGAAGGTGGGAGGATAGGGACGGACGCGACACCGAACCCGTCTACGACCCTGCCACGGGGGAGGTCGTCGCCGAGACGCCCCTCTCGACGAGGGAAGACGTAGATCGCGCCGTAAAGCAGGCCGATAAGGCGTTCGCCGGATGGGCGGCCACGCCGGTCGTCGAGCGGGCGAGGGTCCTGTTTGGGTTCAAGGCGCTCCTCGAGGAGCACTTCGAGGAACTGAGGGACTTGGTCACCCTGGAGAACGGCAAGGACGCGAGGGACGCCGCGGGGGAGGTCAGACGCGGCATCGAGGTCGTCGAGTTCGCCTGCGGCATGCCCACGCTCATGATGGGCGAGACGGTGCGCGACGTGACGAAGGGCATAGACAACTCCTCCTGGCGCTACCCCCTCGGGGTGGTTGCCGCCATAACCCCCTTCAACTTCCCCTGTATGGTCCCCCTGTGGACGATCCCCGTCGCCATTGGGGCTGGCAACGCCTACATCCTCAAGCCCTCCGAGCGGACACCGTTGTGCGCCGTGAGGCTGGGCGAGCTTCTCTGTGAAGCCGGGTTGCCCGATGGCGTCTTCAGCCTGGTCAACGGGGCGAGGGAGGCTGTGGATGGAATACTCGAGCACCCAGATATAAAGGCGGTCTCCTTTGTAGGGTCCCAGCCCGTTGCGGAGCACGTCTACACGCACGGATCGGCCCACGGCAAGCGGGTGCAGGCACTCGCGGGCGCCAAGAACTCCATGGTCGTCATGCCCGACGCGGTCCTGGATCAGGCCGTCCCAAACATTATCTCCTCGGCCTACGGCAACGCGGGCGAGCGGTGCCTCGCCGGGAGCGTCCTCGTGGCCGTCGGCGAGGTCGCGGACGATCTGGTCGCGAGGCTCAAAGAGGCGGCCGCCTCGATGAAGGTCGGTCCCGGCAAAGAAGAGGGCTCCGAGCTCACCCCCGTCATCCGCGACTCCCACCGGGAGAAGGTCCGTTCCTACGTAGACCTCGGGGAAGAAGAGGGCGCCGACATCGTCCTCGACGGCAGGGAGGCGCCTCTGGAAGAGGGCTTCTTCATGGGCCCGACGCTACTCGATCGCGTTACGGGAGAGATGCGGGTCGGCCGGGAGGAGATTTTCGGCCCCGTCCTCTCCGTGGTGCGCGTAGACTCCCTGGATGAGGCTATCGAGTTTACCAACGACTCCCCCTTCGGGAATGCCTGCTCGATCTACACCGAAGACGGGGCCGCCGTCAGGCACTGGAGGGAACGCGTGGAGGCCGGGATGCTTGGCGTCAACGTCGGGGTGGCAGCCCCGATGGCGTTCTTCCCTTTCAACGGCGTCAAGAACTCCTTCTACGGCGACCTGCACGCCACGGGCAAGGACGGGGTCCGCTTCTTCACCGAGAACAAGGTCGAGATCACTCGCTGGCTCTCGGACCCGGCGGGAGAGCCGAAGGCCGTCAGACGCCCCGTAGAGACCGGCGCCTGAAGCGATTGGCAGAGGTCTTGACCTCTGCTATTCGCGCATTTCAGCGTTTCAGCTAGTCAGCACTTCAGCAAATCGTTCTTGCTGAAGTGCTGACTAGCGTCCCGTTTTTTTCGTCGCACGCTATCGCCGACGTTGCCTGCGTGTAACGTTCTTTTAAGGAATCCGAGAAATTCTTTACCAAACTGATGTTTTTTAAGTAAGACGCGTATACAATGTCGCCGACGCAAGTACGAACATAGGGAGGGGGCTCCGTGCGTCGGCTTATCTTAATTTTCTCTGCGGGCTGTTTGGCATTGGGTTGGGTATCCATCACGACGCTCTCTGCCGAGGCCGAAACTAAAGGGCGAAGTCAGGGGCATGGCTTCATCTCGCAGGGTTCGGCCATCGACTCGGACTCGCCGGAGCTCGCCGCGGTAAGGGCCGACATGGCGGAAGAAGAGCGCCTCCCAGACTACTCTCAGGTCGTCGACAACGACACCGCGGGGCGTTTCAGCGCTCCTGGCTGGGAGAAGCGCGCTGACGCCCCTGGGGCGACCGCTGGCCAGGTAAGCTACGGCGGCAACTACGTCTCCTCGGTCTCGGGTGGGGAGCCGGCTCGCTTCCAGGTCACAATCCCGACGAGCAACGACTACACCGTCTACGCCTGGTGGCCCGCCTTCTCCAGTGGCAACGAGGCCGCCCGCTTCGGTATCGGCACGGCTTCGGGCACGCAGTGGACCGCCGTAGATCAGAGCCAGGACGGCGGCATCTGGATAAAGCTCGGTACCTACGCGATGGCGAAGGGCGAGCGCCTCATCCAGCTCTCGGCCGGCAGCGCGGCCGACGCGGTAGCCGTCGTCCGCGGCGACGTGACCATGCCCCCCACTGGGGGAGAAGCCATGGCGGCCAGCACCGGGGCGACGACCTCCTCGGCCAGGAGATCGGGAAAGAAGGAGGATCCCAACGGCCGCGACGTGGTAAGGGTGGCGAAGCGTTGGATGGGCACTCCCTACGATTGGGGCACCTGCACGAGCTCGCTGATGAGCTGCACGTGCGAGACCAAGAAGACCTACCGGCGTTTCGGGCACCGTCTGGAGATGGGCGAGAGACAGCAGTGGAAGTACGACCGCTCCAGGGAGGTCAGGCGCAGGAAGAACCTCCGCCTGGGCGACCACCTCTTCTTCATGGAGCACGGACGCGGCAACGGCATAACCCACGTCGCGATCTACTCGGGCAACGGCAACGTGATCCACGCCTCCAGCTACTACGGCAAGGTCGTGGAGAGCAAGATAAGGTACATAAAAGGCTACGCCGGCGCGAAGCGCTACAGGCTGCGCTAGCAGGAGGCTTCAGGCTACAGGTTTCAGGCATCAGCAGGGTCCGAGGCGTGTGGTCAAGGTATTGAGGGAGGTTCCCAGGACGGGAGCCTCCCTCTCGTCGTGTCGTCACGGAAATAGAGGTGAACCCCATTTCAGTACGTCAGCATTTCAGCCCTTGTTCTTGCTGAAGTGCTGACTAGCTGACCGGCTGAAATGCGCGAATAGCAGAGGTCAAGACCTCTGCTATTCGCTTTAGGGACGGTAGAGGTAGTAGGGTTTCGGTTCCAGGTCAAGGCCTGCCGCCTCCATGACCTGCTCGGCCTGGGGCTCCTGAGGGGCGAGGCGTGCGAGCAGGGTGTCCCTCAGGGTCGGCTCCTGCACGTAGCGGACCACGGTCGTGTCGCTCGTGCCTGCGAGCCTGCCGGCGGCGGCGGAAGCCTCGTCGAGACCACCGAAGGAGTCCACCAGTCCCAATTCTTCGGCCTGGAGGCCCGAGTACACGCGGCCGTCGGCGATCTCACGCACCCTCTCCTCCGGGATGTTGCGGCCCGCGGAGATCACGTCGACGAACTGCGCGTAGGACTCGTCCACGATCGACTGGAAGATCTCACGCTCCTCCGGCTTCAGCTCCCGAAAGGAGTTTCCTATGTCTTTGTACTTGCCGCTCTTTATGACCTCCTGCTTTATGCCGTACTTGTCCGCGGCTTCGGCGAAGTTGGTGAGCTGGAAGATGACACCCAAAGAGCCCGTGAGGGTCGTCTCGTTGGCGACGATGCGGTCCGCCGCGGTCGAGATGTAGTAGCCACCAGAGGCCGCCGTGTCTCCCATGGAGACGACGACGTGCTTACCCGTATTCTCCTTGAAGTCCAGGATGCTCTGGTGCATCTCGTCGCTCGCCGTCACCCCGCCTCCGGGGGAGTTGACCTCGAGCACCACCGCGGCGACGGTCGGGTCTCCGCCGGCCTGGCGCAGGGCGTCTGCGAGCCCTTCGGGTGTTACCGTCGGCTGCGTCCCGCCAAGAGAGTCGTCGGCCGAGGCGATCGTACCCTCGACGGGCACGACGGCTATCTTGTTCGCCCCGTCGCCCGAGACGTACTCCTCGACGTAGACGGTCGGCGCCGTCGGGCCGCCCATGAGCCCCGAAGCCAGGATCAGGACCACCGCAAAAACTGCGAGCCCGATCAGGCCAAGTGCCACGAGACCCCCGACCACAAACGGCCATCTCCGCCGTCTCCCTGGCTCCGACGCATGCCTCTCGGGCTGGGGGGACGGCCCGTTAGAAGAAGTATCCACACTGCTCCCTTCGTCGCGCTCTGTGTGCTCGCGGTGGGGTCGCGGGACCTATATCAGCGAGGCGGCTCCCGCACTGGCCACCACGAGGATTATAGAGCGGATCGCGAAAGGATAGACCTTTCGTGATCCGCGCATTCAGCTCTTATTCTTTGGCTGAGGGCTGAATGCTAACCGCTGAAGGCGCGGTTTTCAGGAAGTCCGTTCCTGAAAACCGGTTCAGGGTCGCCGGCGGCGGGGGGCGCTCTTCAGGATGTCATCCTTGGCGGCCTGGGGAGAGATCCTCTCGTCGCGGGCCTCCAGCGCCAGGTGCTCGCGGTGGTACACGATCCAGAGGTACAGGTCGAGCTCTGTGCGGCCGGGGAAGGCGTCGAGGATGCGCTCCTCCCGAATCATCTCCGCTATCGGGCGGTAGCCGTACTCGTACCAGTCCCCCAGGACCTCCTCCGGCGAGACGTAGCGCCGCCAGAGCTGGGAGAGCCTGAAGCCGTGCGCCTCGACGTAGGTCGCGAACTTCCTGTAGTCCGAGACGTCGGAGAACGTGATCTTTATCTCGGGCAGCACCCGGTCGATGGGCAGCCGCTCCAGAAGGCGGCGGTGCTCCAGCTTGTGAAGCAGGTCGCGGGCCGTCATCGCAGAGTCCACGGGCACCCTGCTGCGCAGTTCTATGACCTCGGCGTCGATCATCTCGACGCCCCTCTGGCGGGCCACGGAGACGCGGTGGTTGCCATCCTGGACGAAGTAGGCGTCGCCGATCTTGTACAGGCTGACGGGGGGCAGTTCTTCGCCCTTGTCCATGATCTCGTCTATCCGCCTCCAGCGGACGCTGAGGTCGGGCTTGGAGGGCAGGAAGGCCCTGTCGAAATCCCTGTGGCGTCCGACGCTACCGACTATCTTCGAGACGGGCACCTCGCGCATCCCGGCGTAGACCTGCGATACGGTCCCGAGAGCCCCTTTGACTTCGTCGAAGGAGAGCAAATGGTTGGAGCCTGGGTCCCTGCGCAGGTACGCGCCGATCCTCCGCAAAAAGGCTCTTCTGCGGGCGCGCGAAAAATCTCTGTCGGACTGTTCGTGGGAATCCATAAAGCTCTCTAATCGACCAATCTACAGCCCCCCGCCCCCGCCAACAAGGGCGGGATGCGGAAAATCTACACGTCGAGGATGCGGTGGCCGTAGACGTTTATGATCTTTGTTGCTCCCCTCTGGGTGACCCGCTCGTCGTTTGGCCCGTAAAGGTGTATGTGCCCGTGCAGCCAGAGGAGGGGCTGGTGCCTGTCGATGAGGTCCACAAACGACTCGAAGCCGACGTGGGCCACGTCCTCCCTGTCCCCGAGGCCGAAGGGCGGGGAGTGGGTCACGATGATTCGAGGTTTGGGGCGGCCGGCGAGGCTTCGGCAACGGACCCTGACCGAGAGCGCCCGCGCCCGGCGGCGCATCTGGCGCTCGGTGTACTGGTTGGGACCGCCGGAGTACAACGGCGAACCCGAAAGCCCGGCGAGGGTGACCCCGCCCTCCGTCTCCACTGCCCTTCCGTCAAGCGGCGTGCAGCCGCCAGGGTACTCGGGCCCATCTGGGCCGGGGTCGTGGTTTCCGAGCACGTAGTAGACGGGGACGCCAAGAAAGGTAACGATGTACTCGAGGTAGTCGAAGGGCAAGTCCCCGCAGGAGATCACCGCCTCCACGCCACCGGCATACGAGGTCAGGTTCGGTCCGTACAACATCGACTCCACCCGGTCGCTGATGCAGAGTACCTTCATGCGTACGTTCCTATCACCCCGCAGAGCATACCCGATGTTCTCGACCCCGCCGATGTCGAACTGGCCTTCGACCATAGCCGAATCATCGTCGACGCGCTGTCATAGGCTTCAGGTTTCAGGCATCAGGCTTCAGGTCTTGTGGGCACGCCTGGCGGCCCCGTCCGATTTCATGGCCATCGTGACTCCTCTCTTCCGAATGAATTGGGCACGCTCGTATTGTAGGCCTGTGGGATGAGGGCAGAACCGGCTGCCCTGCGATGGTGGTGTAAACTTGTGTCAGGAGGCACGAGACTTGGATAATTGGGAGATCGTTTTCTGGGCTGTTCTAGCGGCTCTTGCCTTCGTCGGTGAGTTGCTTACCGTCTCTTTTTTCCTACTCTTCTTCTCGCTGGGCGCCGTCGTCGGGCTCATTGCGGCGGTGTTAGGTTTCGGGATCACCGTCCAGGCCGTAGGGTTCGTTGCGGCCTCCGGGCTCAGCATGGTGATCCTGCGTCCCGCCTTCTTGAACCGGCTCGCCTTGCGGGCTGGGGAAGGGTACACCGGGCACCGTGGAATCACGGGCGAGAGCGCGATAGTGACGGAGGAGATAGAAGCCGGTGGGAAGGGGATGGTCCGCGTGGGAACCGGAGAGTTCTGGACCGCCCGCTCCCTCCATCCCGGCGAGAAGATAGAGCGGGGCACCCGGGTGAGGGTGCTAGACACGGACGGGCTTACGGCCCTCGTGGACACCGTTCATCCAAAGGAGGAAAAATCGTGAGCGGCCTAATCGTGTTGGCAGTACTTGCGTTATTGGTCTTTATAGTGGCGGCGCGGAGCGTCAGGATCATCCCCCAGAGCCGCGTGGCGATCATACAGCGTCTTGGACGCTACCACCGCACCGCAGAGAGCGGGTTGACCCTGGTCGTGCCGGTGGTAGACAAGATGTTGCCGAAGACCGACCTCAGGGAGCAGGTCATCGCCTTCCAGCCCCAGGCCGTCATCACCAGCGACAACGTCGGGATGCAGATCTCGACCGTCGTCTACTACCAGGTCGTCGACGCCAGGGCCTCCGAGTATGAGGTTGCCAACTTCGGCCTGGCGCTGGAGCAGATCACCCAGACCACTTTGAGGAACGTTATAGGCAACCTGATCCTGGACAAGACCCTGACCTCCCGCGACGAGATCAACGCGAAGCTCCGCACGGTCCTCGACGAGGTGACGGAGAAGTGGGGCATCAGGGTGACGAGGGTGGAGCTCAAAGAGATCATACCCCCGAGAGACATCCAGCAGGCGATGGAGAAGCAGATGCAGGCCGAGCGCACGCGCCGTGCCTCGATCCTGACCGCGGAAGGCGACAAGCGCTCGGCGATCCTGAAGGCCGAGGGCGAGAAGGAGTCCTCCATCCTCCGCGCCGAGGGCGAGCAGCGCTCCGCGGTCCTCCGCGCCGAGGGCGAGGCCGAAGCCTACCGCAACGTCCAGGCCGCCCAGATCGAGATGACCGGCAAGCTCTTCGAGCGCCTCGAAGGCTCGGACCTTTCGCCTGAGTCCCTCCGCTACCTCTACCTGAAGGCCCTCCCCGAGATGGCACAAGGTCCGGCGAGCAAGCTCTTCGTCGTCCCTTCGGAGATACAGGACCTCGCAGGCACGCTCGGGGCCCTGGCCGGCGGCGCCTCCCTCGCCAGCGAGGACGGCTCGAAAGACGAGAACAAGCAACGTAGCCTGAAGGCCCCGACCGCGAGGCCCAACGGAGAGCTTCCGGCCCGCCGTGAGGACCCTCGATAGCAAAGGTTCTCGCGGGTAAAGCCGTCCCGACTACGGCTTCTGGTTTTGCAGGAAGAAACGCACCATCTCTGCTGAGGCGTCGGGGCCCTTGGGGTCCGTGTACGAGCCTGGATAACTTCCGCCGGACCACGCGTGACCGAGCCCGTATATGCTCCAGCGCTCTACGAGATCCCGGCCATCCGCACCCCTGTAGGTGAACCTGGTGTACTCGTAACCGCCGGGTACGCCTCCCCGGCGGGCGCTCACCCGCGGTGACGAGCCATTCCGGCCCTCAGCGTCTAGATGGGCCAGAAGCCGCTCACCGTTGCGCGGATGGACGGTCGTGTCGCCATCGCCGTGGAAGATTATCGTGGGTACGATCTCCCGGCTTCCCCCGCCGGTACCGTTCTGGCTTGCGACGACGGGTCCGCCCTGGCGCATCGCGGTGAACGCCGAAGGCATGTCGTGGGCGGAGCCTGGGGCGAGGCCGGAGTGGACGCCGACCGCCGCGTATAGATCGGGGTAGGTCGCGCCGAGGATCGCGGCCATCGCTCCCCCCGCCGACATCCCGGCCACGTACACCCGGCCTTCGGCGACCTCGTACTCTTCCATTACCTGTTTCGTGATCCCCGCGATGATGGACGGCTCGCCCTGCCCGCGCTGCTGGTCCGAGGCCTGGAACCAGTTCCAACATCCTTGCATGTTGGCGTTCTTCGCTTGCGCAGGATACGCAACGAGTAAATCGTGCTCCTCGGCGAGCTGGTTCATGCGGGTGCCCGTCGCGAAATCGTCAGGGTTCTGGGTGCAGCCGTGGAGCATGAGGATCAGGGGCACAGCCTGCCCGGTGTAGCCACTGGGAACGTAGAGCTTGTACGAACGTGTCCCCGCGCCGTTGGTGTAGGACCCTTCGACGAAACGCGCTCCATCTGGCACGCTCGGGGACGATGCTCTTCCCAAGTTCATTCCCGCCACGCCGTTGTTGAGCAGGTTCGGTGACGGGGTAGTCCACGTGGCCGCGCCTGGCCCGTGACCGGCCTTACGACCGCCGGGCGCCTCACCCTGACGGGCTTCCTTCACTATCCGGGAGGTAACGTCTATCGGTCGGTCCACGTTGCCCGAACCTCCCGGCTTCGTCGTTGGGACGAAAGTGCCGCCGAGGGCGCGCTGGATGGCGGCGGTCGCATCCTGTAGTCTGCCCTGCTGCGTGAGGCGCGTGGCCTCCTCCATGCCGTTCTGCATCTGGTCGTTCATGTTAGTTGGTTCCTTTCTTTATGGTGATTGAATGCGATCCTTCAACGCTGCCTTGACAGCCGGGTTCGCCCGCAACGCACCAAGCACTTCGATGCTGTCGATGGTCTCGCGGGCCAGCTCGGGATCTACGTCATCATCGATACTCGCCAGACCCAGAACTTTGATCTCCAGCGTCTCCCCGGTCTCGCGTACGGCCTCCAGATCTCGGCGGGTGTAATGCTGCAGCCCGAGCACCAGCGTCTTGCGGGCCACCGTCTGCCTGACCTCATCGGCGTGCGTCGTCAGCTGGTTGCGGATGGCCGTCCGGATGAAGTCCGTGCGGTTGGAGTAGAAGCCCTCCTGTACTAGTAGATCTACCTGCCCAAGATCCACAAGCCCTAAGTTGATCGTGATCTTCTCCGTCTCACTCATGACAGCGCCTCATTACTCGTACTTCTACATGACATCCATATACCATCCGTGTGGATGGTACCACAGTAGGTCGGGTGTTTGTCAAGTTGGCTGGGTGGAGGTGTGGGAGAGATCATACGGTTCTGAAGGACTGTGGCCGTTACCATGAGGCAGAGACGGTCGGCGTTTGAGGAGGAGCATGGACGTTCTCATGAGTGGGGCGACGGGGCTTATCGGGTCGGCCCTTACCTCTGAGCTGGAGGCGGGGGGACACACGGTCAGGCGTCTGACGCGCACGCCGCGTTCAGAGGGAGACATTGGCTGGGACCCTGATGCCGGCACGATAGCGGGGGACCTGGCGGGGACCGGCGCAGTGGTCCATCTCGCTGGGGAGAGCATCGCCGAGGGCCGTTGGACGCAGGAGAAAAAGCGTCGCATCCTGGAGAGCCGGCGGGAGGGTACGCGTCTGCTGGCCGAGAAGGTCGCGGGGTTACCGGAGCCGCCATCCGTTATGGTCTCGGCCTCGGCGATCGGGTACTACGGGGACAGGGGCAACGAGTTGCTCACAGAGGAGAGCGGACCCGGCGGCCTCTTCCTCTCGCGGGTCTGCCGGGAGTGGGAGGCTGCGGCCGAACCTGCGCGTGAGGTTGGGGTGCGGGTCGTGCACCCGCGGTTTGGCATCGTGCTCAGTACGGAGGGTGGGGCGCTCGGGACGACGTTGCCGATCTTCAAGCTTGGCGGGGGAGGCAAGATCGGGTCAGGCAGGCAGTACTGGTCGTGGGTCTCGCTCGACGACGTAGTCGGCGCCATCGTCCATGCCATAGAGAACGCTGCTCTGAGTGGCCCCGTAAACGTGGTAGGGCCGGACCCGCCGACCAACGCTGAGTACACCAGGGTATTAGGTCGCGTCCTGGGTCGTCCGACGTTCTTCGCCGTGCCTGCCCCAGCGGCCCGCGTCGCGCTCGGCGGTATGGCAGACGAGTTGCTCCTGGCCAGCGCCCGCGTCGAGCCCGCCAAGCTCGAAGAGACCGGATACGAATATCGTTATCCAGAGCTAGAGGGAGCCTTACGCCATCTGCTGAGGAGGTAAGTGCCAGTTGACCCACCGGGACACCTCAGGGTTCAGTTCTGAACTTCAGCGCCGAAGCCTGATTCTCGCAGCAACTCGCGTGCTTCTGGCGCGTCACCGGCGTCCAGGGTGAGGACGAGGGCGGCGCGTTCGGTGTTGGAGTGCCTCACGTAGAGGTCGAGGATGTTGATGTCGTTCGAGCCCATCAGGGTCGTTACCTCGGCGAAGACGCCAGGGCGGTTCTCGACGGGGATGGCCACGTCAACGTTCGCGCCGCTCTTCTCGACGAGGATGCCGCCGAGGGCGTCGTATGCCTCGCGCGCCTGCATAAAGCGGCCTTCGATGGCCTCGCGGTCTTTGATCTCGCTCCCGAGCTGGGCCATCGCCCCGGCGAAAGCCCCCAGCGCCTCACCCAGCGCAGGCGCGTTCTCGGCCAGGATGTCTGACCAGAGCTCGGGGTTGGAAGCGCCAACCCTGGTAAGGTCTCTGAAAGACGGGCCGGCGAAGGAGAGGGCTTCGGGAGAGATGTCCGAGGCGACTTTCAAGAGGGCGGCGGCCATGAGGTGCGGCAGGTGCGAGAGAGCCGCCACGAGGAGGTCGTGCTTCTCGGGGTCGACAGCGGTCGGGACGGCGCCAAGCTCCCTGACGAACCCGGCGACCTCGCGGTAGTCATCAGGGGCTGTGCGGTCCGTCGGGGTGAGGAAGTAGCGGGCTCCCTCGAAGAGGTTGGCGCGTGCGTTGGCGACACCGGAGAGCTGGCTGCCCGCCATCGGGTGTCCGCCGACGAAGCGTAGCATGCGGTCCTCCGCGGCGGTTACGATGGCGCCCTTGGCGCTGGCCACGTCCGTGACGAGGGTGTCCGTCGGGGTGAGATCCTCGATCAGGGCCGTCACCCTGGAGATGGGCGCGGCGAGCACCACGAGATCTGCCCCGCGCACCTCTTTTACCGTAGAGGTGCGGTGGATGGCACCACTTTGGACCGCTTCTTCGAGAACTTCGGGACGGTCCACGCCGAAGACGTCCCAACCCGAGTTGCTGGCCGCGAGGCCGACGGAACCCCCGATCAGGCCGACGCCGACGATCCCGAGCGTGCGGGTCATGCGAGCGCTGCTATGACCCGGTCGTTCTCGTCCGAGTCACCGACCGTCACCCGGCTCCAGCCAGGGTAGCCCAGGGCCTCGCCCTCGCGCACCAGGACGCCGGACCTCTCGAAATCCGCCGCGGCGAACCGGACCATAACGAAGTTGCCCTGGGAAGGGATGAACTCGAGGTTCGCGTCCCGGAAAGCCTCCTGCAACCGGGCGCGCTCCCGGATCACGAACTCCGCCCGGGCCACCACCTTCTCGCGCGCGAGCATCGAAGCCGCGGCCGCGACCTGTGCGGCCAGGTTGACAGAGACCGGAAACCGGACACGCTCGGCGTAATCCGCGATCCGTTCGGAGGCTATGCCGTAACCGACTCTCAGGCCCGCCAGCCCGTGCGCCTTCGAGAACGTGCGGGCCATCACGACGTTCTCCCTCTCCAGGGCCAGGGTATGAGAGTCCTCGTACGATGGATCGTCCACGAACTCCGTGTAGGCTTCGTCCACGATCAGGATCACCCCGTCCGGCAGTTCGTCGGCCAGCTCTCTCACCCGGTCCAGGCTCGAGAACGTGCCGCTCGGGTTGTTGGGGTTGCACAGGATCACCGCCCGCGTCCTGTCCGTGAGGGCCGAGAGAAGGGATTCTGGCTCGATCTCCTGCTCCTCTGTCAGCGGAATCTCCATTGCCGTCATCCCTAGAACGGCGCAGACCGACGGGTAGAGGCTGAACGAAGGCCAGCCGTAGACCACTTCGCCCGGAACCGGAAGGAGTTGCAGCACGTTCATCAGGACCTCGCTCGACCCGTTGCCTACCAGGACGTTGCGCGTCTCGGTGCCTGGGTTCGCGTCCGCCACCGCTTGCCTGAGCCGGGAGGCATGGCTATCCGGGTAGCGGTTCGCGCGGGGCAGGGCTTCGGAGAGTGCGGCTTCAGCCTCGGGGAGCGGGCCGAAGGCAAGCTCGTTGGAGGTCAGCTTGGCGTAACTCTCGTCCGTCCCCTCCGCAGCCATCCTCCAGGACTTCGGGGGGACGTAAGGTCTCAAAGGGTCTAGCTCGCGTCTAAAGGTTACAGGCATTTCAGGCTTTAGGTTTCAGGCTACGGCTACAGGCATCAGGTCTCGGTTCTCGGTTGTGGTCGATTTGTCCCAGTCGCAAAGACTAAGTCTCTTTCGTCCTGGCCTTCAATGGCAGTTTGCCGGGCAATTCTGGACCGTCTCGGGTACCGAACCCTTTCTGAACGGCTGAAATGCCTGACTAGCCTGAACTGCTAAAATTCCAGATCCTATGGCGGATGCTGAGACACAGGAGAAGGTTCTGGAGCTCAGGGAGCGGGTTGACGAGGTCGACCGGGAGCTCATCGAGGCTTTGAGCGAGCGGGCGCGCATCGTGCAGGAGATCATGGTGCTCAAGGCAGAGGTTGGCGCCCCCGTCTACGACCCCAGGCGCGAGGAGGAGATTCTGCGGAGGGTCGTGGAGCGCAACCCCGGTCCGATCTACGACTCCTCGATGAGGGACATCTTCGAGATCATCCTGCACCGCATCCGTGACCTTGAGATCCAACGCGGGGAGTTTCCCAAGTAAGATGGACGTTTCGACAGGCGTAAAGACCGACATAAAGACCACCAACGGCATGATCCGGCCCGGAACCTTCAGGGTGATCGCCGGTCCCTGTACGGTGGAGAGCCACGAGCAGTTCGTGGCCTCGGCGAGGGCCGTGAAAGAGGCCGGCTTCGCCTACGTCCGCGGCGGCGCCTTCAAACCCCGCACCTCCCCTTACTCGTTTCAGGGCCTCGGTGAGGAGGGACTGAAGATCCTCTCTGAGGTCTCGGGGGACCTCGGCCTCAAGGTCGTCACCGAGGTGATGGACCCCTACGACATAGAGATGGTCATGGGCCACGCGCAGATATTGCAGATCGGCGCCCGCAACATGGCCAACTTCTCGCTGCTCCGGCGCGTCGGCGCCGCGATAGCTGGCACGGACCACGGTGTCGTCCTGAAGAGGGGCCTCTCTGCGACGGTCGAGGAGTGGCTGCTCGCGGCCGAGTACGTCACCGCCGCGGGCGGGGACAACGTGGTGTTGTGCGAACGAGGAATCCGCACCTTCGAGACGAGCACGCGCTTCACGCTTGACCTCTCCGCGGTAATCGTGGCCAAGAGGTTGACGGATCTGCCGGTGATCGTCGACCCCTCCCACGCGGCGGGACGGCGCGATCTCGTCGTGCCGCTCTCCAAGGCCGCGGTCGCGGCCGAGGCCGACGGCCTGATGGTGGAGAGCCACCACGAGCCGCAGGAGGCGCTTTGCGACGGGGAGCAGGCGCTTCCGGTCGAGGCGCTAATGGGCATGAAAGACATTCTGCAACCCTTCGCCAGCGCCATGGGTAGGGAGGTCATCTAGTCTCGGGCGTAGACCCCGGAGGCATGGTCGGCCGCCTCGGGGACAGGTTCGTGCTCGTGCGCGAGCTCGGCCCGGGCGGGATGTCCCGCGTCTTCCTCGGCCGCGACGAGGTGCTCGACCGGCCCGTCGCCGTCAAGGTCGTCGAGCCCGACCCCGAAGACCCCGAAGTAGGCCTCAGATTCCAGCGCGAAGGGAGGGCCGCCGCCAGGCTCTCCCACCCCAACATAGTAAGAGTCTACGACGCCGGCGAGGACGAGCTCGACGGGAACAGGGTCTCCTACATCGTCATGGAGTACGTACCCTGCGGCGACTTCGAGGAGTTGATGGACCGGTGCGGGCCGCTCCCCGAGTCGATGCTCTCGCGCATCGGGGCCGACGTCGCCTCTGGCCTCGCGCACGCCCACGAGCGGGGGATCATCCACAGGGACATCAAACCGCGCAACGTGCTCCTCGACGACCGGGGGAGCCCCAGGCTGGCCGACTTCGGCATAGCCCGCGCCCTCGACGGTACGACGAGCCACAACCACGCCGGCTCCTACCTGGGTACGGCAGCCTACTCCTCTCCCGAGCAGTTGCGGGGAGAGAGGGTTACGTCCAAGAGCGACGTGTACTCGCTCGGGGCAACCCTCTACCACGCGGCCGTCGGGGAACAGCCCTTTTCGGGCAACTCCATAGAGGTCGCAAACCAGCACTTACTCAAACTGCCCACGCCTCCCAGGGAGAGGGGGGCGCGGATCGGCGAGGACTTCGAGGCCCTGATCCTCGACTGCCTCGCCAAGGATCCCCCCGAGCGCCCCGACGCCGCCCGGGTGCGCGAGAGGCTGTTACAGGATAGTGCGGCGGTCGCTCAGGCCGGGTCCGCGACCGCCGACCGGGCCGGCGCCTTCCCCGGCGTAGCGGGGATCTCGCGCCTGACGGATGCCGCGAAGACAACCGGAAGGGCGGCCGGGCCTCCAGGCGGCGGGGTTCTCAGATGGAGGACGGGCGGTCAGCGGCCTGCTTCCAGTCCTCCGGAGCGTACGATCAGCCTCCCGACGCGCACCTTCAGGGCGGGCTCGCGCCAGAGGACGACGCTGGCCGCCGTCGTGATCGCCCTCCTCGTGCTTCTGGCCGGCGCGGGAGCCTGGGCACTGCTCGGAGGGGATGACCAGGGCGGCAACACCCAGAACGGGGACGCCGGCCGCCAGGAACAGGGCAAGGCCGCCGCACCGCAGCAGAAAAAGGGTGAGGAGCCGGCGAAGGAGACCGGCGGGGCGGCCCAGAATCCCTCTGAGGGCTCGGGGTCTTCGGGCGGCGCTCCGGAAGAGAATCCGGCCCCGCCGCTGGTGAATGCGGAGCGGACCGTCTACGACCTGTACTACGAGATGTCTTTCAACAGGGTGGGCGCCACCTGGGCATTGCTCTCGCCGAGGTTGCAGAACGAGATAGGTTCCCCCCAGCAGTGGGAGGAGCAGCAGGACATCTACACGTTCACCTTCATGAAATTTACCGCCTACCCGGTTGCCAGCGCCGCGGGGGACACCGCCGAGGTAGCGTTCGAGGTGAGGTTGGATCACACCTGGGGATCCGAGTCCCTCTCGGGCACGTGGGTCTGCGTCAACGAGGGCGGGGTGTGGAAGCTGGACCGCCTGGAGAACGAGCGAAGGGTGCAGATGTAGCCGGGTAACACGCGCTTTCGCAGGCGTTCGGCATTGCGGCAGGCTTACACTATAATCACATGCGTGATCAAGCTCGCAGACAGGTTTGTCCTGGAGAACGAACTGGGCTCGGGGGGCATGGCCCGCGTCTATCTGGGACGCGACGAGGTGCTCGACCGTCCCGTGGCTGTGAAGGTGCTAAACCCCGTCCACGGCGACACGGACATCGGGGACCGCTTCGAGCGCGAGGGACGCACGGCGGCACGCCTCGCTCACCCCAACATCGTGCAGGTATATGACGCGGGGGAGGCCCTTTTCGACGGTAGGGAGACCTCCTACATAGTCATGGAGTACGTCCCCGGCGGAGACCTCAAAGCGCTAATAGACGAGAGGGGAAGGTTGCCTGGCCCCGAGCTCGCCAGGCTCGGGGACGAGGTCTGTGCAGGCCTCGCCCACGCCCACGAGCGCGGCGTGATCCACCGCGACATCAAACCCCACAACATCCTGCTCGATGAGAAGGGGCACGCCAAGGTGACCGACTTCGGCATAGCCCGCGCCCTCGACACGACGCAGGCTACGCGTACGGGCTATTTCCTCGGGACGGCCTTGTACTCCTCCCCGGAACAACTCCAAGGACATAAGGTAACGTCCAAGAGCGATATCTACTCGCTGGGGGCGACCCTCTACCAGGCGGCCGCCGGTGAACCGCCCTTCTCCGGCGCCACCCCCATAGAGATCGCGAGCCAGCACGTCTCCAAGAGCCCGGTCCCGCCGCGCCAGCTCGGCGCCGACGTCAGCGAGGGCATGCAAGCCCTGATCCTCGACTGCCTCGCCAAACACCCGGACGATCGGCCTACGGCCGACGAGGCGCGTTCCAGGCTCGAAACAGAGATCCCCACCGCCGGAGCCGCGCAACCGGCGCCACCCGCGGACGCGACGGCGCCAACCCGCTCGGAACAGGCCCGCGTAGCTTCCGCATCGCCAGGAGCCAGGCCGGGTGGTGCGATTCGCAGAGAGAGCCGGGGGCAAAGAGGAGGACTCCTGGCCGTCCTCGCGCTCCTGGCAGTGCTCGTCGTGATCGGAGCCCTCGCCGCACCGAGTCTCTTCGGAGGGAACGGCGGCACGGCATCCAACAATGCCGGGCAGAACAACGCGCGGGCCGGTGGCAACGAGAGAGGGGCAAACGCAGGATCGAACGCGGAACCGGGTGGCGACCAGGGCCCGCAAGGCGTGGGTGGTGGTCAAACCCCGAGCCCGACGGCCTCGGCTAGCGCGGGCTCGTCGGCTTCGGCCCGGGGCTCTTCGGGACAACAGAGCGCCTCAGTCCAAAGCGGGCTCACGGAACAGGCCGCGGAGAAAACGTTGCTGGATGTCTACACGATGGCGGCGGAGGGAAATTACGGTGCCTCTTACGGTCTCCTCTCCGAAAACTTCAAGGCGACCAAAGCACAGACCGAGGCAAAATGGGCGAATACTTTCTCTGACTTACAGAGCATAAGATTCGTTCAAGGACCGGACGCCCAGGTCTCAGGCAACACAGCCGCGGTAACGGGAGTTACCATAGCTACGCTCACCGAAAAGACCCAACGCAACACGGCCTCTTGGACGCTCGTCAACGAAGGCGGGGAATGGAAGCTGAACAGCGTCACCATTGAGCAGAGGGACACACTCTAAGTAGTAATTACGGAAGGAATAGACTCTGAAAACCGCACTCACGGCGCTCGTCTCCGCGATCATCGGCGGTCTCGTGACCGCGCTCTTCCTCTTCGTCGGGGTGTCCGGCCTGGTGGAGGGGCCGGACAGCGTGACCATAAAGGAGGTCGCGCCGCCAAATGAGTCTTCTGGGACTTCGCCGGTTCTGGACGAAGGCTCCTCGGTGCGCGAGGTGTCCACGCGCGGCAGCCGCGGCGTGGTGAGCGTCGACGTTGCGGCTACGGCCGAGGACGGCCCGGCCGGCGGTTCGGGGTTTGTGGTGGACGAGGCGGGCCATATAGTCACCAACCAGCACGTGGTGGAGGGGGCTGAAGATATCTCCGTCAGGTTCGCCGACGGCGCGCGCAGGGAGGCCGAGGTCGTCGGGCAGGACCCTTCGACGGACGTCGCCGTAATACAGGTCGAAGCGCCGCGGGAGGCGCTGAGGCCGCTTACGCTCGGGGACTCTGACTCCGTGGGGGTCGGGGAGCCGGTCATCGCCATCGGCAACCCTTTGAACGTCGGGATCAGCGTGACCACCGGGATTGTGAGCGGCCTCGGCCGTCCCATTGAGGCACCGAATAGCTACACCATAAGCGACGCCGTCCAGACCGACGCGGCCATAAACCCCGGCAACTCGGGTGGGCCGCTGCTCGACTCACGGGGCACGGTCATAGGGGTCAACGCCCAGATCGCCTCCGAGTCGGGGGGCTTCGAGGGGGTCGGCTTCGCTGTCCCGATCGACACCGTCAAGGGCGTGGTGACCCAGCTCATAACCAACGGAGAGGTCGTACACGGTTACATCGGGGTATCCATGTTCCAGCTAGGTATCGACGAACTCTCGGCCTACGCCGGTTTATCCGAAGACGAGCTCGAGGACGACTACGGCTTCCCCACCAACGGGGCTATAGTCAGCGAGATAACGCCCGGCGGCCCGGCCGATAGAGCCGGCATTCAGGGTGGGGGCACGGTGCAGATCGGGAGCATAAGCGTACCCGTCGGAGACGTGATAACCGAGATCGAGGACGAGCCCGTCTCCTCCTCCGACGACGTTATAGAGGTCGTCAACTACGCGAAACCCGGCGACGAACTCGGGATGACAGTCCTGACCCCGGGGGAGAATGAGCGCCACGTGGAGGTCACGGTCGGTACCAGGCCGGAAGGAGTCTAGGGTTGTCAGACGACGAGCTCAAGCGCGAGGCAGCAAGCGCCGCCGTCGAGCGTTACGTCGAGAGCGGGATGGTGCTGGGTCTTGGGACGGGCTCTACAGCGACCTTCGCCGTGCGCAGGATAGGTGAGCTCGTCTCTTCCGGGGAGCTCAGGGACATCAGGGGAGTGCCGACCTCGGCCAGGACCACCGCCCTGGCCAACGAGCTGGGCATCCCGCTGGCCACGCTCTCTGAGGTACGCCCGCACCTCACCATAGACGGAACCGACGAAGTCTCCCCCGATCTCGCCCTGATCAAGGGCCGCGGAGGGGCGCTCCTGAGGGAGAAGATCGTGGCCTCATCCAGCAAGGATGGCCTGATAGTGGTCGCCGACTGGACCAAGGCGGTCGACTCCCTGGGTGCCGGCCCCCTGCCGGTCGAGATCGACTCCTTCGGCTGGGAGGCGACCCTCGAAGCCCTGGCCTCCCTCGGCTGCGAGCCTCTACGCAGGATGGACTGGACCGACCCAGATCGTCCCTTCGTCACCGACGGCGGCCACTACACCGCCGACTGCAAGTTCGACTCGATCCCAGACCCCACTTCGCTAGAGGTCGAGATCAAACAAATCCCAGGCGCCCTCGAATGCGGCCTCTTCGTAAACCTAGCCCGCGTCGCCATCATCGCCGGCAAAGACGGAACGAAGGCTATCGAGGCGTTGCCTCGATAGCCTTCGGCACGCCTGCTACGCAGGCTTGTCAGCACGCTCCACTCGGTCGGACGCCTGTGTCAGGAAGTCGTCTCGGGCGGCCATGAGCATAGAACCCACAGCCGCGGGCAGCGGTTCGTTCGCTGCGCAGAGCGATGGCTGAACCTAAAAAGCTGAAAGCGGAGCGAAGCCGAAGCGTGCTGACAAGCGGAGGCTCGACAGTAGCTCGGAGCGTGCTAGCTACTGGCGGCGAATCCGGCGCGGACGCCGGTGCGGGCGGACCGCTCCTTTTCGACGACGAGCTTGTAGATGTAGTCGTATTCGACGTAGACTACGGCCTTGCCGTCCTGCATCGTGACGCGCAGGTAATCGTCGTTGGCCTCTATTTCGTCGATGTTCGTCGGACTCCACGGTGAAGGTGTCGCGGCGGTCCCAGATCACCAGGTTCGCCTCTCCGGCCTTCGCCTCGTCTATGATCTTCTCGATGAGTCGCTTTTCCATCTCACTAACTCCCGGTTCTTAAATGCGTTTGCAAAACGTTCTCCCCATTCTACTTTACATAAGCGGGCACGGTAGGGAGGAGCATCACTGGTTTCGCGAAAGGGCACCTTACCAGCGCCGTTCTCTGGTCTACAATAGCTGCCGGACGGATCGCAAACTACGGGAGCAACTTGAAAGGTTTGGCGCGCAGGATCAGGGATCTCGATCGGGCTCTGTTCCGGGCTGTCTTCGGGGTGAAGTGGGCGCCGCTCACGGCCGTGATGCGCGCGTTTACTGTCGCCGGGACGGCTGGTGCGCTCTGGGGGTTTCTGGCCGCCGCGGCGTTCCTGCTGACTGGCCTCGAGCCTTCGCGACTCCTGATCCCTTGGACCGCTATCGTCGGTTCCTGGACGTTGTCCGAGGGGGCCAAGTACCTCTTCGATCGCGCCCGTCCCCTTATCTGGGACACGGAGGTAGCTCCCCTGATAAAGACGCCCTCCTCGAGTTCGTTCCCCTCGGGCCACTCCGCGACGGCCGCCGCAGGAGCCCTGACCCTCACGTTTCTCTACCCGTCGTTCGCCCTCGTGCTCGTTCTGGCGGGGCTCTTCGTCGTCACCTCCCGCGTCTACCTCGGCGTCCACTTCCCCTTCGACGTCCTGGCCGGGGTCGTCATCGGCACGGCGACCGCAGGAGTGGTGCTCACCGCAGCCGGTCTGGTAGCCTGAGTCTGTGGGAAGCGGAATCGAAAGATAGGTGCCAGACGGTCTCTTACTTGCGTTCTAACTCCGCTGGCAGGTAAGGGGGGCGTCCGTGCCGGATCCTCGTCCGTTTGAGGGTTGGGCGTCGCTTTTTCGCCGATCCGAGAGCCTCGCTGGTCCCCCCACCGGTCGGCCACGCCGCCACGGCCCGAAGATGAAGTGCAACGATCCGAGTACCTGGTCCGAACCCTCTACCCGGTACACGTGCGAGGACACCGGTTACGGAGCGGTGCGCGTACGAGCCTGGGCGAACCCACACCCGAAGGTGCGGGCCCACGAAGGCCGTGGTAGCCGCGGGCTTTTGCCATTTTGTTACGATTGAGGTTTCATAGGTTTTAAATCGGGGTTACAATGGTCTCCTCTCCGAGTGGAGGCATGATGTCGATCTTACGACTGCAGACCACACACGCAACTGTGAAACGGATGCAGTCCCGTCCGTCTGCCATGATGCTAGCAAGCACTGGCTTGCGCCGGCTCGTCGGAAGCGAGTTGGTAGAGCCGGGCGCGCTCTCCGGTTCTAGTACAGGCCGAGCGCTTGTACGAAACCGCATAGGAAATGTTCCTAGTTTTTACAGTCGTTTTACACGACGCCGTCCTCCACAATGTGGGCGGAAGGAGCTCGGAAGGGGTCCAGTAATGGCGCGAACGCCCCGGAGCTCGTTCCGCAAAGGAGAGAGTGATTGCTGTGCAGAGCATCGACCGCCAAGGCCTCACGTCCCGCGGGAGCGCGCGATTCGTCGAAATCTTGCTGATATCCGGGTCCTTCTCGGGGTACAGGGGCAAGCTCGTACCCGTGATGTCCCCGCCCGCAAGCTGAGTGGGGAAGGACCCGGACGTATCGATTCCTAGGAGAAGAGGCAGCATGAAAATTCTGATGTACTCGCACGATTCTTACGGACTCGGCCACCTGCGACGAACGCTCAACCTGGCGGAAGCCTTCGTCGAGCGTAATCGAAACGTGAGCGTCTTGATCCTCACAGGCTCCACGGTATCAGGCACCTACCGCATGTCCCTCGGCATTGACCTCGTGAAGCTGCCTTCGGCGGTGAAGGTCGCGAGCGGCGTGTACGAGGCCAGCAGGATGTCGGTGAATTTCGAGAACTTGAAGAACTTGCGGTCTTCTTTGATCCTGAGCGCGGTCAAGTCGTTCGATCCCGACGCGTTCGTGGTGGACAAGGCCCCACTGGGGATGAAGCGCGAGGTCTTTCCGGCGCTGGAATTCCTGCACGAGGAGCGACCCCCGACGCTCACCGTCCTCGGGCTAAGGGACATTATGGACGACCCGGCGCGAATCCGCCGCAACTGGCGTGAGAGAGGGATCGTCTCGGCCATCGAGAACTTCTACGACACTATCCTGGTGTACGGTCCAAGGGAAATCTACGATCCCCTGCCCGAGTACGGCCTGCCGGACGCGACGCTCCGGCGATGCCACTACGTGGGGTACGTCGGACGCGCGTACACGCCTGAGGAGACCTCGGACTTCGTGTTCGAGCCGGGCTACGTGCTGGTGACCGCCGGCGGCGGCGGCGACGGCTTCCATCTCCTGAAGAACTATCTCGAGAGCCTGAGGAGGCCGGCACCCCTGTTCGAGTCGCTCGTGGTGACTGGACCGATGATGGACGACGAGTCGAAGAGGAAGATCGAACGCCTCGCCCGGGGATTACGCGTCCGGGTCATGGAGTTCCGGGCGGACATGGAGCGTCTGATCCGGCGCGCCGGAGCGGTCGTCTCGATGGGTGGCTATAACAGCACTATCGAGCTTCTGGTCGCGCGCAAGCCAGCGCTCATCGTCCCGCGCGTCGAACCTCGCGTAGAGCAGCTCATCCGGGCCGAACATCTGGCAGACCTGGGTCTGGTGGACATGATCCACCCCCACGACCTCACCCCCAGTCTGATGCGGAGCAAGGTGGAGGAGTTGCTAGAGCGCGACCCGACCTCCGTGCCCCGGTTCGAGGTGGACCTCTCCGGGGCGTCCAGGGCGGTAGACCTTGTCACCGCGGGGATCTCCTGGAAGCGCGCAGTGGCCGTCGGAGCGTAGGGCCATGAAGGTCGGCTACGTCCTCAAGCGGTACCCCAGGTACTCCGAAACTTTTATCGTCAACGAGATCCTGGCCCATGAAGCCGCCGGGATGGAGATCGAGATCTTTTCCCTCCTCCCCCCGGAAGACGGCCACTTCCAGGACGCCATCTCGCGCGTCCGGGCTCCCGTCACCTACCTTCAGGCGAAGGGCCTGAAGGCTGCGGACTTCTGGTCAACGCTCGAGGATGCCGGTGAGATCCTCCCCTATCTGTGGGACTCGCTGGAGGAGGCCCGCGGTGAGGACGTGCGTCACGCTTACCAGGCCGTCGTGCTGGCCCGTGAGACGCGTCTACGAGGTATTAACCACTTGCACGCGCACTTCGCGACGGCCTCGACTACCGTCGCCCGGCTCGCGGCGCACTTCGCAAGGATACCGTACACTATGACCGCGCACGCCAAAGACATCTTCCACGAGAGCGTGCGTCCGGAAGACCTGCGGCGGAAACTCCAGGACGCCGGTGCCACCGTCACCATCAGCGACTACAACCTGAAGTACCTCCACGACTGCTACGGTCCAGCGGCGGAGGACGTGCGTAGGATCTACAACGGGCTGGAGCTGCAGAGGTTCCCCTACGAGGAACCGCGCGGGCGGGTACCGGAGATCGTGGCGGTCGGGCGGCTCGTCGAGAAGAAGGGGTTCGCTGACCTGATCGAGGCGTGCTCCTTGCTCCGCGACCGCGGAGTGGAGGTCCGGTGCCGGATCATCGGCCTCGGCGAGAAGGAGCCGGAATTGCGCGCCGCCGTCGAGTGCCTGAGTCTCGGGAACAGGGTAGAGTTACCCGGTCCCCTTCCGCAGGGCGACCTGATCGAAGCCGTCGGGAGCGCGGCGGTCTTCGCCGCCCCCTGCGTCGTCGGAGGAGACGGCAACCGCGACGGCCTGCCGACCGTTCTCCTGGAGGCGATGGCCCTGGGCACGCCCTGCGTCTCGACGGACGTTACCGGCATCCCCGAGGTGCTGCGCGACGGGGAGACGGGCCTGATGGTCCCCCAGCACGACCCTGCTGCCCTCGCCGACGCCATCGAAAGGCTGCTTGCCGACCCCGAGTTGCGCGTCGGGCTCGCGGGTCGCGCCCGGCGGCTCGTCGAGGCGGAGTTCGACGTGCGCCGTAACGCCGCCCTCCTGCGCGAGACGTTCGAGGCCGTCCACGCTGGCGTCGCCCGGAGGGCCTCCTGACCGTGAAGATCCTGTACCTGTGCCCCGACCTCGGCATCCCGGTTCTCGGACGGAAGGGAGCTTCGGTGCACGTGCGCGAGCTGGTCGCCGCGTTCGGGCGGGCGGGGCACTCGGTCGTCTTGGCCGCCCCGCTCCTCAACAAGTCGCCGTGGGAGGAGCCGGCGGAGTTGGAGGCGCAACTTCTGCACGCGCCGCCCGCTCCCGATGTCGTCTCCGCGTTCTACGGGCTGAGGGCATTCAACGAGACGCTGGGGATCGAAGATTCCCTGCCGGGAGAGTTGCGCCGTATCCTGTACAACCAGTACCTGGGGTTGCGACTCGAGCGCCGGTTCGAAAACCACCGCCCAGACTTCATTTATGAGCGTGCCTCCCTGTACGCGACCGCCGGCGTCTCCCTGGCCCGCGAGCTGGAGCGACCGCTGGTCGTCGAGCTGAACTCACCGCTGGCCCTGGAGCAGACGACCTACCGGGCCACCGGGCTCGGGGAGCTGGCTACGAAGGCGGAACGTTGGACGCTCACGCGCGCTGACGCGGTGCTCGCCGTTTCGGCTTCGCTGCGCGACTACGTGGTGTCGCTGGGGGCGAACCCTGATCGGGTGCACGTCGTCCCCAACGGGGTGAACGTCAACCTGTTCGGGCCGGACGCGCCCGACTCGGAAGTCACGACGCGCTGGGAGTTGGGTGACGGCCCCGTCCTGGGCTTCGTCGGTGGCTTGAGGCCCTGGCACGGGGTGGAGGTCATGCCGGCGTTGCTGAGCCGGTTGGTCGAACGATACCCGGACCTGCGGCTAGTGATCGTCGGCGACGGCCAGCTGCGCGGTGAGCTCGAGCGCGACCTGGAAGAACGAGGGCTCGCGCACGGCGCGGTGTTCACGGGGTCGCTCCCGCACGAGGAGGTGGCGGCCATGATCCACCGGTTCGACGTGGCCCTGGCCCCCTATCCTCGTCCCGCGCACGAGTTCTATTTCTCCCCCCTCAAGCTCTTCGAGTACATGGCCTGCGGGGCGCCGGTGGTGGCGGCGAGCCTGGGACAGATCGCGGAGGTGGTACGCGACGGAGAGACGGGGCTGCTCTACCCGCCGGGCGAGTTCGACGCGCTGGTCGCCTCCTGCGACCGGCTGCTGGAAGACCCTAACCTGCGGCGGCGCATGGGCCGGGCGGCGGCGAAGGAGATCCACGACCGCTACACGTGGGACCACAACGCGGCGCGCGTGATCGATCTTGCGCAGGATCTTATGGCGGCGCGGAGGACGGACGGGTGAGGCAGACGGAGACCATCCCCGTGACAGACTCGTTCGGCGTCGCCGGCGATCCGGAGATGCCCTCCCTCGTCGCGGCGCTCGACCCGATCGAGGCGCAGCGACAGCTCGGGCACCGCCTCGGGCGCCTGACCGGCGAGCGCGGCGCGGTACACCTGATGGAGATCCGCGTGACGCGTTACAAGCCGGGACGGCGCTGCGTAATCGAGTACGACGTCGAGATAGAAGATCCGGACGCTCCGCCGGAGGCGGTTACGCTGCTCGGCAAGGTTCGCAGGCTGCGCTCGGGAAAATCCGGCTACCGGCTCCTGGATGCGCTCCGAAACGCCGGCTTTGAGACCGATAGCCGGGATGGGATCTCGGTACCCGAACCGGTCGGCGTCGTACCGGAGTTCCGGATGTGGTTGCAGCGCAAAGTGCAGGGCCAGGTCGCGACCGACCTTCTGGCGGCGCCGGGTGGCGAGGACCTCGTGCGCCGGATCGCCGAGGCGGCGCACAAAGTCCACCGGGCTGGGGTGTTGGCCAAGCGTCGCCACACGATGGCCGACGAGGTGCGCATCCTGCACGAACGTCTGCCGTCCGTGGCGCGCTCGGAGCCGCGGTGGGCGGTGCGCATCGAGCGGCTGCTGGACGCCTGCGACCGCCTCGGAGCAGGAACTCTGAAACCAGAACCCTGCGGCATCCACCGGGACTTCTACGCAGACCAGGTGATCGTGGCCGGACCGCGTCTATGTCTTATAGACTTCGACTTGTACTGTGAAGGCGACCCGGCGCTCGACATCGGTAACTTTCTGGGCCACATACGGGAACAGAGTCTGCGCTCCCTCGGAGATCCCGAAGCGCTCGCGGACCTGGAGGTGGCTATGGAGGAGCGTTTTGTGGAGCTCGCTGGTGAAGGGACGCGCCCCGCGGTGCAGGCCTACAAGCTACTCACCCTGGCGCGGCACGTCCACCTGAGTACGCTTTTGCCCGAGCGCCGCTCGTTCACCAGCAACCTGCTGGAGCTGTGCGAGGAGTATCTTGGCACGCGTTGCTAGAGAAGTAAAGACGTCCTATCCTCGAACGTACTACAATTCTTGGAATCCGACCTGAGAGGAGACGTGCAAAAGGGCCTGCAGGAGAAGCCGGGGAGGGCAGAGTCCCGCCCGAGTACCGCGGCGCAGGAGGAGCCCAGGTCGGAGGCTGCCCGGACGCCCGCGGCGGCACCACCGGAAGCGGCCAAATACACGCGGTTTAGGCAGGTGGTACTGGACTACCTCCGCGGAGCGAAGGGGAGCCTGTTCTTCGCTGCTGTATGTATGCTGGGTGTGACGCTGATGGAACTGTTGCGACCCTGGCCGCTGGCGATCGTCTTCGACCACGTATTGGCCGATAAACCGCTCCCCTCGTATCTCTCCCCCTTCCAGGGACTGTTTCAAGGCGGGAAGATGTTGCCGTTGCTGGCGATCGCGATCGCCATCGTTCTGATCGCCGTCTTTACCGGGATATTCGCCTACCTGCAGGTCTACATCACCTCGCGAATCGGCAGCGAGCTGGTTTACACCCTGCGGAGACGGCTCTTCGCCCACCTCCAGCGGCTTTCCCTTAGGTTCCACAACCGCTCGAAGTCCGGCGAACACCTGACCAAGGTCGTCAGCGATACCAACACCTTGCGAGACGTCTTCACGGAGCTGGCCCTCAACATCGCCTCCCAGTCGCTCACCTTCGTTGGGATGTTCGCCATCATGTTATTCTTGAACTGGCAGCTGGCGCTGGTAGTCATGACCACGATCCCGCTCCTGGCTGGCGTTATTCTCTACCGCTACCGGGCCGCCAAGTCCTCATCCAAAAAGCAGCGGAAGAAGGAAGAGGAGATCGCCAACAGGGTCACCGAGGTCCTCTCCACGGTACCCTTGGTGCAGGCGTTCAGCCGCGAAGAGCACGAGGAGGAGCGCTTCGAGGCTGAGAGCGGTGCATACTTAAAAGAGAGCATCCGCTTCGCCCGCATAGAAGCCGTCGCAACCCGGAGCGTTACTATCGTAAGTGCCTTCGGCACGGCGGCCGTCGTGCTGGTTGGGGCGCTCCAGGTGCTTGCGGGCACAATCTCGCCCGGAGATCTCCTGGTCTTCACCGCCTATATGCAGAGCATGTACAAGCCGCTCCGGAGCATGGCGAAGTTCTCGACGCGCTACTCGAAGGCCGCGGCCAGCGCCGAGCGTATCGGCGAGGTCTTGGAGGTAGAGCCCGACATAAAGGACGCCCCAGACGCCGTCGTGGCGCCGCCCTTGAGGGGCGAGATCGCCTTCGACGACGTCTCATTCGATTACGGAGACGACAACGACGTCCTCGAAGGCGTTTCCTTCGACGTCCTTCCCGGCCAACGGGTGGCGCTGGTCGGCGCTTCGGGAGCCGGGAAGTCGACCCTAGTCAGCCTTATCCTCCGCCTCCACGAACCCCGAAGCGGCGCCATCCGGATCGATGGGAGAAACATAAAGGACTACAAGCTCAAGTCGCTGCGCCAGCAGATCGGGATCGTCCTCCAGGACTCGGTCCTCTTCGGCACCACCATCAAGGAGAACATCGCCTACGGGAAGCTGGATGCTACCACGGAGGAGATTATCCAGGCCGCGAAAGCAGCCAACGCCCACGGCTTCATCATGGACCTCGAAGATGGATACGAGACCGTCATAGGTGAGCGGGGCGACACCCTCTCTGGCGGCCAGCGACAGCGGATGGCTATAGCGCGGGCCATCATCCGGAACGCCCGTATCCTGATCCTGGACGAGCCGATGGCTGGCCTAGACGTCGAGAGCGAGGCGAAGGTCCAAGAAGCCCTGGATCGCCTCATGGCCGGGAAGACGTCCTTGGTCATTACCCACGATCTCCACGCCGTGGCTGGCGCGGACCTCATCCTGGTTCTGGAGGACGGCCGGATAGTCGAACACGGAAGCCATGAAAACTTAATGGCCCAGAGCCGACACTACCGCCAGCTCCACGACCTCAAGCTAGGCCGCTACGATGCCGAGGAGCTCTCGTGAGCGTTGGCTCGTTTCTGGCCGATCCCGCCTTTCCTCAGCTCAAGATCGCCACCGATGCCGCCTTGATGAAGCAGACCTTCCGGACCCACCTTCGTCCTGTCGGTGGCAAGGTCTACGACATCGAGGATTGTCGCTTTATTCGGCTGCGCTATCGTCAGGATTCTCGTCGCTTTTTGCTATACACTTTGCGCCTTTTGGAACCGGATACGGGACGCGAGCGGGAGGTGCAGGTAACCGGCCTCTTATACGCAGAGAAGGATAAGGCTGAGCAGACCTGGCGAAAACTTAAGACCACCGATCCGCGGCAAGAGATCCCCGACGCCTGGCTGACCTTCGAACCTGTTTCGTTTGTTCCCGAGCTCGACATGCTGGTGCAGGTATTCCCCTACGATCGTCGGTTGCCGACCCTTCCCCTCGTGATGGCGGGCCCATCCCCCGAGCTGGAGCCTGTGCTTCTTGGCCGGTTTGGACCTGGCGACTGGCGCGTCGAGGCGTGGAACGTCGAGCCGGTCCGGTATCGGGAACAGGGTGGAGCTGTTCTGCGCTACACGGCGAAAGCCCGGAACGCTGCGACGGGAGCAAGAGAGAAAAGCTTCTACGCCAAGGTCTACCGCCACGAAAAGGGAGAGCAAACCTACCAAGCGCTCCGCGCGCTGCGGAGGCGGGCCGGCGCCAATGGAGAAGGCTTCACGCGTGGTGAGGCCTCTAGCCTATCTAAGCGACCTTCGAGCTCTCATCCTCGAGGAAGCTCCCGGGACGCCACTCGAGGAGATCATTCTCCGGGACCGCGACCCCACCGAAGCGGTGCGTAGAGTCGCTCAGGCCCTGGCAGCTTTTAATCAGGGCGATGCGCCCCCCATGACGCGGCCACACCTCATTGCGGACCAGGTCGCCGTTCTGGAGAGGGCGCGTAGACTCCTCGGGTGGGCCTGCCCCCATCTGAGGGTGGAGGTGGAGTCTATCATCGAGGGCGTCTTGGCGGGTCTCCAAGAGGTTCCGTTGAGGCCGACCCATCGGGATCTGAAGCCTGATCACATCTTTGTGGATGGGGAGCGCACGATCTTCATAGATCTTGATTCGTTCGCCAAAGCCGACCCCGTTCTAGATCCCGCCTACCTTCTCGCGCGTCTCGCCGCCATGCCCGCTCTATTCCCTGTACCTCGACAGCGGACGCGCGCGGCCGCGCGGGAGTTCGCCGAGGAGTACTTCGCCCACGTCCCGAGTACGTGGCAGGAGAGGCTTCCCTTCCACTACGCCGGCGCACTCCTGAAGATTTCCTTCGGCTTATTCGGACGCCAGGTACCAGACTGGCCGGACAGCATCGCAACTCTGCTGGAGGAAGCTAGAGCTTCCCTGGCAGGTAGGATTTGGTAACGGAAAGAAATCTTCGAGCTTTGACGCAGGCGCCACGCGAGATGGACCCGAAGGCGGATACCCCGAGAGAAACTGCGAAGAGGTTTCTGGAGGACGGCCGGATAGTCGAACACGGAAGCCATGACAACCTAATGGCCCAGAGCCGACACTACCGTCAGCTCTACGAGCTGAAGCCTGGCCGGCACGAGGCCGGGGAGCTTACGTGAGCGTTAAGCTTCTCTTGGCGGACCCTGTCTTTCCCGGGCTCGGTGTCGCCGGCGATCCCGAGATTATGCGAGGGATCTTCCAAAAACATCTGCGGCCTCTCAATAGTAAAGCCTACCACGTCCGGGATTGCCGTCTCTCCCGGGTCCGCTACCGTCAGAGGTGCTCGCTGTGTACTGCAATACACCCTGCGCCTCTTGGAGGCCGACACAGGATCCGAGCGTATCCAGTGGGTCACTGGCGTAATGTACGCTGATGATAAAGCTCGGCGGAAGTGGGAAAAGCTGCGGGTCTCCTATCCAAAGGAGCTTTCCGAGATTATTTCGACTTTTGAACCGTTCTCCTTCATCCCTGACCTGGGAATGCTGGTGCAGGTTTTCCCCTTCGACCGTCGGCTTCCAACCCTCCCCCTCTTGATCGCAGAACCATTACCCGAGCTCGCGCCTGTGCTTCTTGGCCGGTTCGGACCGGGCAATTGGCGCACCGAAGTGTGGAATGTCGAACCGGTTAGGTATCGGGCCGGATTGGGGGCTGCCTTGCGATTGACGGTGCAAGGGCAGGATGACGCGACAAGCAGAAGAATAGAGAGGCGCTTCTACGCGAAAGTATATCGCGACGAAGGTCAAGGGCAACAAACTCATCAAGTGCTCCGAGCGTTGTGGAAGCAGGCCCGCGCCAATGGGGAAGGTTTCACTGTGGCAAGGCCTCTGGCCTATCTGAGTGGCCTCCGGACCCTGCTCCAGGAAGAAGCTCCCGGGACGCCACTCGAGGAGATCATTCTCCGGGACCGCGACCCCACCGAAGCGGTGCGTAGAGTCGCTCAGGCCCTGGCAGCTTTTAATCAGGGCGATGCGCCCCCCACGACGCGGCAGTACCTCCTCGCGGACCAGGTCGCGGATCTGGAGAGGGCGCGTAGACTCCTCGGGTGGGCCTGCCCCCATCTGAGGGTGGAGGTGGAGTCTATCATCGAGGGCGTCTTGGCGGGTCTCCAAGAGGTTCCGTTGAGGCCGACCCATCGGGATCTGAAGCCTGATCACATCTTTGTGGATGGGGAGCGCACGATCTTCATAGATCTTGATTCGTTCGCCAAAGCCGACCCCGTTCTAGACCCTGCCCACCTTCTCGCGCGTCTCGCCGCCATGCCCGCTCTATTCCCTGTACCTCGACAGCGGACGCGCGCGGCCGCGCGGGAGTTCGCCGAGGAGTACTTCGCCCACGTCCCGAGTACGTGGCAGGAGAGGCTTCCATACCACTACGCCGGCACACTCCTCGAGGTTGCCCACGGTTTCTTTCGTCGCCAGGCACCGGACTGGCCGGGCAAGATCGCAACTCTGCTGGAGGAAGCCAGAGCTTCCCTGGCGGGTGGGGTTTGGTAAAGTACTCTGGAATCTCCACCGAGGGGGTTACGCACCATGGAACAAAGAGCGGAAACGTCGAGAAAGATGGCGAAAGAAACGACGGGCTATCACGGCTGTGATCCTTACCTCTTCATCGTAGGGTGCGCGAGGTCAGGCACCACGCTGGTGCGCAGGATCGTGGACGCACACCCCGAGATAGCCATCACCACCGAGATGCACTGGATCAGCCACTACGTCAACTACTTCAAGAACCAGAATCGTCTGGTTACCCCGGAGCTGGTCTCCGAACTGACCGGGCACAAGAGGTTCGCCCAGTTCGAAATCCCCCGGCAACAGTTCGAAGGCTTGCTCAGCTCAGGGGAGGCGATCCCATACCCAACCTTCCTCAACAGGGTCTTCGGCCTCTACGGTAAAATTAACAACAAACCGCTGGTGGGGAATAAGACCTCCGGTTACGTGCGCCGCATCTCTGCATTACACGCCCTCTGGCCCGACGCAAGGTTTGTCCACATCATCCGCGATGGCCGCGATGTGTGTATGTCAATCCTGAATTGGAAAAAGGCCGAGCGCACCGCCGGGCGCTACGCGTCCTGGGAGGAGGACCCCGTCTCGACCACGGCGCTGTGGTGGGAGAGAAAGGTACGAAAGGCGCGAGAGGACGGCGCGGCGTTCGGCCCAGGTCTGTACCACGAGATGCACTACGAAGACCTCGTTGAGGACCCGGAGCGAGAATGCAAGAGGCTTTGTGAGTTCCTCGGCGTCCCCTACGATGACGCCATGATCCGTTTCGCTGAGGGTAAGACAAAGACGGACCTGCCCAACGCCAGGAAAACTCCAAAGAAGGCGTGGCTGCCCATTACCTCCGGGATGAGGAACTGGCGCACAGAGATGCCCACGACAGACATCCAGCGCTTCGAGGCTGCGGCAGGGAATCTGCTCGAAGAGCTGGGCTACGAGAGGAACTTCTCCCGCCCGACGCCACAGGCGCTGGAGCACGCAACGAGGATTCGAAAAACGTTCAGCCGGCACGTCCAAGATCGAGGAGAACAGCCGCTGGAGCGCTGTTGGCAGTAAACTCGTATGTCTTCATCGTAGGGTGCCCGAGATCCGAAACTACCCTGCTGCAGCGCATCGTCGATGCGCATCCCGATATCGCCGTCGTCTTCGAGATGCACTGGATCTCGCGCTGGTTAGAGAAGCGGAGGGGCGACTACAACCTCCAATACCTCCGCGAAAGCTACGGTCTCGAAACGGACCACATGCGCCGGATCTATAACGGTCTGGCCCAGCTACACGAGCTGAAGCCTGGTCGGCACAAGAAGAGGGTGTGAGCGTTAAGCCGTTATTGGCGGACCCTGTGTTTCCCGGGCTCGGTGTCGCCAGCGATCCCGAGATTATGCGGGGGGTCTTCGCAGACTACCTGCGGCCCCTTAGAGGAGGCACCTACCGCGTCACAGACTGCCGCCTCTCCCGAGTCCGCTACCGCAGAGGTACTCGCTGCGTCCTGCAATACACCCTGCGCCTAGCGGATTCCGACACGGGCCACGAGCGTATCCAGTTGGTTACCGGCGTAATGTACGCCAAGGATCAAACCCGGCGTAAGTGGGAGAAGCTGCAGGCATCATACCGAAGAGAAGGGCCCGACGATTCTTCGGCCTTCGAGCCGTTCACCTTTATCCCGGACCTCGGGATGCTGGTGGAGGTATTCCCCTACGACCGTCGGCTACCGACCCTTCCGCTCGCGATTGCTGGTCCGTCGCCCGAGCTCGAACGCCCGCTTCTTGCTAGCTTCGGACCGGGCGACTGGCACACCGAGGCGTGGAAGGTAGAACTGATCCGGTACCGGGCCGAACTTGCCGCTACCCTACGGTTCACGGTGCAGGCACGGCACGACACTGTCGGCCGCACCGATGAGAGGCGCTTCTACGCAAAGGTCTACCGCGATGAGGGAGGAGAACGAACCTATCGTGCGCTCCAGGCGCTGCGAAGGAGGGCCGACGAAGACAACGAGAAGTTTACCGTGGCGGCGCCCATCGCCTACCTGAGCGAACTCAAGGTTTTGCTGCAGGAGGAAACGCTCGGCACCTCCCTCCAAGAAATGATAGTCCAGGAGGGGGACGCGTCCCCGGCGGTCCGCAAAGCGGCCGAGGCCCTGGCGGCCTTACACCTGGAACACATACCTACGCCACAGCGTCATTCCCTGCCCAACGAGGTCGCTGCGTTAGAGCGGACCGAAACCATCCTGCGGTGGGCGTGCCCCCATCTGGGAGCAGAGATCGAGAAGACCGTCGGCACCGTGGTCGCCAGCCTCGAAGAGGTTCCGCCCGCGCCGACCCATCGAGATCTGAAGCTGGATCACATTCTGCTCGACGGCGACCGCCCCTCACTGGTGGACCTCGACAACTTCGCCGCGGCAGACCCTGTTCTCGATGTCGCCAACGTCTTGGCCCACCTCAAGAGCATGCCTTTTCGCTTCCCGCTGACGCTCGAGGACTCGTGGTCGACGGCGGCGCAGGCCTTCGCTGAGGAGTACTTCTCTCATGTCCCGAGGTCCTGGCGCAGAAGGCTTCCCATCCACTACGCGGGCGCCGTCCTGAAGTTTTCCGTCGGCTTTTTCGCACGCCAGGAGCTGGACTGGCCGGGCACGATCGCAACTCTGCTGGAGGAAGCCAGAGCTTCCCTGGCGGGTAGGGTCTGGTAACTAATGGCCCAGAACCAACACTACCGCCAGCTCCACGACCTCAAGCTAGGCCGCTACGATGCCGAGGAGCTCTCGTGAGCGTTGGCTCGTTTCTGGCCGATCCCGCCTTTCCTCAGCTCAAGATCGCCACCGATGCCGCCTTGATGAAGCAGACCTTCCGGACCTACCTTCGTCCTGTCGGCGGCAAGGTCTACGACATCGAGGATTGTCGCTTTATTCGACTGCGCTATCGTCAGGATTCTCGTTGCTTTTTACTGTACATTTTGCGCCTTTTGGAACCGGATACGGGACGCGAGCGGGAGGTGCAGGTAACCGGCCTCTTATACGCAGAGAAGGATAAGGCTGAGCAGACCTGGCGAAAACTTAAGACCACCGATCCGCGGCAAGAGATCCCCGACGCCTGGCTGACCTTCGAACCTGTTTCGTTTGTTCCCGAGCTCGACATGCTGGTGCAGGTATTCCCCTACGACCATCGGCTACCGGCACTTCCCCTTCTGGCGGCGGGCCCACCCACCGAGCTGGAGCCTGTGCTTCTTGGCCGGTTTGGACCTGGCGACTGGCGCGTCGAGGCGTGGAACGTCGAGCCGGTCCGGTATCGGGATCAGGGGGCTGTTCTGCGCTACACAGCGAAGGGCCGAAACGCTGGGACAGGAGCAAGAGAGAAAAGCTTCTACGCCAAGGTCTACCGCCACGAAAAGGGAGAGCAAACCTACCAAGCGCTCCGCGCGCTGCGGAGGCGAGCCGGCGCCAATGGAGAAGGCTTCACGGTGGTGAGGCCTCTAGCCTATCTAAGCGACCTTCGAGCTCTCATCCTCGAGGAAGCTCCCGGGACGCCACTCGAGGAGATCATTCTCCGGGACCGCGACCCCACCGAAGCGGTGCGTAGAGTCGCTCAGGCCCTGGCAGCTTTTAATCAGGGCGATGCGCCCCCCACGACGCGGCGGCATCTCCTCGCAGACCAGGTCGCCGTTCTGGAGGGTGCCAGTAGAGTGCTTGGGTGGGCCTGCCCCCATCTGAGGGTGGAGGTGGAGTCTATCATCGAGGGCGTCTTGGCGGGTCTCCAAGAGGTTCCGTTGAGGCCGACCCATCGGGATCTGAGTCCTGATGCCATCTTTGTGGATGGGGAGCGCACGATCTTCATAGATCTTGATTCGTTCGCCAAAGCCGACCCCGTTCTAGACCCCGCCCACCTTCTCGCGCGTCTCGTCGTGCCGGCACTGTTTCCTGTACCTCGACAGCGGGCCCGCGCGGCCGCGCGGGAGTTCGCCGAGGAGTACTTCGCCCACGTCCCGAGTACGTGGCAGGAGAGGCTTCCATACCACTACGCCGGCACACTCCTCAAGAAGGCCCACGGTTTCTTTCGTCGCCAGGCACCGGACTGGCCGGGCAAGATCGCAACTCTGCTGGAGGAAGCCAGAGCTTCCCTGGCGGGTGGGGTTTGGTAAAGTACTCTGGAATCTCCACCGAGGGGGTTACGCACCATGGAACAAAGAGCGGAAACGTCGAGAAAGATGGCGAAAGAAACGACGGGCTATCACGGCTGTGATCCTTACCTCTTCATCGTAGGGTGCGCGAGGTCAGGCACCACGCTGGTGCGCAGGATCGTGGACGCACACCCCGAGATAGCCATCACCCCTGAGATGCACTGGATCACCCGCCACTTCCAGAGCCGGAACGGTTTCGTCACCCCAGAGCAAGTCTCTGAACTGACCGGGCACAAGAGGTTCGCCCAGTTCGAAATCCCCCGGCAACAGTTCGAAGGCTTGCTCAGCTCAGGGGAGGCGATCCCATACCCAACCTTCCTCAACAGGGTCTTCGGCCTCTACGGTAAAATTAACAACAAACCGCTGGTGGGAAACAAGACCCCCGCCTACGTCCGAAACATCCCTGCATTACACGCCCTCTGGCCCGACGCAAGGTTTGTCCACATCATCCGCGATGGCCGCGATGTGTGTATGTCAATCCTGAATTGGAAAAAGGCCGAGCGCACCGCCGGGCGCTACGCGTCCTGGGAGGAGGACCCCGTCTCGACCACGGCGCTGTGGTGGGAGAGAAAGGTACGAAAGGCGCGAGAGGACGGCGCGGCGTTCGGCCCAGGTCTGTACCACGAGATGCACTACGAAGACCTCGTTGAGGACCCGGAGCGAGAATGCAAGAGGCTTTGTGAGTTCCTCGGCGTCCCCTACGATGACGCCATGATCCGTTTCGCTGAGGGTAAGACAAAGACGGACCTGCCCAACGCCAGGAAAACTCCAAAGAAGGCGTGGCTGCCCATTACCTCCGGGATGAGGAACTGGCGCACAGAGATGCCCACGACAGACATCCAGCGCTTCGAGGCTGCGGCAGGGAATCTACTTGAGGAGCTCGGTTATGAGAGAGCCGTAGCGAACCCGTCGTCAGAGGCGCTGGAGCACGCGGCGAGGATTCGAGAGGCTTTCACGCGAGAAGCGCTCGCGTGAGGCGACCGATCGCCGGGGTCCTGGGCCACATGAACCCGTACCTCTTCATCGTAGGGTGCCCCAGGTCAGGGACCACGCTCTTGCGGCGGCTGTTCGACACGCACCCGCTCGTGGCGGTCATCGACGAGATGCGGTGGATCGCCAGCTTTTTCGAGAGACGGGAGGGGCTCACCCCAGAAGGCCTGGTGACCCCAGAGTTGGTTGATCGGGTGCTCGCATACGACAGGTTTGCCACTTTGGAGATCAGTCGTGAGCAGCTCGCACGTTTGATCGACACCGCCGATCCGGTCCACTACCCGAACTTCGTCACCGGCATATTTGACCTCTACGGACAAGCACAGGGTAAGTCCTTGGTCGGAGACAAGACTCCCCGCTACGTGCGTAGGATAGGTACCCTACACGCTCTCTGGCCCCACGCGAGGTTCGTCCACCTCATCCGCGACGGCCGTGACGTATGTATGTCCATCCTGAATTGGAGAAAGGCCGACCACGCACTTGGACGCTTCTCGGCCTGGACGGAGGACCCGATAACGACGGCAGCCGTCTGGTGGGAGTGGCACGTGCGCCTGGGCCGGGAAGACGGTGAATCGCTGGCTCCCAAACTCTACCACGAGGTGCGCTACGAGGCGCTGGTCTGCGAACCCGCCAAAGAGTGCGAGAAACTCTGCTCCTTCCTCGATCTTCCCTACTACGACGCCATGCTCAAATTCCACGATGGCCGAACGAAGATGAAGCCCGGTCTCGACGCGAAAAGGGCATGGCTGCCGATCACTTCCGGTCTGAGGGACTGGAGGACGCAGATGCCCGCCGAGGACCTAGAGCGCTTCGAGGCGGCTGCCGGAGATCTCCTCGAGGAGCTCGGCTATCCTCGAGCCTGCCCGCACCCGCCAGAGGAGAAGCTGGCTTGGGCGGCACGGATCCGTGAGTCGTTTGCCCGAGACGCCTCCGCCTCGAGGAAACGGCTACCGAAGGACTGGGAGCGATGAACCCGTACGTGTTCATCGTGGGGTGCCCGAGGTCAGGCACCACGCTCTTGCGGCGGCTGGTCGACACTCACCCCCACATCGCCATCATCCACCAATCGCGCTTCATCCCCTACTTTTTCGAGAGACGAAGAGGCCTGACTCCCGAAGGGCTGGTGACCACCAAGCTCGTGGATCGGCTGTTAGAAGCACGCGGAGTCAAGAACCTGGAGACCAGTCGGGAGCTGCTCGAGAGCTTGGTCGAAGCCGAGGAGCCGGTCTCCTACTCGACCTTCGTCACCGGTGTCTTCGATCTCTACGGGAAGGGGCGGGGCAAGCGCCTCGTGGGGGACAAGACTCCCGCCTACGTGCGAAGCATTCCCACCCTGCACGCCCTGTGGCCCGAGGCCAGGTTCGTTCACATCATCCGCGACGGACGCGATGTGTGTATGTCGGCCATAAATTGGAGAAAGGCCGACCACGCACTTGGACGCTTCTCGGCCTGGACGGAGGACCCGATAACGACGGCAGCCGTCTGGTGGGAGTGGCACGTGCGCCTGGGCCGGGAAGACGGTGAATCGCTGGCTCCCAAACTCTACCACGAGGTACGCTACGAAGAGCTGGTTTCTCGTCCCGCCAAAACGTGCGAGACACTCTGCGACTTCCTGGGCATCCCCTACTACGACGCCATGCTCAAATTCCACGAGGGGCGCGAGAACGTGGACCCCAACCTCGACGCGAAGAAGGGGTGGTGGCCCCTCACTCCTGGACTGCGGAAATGGAGCGAACAGATGCCCTCCGGAGACCTAGAGCGCTTCGAGGCGGCTGCCGGAGATCTCCCCGAGGAGCTCGGCTATCCTCGAGCCTGCCCGCACCCGCCAGAGGAGAAGCTGGCTTGGGCGGCACGGATCCGTGAGTCGTTTGCCCGAGACGCCTCCGCCTCGAGGAAACGGCTACCTAAGGGCTGGGAGCGATGAACCCGTACGTGTTCATCGTGGGGTCCACAAGGTCAGGGACGACACTCCTGCAACGACTGGTCAATGCGCACCCGCAGATCGCTGTCGTCCACGAAACGCACTGGATCGCCCGCTACTTCGAGAAGCGAACGGGTTTGACGCCCCAGGGCTTCGTCACTCCAGAGTTGATTCCGAAACTGCTCGAATACCACAGATTTTCTAAGATGAAGGTCGGCCGCGAACAGCTCGAGAGGCTAATAGACTCGGACGAACCAGTCTCCTACCCGAGTTTCGTCAGTGCTATCTTCGACCTGTACGGGCAGCGCAAGGGCAAAAGCCTAGTAGGAGACAAGACCCCAAGCTACGTGCTAAACCTTCCCACCCTCCACGGCCTCTGGCCCAAGGCGAAATTCGTTCACATTATCCGGGACGGTCGAGACGTATGTTTGTCCATGTTGAATTGGAAGAAGGCGCAGGTAGCGGCCGGCCGCCTTGCAACCTGGACCGAAGCTCCGCTATTGACCACAGCTCTATGGTGGAAACAGAGGGTGCGGCTTGGCCAGGAAGACGGGATTGCTTTGGGGCCCGAACTGTATTACGAGATCCGCTACGAGACCCTCGTCTCTCAACCGGCTACCGAGTGCGCGGCGCTGTGCGAATTTTTGGGCCTACCCTACGACGACGCGATGCTGAGGTTCTACGAAGGGCGGGAGAAGGCGGATTTCGGCCTCGACGCAAAGCGGGCGTGGCGCCCCACTACCCCCGGCCTGAGGGATTGGGGGTCACAAATGACCTTCGACGATATGGAGTGCTTTGAGGCTGCGGCCGGCGACCTCCTCGAGGAGCTCGGCTACCCTCGCGCCGTGCCCGACCCTCCGCAAGAGAAGTTGGAGAACGCAGCAAGGATCCGTCACGCCTTCACTCAGGAGGTCCGCGCGAACGGGATGCGGCTGCCGAGGCACTGGTAGATCGTGAGAGTAGAGTCGCTGTCTCTTCGGCAACCGCTCACCGACACCCTGTGCTGTAGCTGTCCAAGCAGCGGACGGTTGTAGCGAAGCTTATACGTCGACCCCGTCGCTCATTCAGATCATGCGCGAAGAGCTGCGCGTCCGCATGCCCAACCTCGCGAACGCGTAAGAAGCAGGAACCGCCCGAATCTACACGGACTTCTTGTACTTTACGAACGACCCAAAGCTAGCCGAGGACGGCTCGGATCTCTTCAACTACCTGACCGGCTACGCCGAGCAGGAGGAGTACTAAGAACTGCTCGTCGCCCCTTTGGGTCTACGCGAGTGCATCGTGTGCCTCATCGAGGAGCAGACTGAGAAGGTGCAAAAGGGTGAGCCGCCCCGGATCACGTGCAAGATGAACGTGCTCACTAACCCCCTGATCATCGAGTCGCTCTACGAGGCGTCGCAGGCCGGGGTGAGGAAAGACCTCATCATCCGGGGCATCTGCTGCCTCAGGCCGGGCCTCGACGGGATCAGCGGGAACATCCGGGTGGTCTCGCTGGTGGGCCGCTTTCTGGAACACGCCCGCGCGTTTGCCTTCGGGATTTAGCCCTGGCGATCGACTCCCCAATCCTGTATATTCATTGCGCGTATGGCAACGGGCGTTTCCAAGATGTGTCGTTCCCTGCGCGCGGGGCGTTTCGGCAGGCGGTCGGAGGAGTTCGTCGCGAAGAATCATGTAGAGATCGAGTGGCAGCTTGCGGCCACGGACCTTGACCTCGCCGAGAGCTGGCTTAGGAAACGTTCCCCTACCTCGATCGGGCATTCTAGATATAAGGCCAGGGGGTAGCGTGGAACTCTACCTCTTCCGCCACGCCGACGCCTTCCCGAAAGATCCTGCCCGCTGGCCCCACGACAACAAGCGCCCGCTCACGCCCGAGGGCAAGAAGGAGTTCCGGCTCGCAGCGCGCGGGTTGGCCCGGATGGTGCCCCGGGCGGACGTTATCCTCAGCAGCCCGGCTCGGCGGGCGTGGCACACGGCGGAGATACTCTCCGAACTGGATTCTTGGCCCGCGCCCAAGCCATTGCCGGTGGTCGCGGCCAGCCGTCGGCGAGCCTCACCGGAGAAAGCCACTCTCGCGCTAGGGGACTACCCGGAGGCGAAATACGTCGCCGTGGTCGGGCACAAACCCCGCCTGCAAGAGCTCGCCGCGTACCTGCTCACCGGAGAAGAGGATGGATTGGAGATCAAGATCAGAAAAGGCGGCGTGATGTGCATCCGCTTCGACGGCGCCCCTGCGCCGGGCACCGGCAAGCTGCGCTGGTTTTTTACGCCAAAAGCCCTCCTCTTTCTAGCTGGTCAGCACTTCAGCTAGTCAGCATTCCAGCTTTCCCGCTCGATGGTTAGTCGCATAGCTATTCAGGCGAAGGCTCTCTATGTGGAGGGTTTTGGTGAACTGGGTTGGCAGGTGTCGCTCTGGGCAGCGTCCACAAATCCCCTTTGCTGAGAAGCTGACGAGCTCTTTTTGAGAGGCATCTTCGCCAAGACCTCGGCCTCCGGGTAGTCGAGGCGCAGATGCGGTAGAGTCATCTCCACACCTTCTGGCCCGAAACAAAGTTCGTCCACCTAATCCGCGACGGCAGCGACGTGTGCCTTTCCACCGTTAATCAGGATAGAGTCTTATAAGATCGCCCGCCGCTTTGCAACCTGGAGCCAAGACCCTGTAACAACCGCGGCCTTCTGGTGGGAATGGAACGTGCGCCTAGGCCACGAGTCCGGTGTGCTGCTGGAGCAAGATCTCTACTACGAGCTACGCTAGCCTACAAGAGGGTTCCGTAGTGTATGGAGAGGGAAGGACGGGGCATCGACTTCTGGGTGGCCTTCTCCGAGGTGATCATCACCGTAGGCAGGCTCATACGAGAAATCTGGAGTCGCTACCGTTGGGGGAGTCGACCCCGGCGCAGGCCGTGATGAGTCACCTATTGGAGGAAGCTCTTACTTGCTTTATCGCTTGATTGTATGATTAGCTATCCGGGATGGGCGTACCTGCGAGGAGCGGTTGAGGAAGATAGCGTTTATCAACGCGAAGGGCGGGGTCGCGAAGACCACGTCCTGCGTGAACATAGGCGCTGGACTCGCCATAGGAGGCTACCGGACCCTCCTCGTCGACCTCGACTCGCAAGGGCAGGTCACGAAGAGTCTGAGCGTGCAGGCTGGTGAGGGGTTGGCTGAATTGCTGCAGGGCGACGCCGGCCTTGAAGACGTACAGATAGAAGCCCGCGAGAACCTGTTCGTGATCGCCGGCGGAGGAGCGCTCTCCGGCGCGAAGCGCCTGATCTCCCGGATGGATATGCGCTCCGAATTGGTTTTGAGCGAGGCACTCGAGGACCTCAGGGGATACGACTTCGTGCTCCTCGACACGGCGCCTTCGTGGGACGTTCTCAACGTCAACTGTCTTTTCTACGTCGACGAGCTCCTGATCCCGGTCTCCATGGAAGCCCTGGCGCTGCAGGGCATAGCGACTTCCTCGGCCGCGTAGATCAGGTCCAGCGCTACAGGGAGGGCCTGCGAGTACTCAGCATAATCCCCACCTTCTACGACGCGCGGGTCAGGAAGAGCGCTGAGATACTCGAGCAACTCAAGCGTTATTTTCCCGACGCCCTGTGGCCTTGCGTGCGCTACAACTCGAAGCTCTCGGAAGCGCCAGGCTTCGGCCAGCACATCTTCGAGTACGCGAAAAGGAGCAACGGGGCCGCTGACTACGCCCGTCTGGCCGAGCGGCTCGCGAAAGGGACGTGAAAGGGGACATGGGCAAAACAAGAAAAGTGCCGGAAGACCTCATGGGAACCATCCTTAGGGAGGTTGCCGGGCCTCCCGGAGGCGAACGGGATTCTCTGGAGTCCGTCGAACCTGGAACGGCCCCGCCTGCTTCGGGCGGCGAAGGCGCAATCTCCTGGGAGGATCAGCCCTGGCTGGTGGGTACCACGTTCAACCTCTCCAAACAGGTCGGCAGGGAGCTGGACAGGCTTCGGCATGACCTGCAGCGTCAGGAGGATATTCACACCTCCAACTCCGAGATCGCCGAGTTGGCGCTCAGGATCACCATCGAAGACGCGCGGGAGAGAGAGTGAGCTGGTCATTAGGCTGGCCAGCAGGCTTGGCGGACGACCCGCGTATCGGGCCGACGAGGCAGGTCCGTCAGCCAGGCGCAGACGCGGACGCAGTGGTTCGAGTTCGCGAGCACCTACCTCGGTGTCCTCGCCTGGGTCGTCATAGGCACGGCGACAACCGCGGTCGTACTGGCCGTCGCCGGGCTCCCGGCGTAGGGGAGCCCAGCGGCGCCCTCCCACGCACCGCGCAACGATGAAGCAGCTTGTAAAGAGGTCCAACTGCTCTACAAGCTCTCAGCATTTCAGCATATTGTTCTTGCTGAAGTGCTGACCGGCTGAAGGCGCGATCTGCAGAGGTATTGACCCTCTACAGATCGCTTTAGAAGGCCATTCGGTACTCTACAGCGGTTTTCGGCATGATTGGACTTCCCGAAAACCGCGCCTTCGGCGATCAGCTAAGGATAAGAAGCTGAAGGCTGAGAGCCAAGAGCTGTAATTGCAGTTTGCCCCTTGGGCATAATTGCCCATTTCTCCTGGCCAGCAACATTGGCATCCCAGATGGGCCGTTTGGCCGATCCGTCTCCGACTCCACGGCGCCATAGTTCCCTGCGTAATGGAAGAGCCGAAAGAGGAGGAAGACGTGAATGACTACGCGGACTTCGACAGGTACGAGATCGGAGAACGCAATGAGGGATTCGGACGGGAGGCGCAGACGCCGCGTCCGGAGAAGCGGCTTCGGCGGGACGGCGAACCGAACTCCGGTTTACGGCTAGCCGCCCTCGTGGCGAAGGGCACGCTGCCGCTGCTCCGCAGGGCGGGGCTCGCGGGTTGGACGGAGGCGGCGATGGGCCATGAGGAGATAGTGATCTACGCCAGGGTCCGTAGCCGTTCGTGCCGGCGGGTCAGGCGACTCCTCGAGCGCAAGGGCTACGCCTTCGAGGAGATGGACGTCGGCGACGACGAGGAGCTGCGCGCACGCCTGATAGAGACCACAGGCAGGACGGCGGTGCCGCTCGTCTTCCTGGGCGGGCGCCTGGTAGGTGGCCTCGAAGAGATCGAAGCTCTGGACCGCTCGGGCGATCTCGACCGCCTGCTGCAGGGTCGGGTTTAGGCACGCATACGTTCGAGTGATGCGGGCGAGACGAACCTCAAGTTCGTCCCCAACAAGGAGGAAAGGAAATGTGGGGTAAGCACTTGGTGTTGGATTGTTCTTCTTGCGACAGGGAAGCGGTGCGCGACGCGAACGCCATCAGGGCCTTCTCCGAGGACCTGGTCGCTTCCATCGGCATGGTGGCCTACGGGGAACCCGTCCTCGCGCACTTCGCCACGCATCTGCCGGAGGCGGCTGGCTACTCCCTGGTGCAGCTGATCGAGACCTCCGCCGTCACAGGCCACTTCTGCGACGCGAGCGGGGACGCCTACCTCGACGTCTTCTCCTGCAAGGACTTCGACTCCGAGGTCGCCCTGCGGGTTGTCGAGCGGCACCTGAGCCCCGAGTCCGTCAGGAAGGTCGAGCTCTCGCGCGATGCCTCGTTGGCACCGGGACGAGAAGGGGCCGCGGCGTGATCCCCTTCGCCTTCGGGCTGCTCTTCGGGCTCGCCACGGCCTTCCCCGTCGGGTTGCAGAGCTTCGTGGTGATGAACCAGGGGTTGCGCTTCGGCTACCCGCGCGTCCTCACCGGCATCGTCACCGCGAGCCTCTGCGACACGCTGCTGATCTTGCTCGGGGCCGCCGGGGCCACGGCGCTCCTGGCCGACGCCGACGGCAGGACCCCCGTGCTTCTGGTTGGCATCGCCTTCCTGGCGACCTTCGGGATACTGGCCTTCCGCGCTCCGCCCGAGGAGGCAGAGGGGGTGAAGAGCGCGGCCAGCCCCTTTGCCATGATCGCCCAGACGGTCGGCGTCTCCCTGTTCAACCCCCACGCCGTCCTCGAGACGGTGGGAATCCTGGGCGGGGCCATAGTCGCCCAGACCGCCGAGAACCGCATCGAGTTCGCCTGTGGGGTAATAAGCGCCTCGTGGGTGTGGTTCCTCATGGTGGGGCTCGGCGCTTCCGCGCTTCAGAGGCGGCTCACCGCGCCCGCAAGGCTCTGGATGCAGCGTGGCTCGGGCGCGCTCATGCTGGCCCTGGCGGCGGTCCTGGTCACCAGGCTCGCATAGCAGCACGCTCCGGCCTTCGGCCTCCGCTTGTCAGCACGGCGCTTCGGCGCCTTGTCAGCACGCTCAGGCTTCGCCTTCGCTTGTCGGCACGCTCCCTTCGGTCGCTTGTCAGTATTTTGGTTCGTTGGTTGTCAGGGTCAGAACTTCGGGTCGAAACGTTGGTAAACTCGGGGTGGCATGAGCATTCCGCGCTACTACACTATTGGCGCCGTCGCGCAAGACTTGAGATCGCTGAAGGCTCTCGATGAGCGGCTGGAGGACCTTGGCGTCCCGGCTGATTCGCTTCTCGTGCTCTCGCGGCGCAGGGATGAGCGGCTGGTGCGCGTTACGTTACCCGGTGCGAGGACGCGTAGGGTCGAATCGGGCCTCTCGCGGACGCAGTGGTTCGAGTTCGCGAGCACCTACCTCGGCGTGACGGCCGTGAGCGTCCTCATGGGTGCTGTTCATCCGCCGACAGGCATTGTCGTGCAGGCGCTCATGACCCTTGCCGCCATCGTAGGTCTCATCATCTACCACCGAAGGCCGCACCTTCAGAACAAGATTCTCGCCATGGGCCTCCCCGAACGGTTTGCCGAGGAGTGGAAAGGAGCCTTCACCGAAGGCTTCGCCCTAGCGCTCGCCACGGTCCAGGCGGACCTCTTCGACGAGGTACAGGACGCCTTCCTCGAAGATGCCTATCTCAAAGCACCGGCCGCCGTGGACCGGAGGCCAGTGCTTTGAGCACGCCTGCTACGCAGGCTTGTCAGCACGCTACGCGCTTCGCGCTCCGCTTGTCAGCACACTCGGGCCTAGCGGCCCTCGCTTGTCGGCAACGCTAAGGCCTTCGGCCTCGCTTTCAGCTTTTGGTTTGTGCCTCACTCTGCGGCGTGCAACGAACCGCTGCCTGAGGCGGTAGGGTTGTAAGCTCGTAGCGAAGCTCTGAGACGACTTCCTGACAAGGCGCCGACCGCAGGGAGGCGCCGGGCTGACAAGCGAAGGCGTCAGCCTGAGCATGCTGACAAGCGGAGCGCGAAGCGCGTAGCGTGCTGACAAGCTGCCGAAGGCAGCGTGCCGCCAAGCTGCTAAGCTTGGCGCATGATCGTTCGTGAGCGGCCTGACTCTTTCTTGCTCTTCGGGCAGCATGAACACGCCCTGATCGCCGGCGAGTTCGCTCGCCGGTGGGGGGAGGGTCCCCTACCTTTCGAGTCCACGGTCTACGCGGTCGCCAACCACGACATAGCCTGGCGAGAGTTGGACCGGGAGGTGCTGTGGAACGAGGAGAGGGATAGGCCCTACTCCTTCGTGGATTATCCTTTGCATCTGAAACTGCCGGCGCAGAAGAAGGGGATCGACCTGGTCGAGGATCACGACCCCTATGCGGGATGCCTCTGTAGCATGCACTACGCCCGCTTCCTGCTCGATGCCGAGAGGTCCGAGGAGATCGAGTTTCGTGAGGGCGAGTTCGAGCGCCAGGGCAGGCTCGAGGAGAAGATGTCCGCCGGGGAGCTCGAGAGCCTGGAGCGCAACTTCCGCTTCCTGCGGCTCTGCGACGGACTCTCGCTGTTCTTGTGTCTGAATGAGTCCGGTGGTGAGGACAGCCCTCCGCCGTATCCAGGGGGGTTCGAGTTCGAGGGGACCCGCTTTAGTCCCGTGTGGGAGGACGACCGGACGTTGGCCCTCGATCCCAACCCGTTCCGGGAGACGTTCGGGGTAGAGATTCCTTACCGTGGCTACGGTCGGGACCGGCGAGCCCTCGGGAACGATATACTCGAACTCTGGATATCCTGTTAAGGGCACCGAGGGGCGCCCTCTCAGAGACTCGCTTCTAAGGTAGAAAGGACCGACTTGAGGGACGTATCGTACGAGTTCTTGAAGAGGCTGCTCGCGACGCCGGGGCCGAGTGGTTACGAGGAGGCCGCCGCACGGGTCTGGAGGGAGGAGGCCGGGAAGTTCGCCGAGGTTCGCGGCGACAGGATGGGTAACTCCTTCGCCACGTTAGGCTCGGGTGGCTCGCCGCGGGTCATGCTCGCCGGGCATATCGACGAGATCGGGGTGATGGTCACCCACATCGAGGATAGCGGCCTGCTGCGCTTTACCGGCGTGGGCGGCTGGGACCCGCAGGTGCTCGTGGGGCAGCGCATCCGGTTGCTCGGCAAAGGCGACGAGGTGGTCGGTGTGATCGGCAAGAAGGCGATCCACGTCATGGAGCCCGACGAGCGCAAGAAGGTCTCGGAGATAAAGAACCTGTGGATCGATATCGGCGCCAAAGACGACGACGAGGCGAAGGGCATGGTCCGCGTCGGCGACGTCGGCGTTATCGACCAGGACCTCGTGGAGCTGCCGAACGGGCGCATAGCCTCCCGCTCCGTGGACAACCGGATGGGCGCGTTTGTGGTGCTCGAAGCCCTGAGGCTGCTATTCGAGGAGGAGAACATCGGCGCCGAGGTCGTCGCGGTCGCCTGCGTGCAGGAGGAGATAGGTCTCTACGGGGCGCGCGGGGCCGCCTTCGGGCTCGACCCGGACGCAGCCATCGCCGTCGACGTGACCCACGCGACGGACACCCCGGGTGTCTCGAAGAACGAGCACGGGGATCATTCACTCGGCAGCGGCCCCGTTATAAAGCGGGCGACCAACATCTCGCCCATCGTCGCAGAAGGCCTCATCGCTGCGGCCGAGGGCGAGAACATCCCTTACACGCTGGAGGCCGACTCGCGCTCTACCGGGACCGACGCCGACGCCATCCAGTTCACCCGGGCCGGCATCGCGACAGGGCTCGTCTCGTGCCCCAACCGCTACATGCACTCCCCCAACGAGGTCGTCGACGTGGAGGATATCGAGAACTGCGCGCGGGTGATCTCCGCATACATCAAGACCCTCAGCGCAAAGACGAACTTCGTCCGTTAACCCGGACTTCCCGTGACCACAGGAGGGGAACAGAAACGGCGTGCCCCGGTCGAGGCCGCGCTCCTCCTTACGGTCTTCTTCTTCGGGACCAACTTTACGGCGGTCAAGTTCGTCGTCGAGAGCGTGCCGCCCATCCTCTTCGCCGCATCGCGCTTCACCCTGGCCGGCCTCCTGCTCCTCCTCTTCGTGCCCTTCCTGGGAAGGGAAAATCGACTGCGCCGCGAGGACTTCCTCGCCGTGCTCGGCCTCGGCATAGTCGGCATTACTCTCACTCAGACGGTCTTTACCCTGGGGGTGAGCCTGACGACGGCGGCCAACACGGCACTCGTCTACTCTACGGCCCCGGTGTGGGGGATGCTCCTCGGTTTCGCGCTCGGATTGGAGCGGCCGAGGCTCGCGGGTGTTCTTGGCATAGGCCTCTCCCTCGTCGGTGTCGGGTTCATCGTCTACGGCGGGCTGGAGTTCGCCGGCACGAGCCTCCTCGGTGACGCACTCATACTCGTCGCCGCCGTGTTCTGGGGCTCCTACACCGTCCTCTCCCTCTCCTTGCTGGAACGTTACTCTCCCCTGGCCCTCGCCGCCTACGCCATGACTTTGGGCGGCCTCGCCGCCTTCCCGCTTGCCGTCCTGGAACCGGGCGGCATCGAAATCGGCCCCCTGGATGGCCTCACGTGGGGAGCCGCAGCGTACTCGGCGCTCTGCTCCTCTGCCTTCGGGTTCGCGGCGTGGGGGTGGGGCATCTCCCACGTCGGGGCCAATCGCGTTCTCATCTACCAGTACCTCGTCACCCTCACAGGGGTGACTACGGGTATCGTCCTACTCGGCGAAGACTTCGGACCTGGCCAGATAATCGGCGCCGCGGTCATCCTCTGCGGCGTCTACCTGGCGCGAAAAAGGTAGCCCCTGCCGCTCACCCTCCGACTGAGCGCCGGCGAATCCGGCGTGGGCCCCTCGAGCCGTCCGGCTCGGGCAGGACGAAGATGAGGGCGAGGATGACGATGAGCGCCAGGCTCGCCGCCGGGCTGACGAAGGCGAGCGCGAAGGCGATAACGTAGAGGAGCATGCCGAAGACGAAACGGCGCGTCATGGCACGCAGCAGGGAAGGGTCGACACTCCGGTCCACGAGCCGGTAGTCTACCGCAGCGTAGAGCCAGAGCAGGGTGAAGAACACGGCGGTCACGGCCAGCGTGCCGCTGTACACGGCGACGGCGGTGGTCCTGTGCAAATCGTCGCGGATGTATTCGGCGAGCAGGGCTGTGGGGAAGGGAATAAAGGCTACGCACATCAGGAACAGAATGTTCAGGAAGAGCAGGATGTGATCGGAGCGTGAGATCAGGCGGAAACGGTTGTGGTGGTTGGCCCACACGGTGCCGATAACGAGGAAGCTGATCGCATACCCCAGATATGAAGGCCACAGGTGTACGAGATCTTCGAAGAGCGATTCGAACTCTCCGACGTGGGGAACCCCGATTTCTATGATTAGAAGAGTTATTGCGATGGCGAACACCCCATCGGAGAAGGCCTCTAGCCTTCCAGTGTCCCCCTCCTGCCCGCCGCCTGCAGTAATCGGAACTCCTTCCTGATGCCCATCCCCTAGTTTGCACCCCCAAAAGCCCGGGCGCAACGCCCGGGCTCTTGCCCGATCCAGCGCAGCAGGGGAGTCTACAGCAGCTTGCAATGGGATTGAACCCCATTGCAAGCATTTCAGCCGGTCAGCATTTCAGCCCTTGTTCTTGCTGAAGTGCTGACTAGCTGAAATGCTGAAGTGCGCGATATGCAGAGGTCTATGACCTCTGCATATCGCTTTAGCCGCTTGACGGCGCGGGGTACCTCACTCGGGGCTCTCGGCGAGGTTCACCTGGAGCGTGGTCTCTTCGCCGTTCCTTAGGACCGTCAGGTCTACCGCGTCGCCCGGCTGGTAGCTTCGCAGCGCGGAGATCAAGTCTCCCGAGCTACGGATCTCCTCCCGGCCAGCGGCGGTCACGACGTCACCGCGCCTTACTCCGGCGTTGTCTGCGGGACCGCCGGGCTCGACCTCCTCGACCAGCACGCCCGAGTCTACGGGGCTCCCGAACCTTCGCGCGGTCTCCCGGGTCAGATCGGAGAGGTAGACGCCGAGGTAGGGGTGCGTGGCCTCGCCGCTCTCGATGATCTGGTCCGCTACGGAGGACGCCGTGGACGAAGGTATGGCGAAACCGATGTTCTCGGCGCCCGTCTCGCCCGGCGGCAGGTAGGCGACGTTGATACCGATGACCCGCCCGTCGCGGTTCGCGAGGGCGCCGCCTGAGTTGCCGGGGGAGATGGCGGCGTCGGTCTGGATCAGGTCAACCAGGGAGCTCTCCTGCCGCCCGCCGGTGTACTCGGCGGGCACCTCGCGCCCCGTGCCGCTGACTATGCCAGATGTCACGGTCGACTCGAATCCGGAGGGACTGCCGGCGGCCACGGCCGTCTGTCCGACTATAGGGTCTGTGCCTGCGAAGCTCGCGGCCGGCAGGTCGTCGCGGTCTACCTCGACGACGGCGATATCCGTCGTCGGGTCCGTACCGACGACCTGCCCGCTCTCCGTCGAGCCGTCGGCGAAGGCGACCTCGACGTCGCGGGAGCCCTCGACGACGTGGTTGTTGGTGATTATGTAGCCGTCTGGGCGGTAGATCACACCGCTCCCTATGCCCTCTTCTCTCTGGGTCCCGAAGGGGGTCTGCTGTACGCCCGAGACGTTGATCTGGACCACGGAAGGACTGAGTACGGAGGCGACTTTGGCCACGGGTTCGTCGGCCGGGATGCCGGAGGGCGCCGCTTTGATCGGCTCGGCCGTCTGCGTATTGCCGGTACCGGGGTCCAGGTAGACGACGCCGAGCACCAACACCAGCACCGCCAGAACCGTTAGCAGCACCAGGAAGGAGCGCTGCACGACGTACTTATTCACAACGTTACCCCCATGAGGCCGCCCCCGCGCGTCCCCGATTCCAGAAGCCTCTTGAGTAGAAATTCGGCCCTGCGCTGCACCCGTATGACGGTCTTCTCGGAGATGCCGAGCTTCGCCGAGAGTTCTCCCACCGTCGCTTTCGTCTCCTTTCCGAGGCCGTAGCGATTCACAAGCACATCGCGCTCGCGCTCGGGCAGTCTCCCCACGGCCTCCTTCAGCATGAGGCTCTCCCCGGGGCCAATGCCCTCACTCTCCTGCTCCTCCACGAAGTCTCCGATCCTGTGGGCGCCCGCCTCGGGGCCGAGGGGTTGGTCCAGGCTAGAGATGTCGGGAAGGGCCTCGAGGACGGATCGGACTTTACCTTCTTCCCATCCGAGGCGGTCTGCGGTCTCCTCCGTGGTCGGTTCGCGGTGGAGCTCTGCGACCAGCTCTCCCTGTGTTTTGCGGACCTTGCGGAGTTTCTCGTTCATGTGGGCGGGGAGCCGGATCTCACGCCCCTTATCGCCCACTGCGCGTTGTATCGACTGCCTTATCCACCACGTCGCGTACGTCGAGAAACGGTTGCCCATCTCCGGGTCGAACTTGTCCACCGCCTTCATCAGGCCAATGTTGCCTTCCTGGATCAGGTCCTCGAAAGGCAGGCCCTGCCCGCGGTACTTCTTGGCCACGGAGACGGCCAGCCTGAGGTTCTTCTCGATGAGCCGCCGTCGGGCCTCAGGGTCGCCGGCGCGGGTCCTGCGCCCCAGCTCCACCTCCTCCTCGTAATCCAGCAGTTCGCCCCTGCCTATGCGCCCCATGTAGGCCGCGAGGAGCCTCGGAGCCTCCGTCTCTCTGTCGGTTCTCGGGTAAGTCGCCAACGCTCCTCCTTCTGATAAGTGGTCTCCCCCATATCCTGGCCTTTCGAGATGTGAGGAGCCTTTGCGGTTCATGAGGGTTTTCACAGGAATGGCCGTGCGGAGGGCGGGGCCGCCGCAGAGGGGCGATAATACGGGAGTCATGCGGATACTGGTGATAGAGGACGAGGAGAGGCTGGGGCGTCTGATCTCGAGGGTTCTCAAAGAGGAGGGCTACGCCGTCGAGACCGAGACCGACGGCCGTCAGGCACTCCTCAGGGCGCTGGCGGGCGAATACGACGTCCTGATCGTTGACTGGATGCTCCCCGGGATAAGCGGCGTCCAGCTGGTGAAGAGGCTCAGGGCGGCCGAGGTCGGGACCCCCGCGATCATGCTCACGGCCCGCGACCAGATCGAAGACCGCGTAGAGGGCCTCGACGCTGGCGCCAACGACTACCTCCCCAAGCCATTCGCCTTCCCCGAACTCCTGGCCCGCGTCAGGGCCCTCACGCGCCGTCCGTGGGGCGAAGGGAATGAAGGTCCTGTCCTCGAGGCCGGCGACGTCACGCTCGACCCCGTGCGCCACGTTGTCCGCCACGGTGGAGAGACCGTGGATTTGACGGCCAAGGAGTTCGCGCTGCTCGCCACCTTGCTCCAGCGCCCGGGGCAGGTCTTTACCCGTTCCGTCCTGCTCGACACCGTGTGGGGCGCCTCGCCCGAGGTCTACGCGAACGTCGTCGACCTCTACGTCTCTTACCTGCGCAAGAAGCTCGACCGCGACGGCGACGCCTCCCACATCCGAACCGTACGTGGTGTCGGCTACACCTTCGAGCCACAACCGGGTCCGCGCTGATGTTCGATCACATCAGGAAGCGCCTGACGATGGGCTACGTGGGCATACTTGCCCTCATCCTGTTCGTCTTCGGCGTCGTCGTGGTGTTTAGCTTCTACCTGCGAGTTAGCGAACAACAGGACGACCTGCTTCTGCAGAAGGCCGAAGACAAAGCCAACAGCGTGCTGAACGACAAAGAAAAGTACGGCGCCGTCAAGGCGACCACCAAATACGACGTGGCCGTGATCGTCCTTCTGCCCGACGGAACTACTTACGGAGGTCTGGACGAGGCCTCGCTCTCCCTCGGCCTTCCCTACGCCGACGCGGCGCGCAGGGCCGGGCAGGAGAGGCAGACGATCAAGGAGACCGTCCTCGGTCCCGCCGGTGCCGTGCGAGTGATGAGCATCCCCGTAAGGGAGGACGAAGGGTTCGGAAGCGTGGTCGCCGTCGTTCAAGCCGCCCAGTCGCGCCAGGTGGTGTCGGAGACGGTCGGACGACTAATCTTCGTGCTGGTTCTGACGGGTTTTGGGGCGCTCGTACTCGCGGCGGCCGGCGGGCTGTTCATGTCCCGGCGGGCGATGCGCCCGGTTCAGGAAGCGTTCGGCCGTCAGAGGACGTTCATCGCCGACGCCTCCCACGAACTCAAGACGCCCTTGACCCTGATCCGGGCCGACGCCGAGGTACTCTCCCGCGGCCTCGACAACCCTGATAATGCCTCAGACAACCGCGAGCTTGTAGAAGACCTGCTCGGCGAGACCGACAGGATGAACGCCATCCTCTCAGACCTTCTCTTGCTAGCGCGCCTGGACGCCGACAGGGTCTCCGTCTCCCGCGAACCCTTCGACCTCGCCCTCGTCCTCTCCGAGACCTCGGAGCGATTCGCCGCCCGCGCCGAGGGCAAGAACCTGGAGGTCAACCACTCGGGCAAGCTCCCAGCGCGCGGCGACGCCGGGCGCACGGGCCAGATCCTCGCCGCCCTCCTCGACAACGCCCTCCGCTTCACGCCCGCCGGCGGAACGATAACGGTGGAGGGCTGTACCACAGACAAACGCGTCGAGGCCAGCGTCACGGACACGGGACCGGGCATCCCGCCCGAGAGCCTGGACCGGGTATTCGAGCGTTTCTACAGGGCCGACCCGCACAGCGCCGCCAGGAGCCGGGGGGCATCTGGCGGTGGCACAGGCCTCGGCCTCGCCATAGCCCGCGACCTCGCCCGCGCCCAGGGCGGAGAACTCACGGCCGAAAACGGAGTCAACGGCGGGGCCAGGTTCACGCTCATCCTGCCCTCAGGTCCGTAAACTCTACTCCCCCCAGGTCGCCCGCAGTACCCTGACCCAGTTCCCGTGCGTCAGCTTGTTTAACGCCGCCTCGTCGTAGCCGGCGGCGCGCAGGGCCGCGAGGAGGTTAGGCAGGCCCGATACATCCCCGATCCCCTTAGGTACCTTCGCCCCGTCGAAGTCCGAGCCGAAGCCCACCCTGTCGATGCCGACGCGCTCGACTAGGTAGTCGACGTGCCGGACCACTGTCTTAAGTGGCGTATCTTCCGACTCACCGCCGTCCTCCCGCAGGAAGGCGACGGCGAAGTTGACGCCGACCATCCCGTCAGAGTCCCTGATGGCGTCGAGTTGCCCGCCCGTAAGGTTGCGCGACGCGGGGCATAGGGCGTGGGCGTTCGAGTGGGTCGCCACGAGCGGCGCTTCGGAGAGTTCGGCCACGTCCCAGAACCCCTTCTCGTTGATGTGGGACAGGTCGATCAGGACCCCAAGCCGGTTGCACTCCCGGACGAGTTCCCTCCCCGCGCCGGTCAGGCCCGGCCCGGTGTCGGGAGAGGACGGAAACCTGAAAGGGACGCCGTGGGCGTAGTCATTGGGACGGCTCCACACGAGCCCGAGCGAGCGCAGTCCCGCCTCGTAGAGTTCGTCGAGTGCGGCGGGACCGGGGCCCAGGTTCTCGGCGCCCTCGAAGTGCAGGATGGCCGCCAGTACTCTCTCGCGTAGGCACTCTTCGAGCTCGTCAGCGGTCCTGACGATCCTGAGCAATCCAGCCGATTCTTCTTCCAGACGGTACAGGCCGTCGACGAGCTCGTCGGCGAAGCCCCTTGCATACTCGGGGTCGAGCCGTGGGACATCGGCTGCCTCGTAGCCGTTCTCGGTGACCCTCAGCGCCGACTCCTCGTTCCAGCCATCGTCTTCGGGGTTGGGCGTGTAGCACGCAAAGAAGCCTCCGCCGAAGCCGCCCTCGCGGGTCCGTGGCAGGTCGATGTGGCCGAAGTCGCTGCGTCCGAAAAAAGAGCGCCCCTCGCCACGGTCGGGGAGATGGAGGTTGAGTAGGGTGTCGTTGTGGCCGTCGAAGACGAGGGGAAGGTCCGGTTCCAACTAAAAGCCTGGTTCCCAGATGGGCCGCAAGTCCAGGACGAAGCCCTGCAGCACGGGATCGCCGGAGACCTTCTGTGGGTTCTCCAGGATTCGTACATCCTCTTCAGGCTGAGAAATGTGGATCTTTCTCTCTCCAGGGTCCAGGAGCCAGCCGAGGCGTGCGCCGTTTTCCAGGTACTCGCGCATCTTGGCTTCGAGCGGGGGTAGCTGGTCTGAGGGGGAGCGCAACTCGATCACGAAGTCCGGACACAGAGGCAAGAACCTCTGTTTCTGCTCCGCGGTGAGCTCAGCTAACCGCTCTCGCGGCATCCAGGAAGCGTCAGGCGAGCGCATCGCGCCGTTAGGAAGGATAAAACCGCCGTTGGACTCGAGCACGACACCCGTTCCGTCGCGCTTGGCCCACTGGCGGAGCTGCATGTTGATCTCGGAGTTACGGTCGCTGGTCGCTCCTCCGGTGGGTGCCGTGATCTCCAGATCCCCCTCCGCACTACGCTCGATGCGCCAGTCCCGGTTTATGCGGCACAATTCGAAGAACTGCTCCTCGTCCAGCTCCAGCGCCGGACGCGTGTGCAGCACCACCGGTGCGTGTTCCACGCGAACCTTTGTCTCCGTCATACCAGCCTCCTAGAAGGACTCATGATGCCAGTATACTCGTGCCCGGGGAAATCCAGAACCAGAGAAACGGGGCCGCCGAAACGACCCCGCCACAAAACCTGATGCCTGAAACCTGTAGCCTGAAGCCTCCCTAATACTTCGGCACGCTCGGGTCGATCTCCTCGCTCCAGGCCGTGATGCCGCCCTTGACGTTGTAGACGTTCTGGAAACCGGCTTCCTGCAGCAGTTTTACAGCTCTTGCGCTGCGGCCTCCGGTCTTGCAATGGACGACGAAGTACTCGTCCTGGTCCAACTCGGCCAGGCGCTGCGGGAGTTCGCCCAGGGGAAGGAGCCTCATGCCGATGTTGGCGACCTCGTACTCGTGCGGCTCGCGCACGTCTAGCACGTTGATATCCTCGCCGTTGTCGAGCTTGCTCTTGAGATCACTCACCGAGATCTCCGGTACGCCGTTCTTCTCTTCGGTGGCATTGGCCTGGGGAATACCGCAGAACTCCTGGTAGTCGATAAGCTCCGTAACCGTCGGGTTCTCGCCGCAGACGGGGCAGTCAGGGTCCTTGCGGAGCTTCATCTCCCGAAAGCTCATGCCTAAAGCGTCGTAGAGAAGGAGCCGTCCGATGAGCGGCTCGCCGATCCCGAGTATGAGCTTGACGGTCTCTGTGGCCTGGATGGTGCCGATGGCGCCTGGCAGGATGCCGAGCACCCCGCCTTCGGCGCAACTGGGGACGAGGCCCGGAGGAGGCGGCTCGGGGTAGAGGCAGCGATAGCAGGGACCCTCCTCGGCATAGAACACGCTCGCCTGGCCCTCGAAGCGGAAGATCGAACCGTACACATTGGGCTTGTTCAGTAGTACGCACGCGTCGTTCACCAGGTAACGGGTCGGGAAGTTGTCCGTGCCGTCGACGATCACGTCGTAGTCCTCGAAGATCTCTAAAGCGTTCTCGCTCGTCAATGCCTCTTCGTGGACCCTGACCTCGACGTTCGGGTTTATGTCCTTGAGCCTGTCGTAGGCGCTCTGGACCTTCGGACGCCCCACGTCGGAGGTGCCGTGGATGATCTGGCGCTGCAAATTCGACTCGTCTACGACGTCGAAGTCCACGATCCCGATGGTCCCTACCCCCGCCGCCGCAAGATAGAGGGCGAGCGGGCTTCCGAGCCCGCCGGTGCCTACTGTCAGCACCTTCGCGGCCTTGAGTTGCTTCTGCCCGTCGAGGGCCACCTCGGGCATGATCAGGTGCCTGCTGTAGCGCGCGATCTCCTCATTGCTGAGCTCGATCGCGCCGTTGGGTGACTCTACTAATGGCTGCCTTGCTTGCATTCTAGAAACCTCTTCTTCTGAAAGTTTGTGAAAGGACGAACTCCTGAAAGACTACCTACATCGTCCCCCGGCGATGGAGGGGATGATGGAGAGCTCATCGCCGTCCACGACCTCGGTATCCTGTCCTTCGAGATAGCGGATGTCTTCGTCGCCCTTGTAGACGTTGACGAAGGAGCGCAGCTTGCCGTCGCCCGTGTAGAGGTGCTGCCTGAGGTCGGGGTGCTCCGAGGCGAGGTTTCCCAGGGCCTCGCCCGCCGTGGCACCGCCGACCTCGACCTCCGGGCTGCCGGCGGTGTACTGTCTCAAGGGGGTAGGGATCTTGAACTTCGGCATGTCTGAGTCTCCTTTATCCTACGATCGTCTCTTCGTCGTAACCGGAGCGGTCGTCTTTCAAAGTCCACGAGCGCATGTCCTCGACGTTCTCGCCGCTCACCGAGGCTATCACGTACGAGTAGCCGGGCCAGGCGTGCTCGCGGTCGTACTCGGACGGCTCGGCCGGGTGATCAGGGTGCGAGTGGTAGAAGCCGAGCAACCACATGTCCTTCTCATCTGCCTGTTCTTCGAACTTCTTTACCTGTAAAGGCTCTATTAGAAACCTCCGGCTGCGCTCCTCCTCGTGCGTGTTGTCGGCCCGCCACACGTCGACGACGACCCTGACGCCGCCGCTGTCGATGCCGACCAGCGCGCCGGCGCACTCATCTGGATAAGTATCTATGGCGTGGTCGTGGATACGGCCAACGTCTCCGGCGCCTATCTTGAGCGGCAACCTACTCCTCCCAGAAGCTCTCGGAGAGGTACTTGTCGGCCCCGTCGCACAGGATGGTGACGATGGTCCCGGAATCTATCTCCCTCGCGACCTTGAGCGCCGTCGCGACCGCGGCCCCTGCCGAGATGCCGATGAGTACTCCATCTTCGCGCGCCACCCTCTTGACCATCTCGTAGGCGACTTCGGTCCTCGTCGCCAGGTTCTGATCCGCTATCGTCGGGTCGTAGATGGAGGGCACGATGGCGCTCTCCATGTGCTTCATGCCTTCTAGGCCGTGGAAGGCTGAGTCGGGCTCGAAGGAGACGACCTCTATCCCAGGGTCGTACTCCTTGAGCCGCGTCGCCGTGCCGACGAAGGTCCCGCTCGTGCCGAGGCCGGCGACGAAGTGGGTGATCCCACCCCCGGTCTGCTCCCAGATCTCCGGCGCCGTAGACTCATAATGCGAGCGCGGGTTGGCCGGGTTTGAGTACTGATCCGGATAGAAGTACCGCTCCGGGTCCTCCGCATAGAGCCGTCGCGCCTCCATAATGGCCCCGTCCGAACCCTCCCCCGGGTCGGTCAACACGAAGTCCACGCCGTAAGCCCTGAGGATCTTCTTCCGCTCCTCGCTGGCGTTTCTGGGCATGCACAACTTCACCTTGTAGCCGAGTGATGCCCCGATCCAGGCGTACGCTATCCCCGTGTTCCCGCTCGTCGCATCCAGGATGGTCTTCTGGGGTGTAAGGGCGCCCGTATTTTCGCCGTCCCGGATCATCCACAACGCAGGCCGGTCTTTTACAGACCCCCCAGGGTTGTACCACTCGGCCTTGCCGAGGATGCTGACCCCGGGTACCTCGGCCGAGATGCCAGGCAACTCCACAAGCGGCGTGTTGCCGACGAGCTCCGTCACGTTCGTTCCCGCCCGCTGATTAATCCGAGTAATCATGTCGGGATTGATTATACAGACTGAAAGTTCAGCGTCCAGAGAATGGAGAGATGCCTGACCGAAGTAGTAGCCGAGAGGCTAGAAAAGGGCCCCCCGGCTATGGTTGGTGCGTTATGAGGCAGTATACATGAACCCGGTGCTGCATTTCCAGAGCCAGGACTACCCCAGATTTTCCAGGATTTCAGGGAGGGTGCGGCGGCGGCAGGTGAAGATGGGTGTATCGAGCTCGGTGTAGGAGCTAGCCTCGCTCTCCCTGAGCTCCATCATCAGGTCCTGAAACTTCTCGGGCGACTCGGCCTCGAAGGAGAGTATGAACTCGTAGTCGTCTATCCCGAAGCAGTAGCCTGTATTGTTCTTCACAGGGTAGTGTTTGCGCCCTATCTGCATATGCTCGTTCATCATGCGCTGGCGCTCTTCGACGGGCAACCGGTACCACTCCCGCGTCTTGACGAAGGGATAGACGAAGAGGTACTCTCCCTCGCCGGGGACGATGTAGGTGCGGTTCTCGAAGCCAGGCGTGTGCTCCCCGACGTAGATGGAACGCCTGCTGAGGGCGAAGTACGAGTAGGAGACGCGCAGGTACTTCCCGAGCCCTGTCTTCAACAGGGCGCCCGTCATGCCTTCGAAGGCGTCCAGGTCGTAGCCGATCCTCCAGAGCATAAAGTCGGCGTCCGCACGTAGCCCCATGAGCGAGAACGCCCGCAAGAGCATCTCGCCCGAGTGCTCCCCCGCGGCCTCCAAGAACTCCCTCTTCCCCCGCTCGCGCTCCCCGTCCGGCAGACGTCGCCAGACGGGGTCCAGCGTAAAGAACACGTAGTTTATGTACTGGGCCGGAAGCTGGTCTTCCTGGGTCTCCTGTTGGCGAATGCTCGTTTCGGTCATTTTCTCTCCCTTCGGTCGAGAGGCATCAGGCTACAGGCATCAGGCCTCTACAGCGGTAGCGCGGCGCGTAAGCACTGCGTTTGTCATGTCGTCCCTGGTCTTTGACGTCCTTCGCTTTCCTTATTCCTTTCCTGAAGCCTGAAGCCGGTTGCCTGAAGCCTGCTCGCCTGTAGCCTCTAACCCAAAGTTAGCTTCGTACAGCTCTGCTATGCGGGAGAGTTCGTCGGGGGTGAGGTCTGGTGTATCTGGAGCCGCGGCGAACTCCTCTATCTGCTCTTCGCCGTAGATGTTGGGGAGGGTGGAGGATATCTCGGGGGAGGCGAGGACGAACTTCAGGGCTACCTGGCCGAGGGTCCGCTCGCCCGATTCGGTGAGGAAGGAGAGTTGCTCGACCTTCTTGAGGCCCGTCGTGAGCCACTCCTTCGGGCGGTGGCGACGGTGGTCGTTCTGGGCGAAGGTCGTGTTCTCGTCGTAGTGGCCTTCCAGCATTCCGGAGGAGTGGGGCACGCGTACGATCAAGGACGTGTCCGTCTCGCTTGCGGCTTCGATCAGGCCTCGTCCCGGATCCTGTTCGAGGAGGTTGTAGATCATCTGCACGCCGTCTATCTGGCGCTCTCGCATGACCTTGATACCTTCATCGAGCCAGCCGATCTTGGGCCCAAGGGCGACGCCGTAGGCCCGGATCTTACCTTCACCCTCGAACTCTTCCATGAGGGCGAAGAGAGCATCGTCCTCGACGGCGTCCATCTTGGTGTTGTGCAGCTGGAGGAAGTCTACGTAGTCTGTGCCTAGCCTCCGCAGGCTCTGCTCGAGGGCGAAGCGGATAAAGTCTTCGGACCAGTCCTGCGGGCGCTCCTGCTGGCCGCGGCGGGCCGTGTGGTTATAGAAGTCGTAGCCTATCTTGGTCGAGATCACGACGTCCTCGCGCATGTGTCCGAAGGCGTCCGCAAGAAGTGTCTCGCCCTTGCCCGACCCATAGGTGTCGGCGGTGTCGAAGTAGTTGATGCCCCGTTCGCGGGCCTCCCTCAGGAGTCTGATGGACCTCTCGTCGTTTACCTCTCCCCACCAGCCCGTCGAGACCGTCCATACCCCGAACCCGACCTCGGAGACCACCAAGTCTGTGCCGCCCAGATTACGGTATCTCATCTTCTCCCCGCTTCCGCTCGAACCTCGCTTCATTACTCTATAGCTACTACATTCTAACGCCGGGCGCTGTTGACTTTCTCTCAAACGTGTCGGGACGAACCGGGACTCAATCTTCCCGGCCGGATCGGGACACTGGCCTCATGAGGTCGGGACATCGGACCTCGTAGGCTGTAGGGCAGTTGATCGGCACAAAGGGATAGGAGGAGAACAGATGGAGTTGCTGAACACGCTGAGGAGAATGCCTCTGGTCGTCGCCGTGGCGATCATGGCTCTGGCGGTGGGAGCGGCGTTGTTGGCCGTCTCGTCGTCGGCCACGGCTGACCCGTTCGGGCAGAAGATCGCCTTCGCGCGCATCGTAAATGCCGAGGGAGACATGATCGGGGCCGCGATCCTTACGCAGAAGCAGGAAGGGGTCAGGGTCTTCGCCTGGGCGAGGGGTCTCGCGCCCGGAAGGCATGGCATCCACATCCACGCCGTCGGGATGTGCGATCCCGCGGCCTTCACGACCGCCGGAGGACACTTCAACCCCGAGACGAAGCAGCATGGTCTCGAAAACCCCGCGGGCCCGCACGGCGGCGACCTGCCCAATCTCGAGGTACGCGAGAATGGCCTCGGCATCCTGCATGCGGAAAGCGACCGCATCAGCCTGCTCGACGGCCCGACTTCGTTGTTCGACGCCGACGGCTCGGCGCTCATCATCCACGCCGGCGAAGACGACCAAGTTACGGACCCGACAGGCAACAGCGGCGCCCGCGTAGCGTGCGGCGTGATCCAGGCGAAGTAGAGGTTTCGCCGGGGCGGACTACTTGCCGCCCCGGCATCCTGGAAACCTGGGGAGAAGGAGAGATTATGCCGTTACCGAAACCGACAAGCCTGGGCGGACTGGCGGCGATCCTGGGCGGCATCATGCTGATCGTACACTCCGTCGGCGCGGCCTCCATGCCCCGCGGCTGCATCGGGGACGTAGAGTGCGCGACCCGCCCGATGCGGGACACGGGTGTATTCGAGGTCTTTTTCCTGCTGGCCCTTCCGCTCCTTCTGGCCGGGATGGCGAGCTTGGCGCTCCGCGCCCGGAAGGCTGGAAGGTTCGGGCGGCTGGGTTGGGCTAGCATGATCCTTGGCTCAGCAGCGGCCGCGGCGCTCTCGGGCGCCATCGTGGTGCAGACCTTCTTCTTCGGCGGTGACTTCCCGCTCATGAACGCGGATGGCTCGAAGCAGACCCGCCTGACGAACACACCTGAGGATGAGGCCGGGGCTGCCTGGTCGCCCAACGGAAAGAAGATTGCCTTCGTATTCGAGGCCAACGGCGACGATCCGTCGATCTGGGTGATGGATGCGGACGGGTCCGGCCGGGTGCGGCTCGCCAGCGGTGACTGGCCTAGCTGGTCCCCGGACAGCAGACGCATCGTTTACACGAGCGGTGCGTGGAACGACCCGCGGATCTCCTTCGTGAACGCGGACGGTTCCGAGCAACGTACCCTCGACGTTCGTGGCGCCAGCCAGCCCGCCTTCTCGCCCAACGGAGAGAAGATCGCCTACGTCGCCGATGTTGGCCCGGATAAGGACACCTGGGACAACGAAGAGGTCTTCGTAATGAACCCGGATGGCTCGGGACGTGCCCGCCTGACGGACATTCCCGGCAACGACCATTGGCCTCCGACGTGGTCCCCGGACGGCACTCGCATCGCCTTCACCTCAGACGGCGCCGGACAGGACGGGAAGATCCAGGCGATCAACACGGACGGCTCGGGCCTAACCACGCTGACCGATGGCCGGGACTACGATGCGTTCCCCGCGTGGCGGCCGTGAGCCTTCGAGGATGCGTCCGGCCGCTTCAGGTGAGATCATTATCCGTGTTGCAATCGCCGGGCTGAGGAGCCGGGACCAGCTATGACGACACATCCCATCGCGCAGGAATCATCCGGAAACCGCGAACCGGAGCGAACGGCGCGGCGGCTTCTGCAGTGGATCGGCGCTCGCGGCGCGGCGCGGCTAGCGTGGTCCATCTGGGGGTTGTGTCTGGCCATGCTCCTCTCAGGCTACACGCTGTCCTTTCTTACCGGTCGCCCTTTCTATGGCGGTGAAGCTCTGTACATGACCGTCGTCTACGATGCGCTGCAACTCGCGTTCCCGACGGTTGGCGCCTTCGTGGCGGCGCGCCGTCCCGAGAACCCCATCGGATGGCTCTTCTGCCTGGCGAGTCTGTCGTTGTCGGGCCAGATCTTCGCCGACTCATACGCGACTTATGCGTTGTCCACGTACCCCGTAAAGTTGCCGGGCGTCGAGACAATGGCATGGCTCTCCCAATGGATAGTCTTCCCCATAATCATGCCGGTCGGTGCTCTGTTGTTCCTCCTGTTCCCGGATGGACGATTGCTGTCCCGCTGGTGGCGGCCAGTGGCCTATGCTGCCGTCGCCGGAGGCGTGCTTCTGGCAGCGGGAGACGCGCTGAGGCCGGGAGCACTGTACATCCAGAGCAGCGTGGAACACCCGTTCGGTGTCTGGAACATCGCTGGTGTTCCGGTCTACAGCGTGTGGGATACGTGCAGCGCTGTCGGGGGGTGGCTGGGCCTCGGCGCTTGCGCAATCTCCGTGATCTCCCTGATGCTTCGGCTGAAGCGGACCCGCGGACAGGAGCGGCGACAAGTAGCGTGGTTCGCCACCGCAGCGGTGACTTCGCCGACCGGGTTTCTCGTAGCGTTCTGGACCCAGGAAGGCACGATAAACGGCATCGCCTGGTTCGCGGGCGTCTTCGGCTTCCTGATGCTCCCCGTGACGGCCGGCATCGCCATCCTGCGCCACCACCTCTGGGACATAGATGTGATCGTCAACCGTACCCTGGTCTACGGGACGCTGACCGCGATGGTCGTCGGCTCTTACGCGCTTGTGGTCGGCATCATGAGCACGCTGCTCCAGACGAACATCGGGGGCGGTTTCCTGATCCCGGTGCTGGCGACGGGCGTGATCGCGGTCCTCTTTACGCCCGTCCGCAGCCGCCTCCAACGCTCCGTGAACCGCCTGATGTACGGCGAGCGCGACGACCCTTATGCCGTGCTCTCGCGCCTGGGAGAGCGCCTGGAGACCGCGCTCGCCCCCGAGGTGGCACTTCAGACCGTCGTCGAGACGGTGGCCCAGGCCCTGAAGCTACCGTACTCCGCCATCGCCCTGGAGGAAGGAGAGCGCTTTGTGACGGTGGCGGAGTTCGGGACACCGGCCGGTGAACCTATGGTGCTGTCGCTCACGCACCACACCGAGGAGGTGGGGCGATTGATCCTATCTCCCAGATCACCGGGCGAGGATTTCTCGCCCACGGACCGCAGGCTTCTCGAGGACCTGGCGCGCCAGGCGGGCGCCGCGGCCCACGCCGCGCCTGACCGCCGACCTCCAGCGTTCGCGCGAGCGGCTGGTGACGGCGCGGGAAGAGGAGCGCCGCCGTCTCAGGCGAGACCTGCACGACGGCCTCGGCCCCACACTCGGCGGCCTGACCCTCGGGCTCGACGCCGCCCGGAGCTCGCTTATACAAGACCCGAAGACGGCCGACGCCGTGCTCTCGGAGCTCAAGTCTCAGACGCGGGACGCGGTCGCCGACATAAGGCGCGTGGTCCACGGGCTGCGCCCTCCGGCGCTCGACGACCTCGGGCTGGTAGCCGCCATCCAACAGCAGGCCGCCAGGCACGGCACGCTCTCCGGTGACACGCTAGGAGCGCCCGGCCATACGAACGGGCCGGTCTTCTCCATGGCGGCGCCGGAAGACGACGGCCTGCCGCCGCTGCCCGCCGCCGTGGAGGTGGCCTGCTACCGCATTGCCCAGGAGGCCATCACCAACGTCTCCCGCCACGCCGGGGCCCGCAACTGTTGGGTCCGCGTCTCACCCGATGCGCACGCTAGCGTCGTGTACCTGGAGGTCACCGACGACGGCGCAGGCATTCCCGAGGATCGACGCGCCGGGGTGGGTCTCACTTCGATGCGCGAGCGGGTCGAGGAGCTGGGCGGGACGCTGGCCGTCGAGGCGATTCCCGGTGGCGGTACGCGCGTGCTGACCCGGTTGCCTCTGCAGGCTGCAGGCAGAAGGGATCAGGAAGAGGCGAAGTACTGGAAGAATGGTAATTGGGATGCAGACACGATGAGCGCGAAGTTCCACGATAACCTGATACCTCGAATATCCGTGTCCTGATAGTCGACGATCACACCCTGTTCCGGTACGGGATGCGGGCCATGTTCACCTCGACACCTGGCTACGAGGTCGTGGGTGAAGCGGCCGATGGCGAAGAGGCCGTACGAATGGCCGCCGAGCTGTCGCCGGACGTCGTCCTGATGGACCTCCAGATGCCCGGCATGAACGGCATAGAGGCCACCCGCAGGATAGCGGCGTCTAGCCCCGCCGTGGCGGTAGTCGTGGTGACCATGCTCGGGGACGATGACTCGGTGTTCGCCGCGATGCGGGCTGGGGCCAGAGGGTACGTCCTCAAGGGCGCCGACGGCGAGGAGGTTCTCGAGGTGGTGGGCGCGGTCGTCAGGGGGGAGGCCCACTTCGGGCCTGAGATAGCAGCCAGGATCATGGGCTTCTTCTCTGCTACCAGGTCCGTCTCTCCGTCGGAGGCGTTCCCCGATCTCACCGCCAGGGAGGCCGAGATACTGGACCTGATCGCCCGGGGCATGAGCAACGGGGACATCGCCCGCCGCCTCCACCTCAGCGCCAAGACCGTGCGCAACCACGTCTCCAACGTCTTCCTCAAGCTCCAGGTCGCCGACCGCTCCCAGGCTATAGTCCGCGCCCGCGAAGCCGGGTTGGGGCACGATGGAAGCTAACCGTGCGACGCTTTCTCCACGTCGGCCCCGTATAATTCGGTGGTGTCGAAGAGGAGCATGATCGCCGTCTACGCGGGCGGAGTATCGGGAGCGCGGGCCGCCGCCCGTGCCGGCTCCACGATAGTCGTCGTGGACGCCTTAAGGGCGAGCACCACGATCGCCGTCCTTCTCTCGAAGGGCGCCCGCGTCGTCCCGGTAGCCTCCATCGAAGACGGCGCGTCCATCGCAGCCGACTTCCGCGTCGGGGAGCGGGGGAGCACGAAGGTCGAGGGCTTCGACTTCGGGAACTCGCCGACCGAGATCCTTGCCGCGGAGATACAGCCGGGCTCCACCGTCGCCCTCTCCACCACCAACGGCACCCGCATCATCGAGGCCGCTTCCCGCGCGCCAGCCATCTTCACCGGGGCCTTCGTGAACGCCACGGCCCTCGCCGACGTCCTGGCCACCGATTCGGCCGGAGGGCGCGTCACGGTGGTCGGATGCGGCTGGGAGGGTCACCACGCCTCCGAGGACGAGGCAGCCGCCGGGGCGATTCTGTACCGGCTACGCTCTCGCGGCACAAAATTGGACGGGCGGGCCGGGCGCGCCGTCGAGCGTTACCTGTCCCGCCCCGTGAATGCGCTCCTGAACAACAGCGCGGCACGCAGGCTCAAGCAACTCGGTTACGAGCGGGACCTGGATTTCTGCCTGTCCGAGGACACGGTGCCCGTAGTGCCGTGCCTCGTCGGCGGCACCTTCGTCGGGTGTGTTCCGGGATCCGGGTAGAGCTCCGCCAATCTTCGGCCCTTTGGCCAATACAAAAAGCCGAAAATTCTTCTTGACAAGGGGTTGACGCGCCTTTACCCTGGAGTCAGCGAAGGCGGATCAAATGTTACAAACTCCGTCGAATCCGCGACGGGAAGGAGGTGAGTAGACAAGTGACTTTGACTATCTCCCACGAGAAGACCCGTGAGGTTACCCGCGAGGATGTGGACCGGGCCATAGACGTGATCGAGCGTCACCTCGAGAAGGAGGCCAGGACCCGCAACCTGCTGGATGAGCAGGCGATCATGCGTCCCAAGGACCTGTGCAAGCAGCAGGGCCTGGATATGGTTGCCGAGTTGCGCGGCATGATGTAGATGGCGCGCGACGTACAGAGCCCATGAAGGGGGATGCACAGTGAGGTCCCGGGTCTCCTTCGGAGACATTTGAGGGCTGTCCATCCCCCTTCACGTGGCTGTGAGAGGGCCGGAGAAATCCGGCCCTCTCGGCATTTCAGCACGCCTGCTACGCAGGTTTGTCAGCACGGCGCTCCGCGCCTTGTCAGCACGCTCAGGCTGACGCCTTCGCTTGTCAGCACGGTGCTTCGCGCCTTGTCAGGAAGTCGTCTCGGGGCGTCGCCTTGATCGGCGAACCCGACCGCCATCGGCGGCAGTTCCTCTCGCGCAGCAGAGCGAGGCCGGAACCAAAAAAGCTGAAAGCGAGGCCGAAGGCCGAAGCGTTGCTGACAAGCGAAGGCGTCAGCCTGAGCGTGCTGACAAGTAGAAGCCGAAGGCTGGAACGTGCTGACAAGCGGAGGCCGAAGCGTGCTGAGAAGCGGAGGAGGAGGGATTCGAACCCTCGATACCCCGTTGAGAGGTATAACACCTTAGCAGGGTGCCGCCTTCAACCACTCGGCCACTCCTCCAGAGCACGGGAGTATATCAAAGACGGCCGGCGTCTTCGCGCGTCTGCCTACTCCTCCTCCGACTTGTTGTCCTTCTCTATTGTCTCTTCGTCGACTACGTCGGGCTTCTCGTTTGCGGGTTCGGCGTCGAGGATCCGCTCTCCTGAGACCTCTTCTTTTATCCTGACGAGCGTGGCGTTAAGGGTGGCGCCGAAGAGGATGGTCAGGGAGGAAATGTAGAGGTAGAGGAGCAGGATGATGACGGTGCCGATGGACCCGTATGTCCTGTCGTAGGTGTTGAAGTCGCTGCTCAGGTACAGGTTGAAGACGACGCTCGCGAGCACCCAGAGCAGGATGCCGACGAAGCCGCCGGGTGTGATCCAGCGAAACGGCTGGTTGGCGTCTGGGGCGAAGTAGAAGAGGAGGGCCACCGTCACGAACATAAAGAGGAGCGCCGCCGGCCACCGCGCTACGTTCCAGACGACCATGAACTCGTCGCCCAGAGTAAAGACCTCGGCTATGGTGCGCCCGATCGAAGGTCCGGCGACCAGGAGCAGCACGCCAATCAACGTGAGCGCCGAGAGGCCTAGCGTCATCAGGATGGCGATGCCCCTGACCTTCCAGAAGGGCCGCGTCTCCTGCACGTCGTAGGCGCGGTTGAGGGCGTTGATGAGGGCGGCGAAGGCCCCCGAGGCGGCCCAGACCGTGCCGAGAATGCCGACGGACAGTAGGCCAGGAGCCGTGTCTGAGTTGCGCAAAGTGTTCTCGGTGTAGGCCTGGATCAGGCCGAAGACCTGCGCCGGCAGGAGCCGCCTCAAGTAGTCGAAGAGCTCCGTGACGAACTGCGGGCTCGAGCTGGAGAAGACGTCGAGGATCGCTACGCAGAACAGGATGAAGGGAAAGATCGCGAGTATCAGGTAGAAGGCTAGCTGCGCGGCGAGGCCCAACGCGTCGTCGCGTATGAACTCCTGTACGGTAGCCTTGAGCGTCTCGTAGCGAAAGAGGTCCCTGAGATCCCCCAAGAAGTTCCCCAGCGACCCGCGCGCCGGCCGCCGCGCGACCGCCCGGAGCTTGGTCTCGGCCGTGTCGGATGCCATCGGAACCATACCTCCCTTCTGGTAACGGTCCTATTTTAACCGCGATCCCGGCCATAGAGGCAGAGACGATAAGCATCTTGCGGCTTTGGGGCGAGTTTTGTCGGACGGCTAGCGAACCTGACCCGTGTCGGAGAGTAAAGGGAGGACCAGCGACATGTGGGTTCCCTCTCCTGGGCGGCTCTTGGCCTCGATGCGTCCGCCGTGGGCTTCCGCGATGGTCTGGGCTATGGAGAGGCCGAGGCCGCTGCCCGGCTCATCGACGCCGTCCAGCCGGTAGAAGCGTTCGAAGACGCGCGGCAGCTCCGTTTCGGGTATGCCAGGTCCCCGGTCTGTGACCTCGACGCGCAACTCGCTGGCCGAGGAGGCGGACCTCAGGGTTATGCTCTGGCCTTCCGGGCCGTACTTGACGGCGTTGTCTACCAGGGCGAGTATCGCCTGTTCCACACGCATGGGGTCGACCCTGACGAGCCCGGTCCCCGAGAGCGTGGTATCGAGCTTGGCGCCGTGTTCGGCGGCGAGGGATTTGGCCCTGTGCGCGAGGCTGCTCAGCAGAACCTTCGCCTCCACGGGCCCCATCCGGAACGGTGGTGCGGCCGACTCCGAGCGGGCCAGGAAGAGCAGGTCCTCGACCATCCGGGACATCGTCGATGACTCCCTGACTATCTCGTGCAGGAGCTCTTCGTGGTCGCACTCGAGTTCGAGTCCGATCTCCGCGTTGCCCCGGATCACGGTCAGGGGGGTTCTGAGTTCGTGGGAGACCTCGGCGAGGAACTCGGCCTTGGCGCGTGCGGCCTCGGCGAGTGCCTGCTCCGCGCGCTTACGCTCGCTGACGTCGCGCGAGGCTGTCTGGAGGCGAACGACTTCGCCGCTTTCGCCGAGGATAGGCTCCGTGAGAGTCTCGAACCAGATGTATTCCCCCGATCTCTTGCGGATGCGGTACGTCACGGAGACGGCACCTTGTCCTTCGAGCGCCTTCTCGTGGGCTTCGGTGCGGATGCGTATCAAGTCCTCCGGATGAAAGAGGTCGTATGGGTCGGTCCCAAACAGGTCTTCGGGCTCGTAGCCGAGGAGGCGCCGGCTCGAGGGGCTGACGTAGAGGTAACGTCCATCCGGCTCGTGCAGGCAGACGAGATCGCTCATCTTCTCCGCGAGCAGGCGAAAGCGTGCTTCACTCTTGCGCAGCGCCTCCTCGGCGTGCTTGCGTCCCGTGACGTCCCGCGCGATGCCCTCGATGGCGATGACGTTGCCAGCCCGGTCGTAGATCGGCTTGTTGCGCTGCTCGGTCCAGATCAGGGCTCCGTCCTTCCTGTACCAGCGCAGTAAGAGCGGCTCTTCCGGGAAGCGCCCCGAACTCTTCAGCAAGTGTCTGTCGTCGGGATGGACCTGCCTCAGTCCGAGGTCCGGATCGGCGTAGTGCTCCTCGGGGCTGTAGCCGGTGATGGCGGTGGACGACGGGCTCACGTACTCGTAGCCGGCCTCCGGCCCCAAACGGTAGCGGTAGAAGAGGTCCGTCGCGTTGTCCGCGTGGAACCTGAAACGCCCGTCGTCCCGATGCGACCGATCTGGACTTCCCTGCCTGCCGGTGCGCAGCACCTTGAAGGTCCAAAATGCCAGGCTGGCCACAACGCCTCCGGCGACGAGGCGGCCAATGCGGCGGAGCACGATGGGAAGCCTCACGGGACGCCCTTCCAGACACACTTGAGTCGGTCGTATCGAGATGGATTATACTTGCGATCGGGAAGAGAGGGCAGCGATGCTGATCTTGATCGTCGAGGACGAAGCCGCGATCTCGCGCTTCCTACAGCGCGGTCTGGGCGCACACGGCCACGGGGTCATTTGCGCGTACGATGGGGAGGAGGGGTCGCGGCTGGCCGTGGACGAGCCCGTGGATCTGGTCCTCCTCGATATCTCGCTCCCCCGCCTGGACGGCCGCGAGGTGCTCAGGCGTATCCGTCTGAGGCGCCCCGACCTTCCGGTCCTGATGCTCACGGCCCGCGACGACACGCGCAACAAGGTCGGCGCCCTCGACGCGGGCGCCGACGACTACCTGACCAAGCCCTTCGTGTTCGAGGAGCTGCTGGCGCGCGTGCGCGCCCTGACCCGCCGCTCGGGCCAACCCGAGTCGACGCAGATACAGACCGACGGCCTGAGAATAGACCTCCTCTCACGCCATGCCTGGCGCGGGGGCGAGAGGATAGAACTCTCCAGCAGGGAGTTCGCCCTGTTGGAGTATTTCATGCGCCACAGCGGGCAGGTCCTCTCCAGGCAGCAGATCCTCTCCGCCATCTGGGACTACGACTTCGAGCCCGCCTCCAACGTCGTAGACGTGTACGTGCGCCACCTTCGCAATAAGGTGGACCCCCCCGACGGTCCGTCCCTGATCCAGACCGTCCGCGGAGCCGGTTACCGGTTCGATCCAGCACCAAAGACCTGAAGGCCTACCAGAAAAGTTCAAGATGAAAGAAAATTCATCCCCGTTTCATCGTGGTTTCACATGCGGTGTATACAATCCCGGCATGTGGACTGCGGGCGGTGATCAATTACCCGAACATCGTATCGCCGGTGGTCGGCTATTATAGGGTCCGGGCGAGGGCGTCTCCTCCTTTCCCTACTTTTCCCATCGCATCTTCGCCCCCCCGGACTCGACTCGTTAGCACGCTCCGGCTAGCGCCTCCGCTTGTCAGCCAGTCAGCATTTCAGGTTTTGTTCTTGCTGAAATGCTGACTAGCTGAAGTGCTGAAGTGCGCGATTAGCAGAGGTCTTGACCTCTGCTAATCGCTTCAGGCTTTTTTGTTGAACGCTGGGTTGTTTCGGCCGGTCGTGCGATCCTTGGTGGGGCGGTACCTGTTCAAACCGATGTAGGGCTGGCGGATTTTGTGTAGGTATCATCCTTCGTGTACGTATACTATTTTGTATGAGGCTCATCGTCGCCGAGAAGCCGTCTGTTGGGCGGGACATTGCGGGTGCCCTAGGGAGGCACAGGAGGGAGAAAGGGGCGCTGGTCGGTGACGGCTGGACGGTTACCTGGGCGCTGGGACATCTGGCGGAGCTGGCGCCGCCCGACGCTTACGGCGAGGAGTATAAGAAGTGGCGTCTGGAGAGCCTGCCTATTCTGCCGGGGCGCTTCAAGGTCAGGGTGAACAACAAGACCCGCGAGCAGTTCGGCGTCGTAAGGGGTTTGATGAAGGACCCGTCTGTGACGGAGGTCGTCAATGCCTGCGATGCGGGAAGGGAGGGCGAGCTCATCTTCGCCTACCTTTATGGTCTCTCTGGGAGTAAGAAGCCGGTAATGCGGCTGTGGATCTCCTCCCTCACCCACGAGGCGATCCTGGCCGGTTTCGGCGCCCTGCGCGACGGCAGTACCATGAAACCGCTCGAAGACGCGGCCCGCAGTCGGGGGGAGGCGGATTGGATCGTGGGCATGAACGCCACCCGCGCCTACTCGGTCCGCTTCGGTGGCCGGGGCAACGTCCTCTCCGTGGGCCGAGTCCAGACCCCGACCCTCAAGCTTCTGGTCGAGCGCGAGAAGGAGATACAGGAGTTCGAGCCCGAGAAGTTCTGGACCGTACACGCCCGCTTCCTTCGCGAAGGCCTTACATACGACGGCGTCTGGTTCAAGAACAAGCAGAATCGACTGCCTGCGCAGGAGGCCGCTGACCGGATAGCAGAGAAGGTGCGCGGCGGCGGCGGGACCGTACGCAAGGCGCAGAAGAAGACGGCGACGGAGAAACCGCCGCTCCTCTACGACCTGACCGAGCTGCAGCGCAACGCCAACGCCCGCTACGGGTTCACGGCGGAGCGCACGCTGCGTGCCGCCCAGGCGCTCTACGAGGAGAGGAAGCTCATCACCTACCCGCGCACCTCCAGCCGCTACCTCTCCAGGGACATGGTCGGCGGCCTCCAGAAGCGGGTCGAGGCCGCAGGGGCGCTCCCCGACCTGTCTCCCTTCGCCGAGAAGCTCCTCGAAGCGCAGAAGCTCCCGATCAGCAAGCGCATCGTGGACGACTCGAAGGTCACCGACCACCACGCCATCGTCCCGACCAACAAGAAGTCGTCGGGTGGGCTACCGCCGGATGAGGCTAAGGTCTACGATCTGGTGGCCAGGCGCTTTCTGGCCGTGTTCTTCCCCGCGGCCCGCTTCGAGAACACGATCGTGGTGACGGAGGTCAGGGAGGAGACTTTCCTCTCTCGCGGGCGCGTCGTGCTGGAGGCGGGTTGGCGGGCGCTGTACCCTGACGGGGTCGGAGGGCGCAAAGAGAGAGAGCCGCCCGTGTTGCCGCCCATCGAAGTCGGTCAGGAGTGGGCTGTGGCCAAGGTCGGCGTCAAGGAGGGTGAGACGAAGCCCCCGCCGCGTTACTCGGAGTCCGCGCTCCTCGGGGCCATGGAGACGGCGGGCAAGCTCGTCGAGGACGAGGAGCTCAGGCAGCAGATGAAGGACTCGGGTCTCGGGACGCCGGCCACCCGTGCCGCCACCATCGAGCGGCTCATAAAGGTGGGCTATGTAGAACGCGAGAAGAAAGCCCTCGTCCCGACAGAGAAGGGGAAGTCCCTCATCGGGCTCCTCGGGGAGAGCCCGCTCACCTCCGCGGAGCTCACGGCCCGCTGGGAGGAGCGGCTCGCGAAGATGGAGAAAGGTGCTGAGCGCCGCCCCGACTTTATGGCCGACATAAGCGGCTTCACCACGAAGCTCGTCGACGAGGTTCGCGGAATGGAAGGAGAGAGGCTAGCGGCCCCCTCCCGCAGCCGCGAGCCTCTCGGCGCCTGCCCCAAGTGCGGGGCTCCCGTCGTCGAATCCAAAAAAGCCTTCGGTTGCTCGGCGTGGAAGCAGACCGGCTGCGACTTCGCTATCTGGAAACAGGTCTCAGGCAAGCGCCTGAGCGAAGGCCAGGCCAAACAACTCCTCACCAGGGGGCGCACCGGGCAGATGAAGGGCTTCAAGAGCAAGGCAGGCAAGCCCTACGCCGCCGCGCTCAAGCTCGATGGTGAGCACAAGGTGCGCCTGGAGTTCGACAGCGCGCGCGAGTAGATCCGAGGATCGGTCCCTCCCCCTCGGGTGTAACGTCGACCTGAGAGCCCGTCCCGAAAGTGGCTGGACTGATCCCGTTTGGCGCGTGTGAGACGATCGGCGGACCTCGACAAGGACTACATTCGCCCCCTGCGTCAAAGCGGTTACTTGATCTTCTGAGTTGTGCGCTACACTCTCGCGGGTATGAAAACGATTATCGTCGGGGCCGGCTTGGCCGGCCTCACCTGCGCAAAGGTACTTGGAGAACGTGGAGCCGAGGTCGCCGTCTTCGAGGCGTCTGACGGCGTCGGCGGCCGCGTGCGTACCGACGGACAGAACGGATTCCTGCTCGACAGGGGCTTCCAGGTTTACTTCACCTCGTACCCCGTCGCAGGGAGGCACCTCGACCATGGGGCGCTCGACTTCAGGAGCTTCGACCCTGGTGTGATCGTCCGCAGAGGATCAGAGAGTAGCGTCCTCTCCGATCCTCTGCGCGACCCGAAGTCACTCGTCCCTTCAATAGTCTCTGACGCGGCCACTTTCGGGGATAAGCTCCGCACGCTCGATCTGGTAACGAGAACGCTGCCGGAGAAGATCAGCGCCGGCGCCGAGGACGGCGAGCCGGATACTTCGACGCTCGAGTTCCTGGAGGCGGCAGGCCTCTCGGAGCGGTACATAGACTCTTTCTTCAGGCCTTTCTACGGTGGCATATTCCTGAACCGCGAACTGACGACCAGTGCCCGAGTCCTCCGATTTACCCTCAGTATGCTCGCGACGGGCAGCACGGTCATACCTGCTTTAGGGATGGGCGAGATACCGCGTCAACTAGCTTCGCGGTTGCCGGAGGGTACGGTCCAACTGAACAGCCCTGTAGAGTCGCTACTGCGCGACGAGGAGCGGGTGGTTGGTGTAAGGGCCGCCGGATCCGAACACGAGGCCGACGCCGTCGTGGTGGCGACCGAAGCTCCGACGGCCCGAGATCTTACCGGCGAGGCTGTGCCCGAAGTAGCGGTGGGGGAGGTGTGCTTGTACTACGAGACGGACGGGCTTGGTAGTGGAAAGAAGATCCTTCTGAACGCCGAGGACGGAGCATTCGTGAACAACGCCGTAGAGATAAGCAACGTCTCCGAGAAGTATGCGCCCCCAGGTCGCCACCTGCTCTCCGCCGTGGCGCTCACCGGCTTGGACCTGCCTGACGACGACATCTACCGCAGGGGAATCGAGGATCTGAGTCGCTGGTATCCTGGCGCGGACTTCAGGCCGCTCGCGCTCTACCGCATCCCTTACGGACAGTTCGCCCAGCCGCCGGGCATCCACGGCAGGTTGCCGGAGAACAGGACGCGGGCGAGCGGGCTCTTCCTCGCGGGCGAGTACACTGAGGATGCTTCCATAAATGGTTCGATGCTCTCGGGAGAGAGGGCCGCAGGGGCGGTGATCGCGTGAGCGGTGTAAACGGCGATCCTGCGCTCAAGATCGAGGATCTCAGGAAGACCTATTCCAACGGGTTTCTCGCGCTCGATGGAGTCTCGCTCGAGGTGGAGGCCGGCGCATTCTTCGGGCTGCTGGGGCCCAACGGGGCGGGGAAGACGACGCTCATAAACAGCGTGGTCAGCCTGGCGAGGCCCGACTCGGGTTCGGTCGAGATCTTCGGAAAAGATGCCTTCAGGGAGTACCGGGAGGCGAGGCGTATGATCGGGGTGTCTCCACAGGAGGTCAACCTGGACAAGTTCCTGAACGTCGAGGAGACGCTGGTGTTTCACGCCGGCTACTACGGCGTCCCGAGGAAGAAGGCGCGCGAGAGGGCCGAGGAGCTCCTGGAGCGCTTCGAACTTGCGGGGAGGCGCCATCAGCGGACCAACACGCTCTCTGGGGGGATGAAGCGGCGGGTTCTCTTCGCCAGGGCGCTCATGCACGACCCCAGGGTCCTGTTCCTCGACGAGCCTACGGCGGGCGTCGACGTGGAGCTCCGCTACAAGCTGTGGGGCTACATCAGGGAGCTCAACCGCGGGGGGATGACCATATTGCTGACGACACATTATCTAGAGGAGGCCGAGGCGCTTTGCGATGAGATCGCGCTCATAAACGGCGGCAACATAGTCGCCCAGGGGAGCAGCGACGATCTCAAGGAGCACTACGAGGCCAGGAACGTCGAGGAAATCTACATGAAGGTTATAGGCCGTGATCTTAGCTGACAGGACCTTCCAGACGCTTCTTTCGCGCGAGATCCTGCGCTTCACGCGCGTCTGGATGCAGACGATCGTCCCGCAACTCTTGACCTCGGTCCTCTACCTCGTTGTCTTCGGGATCGCGCTCGGCGGCCGTATCAAACAGATAGAGGGCATCCCTTATCTGGACTACATCCTGCCCGGCATCGCGCTGATGAGCCTCATAACCAACTCGCAGATGAACTCGTCGTGGTCCGTCTTCGACGCCAAGCGAGAGCGCTACATAGACGAGGTCCTTATCAGCCCGATGAGCGATTTGCAGATCGCGCTTGCCTACTCTTTGGGCGGTATGCTGCGCGGGGTCGTGATGGGGGCCGGGGTCTTCGTCGTCGGGATTCCCTTCGTCGGCTTGAGTATCAAACACCCGTTGATGCTTGTAATCATCGGGCTCCTCGCCTCCTTCGCCTTCTCCTCTCTGGGGACGATGGTCGGGGCTCTGTCGACCCGAATAGAGCACATCTCGCTCATCACGAGCGTCATCATCCAGCCGCTGGCTTTCTTGGGGGGCGTGTTCTACTCGGTCGGGATGCTGCCGGACGTACTCAAGGTGGTGACGTTCTTCAACCCGATCTTCTACACCGTCGATGCAGCCCGCTACGTGACCCTCGGAGTCTCCGACCTGAATCCCTACCCGACCCTGGGTATGGTCTGTCTTATCGCCGCCATCTGCTTCGGTGGAGCGTGGTGGGCCATAAGCCGTGGCCCGAATCTTCGGTACTAGAACTTCACCTGGCCCGGAAGTCTGGGCCTTCGTACTGTCCGTACTCGTCTCGTCGCGGTTGCTCTTTATGGGGGGCGGCGCTCTGGCGGCAGCTAACCTTCCCGGCGCCGATCCTGCGGGAGATCCCCTGGAGCCACCGGGCTTCCTGAACTACTGGGCCCACTGGGACGGGGCGTGGTACTCGGAGATCTCCAGAGGGGGCTACGGGGCACACGCACCGGAATCCACGTCCTTCTTTCCGCTCTATCCCGTACTCATGAGGCTTGGCGGCGCCCTCCCAGGCGGGCCCGCGGTGTGGGGGGTTGGGATCTCGCTCCTTTTCACGGCGCTCGCCCTGTACTTCGTCTACCGTATCGCCGAGAACCTCTACGGTGGGCCGGCCGCCCGCGCATCCACGCTTGTCCTAGCCTTCTTCCCGACGGCCTTCTTCCTGAACGCCGTCTACACCGAAGCGCTCTTCCTCGCGCTATCGTCTGGTGCCGTGTGGGCAGCCCGGGTGCGCGGCAACCTGGTGCTCGCCGGAATTTTCGGCGCCCTTGCCACGGCCACCAGGAACCTCGGCGTTCTCCTCCTGGTACCGCTGTTTTTCGAGTGGCAGCGCCACAGGCTGGAGCTCGGTGTCCGTAGGCTCGGCGTACTCGCCTTGGTACCTGCCGGACTCATCGCTTACGCGGCGTTTCTGTGGAGCCGTTTCGGGGACCCACTCGTCTTCGCCCGCCAGCAGAGCGCCTACTGGGATCGTGAGCCGACCAACCCCCTGACGATGCTGGAGAGGGCCTGGCACGACGCGGGGGAAGGAATGAAGTATGTCTTCGATCCCTCGACGCTCTTCCTCGGCGCCCCGGCCGGGCCATCGCTCGAGGCGTCGAACACCCTGAACCTGGCGTTCCTGATCTTCTTCCTGCTCCTAATGCTCGTCGGGCTCGCCGTGTTGCCACCTGGGCTCTCCGTCTACACTCTCCTCCTCGTCTTGCTCCCCGTTCTAACGCCTGCTCCAGAGTTCCCGCTCATGAGCCTGCCCCGCTTCGTGTTGGGCGCGTTCCCGGTGTTCCTGGTGCTCGGTTACCTGCTCTCGCGCAGCCGGATGGCCATGATCACCTACCTCGTGTTGAGCAGTGGCCTCGGTGTAGCGCTGACCGCGCTGTTCACAACCTGGCGCTGGGTCGCCTAGAGCGGGTTGCAATGGGGTCCAAACCCCATTGCAAGCAATTCAGCCGGTCAGCATTTCAGCTTTTTGTTCTTGCTGAAGTGCTGACTAGCTGAATTGCTGAAATGCTGAAATGGGGTCGTGTCCGAAAGGCTTTCTCCTCCGCCGAGAGAATGGTACGGTGAAGCCTTGTGGACGATCCTCGCGCTACCGTGCCGACGTACCGCGTTCCCATACTTGCCCTGCTCGGGGCCAACGCGGTCTCCGAGACCGGGAACGTCCTGGCGTTCGTGGCGATACCGTGGTTCGTCTTGCAGACCACGGGCAGCGCCGCCAGGACGGGCCTTACCGGGGGAGCCTTCCTGCTCGCGGCCGTCGTGGCTGGCGTTGTCGGCGGGCCGTTCGTGGACCGCATGGGCTTCAAGCGGGCGAGCATCGTCGCGGATCTTGCGGGCGCGGTAACGGTGGCACTGATACCCTTGCTCTACTACACGATCGGGCTCTCCTTCTGGCAGCTCCTCGTGCTGGTCTTCCTCGGTGGTTTCCTCGATGCGCCGGGTCACACTGCCCGCCAGAGCCTCGTTCCCGACCTGGCCGGGAGGGCCGGGATGCGCCTCGAACGCGCCAACTCGGCCTTCCAGGGGATTCAGCACGCCTCGTTCCTTTTGGGCCCGCCGCTCGCGGGTCTTCTTATAGCTTTGCTCGCGCCGGGCAACGTGTTGTGGATAGACGCGGTGACTTTCGTCGTCTCGGCGGCCCTGGTCGGGGCGCTGGTTCCTCCCGTCGCCCCGTGGCCAGGCACGGAACCCCGAAGGGCCGGTGGGTACCTCGCCCAGCTCGCGGAGGGCATGACGTTCATCCGCCGCGACCGGCTCGTCTTCTGGATGTTCGGCATCGGGATCGTCGCCAACTTCCTCATCCTGCCCCTCTTCGCGGTGGTCTTGCCCGTCTACGCCAGGCAGGTCTACGGTAGCGCGGTGGACCTCGGGCTGATGCTCGGGGGGTTCGGCGGCGGCGCGCTGGCCGGTACCGTGTTTTTCGGGGCCGTCGGCCATCTCTTGCCGCGCCGGACGACGCTCGTGTCGGCGATCATGTTCGTGGGTCTGCCGTTCTGGGTCCTGGTCGCGACGCCCCCGCTCTGGGTCTCCATGGGGGCACTCTTCGTCGCCGGATTCGCCCTCGGTCCGCCCAACCCGCTGACCTACAGCGTTCTGCAGGAGCGCACCCCGCCGCGGATGCTCGGCCGGGTGCTCGGCGCCGGCGTGTCGCTCTCCATGATCGCCGTACCAATAGGGATGGTGCTGTGCGGGTACGCGCTGGAGATCTTCGGCCTGCGCCCGACCCTCGTGGGCATCTCCGCATGCTACCTGACGGTCGGGCTTCTCTCGTTCATCAGCCCGGCCCTGCGCGAGTTGGACAAGCCTCGAGATTAACAGGCATGCGCCCGCGACCGCGTGAAAGGCATCTTCGTTCGAGGATGCCACAAATATCACTCATTTGAGTGATGCGCTACTTGTTTCGAGGGGCTAAGCTGCTTTTTCGACGTGACAAGGACCGGACACCCAGCTCCCTTGGAGGAGGCGATGACCATGCTGGCTGTGCAAGAACGAAAGGCCACGATGCGCGCGGTGCTTTGCGCCTCCGTGTGCAACTGCCGCCACACCCTGAGGGCCGAGGACGACGAGGGTCTCGTCGAAGTAGCCCTCGAGCACCTGAGGCACAACCATCCCGCTGCGCCCCTGAGAGAAGAACGGGTCAGGAGGATCGTCTCAATCCGCGCTTACGACATCGAATACGCCACAGTGTAGGCAGGGACTCCGATCGCTTCTTGCTCTCATTCACCCGAGTGTGTGGAGAGGAGCCTCCATCAGCCGCCGCGTCTCCTCGATCACCGCGTCGCTGATGGGCGCTCCCGGTTCGGCGTAGATGGGGCGACCGAACCCGACCCTGGCGTCCACGTTGCGCAGGGCCGGGAAGAGCACCTGGAGCGTGGCGGCGAGCCACTCGCGGTCGCGCCTGCGGCGGCGAAGGTGGATCAGGGGGTTGCGCAGGGCGGAAGGGGAGATCACACCGCTTACTACGGCGGGGACGACTTTCAGTCCTGGAGCCAGGCGCGCGAAGACGTCTACACTCGAGGACCAGAGATCCAACGCCTCGACGGCGCCTGGCAGGACAGCGGGGTCTGGTTCGATCCTACCCCCCGGGAACGTGAGCACCGCGCCGCCGCCCCGCAGGTGCCTGGCCGCAGCCCGCGCGACCCCAGAGCGTCCCGCCGGGGTCTCCGTGACGGTAAGAAGGTACCGCGAAGTATTCGGCAGTGCGTCGAGAAGTGGCCGGTCGGCGGCGATCACACGCAGGTCTTCCCTCGGCGTGGCGGCGAACAGGGCGACGGCGTCAGCGAGGCCGGGATGGTTGGATACGATCAGTAGCGGCCCCCCGCGCGGCACGTTGTCCTGACCATCGATTCTGGTTTCGCGAGACAGCCTCTCCAGCGCCCACGCGCCGCCCGCCCGGAGGCCAGACTCGCCGACTATCCTGTCGTAGGTCAGTACCTGGCTCGCCAGACGCCAGGCCGGTATTCGCGAGATGGCCTCGAGAACCGCGCGCCCTCGCCTTACCCCACCAAGGCCGAAGGCGGAGATCACATCGTCCACGCATACCCGCGTGAGACGCTCGAGTCTCTCCTCGTCCTCCGTAGAAACGGCGCGGAGCTTCTCCAATGCATCCAGCAGCCGGGGAGCGCTAGTCCGAGAGTTCCCTCCGACCCTGTACGGATCGTCTACCTCGGGTAAAGCCGTGTCCGCGAGCCTGTCCGTCACCGGGTGTGCCACCCTTCCGGTTGCCCTCACGATCTACCGGGCGTCTCCACATCATATGTTAGTACGCACGGGCCCGGGGTGCGGTTCGCGGATCACGCCCGTCTACGGCACTCTTCGGACCAACGAACCCCTGTGGTGACCCTGATGCCTATCACCCGGGGTTGCGGCGGCGCAGAATCTCGACGGCCGAGCCTGCGAGTACCGTGCCGTCGAGTCTGACGTGGGGCTTTGCAACCTTCACCTTTACGGCCTCGACCGCGGGATGGTCATCGAGCGTACTCCCGGCGATCCTCTCCGCCAGGGTCTCGATGAGCTGTACGGGTGGTCCCTCGACGACTTCGCGGGCCATGCGGTGTACCTCGCCGTAGTCCACGGTCTTCGTCAGGTCGTCCGAGGTCCCCGCGGGCCGCAGGTCGAGGCGAAGTTCGACGCTGACGACGAAAGGTTGGCCCAGCTCGTGCTCGGCCCGCAGGGTCCCGTGGCGGCCATGGAAGACCATGTCCGCAAGAAGTATGCGGTCCCCGCTCATCGCGTCTTTTCACGCTCTTCCATCCAAAGCAGTATGCCACAATGTAGTAACAGTCATGCTGCTGATGAGTTCATTGAGAAACGTTGACTGTAGTATGATTTCGAGCCAGGGGACAACGACCTAGATCGGGAAACTGGGACATTGCATTCGATCCGACGCGTTGCGCGAGCCGGGATACCGACCGCCCACGGTGGCGAGACACAGGCGCGGCCCTCCGTCACCGTGAGCTACGCGCAGACGCTCGACGGGCGCGTGGCGACCGCGACGGGGGAGTCGAAGTGGATCAGCTGCCCCGACTCCCTGCGCTTCGCCCACGAGATGCGCGCCGCCCACGATGCCGTTATCGTCGGCGCTGGCACGGTCTGCAAGGACGACCCCCGCCTGACCGTCCGCCACGTCACCGGCGCGAACCCCCTGCGGGTGGTCGTAGATAGTACCCTGCGCACGCCACCAGACGCCGCCGTGCTCGCCGGCGACGCGGCCTCTAGAACCGTTCTCGCCGGTACGGACCGCGCTCCGGCGACACGGCGCGAGAGGGCTCTCTCTTTGGGCGCCACCGTCCTTAGATTGCCGACCGACGCCGATAGCCGTGTAGATCTGAGAATTCTGCTTGGGGAGCTTGGGATGCTCGGCGTTGGGTCGGTGATGGTCGAGGGGGGTGCGACCCTGATCACGGGCTTCCTCAGGGCCGGACTGGTCGATAGGCTGGCCGTCTGCGTCGCGCCCAAGATATTGGGCGACGGCCTTCAGGCCATCGGCGACCTCGGCATCCGCGACCTCTCCCGGTCTCTCACCCTGGCCGACGCCGCGGTCGAACCTTACGGGGTAGACCTGATCCTCAGCGGACGCGTCGTATACCCCGATGGCAACCGATCGGGTAGGAACTGAAGGCCAGGGCGCTCTGGTTCACCGCCCCGCGTACCGCTATGCTGCGTGAGGAGACCGTACCATCTCCCGGACCGGGCGAGGTGCGCGTCGAGACGATCGCGTCGGCCGTGAGCGCGGGCACGGAGATGCTCGTCTACCGCGGCGAGGTACCACAGGACCTCCCGCTGGACCTGCCGACGCTCCGGGGTAGCTACGCGTTCCCGATCAAATACGGCTACGCCGTCGCGGGACGCGTTCTCGACACCGGTTCCAATGCCGGACATCTCTACCCTGGGGACCCCGTCTTCGTCCACCACCCGCACCAGGAGGTCTTCGTCGTCCCCGCGACTATGCTGGTGCGTCTCCCCGACGACCTCGACCCCTTGCTCGGCGTGTTCGCCGCCAACCTGGAGACGGCCCTCAACGTCGTGCACGACACGCCCTTGAGCCTCGGCGAGACGGCGCTGGTCCTCGGAGCTGGCGTCGTAGGCCTCCTCGTGGCGCGTCTCCTCAAGTTGGCTGGCGCGGGGGCGGTGCTAGTCGTCGACCCCCTGGAGAGGCGCCGGAAGCTGGCGCTCGCCGCTGGCGCTGACGGAGCTTTCGGGCCCGAAGGCGCGAACGGGCGCGTCATGGATCTCACCGGTGGACGTGGGGTGGACGTGGCCGTCGAGGTCAGCGGTTCCGGGGCTGCATTGCAGGCTGCGATCGAGGCCGTGGCGACCGAGGGGACGGTCGTCGTGGCCTCGTGGTACGGTACCAGGCCCATTGCCCTAGATCTCGGGGGACGCTTCCATAGGGGACGGGTGAGTCTCCGTTCCTCGCAGGTCGGTCGGTTGAACCCGGAGCTTCAGCCGCGCTGGGATAGGGAGCGTCGTACAGAGACGGTCATCGGGCTTCTGGACCGGCTGGACCTGAGAGATCTCATCTCCCATCGCCTCCCGTTTGGTAGGGCTCCTGAGGCCTATCGACTCCTCGACCAGAGGCCAGAAGAAGCGGTGCAGGTCGTATTTTCCTACGAAGAGTCTAGAGGAGGCAAGGATGTATGAGGTCTATGTCGCCGCGAGGTTCGAGGCCGCGCACAGGCTCGTTGGAGATTTCGGTCCCGCGAGCAGAATGCACGGTCACACTTACAGGATGGAGGTGATCGTACGCGGCCAGCATCTCGGAGACGACGGCACCCTCTACGACATCGGGGAGCTGGATCAGGCCGCGAACGACCTCGTGGCCTCTCTGGACTATCGGGACCTGAACGAAGTCCCCGGCTTGACTGACGTCAATACGACCGCCGAGGTGCTCGCCGATTACTGCTGGGAGAGGCTGGCTCCACCCCTGCGCGACCGGGGCATCGACTCGCTCGCGGTACGCATCTGGGAGTCCCCGGACGTCTACGCTGGCCGCGAAGATACGCTGGCCTGAAGGGACTCCCATGCGCGTCGCCTTCATCACGGTGGGGGACACGGACCGCAAGACCGGCGGCTACCTGTACAACGCGCGCGTGGTCTCCGGACTGCGAGCCAGGGGTTTCGAGGTCGAAGAGATAGTGGCCTGTAAAGCATCGCCGGAGGAGCAACGAACCGCCGCCGCGCGACTCTACTCTGCGTTCGACCTTTCCCGGTTCGACGCGATAGTGGTCGACGCCCTCGCCCGCGTCGTGGTCTTTCCGCATCTTGGTCGCTGGCGGGCCTCCCTGCCCGTGGTGGTGTTGGTCCACGAATTGCCGAGCGTCGCGAGCGGTGAGCCAGATCGTGAGTCCGTCTACGAGGAGTCTTTGCTGCGGGCGGACGGGCTCGTCGCCGTGAGCGGCCACGGACGGGTATTGCTCCAGAACCGGGGCGTCTCCGCCGGCCGCATCAACGTAGTGCCGCCCGGCTTCGATGGTGTTGTTCCGGCCAACGATGGTTCTCACGTTAACAGCGAGGATCCTGTGCGCGTCCTCTGCGTAGCGCAGTGGATCCCACGCAAAGGAATACTGACGCTGGTCCAGGCGTGGACGCTGCGCGAGCGTCCCGGCGCGGTGCTCGAACTGGTCGGGGAGACGGACCCGGATCCCGCATATGCGGCGCGGGTCAGGGCCGCCATCGAAGCCGCGCCGCGCGGCTCCATACTCGTATCGGGGCGCGTGGACGACGCGGCGCTCGGTGCCGCCTTTGCATCGGCTGACTTCTTCGTGTTGCCATCCCGCTACGAAGGGTACGGCATCGTCTACGCCGAGGCGCTCGCGTCAGGCTTGCCCGTAATCGCCTGCGACGTTGGACCGGTTCCTGAACTGATCGGCGGCGAGGCGGGCGTGCTGATCCAACCGGATGACGGGGCTGCGCTCTCGAAGGCCCTGGATCTCCTTATCCGGGACCCCGCGCTCAGGACGAGAATGTCCGAAGCCGCCGGCCGCCGCGCCTCGAGCCTGCCGCGGTGGAGCGACACCGTCGTAGGCTTCGAAGACGTTCTGAGGACGGTCGTGGGTGCAGTAGAAAGAGCGTCGATCCAGAATCTCCCCGTGGATGGCAGGGACCTCCGCGAGCAGAACCGACTGTCGTGGAACGCTGTGGTAGATGCTCACGAAAGCCACCGCGGTAACCTTCCGGCTTTCCTCCGTAGCGGCGGCAGCACGCTGTTCCCCGAAGAACTGAGCCTCCTCGGTGGGTTGGAAGGAAAGAGGCTCGTCCACCTCCAGTGCAACTCGGGGGGCGATTCGGTAAGCCTAGGCAAGCTCGGCGCAAGTGTAACAGGCGTGGACATAAGCGATGAGGCCGTGATCTCTGCCAGGGATCTCGCCCAGAAGAGTGGCATACCGGCGACCTTCGAACGCGCCGACATCTACGACTGGCTGGAGCAGGCGTCACGCGAAGGCAGGCGCTTCGACGTCGTCTTCGCCTCGTACGGCGTCGTCTGCTGGCTCCCGGATCTCGCAGCCTGGGCGGGAGGTATCGCAGGGGTCCTCGAAACCGGCGGACGCCTCGTGCTCGTAGACTTCCACCCCGCCGTCGAGATCTTCGACAGGGATTGGAACCACGCTAACGACTACCCCGCCGGCGGAGAGCCCCTGCTCCTCGACGAGGGCGTCGGCGACTACGTGGCCGTATCGGGCGGGAGTCTCACGCCCGCCGGGTACCTCGAGGGCATAAGCGGTTTCGAGAATCCCCAGAAGGCCCACCTCTTCCGCTGGGGGCTCGGGGAGGTCGTCACAGCGCTGGCCTCTACGGGGCTCAGGATCACGGCCCTCGAAGAGTACCCGTACACGAACGGCGAGAGAGGCTTCGCCAGGATGCGCGAGCTACCGGGCAGGCGCCTGGCACCGCCCGAAGATATTCCAACCTTGCCCCTGATGTACGGTATCAGAGCAGAAAGAGCCTGAAGCGGCTTGCTTCGCAAACCGCGGCAACAGGCAAATTCAGGCTACAGGACTTCTCTCTGTATCCGGTACCTCGCGGCCCGCCACCCACCATTTCCGCAGTCCATCACCGTCACATTCCAGCAGCCACTCACCGTCGTTCCCGCGAAAGCGGGAATCCACGACGCGTCCAACACTCCCGCCGCAATACCTGATGCCTGAAACCTGATGCCTGAAGCCTTAAAGGCAGCCTTCTATGGCGAGAAGAAGAATGCGAGGGCGGCGATAACGTAGACGCCGCAGAGCATCGCGCCTTCGAGCCAGTTCGACTTGCCGTCGAGGGCGACGAAACCCGTTACCACCACGGCGGCACCGAGGGCACCGAGCTCGAGGGGAGTGAAGGTGAGGCGCAGCGGGTGTCCGAGCAGGGGTCCCAGGAACACGAGGATCGGGGTGACGAGTAGGGCGACCTGGATGGAGGAGCCCAAAGAGATGCCCATCGAGAAGTCCATGTCGTTCTTGTAGGCGATCTGGACGCCGACGATGTGTTCGGCGATGTTGCCGACTATCGGGACGATTATGACGCCGACGAAGAGCTCGGAGACACCGTACTCCTCGGTCAGGGGTTCTATCGCCCCGACAAACGCCTCGGAGACGAAGGCGACGGCCGCCGTGGCCACGAACAACAGCACGAGCGAAGCTGTCCTGGAGAACGGGGCGTGTCCTTCGCCCGTGGCACTACCCCCGGGGCTGCGGAGGACATAGACCAGGTAAAGCACGTAGAGCACGAACATCACTACGGCCACCTCTATGCTCAGGGATGTCGGATTCGGACCGGGGTTTGTGAGGGCGAAGATGGTAGGCAGGGAGAGCGCCGCGGCCACGATGGCGAGCATCGAGGCGTTGATGCCGGCGATCTCGGCCGAGAAGGTCTGGACGCCGTTCTTCAGGCCCCCGAAGAGGAGGCTCGCCCCGAGCACGAGCAGGACGTTGCCGATGATCGAGCCGATTATCGAAGCTTTCACCACGGTCGTGAGGCCGGCGGAGAGGGCGAAGATGGTGATTATGAGCTCGGCGGCGTTGCCGAAGGTGGCGTTGAGGATGCCGCCAATGCGGGGGCCTGAGTGATGGCCGAGGCTCTCGGTGGCCTGCCCGAGGACCCAGGCCAGCCCTACAAGGGCCAGGGACGTGAAGGCGAAGATCAGGAGGGTCGGGGCGTGCAGAAGCTCCGCGATCACCACGGCCACCGTGAGCGCGGCCGTCGCCCCGTAAGCTATCTTGCCGAACAATGCGGTCCCGCCCAGGATCTTCTACCGATAAACATGACGAGTATCTTATAAGATGGGAGGGGCAAGCGTAACGATTCCTGGAGTGTAGCCTTTGATCGACTACCACCTGCACGTCATAGCCCACGGCGAGCGTCCTATGACCGTGGAGAACATACTTGAGTACTGTGAGGTCGCCAAACAGAGGGGCGTCCGCCAGATGGGGATCACCGAGCACGACCGCTACCTCGACGAGATAGACCTCGCGGCGTTTCAGGAGGCGCGGGAGATCTCGCGCGACGTGGAGCTACGGCTGGGGATCGAGATAGATTTCGTGCCGGGTGCCGAGGAGCGGATGGACCGCGACGTCACCGCCCTCCCCTACGACTACGTCATAGGCAGCGTACATAGGGTGGACAACGAGGAGATAGACAGGGCCACGGACCAGAGGATCTACGACAGGTACGAGACCTACGACCTCTACGCGGCCTACTACGCGAACGTCCGCAAGGCCGCGCTCTCAGGACGCTTCGAGGTCCTTGGCCACCCCGACCTCATCAAGATCTTCAGGCATTTCCCGGAGCGCGACATCACCCCGATTCTCGAGGAGACCGCGGAAGCCGTAGCAGAGTCCGGCATCGTCGTCGACGTGAACGCGGCGGGCTTGAGGAAACCCGTACACGAAGTCTATCCAGCCGCAGACTTCCTCAAGATGTTCCACAAGAGGGGCGTCCCGATTATCCTCTCCTCGGATGCCCACGCCCCGGATCAGGTCGCACTCGGTTACGACACGAGCCTCGCCCTCGTCCACGACGTCGGCTACCGCGAGGTCGCCACCTTCAGAAACCGCGAGCAAGGAACACTCCCCCTGTGACACTCGAACTATTTCTGGAGGGCGCTTACATAAAGGAGTTCGAAGCCCGTGTCGTGAAGCTGTCCGGTCGCGAGGTGGTACTGGAGCGGACCGCGTTCTACCCCGGCGGTGGAGGTCAGCCACCGGATAAAGGATCGCTTGGCATCGGTCCCGTGGGGGCAGACGTCGTCGATGCGAGGCGTGAGGGCAGTAGTATCGTTCACGTCCTGGACAAAGCGATTCCCGACACGGTGCGGGATCTCAGGGGCTCGCTGGACTGGGAGAGACGGTTTGCCCACATGCGGTATCACACGGCGCTGCACGTGCTATCAGGTGTAATCTGGCGCAACTTCGAAGCCAAAGTAACGGGCGGCCAGATGCGCGCTGACCGCGCAAGGATGGACTTCTCCTTCCCCGGCGAGTGGACCTCTGAGGTCGTCGGGGACATAGAGCGCCTCACAAACCAAGCCCTCGCCGAAGAACGTCCGGTAAGGGTCTACGAGCTCGAGCGTGAGGAGGCGCTCGCGAACCCTGACCTCATCCGCACCCAGGTCAACCTGGTGCCAGAGCGGATGCGGACCATTCGAATCGTGGAGATAGAAGGCCTCGACACCCAGGCCGACGGCGGGACCCACGTCGCCAACACACGCGAGGTAGGGGGGATGGAGATCACGGGCCACAAGAGCAAGGGTCGCCAGAACAAGCGCATAGAGTTCGTGCTTCGGTGAACACCTGGAAATCGACCCTCGTCGTCCTCGTCCTGCTCCTCGCCGGCTGCGGCGGTGCGACAGTCGATTCGGATGCCCGGTCTCGGAACGCATCCGGAGCGCCCGTCACGGAGAGAAGAGACGAGTTCGGGGCCGCCGCCGGGCCTCAGTACCGTGGTCATCGACGCCTCGGGGGGGAAGAAGGTCGAGGTGCTGGTCGAGATAGCCGACGGTCCCTTCGAGCAGGCGAGGGGCCTCATGCACAGGACGGCGCTTGGCGAAGACAGGGGTATGCTCTTCGTCTACCCGGATGAGAGGCCGCTCTCTTTCTGGATGAAGAACACCCTAATACCCCTCTCCATCGCCTACATCAACTCGGAGGGGCGCATCACGGACATCCTGAACATGAAGCCACTGGACGACAGGACGCCCCACTACGTCTCGTCCGAATCCGTCCAGTATGCCCTCGAAGTGAACAAGGGCTTCTTCGAGGAGCGGGGCGTGGAGGTAGGGAATCACGCCGATTTGCCCAGGTAGGCCCCTGGCGTCAGGTGCCAGACGCGCCGCTGGCGACCCTGCATCGGTGAGATCGAAGCCTGGATCAGGCAGGCAGATCACTGCGCAGGGCTTCGGCCACCCGGAAGGGGTCGGACGCGACAACCGAGGCGGCGTAGAGCTCCATGGCGCCGATGTCCGAGGTGCGGTTGGCGGGGTCTCCGCGGTCCACGATGAAGACGACCGTGGGGAAGTCCGACCAATCCTCCCGCGTGGGACCGAGCGGGGGCATGTAGAAGGCGACGTTGAAGGCGCGGACGCCGAGATCGCCAACGTAGCCTTGCAGCAGGGCACCGACCGCGCGGCTCAGGGAGGCGTCTGTCGGTTCGTCCCCGATCGCCACGATCTCCTTCTCCTTGATGGGGGAGAGGCTGGCGAACGCGCGGACACCCTCAAGGGGGATATCGAGACCGAGAGATGCGTGGACACGCGCGAGATCCCCGAAATAGCCCGAGCCGTGCTCTCGTTTATACGCTGAGGCGGCGCGGCGGAGACGTTCGACCTTAGGGTAGTGGCTGCCCCTCGTGGCCGTAACCTGGGCGTGGCCGTGGATGATGGAGCCCCCGGCCCGCCAGAGGCAGTTCCACATCAGGAAGGGGTAGCGGGCTTCCGGGTCGATTTCGAGGGCTTTGCGGCCCCACTCGAGGCCGACAGAGACGTAGCCTGCGACCTTCTCGGGCGTAAGGTGGAGGGGGTTGTGGTCATCGAAGACGATCACGCCGTGGAAGCCGTCGTACTTTGCGATGTTCGAGGCCGTGGTCGCATGCTCACCCTCTACGCGGCCGAAGACATCGGCCGGTGTGCCGTCCTGCGGTTGGCAGAAAGGGTCGCCTTCGGTTGCGGCGATCTCGCGTTCGAGGTCGAGGCTGACACCGGTGTCCAGCGGGCGCGAGGCACGAAGCTCGTTGAAGAGGGTACCTTCCAGGGTGATGCGGTTCGTCACCTTCACTATGCGTTGGGCGGTGACGCGGCCTGTGGAGCCGAAGGACTTCTCGATCCAGGCGCGCATGGCCTCAGGCGGGTCGAGGCGTCCGGTCGTCGCGGAGACGTCGAAGATGCGCTCCGCGACGGCGCGATCCGCCGAGGGAAGGCCGGAGATGAGATCAGGGAGGTTAGTTATCTTGCGTTCGGTCGTCATCGGCTACGTCGCCCGGTGGACCGGAGGCCGGCGTAGAGGGTCTCGCGGTCGATCAAGCGCTCCACGTGCCCCTCGACCCTGAGCTTGAGGCTCGCGACCTCGTGGGCGAAGCGGACGGCCTCGGGCCAGTCCTTGCCGTCGAGGTGGGCCATGAGCAGGGCCGACCAGAATGCGTCGCGGGCGCCCGTGACGTTCTCGACCTGTACCTTGGGCAGCGGGCCCACACGCTCCACGATGCCGTTGTCCGAGACGGTCACCATTCCGCCCGAGCGGGTGAGGATGACGACCTGCGCCCCGAGGTCGTGAAACTCGTACAGGGCCGTCTCTTCGAGGGTCTCCTCGTCCATGTTGAAGTCGAAGAGGCGGCGGGCATCTTCCAGGGACGGCTTGACTATCGTCACGTAGGGCATGACCTCGGCCAGAACCTCCCAGGCCTCGACCTTGTCGGGCCAGACGCGCGGGTCGTAGTTGGGGTCGAGGGTGACGATTTTGCCGAGTCGGCTCCCGAGCCTCATGGCCCGCCTGACGGCGAGGCGCTGGGGGTGTCTGGAGAGGGCGAAGGCCGAGGTGTGAACGATGCGGGCGCGTGAGATCATCTCCTCGTCCACCTGGCGCACGGCGAGGAGGGCGTCGGCGCCCCTGTTGACCTGAAAGTCCGGGATGCTGACGGTGCGGGTGATGAAGGCGTTGGTAGTCGCAGCCTCGTCGGTTCGGCTTACGGACTCGGTGTTGACGCCGTGGTGCTGGAGCTGGTCCTCGACGTACTCGCCGAAGTAGTCCGACCCGAGCTTGGTGATGACGGCCGAGCGCCCCCCGAGCTTGGCGACGTAGACGGCGACGTTGGCCGGTTGGCCCCCGAGGTAGCGGGAGAACTGGCCCGCGGTCCTCAAGGAGTGGGCCATCTCGTGCGAGATGAAATCGACCAGCGTCTCCCCGACAGCGAGCAAATCGAGCCTGTAATAGAGCTCGTCGAGGTTCTCGAGCGAGACACCGTCGCCCGACTCGGGGTCGGTGAAGTACGATGGGATGGGCAGGCGCTTCTGAGTAGAAGTACTTTCGGCGGGGATCTCATCGCCAGCGTGCAGGGTTGTTGCGCCTTCTTCGCGCCCCTGTTCGGCGTCGCTCTTTTCGCCGGAGATCGCCTGCAGGTAACCTTCCGCGGTCCTCTCCCAGGTGTAGCGGGCCAGGACACGGCCGTAGCTTGCCCTGGCGTAACGCTCCCAGACCTCCGGGTTGCTTGTCAGAGTATGTAGCCCTGCCCCGACGTCTTCCGGATCTGTCGGATCGACGAGGATGCCAAACTCTTCGTCGCCCTCGCGCATGGACTCGCTGGGGCCCCCGAACTTGGTTACGACCGCCGGAAGCCCTGCGGCCATCGCCTCGAGCGGGGCCAGCCCGAACGGCTCGTACAGCGCCGTGAGCGCGAATACTGAGCGCCGCTGCGCGAGGTGGCGGTAGGCAGCCGCGAGCGCGCGCTGGCCGCGCACGGCGAACATCGAGACCTCGCTCCGCATCCTGGCCCGGTCTATGACCTCCATCAAGGAATCGAGAACGGCGCGTTCCTCGTCTCTGGCCGCGCCGTAGTCCTCCAGCGGATTCTCCAGGCTTCCGGTAAGGATGACGAGGTTGGCCGACTCGCGCAGGGTCGGGCTCCCGGCGAAAGCCTCGACGAGGGCGAGATGGTTCTTTTTGGGGTCGAGCCTGCTGGATGCGACTACGCATGGGAGAGCGGCGCGATCCGGGCTCAGGTCGCGTTCCAACGACGTCTCGACGAGCTCCCCGATTGCATCTTCGTCCTCGTAGCGCGCAGATTTGTCGAAGATGTGCAGGGCGACGCCGGGCGGCACGGCGGCGAAGCGGGCATCATCTGTGGGGTCGACGGCGCCCCTGTAGGCGTTGTGGGTGTACTGGTTGAAGCGCTCCTGCGAGGTGCTCGTAACGTTCACGTTCGAGCGGTTCATGGCCAGACGCTCGGCCACGATGCGGCTGGAGAAATGGTAGCGGGCATCGACCCCGGCGATGTCGTCGCGTGGGATCACCATCTTGTCCATCTTCTGCGCGCCTAGAGAGTGGGCTGTAAAGCTGAAGGGGATACCTGTACGCTCTTCTATCAGGACCGCGCAAAGCCCTCCATCACCGTAGTGGGCCGTGACGGCATCGGGCAACGAGCCCTCGCTTTCGTAAAGCTCGATCAATCGCGGCACGAACTCGGTGCCGAGATATGGCCACAACTCCTCTTTGGGCAAGAACGTATCGGGGCCGCAGGGGATGCGCAGTATGCGCACGTTCGGGGCGTCGGGGTAAGAGTCCGTATCCGCGGCGAACTCCGGCCAGTCGGGGTCGATGATACGGCGCGTCACGATATCTACCTTGTGTCCGAGGTTGCTCATCGCGAGCGTGAGCTCCTTGACATAGACCAGTTGTCCGCCGAAGTCGGGGTGGGCCGTCCAGTAGGAGTCGTTCGGATCGAAGTTCCCCTGCGGGTTCACGAAGGCGACGTGCATCTGCTCATCCTCTCTATCGGTCGGCCTTTGCGTCCTGTTTTTCGTCCGTGGCGGGGACCTCTTGCAGGCTGGCGTAGATCTCCTCACGGTCGATGTCGGATGGCAGAGGTCCTTTGGTTGTCAGCTTCCGTTCGACGATCTCGCGGGCGAAGAGCACCGAGCGTTCGGCCGAGTTGCCGTCAAGGGTGGCGGTCAGGAATCCGGCCCAGAAGGCGTCCCCCGCGCCCGTCGCGTCGACGACCGCTACGGACCTCGCGGGGATGTGGGCCGTGATCCTCCCGTTCTCGGAGATCAGATTGCCCTCCTCGCCCATGGTGAAGACGACGGTGCCGGCGCCGAGGTCGTGGAACATCTCGATGTACTGCTCGGGCCCGTAATCCGGGCCGAAGACGCGCCTCGCGTCGTCTGCGGAGGGCTTGGTGACGTTGACGTAACGGTAGGCCTCGCGGATGACCTCCCTGGCCTCCTTGTAATCAGGCCAGACCCTCCTACTGTAGTTGGGATCTAGGGAGACGATCTTGCCCATCTCGCGCGCTTCTCGAAAAGCCCCTATCACCGCCGAACGGCACGGCTCGCGCGAGAGTGCGAAGGTGGAGGCGTGGACCACCCTCGCGCGCGAGATGGCCTCATCCGAGACCTCCTCAGGCCTGAGCAGGTAGTCGCCGCTCCGGAACTCCTCGAAGTCCGGAGTGGCAGCCGTCGAAGACACGAAGATGACGGTGGTGTGGGTGCGGTGGTCCATCGAGAGGTAGTCTGTGGTGACGCCGTGGCGCTGCAGCTCGCTCTTGAGGAACTTCCCGAAGGCCCCGATCCCGGTCTTGGCGATGACCGCCGAGGTGCCCCCGAGCTTGGACACATAGACCGCGATGTTGGCCGGAGACCCCCCCAGATACCGCCTGAAGGTCGAAGCGTTGCTCAACGTGTCGGTCTTCTCGGCGGAGATGAAGTCAACGACCACCTCCCCGATAGTGAGCACGTCGAAGGATTCTGTACCTGGCGCCATGGATCCAGTCTAATTAACCGTTGGGTCCTGCGTCCACCCTCGCGATACGTTCAGGGATACCGCAAGGCCACCGAGATGCCACGTAGGGGCGGTTCGCGAACCGCCCTAGCCGCAGATGCCCTCCCTGCGCAGCGTCTCGCGCAGGACGCCGAGCATGCGCATTAGCTCGCTACGGTCTTTCTCGTCCAGATCTGCGAATAGTTCGGCGACCGCGGCGCGGTGCTCATCATAGACACGGTCCATCGTCTCCTCGCCCCGGTCGGTCATCTCTATGACGGTGGCCCTCCGGTCAGTGGGATGGGGTTTGCGCCTGACCAACCTTTCTTCCTCCAGCGCGTCCACGAGCGCCGTGACGTTGCGCCTGGTAACGCCCAGCTCTTCGCTGATGGAGCTCATGATCTGGGGCCCGTTGCAATGCAAAGCCCCGAGCAAACGCATCCTGGCGTACGTCATCCCCCCGCCCTGTAAACGCGACCTGACCCACTTCAGGTACAAGGGCCCGAAAGCGGCGAACTCGTCCACGAGCCGCAACGAAGATCCCTCAACCACCGTTTCCCGTTCTACCAAGATCCGCCTCGCACGAGATCCAACCTCCAACTCCTCCCAGGCATCATACTGTTGACGTACATCGTTGTCAATGTTAATGTGTATAAGTACACGTTTATTGGAGTCTGTAGAGTCTCTACAGAAGGAGAGGGCGACGGGTGGAGACGGGGCTGTACGAGTGGTAGGTCTACTGTCTGGGCAAAACCATGGCGCAGGGCATCGGTGTTCTGGGGTGTGCGTGTCCAGTGTTCCTGTGAGGGAGGTTAGATCTTGAAGAGCATCGAGGTAGGAAGCGTCGGGATTACCGCGCTGACCGACATCGAGGGGGCCTTTTTCAAGTTGGAGCAGATCTTCCCCGGGGTCATGGATGATCAGTGGGAACCCTATGTGCACCGATACCCTTGGGCTTTCGCCGACCGCGAGACGCTATGGGGGCGCGTCGGGTCTTACGTGTTGCGCTCCCCCGGGGGCACGGTCCTGGTAGACACCGGCGTCGGTCCGCAGGCCATGGGCCAGGGCGGCAAGTTGCTCGTGGAGCTCGATCGCGCCGGAGTTCGTCCCGAGGACGTCGATACCGTCTTCTTGACCCACCTGCACGGCGACCATCTCGGCTGGAGCGTGAAGGCCGACGGCGAGCCCGTGTTTTCCGAGGCCCGCTACGTGACGCAGGGCGCGGAGTGGGAGATCTCGGTACCTTACCTGGGGCGCGCCGTCGCCGGGCTAGACGACCTTGGCGTCCTCGATCTGCTCGATGGCGAGGAGGCTGTTGGTGAGGAGCTTACGGCCATACCGACCCCGGGCCACTCTCCGGGGCATAGCAGCCTGCTCGTCTCCTCCGGCGGGGAGCAGGCCCTCGTCTCCGGCGACGCCATCGTTCACCCGGCCCAGGCGACGGAGCCGACCTGGAACGTGCACTTCGACATGGACAAGGAGCAGGCCGCCCGCACCCGCGAGATGCTGCTCGCGTGGCTCGAGGCAGACGGCATCACCGTCGCAGCGGGCCATATCCCCGGTTCAGGCTTCGGTCGCGTCGTGCGCGACGGGGGAGAACAAGGACGACGCTACTGGCTGACGCTGGAGAAAGAGCAGGAAGCGGATCTTCCCGGCATCGACCTGTCCAGGGAAGGTAGGCTTTGAGAAGCAGGAGTGCTGCCGCTTAGCCTGCGGGATTGGAGAACGTGGGCGGATGGAGCGTGGCTCCGCTTACGTAGTGTGACCGCAAGCGCGGTATAGACTCAGGGCTGACGCGAGTTCTTTAGATCAGGAGATAATTTGAACAATCCGAACGGCGGTATGGGAGGCAAGACCGTCCTCATCACGGGCGGTACCTCGGGTATCGGGAAGGCTACAGCGGTGGCGGTGGCGGCGATGGGCGCCGATGTCGTCGTCGTCGGGCGTAACCCCGAGCGCGGCGAGGCCGCGGTCGAGGAGATAAGGGCCCAGAGTCACGGTGAGGATGTAGAGCTGATACTAGCGGACCTTTCCGTACAGAGCGAGGTCAGAAGGCTGGCCGACGAGTTTCAGGAGCGCCACGACAGGCTCGACGTGCTCGCCAACAACGCAGGGCTCGTGCAGAGCAAGCGGACAGAGACAGAGGATGGCATCGAGACGACGCTCGCGATAAACCATCTCGCGCCGTTCTTGCTCACCAATCTCTTGCTCGAGCGGCTCGAGGAGAGCGCTCCGAGCCGGGTGATCACGGTCTCCTCAGAGGCGCAGCGCTGGGGGAACATGGATTTCGAGGACATCCAGTCAACGCGCAAGTACAGGGGTTTCCCCGTCTACGGGATGACCAAGCTCGCCAACATCATGTTCACCTACGAGCTCGCGGAGCGCCTGAAGGGGACCGGCGTCACCGCGAACTGCCTGCATCCCGGCCCGGTCAGCACCAACTTCGGCAAGAACAACGGCGGACCCATGGCGCTCTTCTTCAGGTTGGGCAAGCCGTTCATGCGCTCGCCGGAGCAGGGGGCCGACACCCTGATCTGGCTCGCCGTCTCGCCCGACGTCGAGGGCGTCAGCGGAAAGTACTTCTCCGACCGCAAGGAGATCGAAGCCAAAGAGATCGCCTACGACGAGGGCGCCCGCCGCAGGCTCTGGGAGGTCAGCGAGGACCTGACGGGTCTGAAGGTGGCCGCCTAGTGGACCGCGAGCGGGGGATCGAGGTCAAGAACCTCGTCAGGGAGTTCAAGAAGGGTCCCAGGGCCGTGGACGGCATAAACCTGCGCGTCGAGCCCGGCGAGATCTACGGCTTCCTGGGGCCGAACGGCGCCGGCAAATCAACGACCGTTCTGATCTTGACGACGCTCCTCCCGCCCACGAGCGGCACGGCCACGGTCGCCGGCTACGACATCGTGCGCGAGGGTCCGCAGGTACGGGCCTCCATCGGGGCTGCGCTGCAGGAGGCCGCCCTCGACCCTTTTCTGACGGGCCGGGAGCACCTGCACCTGCAGGCAGCACTGCACGGCCTCTCGCGCAAGGAGCGCAAGCGGCGGGGGCAGGAACTACTCGAACGCGTCGGGCTGGAGGAGGCCGCCGACAGGAGGGTGCGCGGGTACTCGGGCGGGATGAAGCGCCGCCTCGACCTCGCCCTCGCGCTCGTACACGAGCCGCGAATCCTCTTCCTCGACGAGCCGACCACGGGCCTCGATCCGCAGAGCCGCAGCGCGCTGTGGGCCGAAGTCAGTAGACTCGCCCGCGAAGACGGCGTGACGGTGTTCCTGACGACGCAGTACCTCGAGGAGGCTGACGTTCTGGCTGATAGGGTTGGGATCATCGACCGAGGCAAGATCGTGGCCGAGGACACGCCGGAGGCGCTAAAGGCCGAGATCGGACGCCCCAGCGTCGAGGCGACGCCTGCCGGAGGCTCTGGACGCGACGCCGTCGCCCGCGTGTTGTCTGAGTTCGGGGAGGAGATCCCCGCCCAGCCCGGCGCTGTCGCCGTGAGGCTCTCGGGCGGAGCCTCAGGACTCGCCGCCGTGGTGCGCGCCCTCGATAGGGAGAACGTCAGCGTCGGCAACCTCCGTCTCGACGAGCCGAGCCTCGACGACGTGTTCCTGGAGAAGACGGGACGTTCGCTCGAAGGCGCAGGAGAGGACGAAGACGTCGAGATGGAGGAGGCGTGAGCGGCTCTTCTTTTCTGACCCAGGTTGCGGCCTTGGCCCGTCGCTCCACGGTACGTACCATGAGGCAGCCCGCGGTCATCATCTCCGCACTGCTCTTCCCGATGCTGTTCTTCTCCATAAACGCGAGCGGCCTGGACGCTGCCTCGCAAATCCCCGGCTTCCCGACCGACTCGTACCTCGACTTCGCTTTCGCCTTCCCCCTCATTCAGGCTTCGCTCTTCGGTGCGATCACGGCCGGCGCCGACCTTGCCCGCGACATCGAGAGCGGTTTCTTCGACAGGCTCTCGCTCACCCCGATGCGCCCCGTTGCGTTGCTCGGCGGGATGCTAGCCGGCGTCGTGGCGCTGGGACTGCTTCAGGGCGTCGTTTTCCTCGCGGTCGGGCTGCTCATGGGCGTGGACATCAGTAGCGGGGTGGGCGGCATGCTCGTGATCGTGCTCCTCACCGTGCTCGTCGCGCTCGGGTTTGGGGGGATAGGGGCCATACTGGCGATAAAGACGGGTTCTGTCGAGGCGGTCGAGAGCGCGTTCCCGCTGTTCTTCGTGGCGATCTTCCTGTCTTCCATCAATTTACCGCGCAATCTGATCGAACAGGACTGGTTCCGCGTTATCGCGACGATAAACCCGATCTCCTACCTGGTCGAAGGCATAAGGAGCCTGGTGATAACGGGCTGGGACCCGCAAGCCTTGATCCTCGGTTTCGGCTTCGCCGCGGCGATCGTCGTGGTCGCCATCGGCGGGGCCGCGGTTTCCCTGCGCACGAGGGTGGCTTAGGGATGGGCGGGTTTTTCCAGGTAGCCTGGGCCGTGGCCGCGCGCCAGGTCTACAAGTACTTCACCAACCCCGCGTTCCTCGCGCCGGCGCTCTTCCCGCTGTTCTTCTTCGTCGCCTTCGCCGGGGGCCTGACGAGGGTGGGCGACGTGCCAGGCTTCGATTATGCGGCGGGCTACATCGCTTTCCAGTACGTGTGGGCGCTGCTGCAGGCTGTCTCGATGGGCGGGGCCTTCACTGGGTTCTCCATTGCGGGCGACTTCGAGAACGGCTTCGCCCGGAGGCTCATGCTCGCCGCCTCGAACCGGTACGGGATCATTCTCGGCTACACCATGGCCTCGCTCGTCAGGGCCACCATGACGGGGACGCTCGTAACCGTGTTCGCGCTGATTACGGGGATGCCTATAAGCGGCGGCTTCGACATCTTCGGCCTCATAGCCCTCGCGGTCCTCGCCAACATCGCGGCGACCCTGTTCGGAGCGGGAGTTGCGATGATGCTCCGCACCCAGCAGGCCGGGCCCGTGATACGCACCCCGATCTTCCTCGTCCTGTTCTTGGCCCCGGTCTTCGTCCCCTTTAGCCTGCTCTCGGGCTGGATCGAGACCGCCGCCCGCCTGAACCCGTTCACGGCTATCCTCGAAGCCGCCCGCGGCTATCTGGCCGGCGAACCCACGAACGTCGCGTCCGCCTTCGCCACGAGCGCCATCCTGATAATCGTACTGACCCTATGGGCCGTCTACGGCCTCCGCCGCGCCGAGAAGGCCGGCTAGGAAAGGAGCAAGACATGAGCAAGAGCGGAAAGATATCTTCTGAGAGGGATCTCTCCAGACCCGCCAGGTTGGCCATGAAGCTGGGAACAGGGGTGCACTCGGGGGTGTACCGTGCCACGGGCGGCAAGCTGTTCGGCCGCATGGGCAAGAGCCCTATCTTGCTCCTGAATACCATGGGTCGGAAGAGCGGCAAGAAGCGCACGACCCCGCTCCTCTACGTCATGGACGGCGAAGGCTTCGTGATCATCGCCTCCAAAGGCGGCGCGCCGACACACCCCGCGTGGTACCTCAACCTGATCGCCAACCCTGACGCGACGGTCGAGGTCGGAGACCGCGAGGTACGGGTAAGGGCGGAAGAGGTGCACGGCGAAGATAAGACCCGCCTGTGGCAGAAGATGGTCGAGATGTATCCTACCTACGACGACTACCAGACCAAGACGGAGCGGGAGATCCCACTCCTCGTACTCCACCCGGTAAGCTAACGTCACCGCGAAAGCGAGGAGCGTCGTGAAGACGATAAGCCGCGAAGACCTGAAAGTGAAGATCGACAAGGGCGACGACTTCGTCTTGCTGGAAGTACTCTCGGAGCAGTCCTACAACCGAGGGCACCTGCCCGGCGCGATCCGGTACGGGGGCAGGGCCACTATCCCCGACCTTCTGCCCGACAAGACCACCGAGGTCGTCGCCTACTGCTCGAACTTCAACTGACACTCCTCGACGCGGGCCGTCCGTGAACTGACGGCCATGGGTTACGAGAACGCCTTCGAGTACGAGGGCGGCAAACAGGACTGGGTCGAAGCCGGCTACCCAACTGAGAGCGGCTTGGGTGGGGAGTAGGGAAAGTTTTGAGCCCGAAGGGTTTCGGGTGGTAGAGCTTGTGTTAGAGGGAGAGCAAAGATAAGCGCGAACGCACCCCAGATGGAGCAGTCGGGGCGCCGGGAGACCGTGCTCGCGGTGGCTGGGCTCATGCTCGCGCTGTTTCTCGTGGCGCTCGATCAGACGGTCGTTGGGACCGCGTTGCCTAAGATAATCGCTGACCTCGACGGGTTCGAGCACTATGCCTGGGTCACGACGGCGTATCTTCTGGCCTCGACGGCCATGATCCCGGTAATCGGCAAGCTCGGGGACATCTACGGCAGGAAGTGGTTCATCATCGCCGGGGTGGTGATCTTCCTCGCCGCAAGCGCCCTTTGTGGGGCCGCTTGGGGAATGACCGAGTTGATACTGTTCAGGGGTATGCAGGGTCTCGGGGCTGGCATGATCTTCTCCAACATATTCACCAGCGTCGCCGACATCTTCCCCGACCCTGCGCGCCGGGCGAAGTACCAGGGCGTCTTCTTCAGCGTCTTCGCGCTGACCAGCGTCATAGGCCCGACGATGGGTGGTTGGATCACGGACAACCTCTCCTGGCGGTGGGTCTTCTACATCAACCTGCCACTCGGCGTCTTCTCGCTTTTCGTCTTACCCGTAGTGCTCCGCCAGAGCGCCAGGCGTTTCGGGGTGAAGATCGACTACCTCGGCGCAGCCACCATTACAGCCTCGGTCGTCTCGCTGTTGCTCGCGCTCTCGTGGGTCGGCGAGGGCTACGACTGGGACGCCACCCGCGTCGTCGTCGGGTTCGTGCTCTCCGGCATACTACTCGCCCTCTTCATTCCCGTAGAACTCAGGGCCCCCGAGCCCATAATTCCTCTCTCCCTCTTCAAGAGCCGGGTGTTCGGCTCCGCCGCGCTCTTGATGTTCATGGTCGGCATCGGGATGTTCGGGATCATCCTGTACACCCCACTCTTCGTGCAGGGTGTGCTTGGCAAGACCGCCACGGGCTCGGGAGCTGTGCTCACCCCGCTGGTCCTCAGCATGACCGCCATGGCCATCATCTGCGGCCAGCTCATAGCCCGCGTAAAGCGCATCAAGCCGTTCATGATCGCCGGCTCGATAGTGATGACCTTAGGCATCTACCTGTTGACGACGCTCGACGTCGACTCTACCCAGAGAACCGTCGCCCTCTACCTCATGGTCACGGGCCTCGGTCTCGGTCCGCTCATGCCATCGGCCACCCTCGCCGTCCAGAGCACGGTCGAGAAGAGGCTCCTCGGCGTCGCTACCTCGGCCACGCAGTTCATCCGGTCTCTCGGCTCGACGGTCGGCACCGCGGTTATAGGATCGCTCGTCACCTCGGGCTACGTCGACTACTTGAACGATAACGCCCCGCCGCAGGCACCAGCCCAACTGATTAACGCCCTGGAAGACCCGAATGCGCTGGTGAGCGACGAGGCCCGCGACGCTCTGGACCGCGTCGCTTCCACCTTCCCCGGTGGTGAGCAACTCGTCGACGAGATCCTGCAGGTCTCCCGCGAGGGCCTCTCCAGTTCTCTTCACGACGGGTTCGTCTTTACCTTCGTCGCCGTCGCCTTGGCCATCGTCGCCGCGATCTTCATGAAGAACATCCGCCTGGAGGAGCAGACGCCAGAGGAAGGCGCGCCCGATACGGCGCTAGTAGCAACGCTCGCCGGCGCGCTGGAGACGGACGCCAGGAGCGAAGAGGATAGGGACCTCGCTCGTTTCCTGCGCTCCGCCGACCTCACATCTTCCGCCGGGCCGAACCCCGAGGAGGCCACCGCCTTGCGGGGCATCGCGGACCGCATCGAGGGCGCCAACGGGAACTACCCGGCCCTCCTGAGCGCCGCAGCCGGGCTGGCCGGCGGCAAGGACGGCGACGAGCGTGAGCGGGCCATCCACGCCTCCAGGACCATGATCCGACCCCTGGCCGACGGGAACGGGCGAGAGGATCCATCCTCACCCGCGTAGGACGTAGCAGTGGTTTCGCTTTTTGGTAGAATCTCGCCCGTCGCTCCCGGAGAGGTGTCCGAGTTGGCCGAAGGAGCGCGATTGGAAATCGCGTAGGCGGTGTTAAGCCGTCTCGAGGGTTCGAATCCCTCCCTCTCCGCTTTTTCCCACTATTTGCAGGTGAACTGCAGTAGGAGGATGAAGAAGTCAAAGAAGTTCTGGTGTGGCCTCAGAACCTCTTTACTGCAACCGTACTGCAACCCGTCAGCCGAGAGCTTCGTCCATGGTGTCTGCCAGGCTGTCATACCGAGTCCGGGTGAATAGCAAGGCTACCCCGCACGAGCCTACGTCTTCTACTCCTCGTGGATTCCCGCTTTCGCGGGAATGACGGTGGAGGAGGACCGGGCTCTCACCCATTGACGGAAAGCGAAACCCTCCAGACGGACTTGGTATCACCCATACCGGGAAGCACGTGGCTGTAGGTGTCCAGGGTAACGGCTATGGTGGAGTGCCCCAAGAGCTCCTGCACGAATTTGTCACCCCTTTGCCAAGCAAGAGGGTGGCGCAGGTATGCCGCAGGTCGTGGAAACGTATGTCGGGCAGGCCGGCTCGCCTTAGGAGCGGTTTGAAGGAGCGAGTGATGAGGTCCGCCCTGGCAATGGGTGTGCCGACCCCGGTTGTGAACACGAGGTCGTGGTCCTTCCAGAGTCCGGCGACCTTCAGTCGCGCCGCGAGCTGCGCCGCGCGGTGTCGCCGCAACGCGTGAAGGGCCAGCTGCGGTACCTTGATGCTGCGTCGGCTCTTGGTCGTCTTCGGAGGGTTGAAGCTGAAGCCTTCACCCATCGCCGTAGATAGGGTGCGCCGGACGTGAAGGATTCCGGACTCTACATTGACGTCCTCCCACTTTAGGCCCAGAAGCTCCCCCTGCCTCATTCCGGTGGTAAGCGCTAGCACGTACAAGGCCTCCAGCTTTTCTCCGCGGGCTGCTTCGAGGAGCGTGCGTGCCTGGCCGAGATTCAGGGGCTGCATCTCCTTGCTAACCGGGCGGGGTGCTTTCACGGCCTCGGTCACGTTGCGGGGTATAAGGTCGTCGGCGACGGCTTGTTTCAGCGCCTTATGCAGTGTGGTGTGGATGAGCTGCACCATTCGTGGTGCGAGTCCGGCTTCCAGCTTCTCCCGATACAGGTTGCGTACGTGCAGAGGTGTCAGCCTGTCTAGCTTGATGCCCTCCAACGTGGGCTTGATGTGCAGACGTACGATCCGCTCGTAGCCCTGATACGTGGTCAGACGCACCGTGTCCTGGACACTATTCTTGAGCCAAGAGTCCAAGTATTTTCCCAGGGTAAGATTCTTGGCGTCGAAGGTAAGACCATCAGCCCGGTTCGAGATCGCCTTCGCTAGCTTCGTTGCCACCTCGGCCCGCGTCTTTCCGTAGACCGTCTTCCTCTTGCGTCCCGCGGAGGTGTAGATGACGTACTGTCCCATCCACCCGCCGCCCTTGCGGCGAGAGATAGAGCCCTCGCCGTTTCCCCGCTTACCTATCTTCGTTTTCTCCTTTTCCATAGCCCGACCGCATCCGACAGAGATCGAGCAATTGTTGATCTACTTGTGTATCGGATCAAATGGGAATTGACTGCAGCGTCGGCACCTTCTCCGGGTAACCTATCTCCAGCTCGCGCTCGGCTGGCGTTGCTCCTCGAGCCAGCGATCAAGCTCCTTGCGGCTTACTCTAACGCTGCGTCCGATCCTAACCGAGGGAATCTCACCTTCAGCGACCAATTCGTAGGCCCTGCTGCGGGCGATCCTTAGCACCTCCGCAACCTCCGGTACCTTCAGATACTCGTGCTCCTTGTCCACCTCTGCCTCTCTTTATCGATAGCCGTCCCAGGCATGCTACGGCGTCGATCCGCGTCTGAGTACCGGAAACGGGCACTCCTCCCGATTCCGGGTACGAGGATCCAAAAACCCTGGGTGCTGTCCGAAAGTTAGTGAACCGAGTTGAGGGTGGACGCCGCCGCACCGTTCGGAGCGTCGCAGTCGTAACAGCCAAGGATGGTCGGGGTGGGCCTCCACCAGCGCGGTCTCTTCCTTGATCTCCCTGAGGGGCGCATCCCAACCGGTCCTTGGGCACCAGGCGGACGGAGGTCGGCGGTCGGGTCGCAATTGCCATGGACGTCCCCCCTCTACGGGTGGTCGACTCGCCAGACGCCCGTCAGCGCTCCACGCGCCGGAATCCTACGCCGGGAAGTTCCAGGCGGAAGGTGCCCTCTGGGATCTCCTCGCCTCGCAGCCGAGACACTAGTCGCATTTGTTAAACGTAGCTCCTGTGTTGAATGACGGTAGAGATGCTAACGTAATGCGGACAAACGTCGCCCTGCCCACTGGCTCTCGGCGAGCTCGTAGACGCCCACACGCCGTCGAACTCCACGACCCTTGCGCTTGGCATGCACCCACTTGGGCTCGATGGGTTCAGCCAGGGGCTTCTGCTTCGGAAGCAGGCAACTTAAGATCCTTACCCCGCTGCCACTCTTCTTGACGTCGGCGGTTGTGCCTCCGGAGCCATCGCCTCACTTCTTTGGAGGTGTGCCAGCTGGCGTTATCGCAGATGAGCAGCAGGGTCTTCTTGCCAGACGCCCCGAGTTCCTCACAGCACCACGAGGGAACTGCGTCGTTATCGACGCTTACCGGGCCTCGTCGTCGACGAACCTCGAGCCACGTCGCTCATCAGAGTCGGGGAACATAGAGCCCGTCGCAGGAGATCGTCTTGGGGAGCTCGGGGTCGTCCGTTGAGCAGATCTACGATCCGTTGCACGAGGCGATCGGAGCTTCTTACTCGCTCGGCGAAGCTACTGAGAATGGGCAGGAGCCACCCGGCTCCGACCAAACCCGTCCTGGAAGCCGGTGAGCCCCAGAGGATCGGCATCGGCGACCTTCCATCCGCCGGTCGCGACTGCCTCTATGTAGAGAATCCGGCTTTCGTACAGAGGGATGTGGAGCGAAGGTGATCCTGCGTCTTGGCCCAAGGTGGGCCAAAGAAGAGGCGGCGCTACCCCCGAGGAAGCCGCCCAGAGGATGGCCCGGTCGTCTCACCGGAGAGCCGGAGCCTGGGAACGTATTGTGCGGACCTTCAAGGACGGCCACACCGAAGACGGTGGGCCGTGGAGGCCACCACGCTATCGCTAGGTCCGACAGACTCGCCTTCGTTACCCGGACCCCAGGGCGCTCCGGCGAGCACGGTGGTATTTGATGACGAACTTGCCCGCACAGGCTCTTCCAGGGCAGACCCGTCCCCGTTCGAGAGGCAGATCTCTGTGAAGTGGTAAGACTCTACGGCTTGAGGCAATGGGTGGAGCAAAGCTACAAGCCGGTCAACGGAGAGCTGGGTTTCTCAGACTTCCAGGCCAGGAGCGACCTGGCCATCCGAAGTCGTTGGGAGTTGGTCTTCTGCGCGCTTCGTTTCTGCTGGTGGGCGTATCCCGGCGAGCAAGAGGCAACATTCATGGATCCAGCGCCGCAGTTCGCAACCCGTAAGTGAACAAGCTGGCGAAAAAGGATGAGGCCGAAAAGGAGCTGGTCTCGGCGCATGATGGTAGCGTGCGGACGTGCGCAGCTGCGGACCCGTGGTAATCTGCTGGCGCTTTTTCGGCTGGTCCGAAAGTGCCCCGCCGCCACAATGGGAGGCTGCTCGATGGTTCCCACCGAGGACATCGTCTCGATCTATCGTTACCTATTTACGGGACTACCGCACTAGGAATAGGTTCGAGCCACCGAGGGCCGCGGCTCCCGGCCGATTCTGCGCGCGAGGGTGCGACTTGTGGGTTGAGAGACGCCGATGCCCCATATACTACGTCTTGAGGGAACGGATGCGGTTCGACGCAGAACAAGAGGTCCTCGAGAGCGTCTTCGTCGAGATGGACCCGATCCTGCACGGGTTCCACGGTGTCCTCGTGGAACTGGTGGGAGCGGGGAGGGGTACGTGCTCCTGGAGACCGCCGCCGGCACGGGTAATCGCCTCTTGAGGTTCTCCTCGAGGAGCCTCGAGTTGGCCTACGCGTTCTTCGAAGCCGAACTGCGACCCCCGAAATAAGCACGCGGTGGCGCCCCAAACCGAGCCGCGAAGTGCGCGACGCATGGCGGGACCGGCGTTGTCGGACGGGCGCATCACGAGTGGCCGCCGCGAACCTCGCCGTGAGGCGAGTATCGCCCATCCCGGCCTTTTCGACCCAACCGAAGGACCGCTCGCCTTCGCCGATCACGGACCCTCGGGCGGCGTCAACGGCACCAAGACCTCGCGACCCGTCGGACGAGAAACACCGTCGCGACGCCCGCGAGCGCCGCGAGCGCCGGCAAGACGGCCGAGAGCGTGACGAGGCCGAGGAGTCTGCGCCGCATCTCCCGCGCCTCGTTCAGGCGGGGGAAGTGTCTCTCAGGAGCTTCGACGCCTAAGAAATCGCACAGCGGCGTCCAGCCCTCCCTGACGTCGAAGACCAGCAGCCTCTCCGGCGGGATCCGCCGTCGGACCGCCTCGTTGTGGCGCCCGAAGACCTCCATCGCGTGATCCCGATCCTCGAAGCGCCCTTCGAAAGTGCCCTCCCACACGAGGCGGTCGGCCAGCCTGACGGTGCCAGCGACGCCCGGGACGAACGGCGCTACGAGCGCGAAGGCCGCCCTCACCGGGAGGGGTCCGGTGGTCAACCTCCGTAGCTCGTGGATGGTCGATCGCGTGCTCTCGTATCACGGCGCCGGATCGCAGTGTGTCACTCGACGCCACCACGGAGGCCGGCAGGCGGCAACCTCGCGCGGCTGAGGACGTTCCGGTATGCTGTCACTATGCCCGACGCATCGCGCCCGGTCGGCGATCTGACGGACGACCAAATCCGCAAGCGGCTGCGCGTGCCCGTGCAGGAGGCCGCACACCTGCTAGGCATTTCTCCCGAAGCCGTGAGATCTCGCCTGTATCGCGGCACATTGGCCAAAGAGACCGGGACCGACGGTACTGTTTATGTACGCTTGCAAGTCGACCAATTACGACATGACGACGAGCAAACGGTCGATCAATCGCAACCGAACACCGAGCTTGTCGGAGAGCTGCGGGCGCGTGTCGAGGACCTGCGAGAGCAGCTTGCCGAGGAACGGGAGGCACGCCGGCGAGCAGACACCATCATCGCGCAGCTTGCACGGACCACTGAGGAACAGGCCCGCACGCTCCGGGAGCTGAAAGCCCCCTCGGAGCCGCTGTCGGATGAGCGAGACGCCCCGGAGACGGTCTCCGAGGAGCCGGAGGGGGTAGAACCCTAAGGTACTCGCGGGGCCTTGAGTGCCGGGAGAGGGGCGAGACGTATACCCTTAGAGGGGTTGCACACGAGGAGCAACGCTCGCGGAGACCGAGGAGAGGACGGGGCATGAAGATGCGTATGCTAGGTTCCCTGGGGGCGGTGGTGCTCGTCCTTGGGGTATCGGTGCTCGCAGGACACCTGCCCGTCGCGGTGTACTGTCCGCGGGCAGTTCCGCCCTTCCAAGTGTCCCAGACGACGACGTTCCTGGGCATCGGCTTCAAGGAGAGCCACGTCGGAGGGTGTGACGTATACACCTACGAGTTGTCCCTGCTCAGGGACTGACGCCACTATTCACCGAACTTCGTAGAACTGGTTTTGTCGGAAGTTCGCATGCAGGATCTCGCATAGATACCCTCTGAGAGCCCCGAGGATCGCGCCTGCGGGCCGCGGACTTCGCCTAGAGAATAGTGGAACCGGTCCAACCCTTAAGGGCCGCGGACGAGACCCCTTGATGGCGGCTGACGAAGGCTTTGCCGAAGCTTTAGCGAAGCTAGCGCCCTCCCCGGCGCTGCGCTACCATACCAGCTTCGCTACCCGAACCCCGGGAGGAGCAGTGTACGACGCAGGTAAGCCTGGCAGAGATGGCTCAGCCACGCGTAGCGGAGCTGGAGCTGAAGCGAACCCAGGGAGCCTAGCCACAAGCGAAGCTGGCCGGGAGTTCTTCTCTCTCGCAGACCTGGCAAGAGCGGCCCGCAAGAGGCTGTGGCTTATCGTCCTTATCGCGCTCCTCTGCGTCGGAGCCGCCGTAGGGGCGAGCTTCCTGACGCCGCCCGTCTACGAAGCCTCCGCCTCGGTGGTCCTCAGTCCGATAGGAAAGCAGGATAACCTCGCAACCGGGATCGAGGGCTTGCAGGTGCTCGCCGGCGAGATGGCAGTTGTGGGCCTGAACCGGCAGATGACAGAAGAGGTCGCGGGTGCAGCCGACGTGTCTTCCTCGGAGCTGGGGGAGAACCTGGTGATCGCACAGATCGAGAGCACCCGCTACCTCTCCTTCTCTTACATGGCCTCCGACGCGAGGGTGGCGCGGGCGGTTGCCAACGATGCAGCCAGGATCTTCGCAAGAGAGGCTCCGGAGGCGAGTGGGATGGCCTCAGAGGCCGAGGCGAAGGTGAGCGCCTACGCGGTTACGCCCGCCGCCCTCGAAGGGCCTGATCCGCTCAGGGTGGGCATTCTGGCGCTCGCGGTGGGGCTCATGCTCGGCATCGGTCTCGCCTTCCTCCTGGAGCGCTTAGAGGCCAGCTGGAGCTCCCCGGAGGAAGTCGAGCAGTTCTCGGGCGTGCCCACCTTCGGCACCATACCGACCCTCGGCCGGAAGAGGGGCGCAGCCTAGAGGGGGCCTAGAGCTTCGCTGGGTAACCCGCCGGCGCGTTCGTCACCCTGATATTCACCCTGATATCCGGAGGATAGGTGCGGCAGCAATCCGGCTTGATACTTTGTCGCAACACTACTTGCTACTCCCCCACACCTACAAGCGGACGGAGTACGCTACCGATAGCCTCAAAGCCCTGCAAACGCGGGGTTTCGTATTACGCCTAAGCAAAGTTCTCGGAAGTTGCGGGTATCGGGTCTTGTTCGGCGTGCATAGGTATTGGGCCGGGGGAATACTCCTGTTCTACGACGTTGGGCGAATAGGGAGGTGGGGCGTGTACCGCGTGGTGAACGGCCTTGTGGTGGCGGGGGTGGCTCTGCTCATCTTGCTGGTCGGCCTATGGTTGGCGCTGGCAACGGGCTTAGTGGGCTACCACGCTAGAGCCGACTTCAGCTGCATCGACACTAACCTGGCCGGAGCCCCGCCCCCCTGTGCTTACGGAGCCGGTGAATAGAAGCCCCGGAATCCCTGCCCTTGGTGTGGATCGGGCACTACGAGGAGGGGGCCAGGGGCACCGAGGAAGGATACCGTGCTAACCTTGCGCCATGCAACGCGCGCTACGCATCTCTGGGGTGATTTTGCGGGTGGTGGGTTGGGCGGTCCTGTTGTTGCTCATCTTCATGTTCCTCTTCATGATCCTGCTGGCGTGGTTCCCCCGGGCGCAGCCGGAGTTCGTGGGCTGCCAGTTCGGGCAGCCGAACATGGAGGTGCGGGACCTAAGCGGCCCGGATCCTTCGGGCGGAGGCCGGGAGGCCCCGGGCTACGAGCTCGGCATCCGCGGCCTAGGCGGTTGCGCCATCTACTTCGACACGCCACGCCCCAGGGCGTTCGACTAAGCGAAGCCAGCGAGGCCCAAAGAGATCACGCTATGCGCTCGCCGGTCGCATAGCCGAACGTCCCGGCGAAGCCCCCCGATCCTCCCTCTTGCCTTTATTCACCGAAGTGACGCTCCTATGGTCAAGCGACGCTGCTCTCGGTGGCGATGTGGCCTCGTCTTTCGACCCGGTCGGCGAGGAACGGGCGCAGCAGAGATCAGCACGCGGTAGACCTCCCTGGCCACGTAGCGCTTCAGGCAGCGGATGATCTCTCGCTTGCTCTTGCCCTCCGTGTGCGCCTCGCGACGTACTCCTGCGTGCGAGTATCGCGGCGCATCCGAGCCAGGCAGATCATGTACAGCGCACGGTTGGCTTCCCGGTTGCCTCCGCGGTTCAGGCGATGCCTCACCACCTTGCCGGAGAGGCTTCGATGGGAGAGACCCCGCACAGGCTGGCGAAGGAGGCCTCGCTCCTCAACCTTCCGGTTGTCGCCGGCTACGACCAAGAGGGTCGCGGCGTTGTCGGTACCGATGCCCGGCAGAGAGACCAACTCCGGGGCGGCTTGAGCCACCAGCCGGTCGAGGTGCGCCTCTAGCTCGGCGATCTCCTCAGAGAGGGCCTCGTAGCGGCGGGCCACCGAACGGAGCGCGAACTTGGTCGCTGTGGGCACGTCGCAAGGGTCATCTCCGAGGCGGAAGCGTGCGGCCACCGAGACGAGCTCCTTCGTGGAGAGGCTGCGCAAACGGTTGAGCAGTTCCTCCGGTGCCGTCACGCGCAAGCCTTGGATCTGGTTGGCGGCCTGCGTCCTCGCCTTAAGCGCGGAGCGGCGGGCCGCGCGTAGGGTCCTGATCCTCTCCACCTGGCCGTCTGCCGCTCTTGGGCACGCCCGACGCTTCGCCAGCCAGCACCGCTCGTGCGGCGGCTTCGGCGTCTGAGGGGTCGGACTTCTGGAGGTTACGGTGCGAGCTTCGCCGCCGATGCTTCGATCGCTCTACCTCCATCACCTCTATCCCCCTGGCTCTCAGGTGCCGGGCGAGCCTAGCCCCGTAACTGCTAGTACCTTCTACCCCAGCGCACCTCACGGGGCCGAAGCCCTCCGCCCAGCAGAGAAGCTTCTCGTAACCCTTCGCGGTCGTTGGCACGCTGGACTCGCCCAAGCGTCTGCCCAGATGGTCCATGGCCACCGCTACGTGGAAGTCGAGGTGCGTGTCTACACCCAGGATCACAGCAACCTCCGTCTCCGGCCTTTCGGCGCCTATCGTCCTCACGTCAGAAAGCTCCTTTCGTAACCTTTCGCGGTCACTTCACGACCCGAGGAACAGGAGAGACCGGACGATACTGTGAGGGGTCACGTCAAAGGCGAGCTCCTATGAGGTCACGACGCTGCTCCGGCCCCGGGTGGCCTGCGGGCGACACCAAGGTGTCCGGCCGACGAGTCACTTGCAAGGCACCTTCGGCCCACGTGGAAGGAGGGTCAGGCCGCTCCGAGGTGTCGCCCACAGCCATTCACCAGGATACTCACAGCGTGGAAGGGTTATTCCCCAAAGTTCGATGACAGGGTCTCTTGCCGGGCTGCTCGGAAACGAGAAATTAAGCTGCATTTAATACAATCTAGCTCATTTGGGGGATGCGCTAGGCCTTCTCGAGGGCCATCCTATCTTTGTGTGCAAAGTTACCTGAGAGGCAATCGTGCTATCCGTGTCGTTGGCCGCTTCAGAGCTAGGCGAGTTGGAAACCCTCTCCGAGCTGCCACCGGAGCCAGCCCTACGGGGAGCCGTCCGCTTCCTGGCCCGGCTGCTTAGGGACCGAGCCTTCCTGGACGGATATGTTCTTCCCCTCTTAAGAGAGGCCGAAGAGGCCGACGAATGGTACGTGGCCAAAAGCTGCGAGGGCGAGGACGCATCTTACTCCCTGCAGGTATTCGTCTGGCCCCCACAAACCAGGACGCAGATCCACGACCATTCCTGCTGGGGAGCTTATTGCTGCGTGGTGGGAGCGGTTCTAGAAGAGCGCTACGAACGCCTCGACGACGGTTCGCGATTGGAGCACGCCCGCTTGAAGAAGCTCTGGCGGCTTTCGTGGAGCGCAGAAGACGGAGCCTCGACTGTCTTGCCCGGCGAGGGGGGCATTCACCGGGTTGGCAACCCCGGCTCCGAGACGGCGATCTCGGTGCACCTCTACGGACCGCACCTCGGGGAGGTGGACGGCCACGACTACGATCCCTCCCGCGACCACGTTTGCGATCGGGTCGATGCCTAAAGCGAGAAGTCAGTAAACAGCGAGAAGGGAGCACAAGCACTTATGTCTGCACAAGAGAACAAGGAGAAGGCGCGCCGCATGCTGGAGGAGGCCTTCGGTCAGGGCAAAGTCGAGCTGGTCGAAGAGATCCTCGATCCCGACTTCGTCTGCTACGACCCCAACTCCGAGTCTGGGGCGGTTAGGGGGGCGGACACCATAAAGCAAGAGATCGAGTGGTTCCGCAACGCTATTCCTGACCTCATCTACACCGTGGAGGACCAGGTGGCGGAGGGCGACAAGGTGGTGAGCCGCTACACGGCCACAGGAACCCACCAGGGGGAGTTCTTCGGCGTCGCCCCCACGGGCAACCGCATCGAGATGAGCGGCATCCAGATAGATCGCTTCGATGATAACGGCAGGATGGTGGAGGAGTGGCCCGAGTACGACCTGCTCGGGGCGATGCGGCAGATGGGCGCCGTCCCCGAACCGCAGCAGTCCGGTGGCTGAGCCACTCCCTTAGTCAATACGAAGATCACCCTTTTGGGGAGGCGGTATGCGCCCTCGGGGAACACTATACTCCGCATGAGAAAGGCAAACCCGCCTCCGCCCGGGACGAGTAGTTACCAGAAGCGCCCGCGGAAGGAAGTGTAAGCCTGCTCTACAGGGAAGCACCTCAGAGGGAAATGCAAGGTACACGAAAAGGAGCCATACGCTATGCGCTTCATGATCAAGATGGACATGCCCGTCGATAAGGGCAACGCGGTGATAAAAGATGGTAGCCTCGGTCCAACCCTCCAGTCAATACTCGAAAAACTAGAACCCGAAGCCGTGTATTTGTGCACCGTAGACGGCCGCCGAGGAGGGTACATAGTCCTCGACATGGAGGACGCTTCGCAGATACCAGCCGTGGCAGAACCGTTCTTTCTGGCATTCGGCGCGAGCGTAGAGATCGAGCCCGTGATGACTCCTGAGGACCTGGCCAAGGCGACCCCAGCGATCGAGGAGGCGGCGCAGGCCTATGGTTAGGCCAACACTGGGAGTGCTCTCTAGCCAGAGAGCACTCCGTTCTACCGCGACCGGGCCGGTAGTCTCGCCGGACTTTCGGCCCTTCTTACCTTTATTCACCGGAGTGCGCATAAGAGGGATTCTCCGAAGTTCGCCTTGACGTTCTAGGAAGTTTGCTTCGCCAGGGTCCTACACGTTTTACACATCCTTTACCGAGGGTTTACGCCTGTTCAACACCGAGCAACGGGGGAGGGTGTAGGCTGTGGGTGGACTCGGGAGTGCTGCGGTCTTTCTCTCAGAGCTTCCGGAGTCCGCACAGCCTAGCGGCTGGACGCTCCCCCTCCTGTCTGCTGCTAGGTCTACCCGTGCCTCACGTATGCATCATTCTCGGGTCGCTCTACGGCTCCCGCTCCGATGTGCACAAACTCTCGCCACGAGTACCTCTGAAGAAGGCAGAAGAAAGTAGTCGCATAACCGCGCTCCTCTGCCCTAACGCCACCACCGTAGCCGGAGTAGGCTACCCGCCGATAATACCCATAGGGATATGACTACCCCGCCAGCGGTCCTGACCCTACCGGGGTGGGGCTATGTGCTATTCCCTCAATGGCCGCGTCGAGTACCTTCGCATTAGGGTAGCGATCGTCTTTGAGGCGAAACACTTCCTGTGCGCACTCACCCTTATGGTGGTGTCCTCTCTCAGAGCGCTCTACCGTCTGTCCTGAGGCGGAGCGCAGCCTCCGCCTGAACCATCCTTCATATCGCGGAAGATAACGAACTTCAGGTCGCTGGCAGTCATCCTACTCCTTCTCGGCTGCGTTCTGGGTCATACATTCACAAACTGAGGGCGGGGCTCCTCTCTTGGAGAAACTCCGCCCTCATGCTGGACGCTCCCTAGTCCTACAGTGCCACTTCGACCTAGGTTATGGACATATGGGATCATCTCCCGAGTGCCTTCACTATCCGAGACCAAAGCCCTTCTTTGCACCACTTGCGGTACCGACCGTGGACCGTGCTATTGGGCCCAAACTCTTCCTCTGGTAGGTCCCGCCACGAAGAGCCCGTGTCCAGCACCCACAGTATCCCACCGAGCACTTCTCGGTCATCACGCCTCGGACGTCCCTGGCCCGGCTTTTGCCTCGGCAATAGCTCTCTAATTCGCTCCCACTGTTCGTCGGCCAGAAGAGCGCTCTTCGGTGCGTGAGTGGGGGGCGTCGGTGCGCTAGCTTCAGTGGACTCGGAGAGTGGGTCGGGCTCACCTCCGCTACTACTACGAGGCTCATGGAAGGTGGCATGATGCTCGTAGGGGGCGTGTTTTTCTCTGTGAGTCGCCTCGTGAGAGCGCTTGGCCACGGCCTGGTGGGCTCGGCGAAAGAGCGACCATCGAAGCCTGAACTCCCTCTGCGCTTCGGGGCCGCTCATCGCCCGGATTATTCGCCTGACCTCCGGCACCGTAGGCGGGATCAACTCGGGATAAGGACCCGCGCCGAGATCCCCTTTTTAGCGGCGCCTTCCTCATGCTCTGCTACCGAGCGCACCACCACCAGGTAGGCGTGGGCCAACGAGCAAAGGGTCACGTGCCGCTGCCAGCCATCCCACTTCCTCACTTCGTACTCGTCCAGGCCGACCTCTCCCTTGGCCTGCTCGAAACAATCCTCTATGACCCAGCGCCTGCCCGCGATCCGGATCAGCTCGTGGGCGCTCGTCCGTGCCGGCCCGTAGCACAGATAGTAGGCGATCTCCCCGGGCTCCGCGATGCCCCGACGCATCAGCAACCAGCGTCCCGCTCGAACCCCCTCGCAGTACATTTCTCTCTCGGGCAACGCCACGCACGCCCAGTCATAGAGGCGCTCGCCTTTGGTTCCCTTACCGGCCGAGGCCCTGACCCAGGACTCCTCCGGCAGGCTTTGGGCGACCTTCCGAGCCTGCCTCTGGCGACCCTTATGGTAGACGCCCTTGGAGGACGTGACCGCCAGCACGTAGGAGCGCTCCTTCTTCTCCAGCCACCCGCGCAAGCCCCTCCTCATGCCGTAGACCGTGTCGGCAACGATCCACCTTGCTGGAACGCCGGCCTCAAACGCCCTCCTCAGCATCTCTTTGGCGAGCTGGCCTTTGGTCGCAAAACCCACTCCCTCGGGGACGCCAGCCTCAGAGAGCCGCTCCGGATCATCCGTCCATTCGCGTGGCAGCTACAGCGCACGATCTATGAACGCCGAACCCTCCTTGGAGGCGTAGCACAAGAACACCCCGACCTGGCAGTTCTCCCTTTTGCCCGCGGTCCCCGTGTACTGGCGCCCTACCCCAACAGACTTCTCGCCCTTCTTCAAGAAGCCGCTCTCGTCTACGATCAAGACGCCGCTCTCTTCATCGTCGAGATGCTCGACTACATACTCGCGCAGCTCATCGCGGACGGCGTCCGCATCCCAGTGAGCGTCGTTTAGTAGGTGCTGCACCCCTCGTGGCCTCGCCTCGCCGATGGCTTCGGCCATCTGCCAAGAGTTCTTGCGCCCGACCTCACCGAGCAGCCCGGCAAGGTAGCGGTACGCTCTCGTCCTGACCTCGGGCCTTAGGAAACGGTGTGCGATGCGCTCGTGCAGCTGTTTGAGAAATGCCGACCACTGCTCGATGGTCTTCGAGCTCGCCCGTTCGGTCCCCGTCTGTTCCACGGGCATCTTCCTCCTTTCCCGCCGATGGCCAGAGGGTACCGCAGAATTCACACAAGTGGCACTGTAGGACTAGCTGCTGGGAGCACTCTCCTTGTCTTCAAAATCGCCCTCCTTGACTTCACTGGCGCCCCCTCCCCTCTTCCGTCTGGCGAAGGTGTGCTTGGCCAAGACGTTGATGAACCCACCGATGACGCCGAGGCCCACGAAGATGTAGACGATGGTGAAGATCTTCCCGGCAGCCGTTGCGGGAGCGGGGTCTCCGAAGCCGACGGTAGTAAGCGTGGTGACGCTGAAGTATAAGGAGTCCAACACGCTCCATCCCTCCACTAGGGTGAAGAAGACCGTCCCGCTCAGTAAGAGGGAGACCACAAGGGCAAGCAGAGTGCGGAACGCTTCGTCACTCTTCCAAGCGTCCCTGATGGCGCGCAAGAACCGACGCAACATCACGACAAGGCCGACCAAGACTACACCTCCGAATGGCTAGGACTATGGGTTTTGCTCCGATGTATTAGTCGAGGACGCAACTGCTGGCTCGGTCGCCTCCTGGTCCCCGCGTCGGTAAGCCAGTAGCTCGGTGACCAGTATGCGGATGATCTCGGCCACAGGGATGGCCAGCAACGCGCCGGGGATGCCTAGCAGCTGCCCGCCTACCAGCAATGCTATCAGGATCACAAGTCCATTGAGTTGGACGGCTTTGCTGTAGACGATTGGTTGAAGGAAGTTGCTCTCGACCTGCTGATAGACAAGCACGAAAACGAGTAGCACCACGGCCTTCCACGGCTCGACGAACAACCCCACGATCACCAGCAAAGCTCCGCCCAGCGTCGCGCCAACCAGCGGTATGAGATCCAGCACCGCAACAAGCAGCGCCAGCGGGGCAGCGTAGGGCATGCCGAGTACCAGCAGCACGACGAAGGTGGTGATACCGCAGATCACGCTAATAGAAAGGTTGCCCGTGATGTAGCCGCTGATCGCCCCGCCCGCCTGCCCCAGGATGCGATGCACGAGAGGCTGGTGTCTTTCGGGAAAGAGCCCTACCCCGGCGTTCACATACCGCTCACTGCCAAGGAGCAGGAAGAAGGTGAGCGTCAGCACGGTAGCCAGCGCGGCGATCACCCCGGCGAAGCTAATGACTATCTGCCCGCTGGCGGACAAGAGGTTCTGGAGCACCCCTCCAAGCTGCTTCCTGAGCTCATCTAGTTGGTCCTCGAACCTCTGCATGAAGCCACCAAGTCCGGCATCCTTGGCGAGCCCCTTGATGTATTGGGTTGGCCCCTCGGGGGCGTTGCCCGCGGTGGTGACGAACTTGATGAAGCCGTTTATCTGGTCGGTGAGCACGGGCACGAAGATCCCCACCACCAGGAGAAGCGCCACCAATACTCCCAGGTAGGTGATCCCTATGGCGAGGGGGCGATTGATCAGCCTGAATCGCCGCTGGAGCCAGTTTACGGCAGGGTTGAGCACAGCAGCAAGGAAGAGGGCGATCACGAACCAGCCGACGAAGGTCCGCACCTTCCAGAGCAAGAAGAACGCGCCAAGCACCACAGCCGCAGTCAAGAGGGCTATGGCCACCGTGCGCATCACTTGGGCAGGCGAGGCGCCTGCCCAACCAGCATCCTCGCTTGGCATGGACGCGTTGGGTTCCGTAGGTGTCGTTTCGGGTTCCACCCGTGGTTCCATCTGCGGTTCCACCTGTGGCTCCACCTGCGGTTCCGGCTTCGAGTCCTTCTGTGGGTTCTCTTCCTCGTTCATGTCTCGAGCTTATGGTACGGTCGGGTAGGTTATCTTCGCCCACTCAGAGATTTCCCCTAGGGGATTTTCTTATGCCCGAACCTCTCAGAACTTCGTAAAGTGGAAGTCCAACTTCCGAAAACAACCATTCTCCAGGCACTCCTGTGAACAAGGCTGAGGGGATGAGCCGTTAGGTGAATACTGGCCGCGATGAGGACTCCGTGCCCATAATGGGGACCACTCAGTGTAGGCAAGCGGGAGGTGGAAGGTGAGTAGTTACGCTGGCGGAAGTGGTGAAGCCCTGCCTTGGGGGCTGGTCCTGGTGGAAGGGATCGTCGTCGCTCTGTTTGGGTTGATCCTGTTGGTTGCCCCAGGAGCCTCACTGTTCTTCCTGGTGCTGCTGCTTGGCATCTACCTGTTCATTGCGGGCATCTTCCGCATCATAGGCATCTTTTTAGATTCCTCTTCTTGGGGCTGGAAGCTGGCCGCCGGCATCCTGTGCCTCATAGCCGGCTTGGCGATACTCAGCAACCCTCTGTGGAGCACCACCCTGGCCTCTACGTGGTTGGTCATCTTGGTGGGGTTTTTGGCCATGCTTCAGGGCGTTGCGGGCCTGATAGTTGCTTTGCAAGGAGGTGGTTGGAGCATGGGAGCCTTGTCCGTGCTAGGTATCCTCTTTGGACTCTTCTTGGTGATCAACCCCCTGATCGGGGTGGCGACGCTAACGTTCATCTTGGCGATTTTCATGCTCATTGGGGGAGTTGGAGCAGTGCTTCAGGCGTTCAGGATGCGTAGGGTAGCGGCCGCAGCACAGCAGCCCAGGCGGGTGCGCTAGGGCAAGCGACTTCAGAGAACTCCGTTAGGGCAAGATTCAGGGGTCATCGCATGATCTGAGGAAGATCGTCCGCTTAGGACGGTCGAACACACCGATATGGGCCGTGCGTTGGTGTTCCTCCAGTAGTGGAGACCGTGCTGTCGAGGAGCTTCAGCCCGGAGGGGATGGTGCCTTCCGAGAACAGTCGTTTGCCCGAACCGATGACGACGGGGAAGATCAACAATCGGTATTGGTCGATGAGGTTGTGGCGCAACAGCGTCTGGATCAGGTCTCCACTGCCATGCACCTGCAGCTCTGGCCCGTCTTCCTGCTTGAGCGCCGCGATGCCTTCGGCCACGTCTCCCTCGATCAGGACCGAGTCGCTCCACCCAAGCGTGGGATGGCTCCGCGACGCTACGTACTTGGTGGCGTCGTTGAGTGGCTTGGCTCCGGCCTCCTCCGGGGCGTGCGGCCAGTACGCGGCGAAGATGTCGTAGGTCTTGCGTCCGAGAACGAGGTCGAACGGCCGGCTCATAGCCTCGTCCATGAACTTCTCCACCTGCTCGTCGAAGTAGTTCACCGACCAGCCACCGTGCGCGAAAGTGCCGCTGTCGTCCTCTTCCGGTCCGCCAGGGGCCTGCATGACCCCGTCGAGGGTCAAGAAGGTACTGACCGTCGTGTGCCGACCGTTGCTACTGCCGCGTCATCGCGATTTGCAGCCGCTCCTCCGGGGAAATCAGGTGGTCGGCGTCCTCGGCGTCTTCATCCAGGTCGATCTGGACCCATCTCACCTCGCCAGTGAAGGCGTTGTCGCGCGGCCCGTAGTCCTCCGCCACGAGCGCGCCGCCTTCGCGGCCGACGTCGCAGGTGTCGTCTGCCGAGAAGATCATCGCGGCGGTGGCATCGACGCGGCCCTCCCCGATTCGCTCCCCGTCGAGGTAGAGCGAGACCGTTCCGCCCTTGCCGAGCCCGCCCCCGTCGTAGGCGAACTCCATCCGTACCTGGTGTTGCCCCGCAGGAATCGCACGTTCCCCGTAAATATAGAAGCGCTGGATCCCGAGCAGGTTGTAGCAGTACTTCGGCCTGCCGTCCTTCGCGTAGAGGCTCCAGCCGCCGATGCTGCCGCCTTGGGCGACTATCACCCCCTCGACGCCGGATTCCGGCACGAGGACCTCCGCGGTGACGGAGTGCGACTTGTTCTTGATGTTGACGACCGAGTGCTCCGACAGGCGCCCCATACCACCGAAGAGCAGCTGGGAGTTACCTTTGATAAGGGTCGGGCGGCCTGCCACCTCGGGGATAAGGCGCTCGGCCACGCGGTCGTCGAGCGGCAGGACGCCGTAGCGGGTCGCCTCGATCAGCCACAGGCGCTGGAGTTCGTGGAGCTTCTGCGGCATTTCGTGGGCGAGGTCGTGCGCCTGGCTCCAGTCGGTGGTGGTGTCGTAGAGCTCCCAGTTGTCGTCATCGAAGGCCGGAACCTGCTCGCCCACGAGCAGCCACGGCGTCTTGTGCTTCGTCACGGCGCTCCAGCCCTTGTGGTAGATGCCGCGGTTCCCGAACATCTCGAAATACTGGGTTTCGTGGCGGTCGGACGCGCCCGCCTCATCGAAGGAGTAGGCCATGCTCACGCCCTGGAGCGGCATCTGCTGGACGCCGTGGACGCTTACCGGCTCGCTTAGCCCGGCCGCCTCTAGGATTGTTGGGGCGACGTCGATCACGTGGTGGAACTGCGCCCGGACCTCGCCCTTCGCTTGGATGCCGTTCGGCCAGTGGACGATCGCGGGGTTGCGGGTGCCACCCCAATGCGAGGCGACCTGCTTCGTCCACTGGTATGGCGTGTCCATTGCGTGCGCCCAGCCGACGGCATAGTGGTTGTAGGAGTCGGGGCCGCCGAAGTCGTCAAGTCTTGAGAGCATGAACTCCGGCGTCTCGAGGGCGGCGGCGCCGTTGAAGTTGATCATCTCGTTGAAGGTGCCGTTCAGCGTGCCCTCGGCCGAGGCGCCGTTGTCGCCAATGATGTAGTAGATGAGCGTGTTCTCGAGCACCCCTAGGTCCCCGAGGGCGTCGACGAGCCGGCCCACGTGGTAATCGGTGTACTCCAGAAATCCAGCGTAGACTTCCATCTGTCGGGCGAGCACCGGCTTCAGTTGGTCGGGCATGTCGTCCCATGCCGGGATCTCGTCGTGGCGCTCCGTGAGCTCGGTTTCGGGCGGCACGACACCTAGGGCCTTCTGCCGCCCGAGTGTCTCCTCGCGGAGTTGGTCCCAGCCTCCGTCAAATCGGCCCTTGTACCTGTCCGCCCATTCTTTGGGCACGTGGTGGGGGGCGTGGGTCGCGCCGGGCGCGAAGTAGACGAAGAAAGGCTTGTCGGGCATAAGCGCCTTCTGCTGGCGGACCCACCCGATCGATTTGTCGGTCATGTCCTCCATGAAGTGGTAACCCTCGTCCGGCGACTTCTCCGGCTCGACCGGGACGGTGCCCTCGTAGATCGCCGGGTAATACTGGTGTGCCTCGCCGCCGATGAAGCCGTAGAAGTACTCGAAGCCTCCGCCGCCCGAAGGCCACGCGTCGAACGGACCCATCGGGCTCGTCTCCCAGACGGGCACCTCGTGGCACTTGCCTAACTGTGCCGTCGAGTAGCCGTTCAGCTTGAGGGTCTCAGCCAGTGGAGCCGCCGTGTTGGGGCGGATCGAATTGTAGCCCGGCGCTGAGGTCGCGATCTCGGTGATCCCACCCATCCCCACGGAATGGTGGTTCCTGCCCGTGAGGAGCGCTTGCCGGCTGGGCGAGCAGAGCGCCGTGGTATGGAAGCGATTGTATTTGAGACCGCTCTCGGCGAGTCGCTCCGCGGTTGGCGTCGAGCAAGGTCCGCCGAAGGCGCTTGAGGCTCCGAACCCTACATCGTCGAGAAGCACGACGAGCACGTTAGGCGCGCCCTCGGGCGGCCGGAGTGGCTCTATCGGCGGGAACGAGGTATCTGGGTCCTTCGCATCGTAAGTTACCAGCCCGTGTAAGGCCGGTCCGGGATCGGCAGGATCTCTCGTTGGATTTCTCGTTCCTGCGGCAAGGTGGGTTCTCCTTGGGATGTATAGACTCTATCTCGCTGAGTACCGTGCGGGTCATCGATGGCGGCTCGCATCTCCCTCTTTGAGTCCTAGATCAAGCCACCGCCTATCTCCTCGTCGTGGATCGCCGCGAGGTCTCTCATAACGGCCTCGGCTCAGAGAAAATGAGCATCCGAGCGGATCCGTGCTTGGTGTTCTTCACGTCCGTTCTCCTTTCTGGCATGTGGACATTAGGCGAGGATGAGCAGGATGAACACGCCGCAGACGATGATGTTCACAAGCCAGCTGTGGGTGTTCATCCAGTCTCTGAGCTTCGGCATGAACCGCACGGCGCGCCTGTGGAACAGGAGAAAAAACAGCACCGGAAGCGCCGCCACCAGAACGGTCGCAGCGAGGAAAGGTACCGCAGCGAGAAAAGAGGCGTTGTTCTGCGCGAGGTTCGTGCCTACGGTCATCATGATTATGAGGTCTGAGGGCATCAGCGAGATCAGCAGCAGCCCCGTCTTGAACGCCGTCGAGGGCTCTGCGTTTTGCAGGGTCCCCAGCCACTTCGGGGGTTCGATCGTCTCGCGACGCACGTAGTTCTTGATGGCCAGGAGCACGAGCAGCCCGACGAGCACGTACTGGATAATGTTGCCGGTCGATCCGTTGTCACCGGGGTCGCCGAGCGAGACGTTGTTGCCGAGCGCGAGGAAGATGGTGACGCCCACGGTGGCGGCGATCGCCACGGCGGCGAGGAAGGCGGCCGAGAGCCTCACGGGCTTGGAGGTGGTGACGAAGATGATCGCCGACATGATCTGCGGTCCAGCCATCATCGTGATGGCTAAAGGGAGAATCTGCAGGTTCATACTCTTGTTCCTCGCCTTCTCTGAGCGCCCGGGCGGGCGTCTTCCAAGGCCTGCACGCTCAGAAGCCGTAGCCCCAGACCGTTTATGCGGCCGAGGATGCCGTAGAGGTGCGGCTGGTCGATGATCTTGCCCGTAAGGACCGTAGCCCCATCTCTGGTCTCCATCTCCATCCCTTCGAAGGCCACCGCGTACGTGTCGCTGAGCTCGCTACCCACGACTATCCGGTAGGTCGTGCCCTTGCGCATCATCCGTTTACCGCCGATCTCCATATCTCTTACGGTCTCCGAGCGTAGTTCACGACGGGCGGGTCTGTCATCACCCACAGGAGCATATTCCCCTAGGGGATTTATGGGTCTTTGTGGTACTGCAGGCTAGATGAGTCCCCTGGCCTGGGCCTCCTCCACGGCTTTATCACGCGAGGAGACCCCGAGCTTGCGGTAGATGGATTTGATCTGTGTCCTTACGGTGCTCGGGGCGACGTAGAGGCTATGCGCCATCTGCTGGACAGACAACTCCCCACCTAGCAGGAGAAGCACGTCGAGCTCGCGCCCGGTAAGCTCGCCGTCGAGCTGCCCCTCCCGCGGCCTGCGTGGGCGAAGCCTCCGTTTCTGGCGCTCGAGGAGCCCAGGGAACATGCCGGCATCGTCGGCGAAAGGCTCAAGTATGGCCTGTGCCTCGGCGAGCGCCGCCCTGCCGCCGGCACGGTCGCCGCGCGCGCTTAGCACCGGCGCGAGCGCCAGCAACCCGACGAGGGTGGGCCAGGGGCTCAAGCCGGGCAACTCTTGCCGCGCGGAAATACCCTTCTCCAATTCCTCCTGGGCCTCCTCCAGCTTCCCGCGTCCCGCGAGCGCGCGGCCGAGGGCGATGGGCGCCAGGGTAGCCTGGGGAATCCCCTGCAGCCGGAACCTGTCCACCATCGCGTGCGCCTCGCGGGCGCGAAACTCGGCTTCTTCCAGGTGTCCTTCGTCTGCAGCAACGAGCGACAGGAACGATAAGGCAGCCACCCGCACCAGGGGCTGGCCATCCTCTGTCAGTAAGAGGGCTTCCTCCAGCGGCGTTCGGGCCCGCGATGTCTCTCCAGAGAGGTACAGTTCGGCACCCAGCCCGAAGCGCACCATCGCGGCCCATGGGGAGCTTTGCTCGGGCTCCAACTCTAGCGCGCGTCGGGCATCCTCGACTCCACTCTGGACACCGCCGTAGCCGAAGCTGGCCCGGAGAATGGCCGCGCCCGATTCAACCGAGGCCGTCCCGTCGGGGAGCGGGCCTTCGTGAGGGATGCCCTCGGCGAGCGTCAGAAATCTCTCGCTCTCCTCGCGCCGGCCACCGAGGGCACAGATCCACGCCTTCACCAGGGTGAGCGCGGCATCGTGGGCGACCTCCTCGCGCAACGACTCTAGCCACCATTGAACGGTCGTCGACTGCCCGGCCAACACGTACCCGTACCAATGTCGCGCCGCCAGGAGTCCAGCACGCTCGTAGTCGGTGGCCACGATGGCCTGCCCGATCGCCCCCTCGAAGTATCCAGCACCCTCCAACCACGCGCTCGCCCGCTTGCGCAGGGTAGGCACCACGTCAGGCCGGCTGCCTCTTAGCTCGTAGAGCAGCAATTCGGCGAAGAGATGATGGTAGCGGTACCACTCCCCCTGGTGGTCTAGAGAAACCACAAACAAGTTGGAGCGGGCAAGCTCGCGCAGCAGTTTGGCGGAATCCTCCCTGCCCGTCACCGCGTCGCAAAGGGGACCAGCCATGGTCCTCAAAACCGAGGTTTCGAGCAGAAACTCCCTCACGTCCCCCGGGAGGTGCGCCAGAACTTCCTCCCCCAGGAGGCCGACGATGTAGCGGTCGGAGCCGCTGAACGACTCTATGAAGGCGTGCTTGTCCTCCTTGTTCTGCAAGGAGAGGGAGGCGAGGTAGATCCCCGCTGGCCACCCTTCGGTGCGCTCGAGCAGCATGGAGAGATCATCGGGGCCGATGCCCAGCCCCATCTTCTCGTTCAGCAGGCACTCGGCCTCCTCCTCTGTGAAGGCGAGTTGCTCGGTGCGGATCTCGTTCATCTCTCCCATTGCCCTTAGCCGCCCCAGCGGCAGATGCGGGTCAGAGCGGCTGGAGATGACGAGGTGGAAGTTCTCGGGGAGGTGATCGACGAAGAAGGCCACCGACTCTTGGGCGTACCCCTCGGTTACGAACTGGTAGTCATCGAGCACTAATACGATCCGCTGGGGTAACTCGGAGATCTCGTTTATGAGCGTGGGAAGCGTCGTTTCGATGAACCTTTGCCCCACAGCGTTCATTCCCACGAGAACATCTGACCCGAAGTCCTCCTCTTCCGGTACGGCCCGGCGTAACGCCTCTACAATGTGCCTCCAGAGCCTGATCGGGTCGTTGTCCTGCTCGTCGAGGGAGACCCAGGCGAATGGCACCTCGGCCTCTTCTACCTGGCGCCAGTGGGCCAGGAGCGTCGTCTTCCCATACCCAGTAGGAGCGCTTATGACGCTGACCTCGCAATCCAAGGCGTTGTGGAGTAGCTTCAGCAACCCGCGACGGACCAGCTGCTCGGGGCGCGGCGCCGGCGCCCGCAACTTGGGCTTGAGGACGATCCTGGGAGGATCAATGCCTGGATCGCTCGAGGCTTGTATAACACTCTCCTCTGTCCAGCACCGCCGTCCAAGGCTACGCCCGCCCTACGGCCGATGGTGCACCATCACGACATCACTACGCTGCCGGGGCAAGCATCTCCAAATGCTCGACCCGGCAGCGCTTGATGGCTTCAACAGGCCATCTGCTCTGCTATAGATTTTTGCCATCCTCAGCCGTAACCTGATAGGTCTCGGCAAACGCGTATTGTGTCACAGATAACGGCAAAATTGAACCCGGCAGGACGCTCTCCACGTCATGGTACAAGAAGCTACGCCTCTTGCCATTTAAGAACGTCCATTAATGCATTACGTAACGCATCTTGGGCACCGTTGCCGTGCTCGAAGTATGAGAACCGCGGGATCACGCACCTTTGCGGGCAGCCTGTGGGGCGGCACGTGGGCGCCTATTCCGTTGTGTGTACGAACCGGGCGGAAAATCCCCTAGGGGAAACATCCCATTTGGGGATGAAAGCCTTCTCGCTGGGAGACTACATTGCGTGCACGACAAGCTGGTAGTGCAGCAAACAACTCAGAAGGGAGACCGAAGTGAGCGACAACCCGATGTTCATGTACGCGGGCGAATACGAGAGCGTCGACGACGCGAAGGCTGACCTGCGGGCGCTCAAAGAGCTCCACCGCGAGGACCTAGTGGGAACCTATGACGCCGCGGTCATCACCAAGAACGAGAACGGCAAGGTAAAGATAGTAGACAAGACCGAGAAGCCCACCCAGCACGGAGGCTGGGCAGGTCTGGCAGCCGGTGCGGCGATTGGCCTGCTTTTCCCTCCCTCCATCCTGGTCAGCGGACTGGTGGGCGCCGGGGCTGGCGCCCTCATCGGCCACCTCAGGGGCGGAATGTCCAACTCGGACCTCAAGGAGATCGGCGAGATGCTCGACGAGAGCGAAGCGGCGCTAATAGTGGTCGGCGAGGCGACGGTCGAGCGGGCGGTTGAGGAGCAAACGAAGCGTGCCAAGAAAGAGATGAAGAAGGAGGTCAGGGCTGAGGCGAAGGAGATCGAAAAGGCTATCGACGAAGCTTAATCCCCAAGGGGACAAAGACGGGAAGGAGAGAGGGAATGGCACAGCACAGCGAACCGATGCCAGGAGGGATCAGTGATCCCATGGAGCGTTCGGGCGGGGCGGTTACGCGAAGGCCGGGTATGGTCACCTTCGCCGCCATAATAATGTTCATGGTTGCGGGCTTCGAGGTTCTGAGCGCGCTGCTGGCGTTCGTGGGAACCGGCTGGTGGGTGACTGATGCGGGCAACCTGGTGTACGCGAACCTCGTCCTCTGGGGCGTCCTGGACCTTATCATCGCGCTCATCGCTCTTTATTCGGGCATAGACCTCCTGCGCGGGGGGGCTTTTGGCCGGGTGATGGGCTACCTCTTCGCCGGTCTTGCCGCCATCAGATGGTTCTTTGTGATCCCTGCGGCACCGATACTGGCGGTCGTGGTCATCGCGCTTTGCGTGATGGTCATCTACGCGCTCGCCACACACCCGGACTACTCACAGAGCGCCTGAGGGCCCTCAGGCACAGGGCGTTGACCACCGGATAGTGAGGAGCCACCGAAGCGGGCGGGTCCCGCCCGCTTCAGCTCCACTTCTCGCCCCTCCGCGTGGCCGGCGCGAAAGGTGAGAAGTGTCCGAAGCAGCGGTAGTCGCCACGGCGCCCGACAAGGTTGTCGACGAGCTTAAGCATTACGACTTCGAGATCATCTCGACCAACCTGCCCGAGGAGCAGGAGCAGAAATTCCGCGAGGCCTTCGCACACGAGGGATAGTGCTACATGGCTGTGGAGCGGCGACTCTGTATACCGCTCCACGGCCCAGGATTGGTAACGCCGTACAGCGTAGTACCTCAGGTAGCAACCCAAGGAAACGGGATCCCGTTTCCCGCGGTTGAAGTATTCAGTTTAGAGTAACGGGAGCCCGCTTTGGCAGAGGGACCCAAAACCCGTGGCAGTCCGTTCTTCGGCGCGATCCGCCCGCGCAGGATCGACGAGTACGATTGTGCATTTCCCGAACCACCGCGAGCGGAAAATTCATGAGCGACGCTCTGCCCGGGCTCATTGTCCTGGCCATCGGTGGCTCGGTCGCGCCCCCCTTACTCCTCCTCACCATCCTGTTCCTGGGTTCCCAGAGGCCTCTACCCAACGCTGGCGCCCTCGCACTCGGGTACTTCGCCACCTGCGCGGTGATAGGCATCGCAGGGCTCACCCTCTTCGGCGAAGCGGGGAGTGCGGTCTCCACGATTGCCCGTGTCATCAGCACGACGGTCGGAGCCCTGCTCGTCGTCCTTGGCCTTAGGAGCCTGCTCAACGCTCCCGATCCCGACGCGTCGCCGCCAGGGTGGATGGAATCGATAAACTCCATGTCGCCGCCAAAGGCGTTCGGGGTCGGGATGGCGCTCTTCCCAATCCAGATCAAGAACCTCGCGATCTTTGTCGCCTGCCTCAACCTGATCATCGCGTCAAGCCTTAGCCCCAGGGCCAGCATCGCGGCGCTCGGGCTCGTTGTCGTGGTCTTCTCCATACCTGTTCTCGCGCTCGTCGGTCTCTACGTGGCCGCCCCACAACGGGCATCGACCATACTCGAGTCTTTGCGGAGGTGGATGGGGAGGCACAACCGGGCGATCACGGTCGTGCTTTGCCTCGTGTTCGGAGCGTTTTTCCTCCTTAGAGGCCTCACGGAAGCGTAAGACCATGTGTAATTATCCGAAACCTGGTTTGGGCGCGCTCACTTTACCCATTCTCACTACTATGGTCGCCGCCCTGCATTTGTACATCTGCTTCTCACCTCCCTCCTGCGTGTGCGGAAAAGGGGCAAAAAGAGAGACTTCCTTGCCCGGCTTCCATACCCTGGGCGTCTCACACATCCCTGGAGCCCACAATGGTTGATCTCATCGTGCTGGCAATTGTCGTGTTCGCCTTCGGCCTCGTTTCGCGCCGGCTGGAGGGGACGGTCCTCACGGCGCCGATAGTGTTCGTCGTAGCGGGTATCGTCTTCGGTCCCACCGGGCTCGGCGTTGTACGGTTCGAACTCGATGGCCATACGGTGCTCTTGCTCGGCGAAATCGCCCTCGCCATCGTGCTGTTCACCGACGCCTCGAGCATCAATCTCTCCGCCCTGCGGCAAAATGAAGAACTACCTCTGCGCCTTCTTGGCGTGGGGATGCCGCTAACCATCGCGTTGGGGACCGTCCTCGCGGCGATGCTGCTCACGGACCTCACTCTCTGGGAGGCCGCTGTCGTGGGCACGGTGCTTGCTCCCACCGACGCGGCGCTTGGGCAGGCGGTGGTGAGCAACCCACGCGTGCCGGTTCGCGTGCGCCAAGCACTGAACGTCGAGGCCGGACTCAACGACGGCCTTTCCGTGCCCTTCCTGGCGCTCTTCTTGACCCTGGCGATGGCTGAAGAGGCCCTACAGCCAGCCAGCTACTGGATACGTTTCGCCCTGGAGCAGATAGGTTTCGGCGTTCTCGTCGGCGTCGGCGTCGGACTGGTTGGAGGTTGGCTGGTGGGCCTGGCTGTGCGGCGGAGGTGGATAACCGGAACCTTCCAACGTCTTTCCCTACTGGCTCTGGCGCTCATTTCATGGGGGCTGGCCGACCTGATCGGGGGCAATGGCTTCATCGCTGCCTTCGTCGGAGGTCTGGCGCTCGCGCCTACCATGGACCGTGTCGGGGAACCACTGATGCGCTTCACCGAAACCGAAGGCCAGTTGCTAAACCTGAGCGTGTTCTTCATTTTCGGTGTCCTGGTGGTGGGATTGATAGAGTCGTGGAGCTGGGAGGTTGTTCTCTATGTCCTCCTCAGCCTCACCCTGGTCCGCATGCTCCCGGTCGCGGTTTGCCTGTTTGGAACGCGCCTGCACGCTGCGTCGGTGCTGTTCGCGGGCTGGTTCGGGCCGCGGGGGCTAGCCTCGATCGTCCTTGGCCTGATCGTGGTCGCGGAGGCTCCTCTGCTCGCCGGACGCGAACAGATCGAGCTGGTGGTGGCACTAACGGTTCTCGTCAGTGTGCTGTTGCACGGGTTCACGGCGGCCCCGCTCTCCACCGCGTATGGCCGACGAGTCGAAACAATGTCGCCGAACGCCCCGGAGAACCAGGGAGTGGGTGAGCAACCGACCAGCAATCCGTAGGAGGCAGGTGAGGGTCTGATAAGCCATACGGAAGGAACAACACAAAGCACAGGGCAATAACCGTCTGCGAAGCCTGGCAAAGGAGCCAGGCACACGTCAGGAGGCTAGACTATGAACGAATCCGCAAGCGATCCGGTAGACGACAAATCAGGCATCGGTGAAACCATAACCACGGCGCTGCGCCAACCATCCATCTTGCGGGTGATGCTGGTCCTCGCCGCGACGGTGGTCGTGCTGGTGGGCATACGCCTGGGCGCGCCGATCCTCAACCCCATACTCTTCGCGGTGGTTATGACCCTCCTTTTCAGCCCCGTCTATTCCTGGCTGCTACGGCGCGGCCTCCCTGCCCCGCTGGCTTGCGGGCCTCATAGGCGTGAGCGATCCTGACCCGAGCGCTCCTCCCCCGGATGCAGAGGCCGAAGGTGCGTTGTGAACCCCGGTTCCAAGGAAGGTCGTTGACGAAAAGTGAACTCATTAGCTGTCTTCAGTAACTGGTGGCATGCGGATACTGAGGTCACAGGGAAGATCGATCCTCGAGATCGCCGAACGCTCGGTCCGTAGCTTCTTCTTCGAGCACCCCATGGCAACCTACGCCGCCGCCCTTGCCTACCGTGGGCTCTTCCCCTTCGTGCTCATGATCGTCGCGCGGCTGCCCGAACTGACCGTTCGCAGCTCGGGCGCCTCTAGGAGGAGCGCCGGCGCCGTGATTCGTCTGCCGGCGGGGGAGGGAACGCCGCCCCGCCCGTCACGGAGGTCCTGGAGTACTGTCCCCACGAGGACGGCTACCTGCAGCTGGAGCTACGCCGCTACGTCCGTCGCGACGGCTCCGCCCGAGAGTGCGGACCCTACTGGAACTTCCAGTTTCACGAGGGAGGGAAGCGTAAGAAGCTCTACCTCGGCAAGACCAGTGACCCGGAGGGTGCATTGGTCGCCAAGCGAGCAGGGCCCTCGGGGAGAGGGCCTTCCCCGGACCGGCTCCGTGCGCAGAACACGAAGGGTCGGTTTAGATCGTCTCGGACCTCAGGCCACCTAGATGCACAACCGTCGCGCATCCGACCGAAAGCATACTGCAACCGTACTGCAACCGGGCCAGTACAGGCACGTACGCATTGGACAAACGGATCCATGGACACCTGGCGATCTCATTTACTGCCAAGCGTACTGCAACCGGGAGCTCACGTGCACTAAAGGGCATGGGAACCTCCCTGGGATCATCTTCTTGGGCCACAGCTACACGAGCATCGCCACGGCCAGCGAAATGCACAGCACCAGGATGGCGCAAAAGTCCTAGCGCCCTTAGGTCTTCTGCATGTAAGAGAAGTTCATCTCGTAGATGCCGGTTATGAAGGTGAGCGGCACGAAGATGGTGGCTATGGCGAACAGGCGCTGCATGCTCTTGCTTAGGTGCTGGGTGGTGTAGGTGAATAGAGGCGTGTCCCGCGAGGTCCTGGACGTACTTCAGGTGAGTGCCGCGAGCGAGCAGGATCGTGAAGCAGGTATGCTGTAGGTTGTCCAAACGGATAGAGGGGAGACCCGCGCTCTCGAGGAGCGGCTTGAAGTGCCGGTTGATAATGTTCTGGGTGTCGAGAGGAGTACCTTTCCCGGTCGCGAATACGAGCCCTGAGTCGTTCGTTGGCGCTAGCCTTTAACCCCGCCTGATGCGAGACCGTAACTTACCGATCTCTGAGATGTGCGTGGCAAGGGTGTTGTCGAGGCGATCCTTTACAGTTATGTGAAGCCCGACGGGACGCCTACAGAACGCCTGAGTGACTTAACCTGTAAAGGGACACTAACGGTGCTAAGGAGGCTGGATTCGGAGAGCGGCTGAGGTGAGCAGGCGAGAGTTACAGATGAGCGGGAGGTCAGAGACAGGTGGCAAACGATCACAGAAGTGGCAATTCAGAGTCACGCTCCAACGAAGCTCGGCCACGCCGCAGAGGTGGTGGCTGCGGCAGAGGTGGTGGTTGCGGATGTGCTTTGCCGTCGCTCGTACTGGTGGTCGGAATCATACTGGCGATATTCGGAACGAACCTCGGTGTCGGAGTTTCGGTGAGGGTGCCGTTTACGGAGAGCAACCTGAGCGTCGCGGGGTCGGTCGGAAGCAAAGAACTGGCGATTGCCACGCTCCCGAACTACGTGGAGCAAAAAGTTGCGGACAACAACAACTTCATCAACCAGTCCATAACCCTCACCATATGGCCGGCTGAGGGAGTCTCGCTCATCGTGCTCGGCAAACAAGAAGGCGCCCCGGTCGTAGACGTACACCTCGATGCAGAGCGTAGATAGACCCTCCTGTACGGACAGCATATGTCGCTCCTTGGACCTCGGTAACCCTCATCGAAGAGTCCGTCGAACTCTTCCTCGAGGAGGGGGAGGAGTGGGGCGCCGCGATCGAGTTGGGTTTCCTGGCAGTATCGTGGCGCGACCAGGGCTATCACGGACGTGCGAAGGACCTGGCGGAGCGAGCACTTGCGCTCTCGCGGCAGGTGGACAGAGGCAGGACATCTCGGCGGCGCTCTATACCCTGGCGCAGGCCGAGCGCGACCAGGAGCGAGCGCGGGATCTCCTCGAGGAAGGGCTGAGCCTCGACGGAGTTGGGGAACGACGCTGACGTTGCCCATTGTTTCGATGGACTTGCGGCTGTCGCCGCCGCGGAGGGAATGATGGTACGTGCCGCGCGCCTGTGGGGCGCCGAGGAGGCGCTGTTGGAGAGGATGGAAGCCCGCGGCGTACACCTACATACCCGACCGCTCCCTCCACCGGAGTCAGGTGGAGGCCGCGCGCCCGGCTCGGCGAGGAAGCGTTCGAGGCAGCTTCGACGGAGGGACGATCGTTAAGCATCGAGCAGGCGATCGCTTGTGCGTTGGATCGTGCGACAACGCTGGAGATCGACTCACCAAAGACCTACCCTGCCGGACTGAGCGCTCGTGAGATCGAAATCCTGCGGCTGGTCGCCGACGGGCTGACCAACATCGAGGTGGCCGAAAGGCTCTTCCTCAGTTCCCGCACCGTCGATCGGCACCTGAGCTCTGTTTACCGCAAGCTGGGATTGCACTCGTGCCCTGAAGCGGCCCGCTTCGCCTCGGACCATGGCCGCCTCTGAGGGCGGTATTTCTTCAGGCGACCAACTGTTTGCCTTTCGGGGTCTTCGGTACGTGTGCTTTCGAACTTCCATGAGAAGGCACATTTTGTCAAGGCCGACTTGGCGGCCTCGTCGTGGCCTAGCGCAGGTCCTCTGTGCCCTTCGCGCTATGCTTCCATCACTCCGGTGAATACAGGCAAGCGAAGGGCCGAGGCTGCTACGCTCCGGCCCTTTACGTGAGGCTCCAGGAAACGTCCTAGACCGCGCCCTCCTCGACCTCGGTTATCTCCTCCGCCATCAGACCGTGCGCCTCGCGGTGCACGGCCTCGGCCGCCTCCTTGTCGGGGGCTTGCGCCAGGCAGAAGACCTCGCCCGTCTCTTCGTTGAACCAGTACTTGAGGTACTTCACCCCGTACTGGTCCTGGATCTCTTCGTCCTTCCTGTGGGCGTCGGCGACCGCCTCTGCGGTCAACCCCTCCACCCCCCTGTGGTGATCCATGAACAAAGGCATCGTGCCAATCCTCCTTTCCCCAAAGGTTAGGGCCGAGAAGTCCCGGCCTACCTCGTACAACACGGCCACCTTAGCAAGCACGGGACACCGAGCGCATCCCTCATATGGGGTGTCGTTGGTTCGCTAGGTTACTCCCAGAGGGTAGCGGTAGCGAACCTCGGACAAAACCCATTGCCCGCACTCGGGCGAACAGAGCCGGAACAAGGGGCCGGAGCCTACCAACTCCGGCCCTCAAGCCACCCGGCCGAAGTCTTATTGACCTTCCTCGGCCGCCCGCTTGATGTACTCGACCATAGCCCGGAGCTCTTCCCTGAACTTCTCGTTGCTGTAATCGACTCCGTACATGTAGGCGCTGGCGCCCGCAACGCTCTGTACGACCCAGCTGGCCTCTTTGATGTGCTCATCGCCCATCCCGTTCAGCGCAAACTGCGCCGAGTGGAAGGGTACTCAGTAGGCACAATGGATAGCCGAAGCCGCCCCAAACGCGACCAGGGCTTTATCGCGCGCCGAAAGCGTGGAGTCGCTAGTCACCCACTCGAGGGTGGTAGAGTACTGTTCTAGTACGGGATCGGGCATCTCGCGCAAGAAGTCGGGAACGAGACCGAAGTTCTGCTCGAACTGGTCGAGGATCTCTTGCCTAGCCACTAGTATCACCTCCCTTCGATAGGCATCCCTACCACCAATTATAGTGCCAATCATTACAATAAGCCATAGGAGTTAGGCAAGACTCTGGCCAAGGAGAAGTTGTGGGAAGTAGGATGCGTGGGGCAGATGAAGCGAAGAAGGAGCACAACATGAGCTATGCCGAGCAGGAGGAAGCTCGAGGCTTCTCAGACGCGGGCGAAGCGCCTCTCTCGGGTAAGCCCGCCGTGATAACGGGCGTGTCGTTGGGCATCGGGCGGGCCACGGCACGGATGCTCGCTGCGGCTGGCGCACGCTGTCCTCGTGAACGTCGCCGGCGTCATGCTACCCGCGCCCATAGCCGAGGCCGACCCGGCAAACTGGCGCAGGATGGTGGACGTGAACCTCGTTGGCGTGCTCCACGTCACAAGGACGGTCCTGCCCGGGAGACGTGGCCGAAGGCATCGCGGCGCTCAAGCAGGAAGACGGGCGGGCCATGGAGAAGGGGGTGACCACCGAGTTCGAGGCACTCTCGCCTGTCTCGGGAGCGTGGGTGGCGGGGCGGGCCTACCCCTCTCGGGAGGGGCTGTCGGTGTACTTCCAGGACGTGACCGAGCGCAAGCAGGCACAGGAGGCCCTCGGGCGGGTGAGGGAGGCCGAGCGCAAGCGGATAGCCCGAGACCTCCACGACGGCCCCTTGCAGGACTTCTCCTACACCGCTGCGGCCATCGGCATGATCATGCTGCAGTCCGAGGTCACGGAACTCGAGGAGCTGCTGCAGGGGGCAATCGACGCGGTCAGGCGCGGCGCCCTGGGCCTGCGCGAGGTGGTACACGACCTGCGCTTCGAGGACGGAGAGGACCGGCCCTTCACCGATGTGGTGGAGTCCGTGGTGAGGCGCAACCGGATCCTGGCCCGCGACGCGGAGGTAAGACTGGAGGTGGGAGAGGGGGTCCCTCGGGCGCCTCTGGGAGAGACGGCGACGCAGGTCTCTCGCGTGATCCAGGAGGCGCTCACCAATGCCCGCAGGCACTCGGGGGCGAAGAGGATCTCGGTGAGCGTTCGGATGGAGGGGGACGATCTGCTGGCCGAGGTCACAGACGACGGGGCGGGCTTCGGGCCGGATGCCTCGTCGGGCGTGGGGTTCGACAGCATGCACGAGAGGGCGGCGCTTGTCGGCAGCGAGCTGGCGATAGAGAGCGAAGTGGGACGCGGCACCAGCGTGCGGTTGAGGGTCCCCTTGCCGCAGGGAAACCCGGAATGACACTGGAAGCCCAGGCGAGGCGAACCCGCGTCATGATCGTCGAGGATCATGCCGACTTCCGGGACCTCATGAAGGTTCTGCTCGACAGACAGCCGGACATCGAGCTCCTGGCCCAGGCCGGATCGCTCGTCGAGGCCCGCGTTATGGCCGCGAGGTTCGAGTTGGACGTGGCGATCCTGGATCTGGGCCTGCCCGACGGGAGCGGGGCGGACCTGATCTCCGATCTGCGGCGGGCCAGCCGCGACGTGAGGGTGATGGTCTTGAGCGCGAGTCTCGACCCGGAGGGCATAGAGAAGGCGAGACGTGCGGGCGCCGACGAGATACTGGACAAGCTCACCCCCTTGAACGAGGTACTGGCCACGTTAAGGCGCCTGGGCAACGCCTGAGTTCCCAGAACCATCCTGCACACCCGGAAGGCGCTTGGCCACGCGATGGCCAGGGAAACCAATAGGCCGGTCCGCGGGCGGCCCACCGGTGGGCTTGCGAGGCCCCACCGACCCGCGTTTCTTGCGGTTCTTCCTAACGCACTTTCAGCCATTTCGCCCTTCAAGTGCTGGGAAATTGGCCGGAAAGGGTGCTAACGACCCTGTTCATATTCTGGCTTGTTGGGGTGCTGCTGAGTGCCAGCCGGGGCAAGACGAGGATCCTGTGGAGGTAAGCGTACCCGCCGCAACGTCAGCGAGGGTTGTGGCCGAGACCACCCTGGGAAGCGTGGACGTGGGCGACGGCCTTACGAAGAGGGAGCCTAGTTGACGGAAGAAGCTCTGAGGGGAGAGGTGCCTACATCGGTGATCCGCGCCGGGGTGAGGCTTGGGTCGCTTCGCCTTCAAGCAACGTGAGGCTGCGCCACTTCTACGAATCCGACCGGCTCGGTGAGCGGAGTGTAGTGTACCTGGCCAGTACTTGCACGATGCGAGTTGAAGGGAGCCCTGTGTGGTAAGGAGACTCGAGAGGTTACGCGTATGGCAGGGTGCTGTTAACACCACTCTGACACCACTAGAACGCAACACGGGGCAAAGCCGAGAAAGCGAACCGGCTTAGAAATGCAAGAATTGCAAGCCCTGGCAACCCATAGGTAGCTCCACACTGAACCGTGGTCAGGCTCCACGCTCGACCTCCAGCAGCCACCTCGGCTTCCGTCCTCGCCACTTGGGTAGCTTCGCAGGGGGCACTACAAACGTCAGCAATTCTTCCATTGACCAGCGATGATCCGTAAGCTCTGCCGCCATCGCTGGCGTACGCCCCTGTGCAAGAGAGCGATGTGCTAGCACAAAGTTATAGCAACCCCCAACCAGCCACATCCCACTCTCCAGCGTGAACTGTTTGTGCACTCCGGCGCGGGTCTTGCGCACCAACGGGCTCAGACGGGCGCGGAAGGTGGCCTGCAGGCGCTCGATGTAGGCGGTATTGATCAACGCTCGTATCGAACGTTGGGTACCGATCACGCGAGAGATCACCTCTGCCTCAGTGCCCCAAACGACACGCCGGAGGACTTCCACCACCCGCCTACGCCGGTAGCATTTTATGACTCTGGCGACCATGACTCCTGCGGGCAGCACCAGCCTCGGACGGCCAACCTTGCCGCTATGAAGCGGTTTCCTGAAGACCTTCAGAGCCTGAGATGCGTAGCTTGCCAATCCGTCAGTTACCAGCAAGATCTTCTCTACGGAGCCACAGCGCCGCACCCGGATCAGCAGCCCTCGGATCAACTGCCCGTCACGGTGTCGGCTGATCACTGAACCCAGCCATAGCCTGCTCCTTACCTCCATCGCAGAAGCCAACCAGTAGACTCCACCCACAGCCTTGACCCTGATCTCGTCGGCTTGGACCTGTAGGAGTTGCACCCGCCCAGCCTCTACGAGATGCTCGTGGGCTCGCCTGCACTGCGATCCTGCTTCCCTCTGCCAGCGGGCGACGGTGCGCTCATCTATCCCGAAGGCGACGACGATGGCCTGCACGGGGCAGCCGTAGGCCAGTAGGGTAACCACCGCAAGCACCAACCACCTCGGCTTGTGCATCCGGTAGAAGGCGGTGTCTTTGGTCTCGGTGAAAGTCCGCCCACAGCGTTTGCAGCGATAACGGCGCTCCTTCTGGCTATGGATCACTATGTGGTCCTCGCCGCAGCGGCCGTAGGCGCGGCAGCGCTCGTTGTGACAGAATTGCTGGTGCGGGTTCATGCTGACCTTCCTTGCTGATTTCGATCATCAGCAAAGGTTTGGCAGGAACCCGCTAATTATTCAACTCGGGCTGATCCACGGTTCCCTGGGGTGCTACCAACCCATACAACGACTGATGGATCACTCGTAATGAGCAGGTCAGGTATCCGAGGCTGCTCGAATGGTTTTACTGCAACCGTACTGCAACCGGGTCAGTACGGGAGCGTACGCGATAGACGACAGGGTATATGAGTACCTCGACAATTCCGCAAGAGGCCAGTCCGAACGGACGCGATAGGTTAGATTAGGACGCCGCGCACGAAACTGGTAAGATGCCCTTTTGAGATTGGAAATCGCGTAGGCGGTGTTAAGCCGTCTCGAGGGTTCGAATCCCTCCCTCTCCGCTTTTTCCCACTATTTGCAGGTGAACTGCAGTAGGAGGATGAAGAAGACAAAGAAGTTCTGGCGTGGCCTCATGTCAGAAGCTCCGCCAGATGTTGTAACCCTGCATACTAGGCTACGCTGCGTAACAAGGTGGGGCTGAGGGTTGGAACTTCTGTTCATCAACCCTCAGCATCATCTCAAGTCGGGCATTGGCATGTGCTTCCCGACCACGTGCCGCCACCGGCCACCGCCTCTAGCTCTTGGTCGGAGAGCTCGTCCCCTTCGTCGGGCGGCAAGCCGGTGCCGGGAAGCACCAGGTAGATGATCTTTGGGCTCTCCTCCACCACCCTTACTTCAACGTCCTCAGGCAGCTGCGTCTCCAGCACCTGCTCCAAGGCCCACTTGGGGTCATTAAGTAGCTTCGTCCTGAAGTCCTCGTCCTCTATGCTCCTCTGTACGAGCCTGCGCTGCACCTCTGAGCGCACGCTGCCACCGCCACCGGTCGCTTCGGTCATTGTCCGTTCCCCTTTCGTTGTGTCCCCGACCACCCAGAAGCAACATCGTCGCTGAGACCTGCTCCCATCACGGATCAGTAGCATAGGTAGCACGGTTGTGTGCTCCGCGCAAGGGTGCGCGCCACAGCAGCGCCTAGCTGCAGCATGAGGAGGATCGAGGTCTAGCAGCTTCGGCCCTTCTTCTCTCTATTCACTGGAGTGCGTGGAAAAGGTGAACTCTCCGAAGTTGAACTTCCGTTTTACGGAGTTCTCGGAAGTTGCACCAGGCTTTGTAGCCCTTCACAATTAGCATTGTTGATCAACTTTAGGTGGGGCTTCCCCTAGCGCCGCCCTTAGTGAAAGGTGTCGCTTATGAGGCGCATACTTTTTTCCTGGCGGCAACAGCAATTATGTTGGCGCTAGTAGCGTCAAGTGTTACCGCAAAACAAAGTGGCTTCTATTGCGCTGTAGGCACCGACCCTGTCACGGGTGCCTCGCTGGTAATTTGCAGTACAGTAGGAAAGAAGGTCTGTGAGGAACGGGTGGCGGAGCGCCCGGATTTGAACTTTGGCAAATGTACGAAGGGACTTCCCGAGGTTTAGTCTCGGGGAAGTACGGGTTAAATAGCTTAGGTCGTCTAGGTAACCACCTAAAGAGTAGAGTCCCGGACGGACCTGAAAAATCATGGTGTCCCTGGTTCATCACTAGTAAAACGGACAAAATAGAACAGGTTGGTACGCTCTGCGAGAAGCCGTGAGCGGCACCTTTTGAGATTGGAAATCGCGTAGGCGGTGTCAAGCCGTCTCGAGGGTTCGAATCCCTCCCTCTCCGCTTTTCTCAGCAACCACTAGCCTCCTTCTCCGCCAGGTACGCGCCTACTCTACCCTGGTCGAGATCGCCTCGTAACCGCCGCCCCCAGGGTAGTGCCAGGCGCCCGCGAGGGTGTTCCCGTCGCCCCTGAACTCGCCCCTGTAGTACGCCGGCGACCCCCTCTCCCCGAACCAGATCGTAAGGGTGTCACCATCGATTTCGTAGACGTAATCCAGCGTGGCGCCCGTGCTAGAGTAGAAGCGGCTCTTGACGTCCGCGCTGGGCTCGGCCTGGAATCCTCGCTCGTGGCCGATGACCTCCATGCCCGTACCCTCCTGCCCGAGGTCGACGCGCTGGAGAAGGAAGTAGCCGCCCTCCATCCACTCGTAGGTGACCCTTCCGCCCACGTCCCCAGAGAGCTCCCAGGTGCCAACCAGCCTGTCCAGCCTTCTGAGCGCAGGGCTGGGCTCGCGTGCCTCCTGCCCGTAACCTTGGGCTTGGTTGGTGGTCTCGTCCGACATGACGGTTCCCCTTTCGACGGTGTCAATCGACGTTCCCTAAAGCGATTAGCAGATGGTCTTGACCTCTGCTAATCGCAGCATTTCAGCCGGTCAGCATTTCAGCAAGATCATGAAGCTGAAATGCTGAGGTGCTGAGCGGCTGAAATGCTTGCAATGGGGTCCAAACCCCATTGCAAACCGCTCTAGGTCGCAGTGGGTGGCACTCAACGCACCTGCGCGGGCTTGGATGAGCGCCGGCGTGCCCGGCGCGTAAGGCCGCTGAGAAGGGCTTGGGCCCGCGCCCGGCGGCCCCAGGCGACCAGGGCGCCAACCACGAGCAGGACGAGCGGGAGCAACGGGCTGGCACCGAGGACCACCACGTTGGTGAGCGTAGCACCAACCATCAGGCAGACCAGCCCGAGCGCCGCCAGCCCGAAAAACCGCGGGACCAGCACGCCGACGGCCCCAGCGACCTCCAAACCCCCGACCACGTACCTGAACCACTGGCCGATGCCGATCGCATCGAACATCTCCACCATCGCCGGGTCGCCGAACAACTTGGCTGACCCGGCCATCACGAACATCAGCGCAAGCACCATCTGGAGTGCCCACAACGTAAGGTTTACGGCACGTCCCCAGCTCTTGGCCGGCGCGGCCCGCGTGCCGCTGGTGATACCGGTGTCGCTCATTACATCCTCCTACTTCTCGGATCCTGCATCTCACCTGACCTCGTATCCGCCGGATCTCGCTGCGCCTAGTAGCGGAGCGAGATCGCAACCCGCTCCAGCAGGTCCATCCCCTCCTGCATGCCCACCTCCATCCCAGACTCGATGTGCGCGTCGCGGGTCTCCTTGCTCGCATGCTTGATGAGGATCGTCAGGATCGTACGCCCTTCCGTTTCGCTGAACGTCACCGTGTTCAGCGCTTCCCCTTCAGGCATGCCCTCGTAGACCTCGGTAGAGACGATCCGCTCGTTAGGCACGATCTCACGGTACTCGCCGTGGAAGGCGACCTCGTACCCGCCCTCCGTCACCATAACGCACCGCCACGCGCCCCCTACCCGCAGGTCGATCTCCGCGCTTGTCACCTCGCCGCGCTCGCCACCCCACCAGCGCTTGACCAACTCGGGCGTGGTCCACGCCCTGTACACCAGGTATTTAGGCGCGTCGAACCCCCGCGTGATGAGGATCTGCTCATCCGTGGGTAGCGTCACCGTCGCCGTCCCGCTACTCGCCACCGCCGTCATCCCCTCTCTTCAATTCCTCCAATACGACATCCAACCGGTCGAAGCGCCCCGACCAGAAGCGCTCGTAACCCTTCACCCAGTCGTGAATGGGCTTGAGCGCGCGGCCGTTTACCCGGTACAGCCTCTGCCTTCCCTCCTCGCGCACCTCGACCGCCCCCACCTCCCGGAGTACCCGCAGATGCTTGGAAACCAGCGGCTGGGATAGCCCGAGCACTCGCACCAGATCGTTCACCGGACGCTCGCCGAGGGCGAGCACGTCCAGGATCTCTCGCCGCCGGGGCTCGGCCACCGCGTTGAACGCGTCCGTCGTAGTCGCCGCTCGTGCCATAGGGTGATTGTACATAACTATATAGTTATATATCAACCTTCGAACGATGACTCCACAACGAGCGTGCACATCGGCTTGCGGATGCCATCGTCTGGGTCAAGGGCATGCCGAAGCCCCGGCCCCACACGGTCGCCAGCCGGCGTCTTGTGCCTCGCCCCGTACTTCGGAGAACCTGCACCCGAAACGGTCTGATGAGTCGCGGGCGTGCCTGTAACATGGCCAAGCAGGCCGCCGGAGCGATACTGTTCGGTCCCTTCTGGCCTTGGTCTACCGACCAAATCCATGCTCGGAGCGTTGCTTGTACCCCTTTCTTGAAAGGTTCAGACTGCCCCTTCTGCGATCGATCTTTTTGTGCAACCCTGCCGGCCACGGAGAGAGACTTGCCGCTGTCGGGGTATGCGGGCGGTGGCACCAGTCGCCGGATCGCCCGGAGTTAGGGAGTGCCAGACGTTGCGAAGCACCGCTGTCGATGGGCTGGCGGGAACGAGCGGGGCTTGGGAACCGGTGGTTCCCGGCGTAGACTGCTACGAGCAACACCGTTTCGGAGGAGGCGAGTCGTGGAAAAGGTGACGGGCATAGGAGGGCTGTTCTTTCGCGCCAAGGACCCGAGCGCGCTGCAAGGGGCGTAATCTCGCGGAGAACCCCAACGTCGCGGTGCACCCGGAGATCGGCGACGACGTGGTGATCCTGGAAGGCGTGGCGGAGGTGGTGACGACCCCGGGCTCGTCGAGCGGCTCTTCGCCACAAGATGCGCGCCTACCAGGAGCGCAGGTCGGGTCGGCACGAGGGACCTGGCACCGTGCTAGAATGACCCCTTGCCCGATTATCCGATTGTCGGGCGAAGGCGGAGCGGGAGGTGGCCATGAAGGCGAGCCCTCAGACCAGCAAAGTCGGCAAGCGGGGAGCGGTGGTGATACCGGCGTCCTTGAGGAGGCGCTTCGGCATAGAGGAGGGGACGCTGGTGGTGGCGGAGGCCACCGAGGAGGGCGTCCTGATAAGGCCCGCGGTGGCGGTACCCGTGGAGGTCTATTCCCCGGAGCGTGGGGCGCGCCTGTTGTTGGAGAACGCGGTCGACGCGGAGGACTACGACCGGGCGACCGAGGTCGCGCGGGAGGAGCTCGGCGTCGATCCCGACCTCCTCGGGATCCGGCCGCCCGCCCCCCGCTGAGGTGGACCGCCTCTTTCTGGACGCCAACGTCCTCTTCTCGGCGGCGTACCGCGAGGACGCCGGCGTGAGGAAGCTCTGGGATCTTCGGGAGGCCGAGCTCGTCACCTCGGCTTACGCCGTCGAGGAGGCGAGGCGTAACCTCGACACGGGCGAGCGCCGCTCGGACCTCGGGGGGCTCCTCGAAGCCGTGCGCGTCTCGAACCTCCTGGCGGACCCAACCGCTTTCCCGGAGATCGAGGCGTCAGGGCTCCCGGAGAAGGACCTGCCGATCCTGCGCGCCGCGGTCGCTTCGGGCGCCACGTACCTCGTGACCGGCGACCGCAAGCACTTCGGCGACCTCTTGGCCGAAGAGGTCGCCGAAGTGCTCGTGCTGCGCCCAGCGGAGCTTTTCGCGATGCGGACCGAGAAGCCCCGCGACGACGCGCCCGGATGACGGGCTGCCCGTGGAGGGGCGGCGTCTTTCGCCCTACGCCGCTCAAGGTCCACCGTGACGATGGTGGCGTCCGCGGGACCGGTTGAGATCTCGGCCGCCGCCGGTCCGGCCTCCCGAGCCATTTCTCGGGCCAGAGCGTGCGAGTGGGTCGGCCCTTGGGTTTTCGGGCTATCACGGTATGCTCCGACTGGCACGCGTAAGGGAAAGACCGTGAGGTTTCGATTGAAGGGCTCCGAGGAACGCGCGGACGGCGGGATACCGGGCCGCACGCCCTCCGTGGCGGGGGGTGCGACGGGTCCGGGGCTCGGTCTCGTGGAGACCGGACGTCGGAGCATTAGTTGCCTGGCGAGAGGGTCGGACTCCTCCTACGTGGAGACGGTCATGCACGGCAGAACCCTAGACGACGATTCCCCCGTCCGTCCCGCCGAGTGCCGCTGGCACATGGTCTTCGTCAGGGAAGGCGGCCGGGCGCGTGTGGTGTTCGTCGGACCTTGGACGACGGCCGGGATCGCACGCTACCGCGAGGGCGCCGAGATACTGTGGGTGAAGTTCAAGCTCGGCGTTTTCATGCCACACCTGCCCGCTGGGAGGTTTCTCGACACGGAGACGTTGCTGCCCGGCGCGTCGGGCCGGTCCTTCTGGCTGAAGGGGTCCGCGTGGCCTTTCCCACACCAGGGGAACGCGGAGACGTTCGTCGAAGACTCGTGCGAGGCGGGGTGCTGGTCCGCGACCCGCTCGTGGAAGACGTGTTGCGGGGTCGGCCACAAGAGTTGTCGCCCCGAACGGTGCGGCACCGCTTCTTGCGGGCCACCGGACTGACCCGGGGCGCGTTAGTCAGATCGAGCGCGCCCAACGGGCGGCGGCGCTCTTGCGGCAAGGTGGGTCCATTCCGGATGTCGTCTTCGAGGCCGGCTACTTCGATCAACCTCACCTGACCAGATCCCTGAAGCAATGGGTCGGGCATACCCCCGCGCAAATCGCCCGGTCAAGCACGTCGGGGTAGTTTGCCGTTTCGTACAAGACGGTTTCCCCCACCGGGTTATCGTGAAAGCATCGTAACATCCCGGCAGAAGGGATCGGACAGAGATGTTGCTAGAAAACAAGAACGCCGTGATCTACGGTGCGGGTGGGTCCATCGGCGGAGCGGTCGCCCGCGAGTTCGCCCGCGAGGGCGCCAGGGTCTTCCTTGTCGGTCGCACCCGCGAAACGCTTCAGACTGTCGCCGACGACATCGAGGCTGATGGCGGTCCCGCAGAGGTGGCCGTCCTCGACGCCCTAGACGAAAAGTCGGTCCAGGAGCACGCTGACGCCTTGGTCGAGAAAGCGGGAAGCATCGACATTTCCTTCAACCTCATCTGGCGCGGGGACGTGCAGGGGATACCGCTAATCGAGATGACGACAGACGATCTCTTGCGGGCCGTGGTCAACGGACTCAGCAGCCACTTCATCACTGCGCGGGCGGCGGCGCGCCACATGGTCGGGCAGGGCTCGGGCGTCATCCTTGCGCTGGATTCGGGTTCCGCCAAAGGAAGCCCGATGATGGGCAGCACCGGCCCCGCCGACGCGGCTACCGACATCCTCATCCGCAACCTGGCCGCCGAGATCGGTCCGCAGGACGTCCGCGTCCTGGGCATCTGGACCGCCGGGCTCCCGGAGACGTTCTCCAAGGAGAGACTCGCTGCGGTCGACAGCAAGTTCGAGGACGAAGCGGCTATTCGGGGTCTGGTCGAGGGTCTGGACCGCATGCGCATGACGCGCCGCTCGCCCCGGCTGGACGAAGTTGCGGCCACCGCTGCGTTCCTGGCTTCCGAGAAGGCAGCGCCATAACCGGCACGTTTGTCAACGTGACCAGCGGGATGTTCACCGACTAGCAAGGAGAAGCAGATCGAAGGAAGGGAGGACCTGCGACCATGTCGGAAAAAAGCACGAGGGACGACGCTGAGACGTTCGACGTCGTTGTCACCCGCGTTCTCGGCACCCCGGTCGAGGAGGCGTGGAAGGCCTGGAGCGATCCCGCGTACGTGACGCGCTGGTGGGGGCCGACGGGGTTCACCTCGCCGAGCGCCGAGATGGACTTCCGCGTGGGCGGGGCGTCGCTGGTGTGCATGCGCGCGCCGGCCGAGTACGGCGGCCAGGACATGTACCACACGTGGACCTACACCACGATCGAGTCGCACGAGCGGATCGGGTTCGTCTCCAACTTCGCCGACAAAGACGGGACGCATCTCGACCCCGCAGCGCTCGGCATGCCCCCGGGGGTACCGCACGACGTTCCGCACGAGATCACCTTCGAGGCCACGGACATCGGGACGGAGATGACTGTCACCGAGCACGGCTACACTACCGAGGAGGCACGCGATCTATCCAAGGCCGGCATGGAGCAGTGTCCGACAAGATGGCCGCGATGTTCGCCGGGGCTGAGTTGCGTCGTCGAAGCCACCCCCTGCAACCCACCAGCGACCATGTCCAACCAGTAGGCGCGTCCTTGCGGGGGATCGCGGAGACCGGCTGGCCGGCATGCTGCTCAACCGCTCTATCCAGCCGGCGCCATTGTCTTGGCCGGTGTAGCCCGCATCCAGCCACAGGTGAGAGAGGCGCCCGGCACACGATCGCGCGCGGCGATATCCAGCAAGAGTTTGATGCCCTCTTGAGGTCCTGGATCTGTGCGCCGTGAACCCGAGCTTCGAGCACGAGACCCTGCGTCCCTACCAATAGGTGGCGAAGAGGACTCCATCGACCCTTCTGGCGGCCCTGGAGGCTCCGATTCGGGACTCATTCCGAATTTACAGATGGTTTCGGTAGGTCAATTCTCAGAGGTTCGGAAAACGAAAACAGGTTGGAAGTCGGGCCTTGTAAAGCTGGCACAGTCGGCCGCAGGTACCGTTGCTCTTACATTAGGCAACTCTAATGCTGCTCCAATACAACTCTAACGCTCGCTTCCCATAATGTATTGACAAACGGTACGCAGGCTGGGGTCTCAACGGACCCCCCGAGACGGGCCTACCTCCCAAGAAAAGGAGAGTATATGTACGGAAAGGCAAACGGGAGGATTGTGACGGCTTCGCTGTCG
>CAWJAM010000006.1:0-671901 GCA_963840835.1 uncultured Rubrobacteraceae bacterium | reverse complement strand
CTGTTCAGGCGCATTCCACTCCGCAACGAGTCTGCTGGACAGTGCAAGTGAACCCCGCGGTTTGTGCGTCCCAGCCTCCGGCCACCGCCTCGAGCTCCCGGTCGGAGAGCTCTCCGGCCTCCTGCCCCTCTGTAGAACGGGAAGGCAGCACCAGGTAGATGGTCTCCGCCGTCTCCTCCACGGCCACCACCCGCACATCCTCGGGGAGCCGCGTCCCTAGCTCCTGCTCCACGGCCGCCTTCGGGTCCTCGAGCAGCCACTGCCTAAAGGCGTCGTCCTCGATGCTCCTCTGTACGAGCCTGCGCTCCATCTCCGCCCGACTCGACGCTTCGCTCATGGGTGCTTCCCCTTTCGTTCTCGGCCGAACCCGCTTGCGTATTCGCCTCAGGATATTAGGCGCGAGGGCCAGTATCCCATGCTAGCCACCGCAGGGCAAAAGGAGGAGTGGTATGCAAACTTCTCAGAACTCCGTAAAGCGGAAGTCCGACTTTCGAGAAGGGATCTTCCCCGACGTTCGATTAATAGCATAGTATGAAGGCGGCAGGACTCGAACCCGAACCATAGCGGTGCTCATCATGGTGGCGCTCCTTATCGTCGTAGGTGTCCCAGACGACAGCGATCCACCAGTGACGCCAGAAGGACCGACGAAGCCAGCAGACGACATCGAGCTGCTGAGTTCGAAAGACTTTTTGACTCCGGAGACATCGCTTTAGGCGAAGGTATACGCCCGCCCTGCTTCTGACGTTCACAAGTGCGAAGTTCGTAGAGTGCGACTTTCACGCACTCCGGTGAATAGGGCCAATCTGTCTTGGAGCCTAATGCGCAGGTTACGGGCTTCCGTGTGCGGCCTTATGCTATAAGTTACTAGGAAAAGAGGGTAGAGGCCTTGAAGCACGCCCCCTACTTGGACACCTTTTGGGGCGGGTGCAGCCAGTGGCGCAACCGGCTACCTGGACAACAGAGCAAGGGGGCAGCTAGCGTGAGACGCGTCTTGCCGATCGGTTCGGTGGCCTTGGGGCACCCGATAAGGCACGGGTGTTGGACCGAGCCCATGCCAGGGGGGAGGCGCATTGGAGGGTAGGCATGGACGAACAGGAGTGGCTACCTAAGCTCCACTACTACCTGGAGGAGTCCGACCCCGACGTGGTAGTGCTCAGGCGCCAGGACGGCACCTTCGTGGCGGCCTTCAGCGCCCAAGGGGCGACCAGGGAGGGCATCTTGGCGGCCGCCTACGTAGACTACCGTAGGCTCGCCTCGCGTCTGCGTGCGGGCGCGGAGAGGGCATCTTTCCTGGAGGAACTGCCCGAGCACGCGGCCGTGGTAGAAGGGTCGGGCACCATCGTGGCCGCCAATAAAGCGTGGAAGCGGTTCGCCAAGGACAACGGGGCCGACCCGGAGAAGGTTTCGGAGGGGGCCAACTACCTGGGCGTTTGCGATCAGGCTACGGGCGAGCAGTCCGAGTACGCCCGACACTTCGCCGAAGGGCTTCGTTCGGTCCTGTCGGGCAAAGAAGAGCGCTTCGCCCTGGAATATCCTTGCCACTCGCCTACCGAAAGGCGCTGGTTCGTGGGGAGCGTGGGGCGCTTGGCCGACGGCGACGCACCCCTAGCCCTCGTCTCCCACGAGAACGTGACCGGCCGCAAAGTTCGGCGCTAGAGAGCAGTAAAGCAGAGCAAATTTCGGAGAATTTTACATTCTGAAAGCGAATTGCAGAGGTCTTGACCTCTGCACTTCAGCACTTCAGCACTTCAGCACTTCAGCAAGAACAAGGGCTGAAATGCTGACTGGCTGACCGGCTGAAATGCTTGCAATGGGGTTCAATCCCATTGCAAGCTGCTGTGAGAGGTTGAGTGAATGAAGGGTCACCCAAACTCCGGATGGCATACCGGGGCGGTCGTCGTGGTCTGCTCAGGGCGCAGACGCCGTGTGTTGCAATATGGCAGGCACGACAACGTCCCAGAGAGCCCGAGGGGGCACCTCGTGGCCCACCCGCTCCAGAGCGAGCAGCTGGGCTCCAGCAATCTCCTTCGCCAGCGCAACCGCGTTGCCGTAGGGGTACACGGGGTCCTCGGTGCCGTGCATAACGAGCGTCGGGACGCTCACCTCCCCGAGGCGCTCCCTCCAACGATCTCCCGAGTCGATACCGGCATGGTTGATAATGCTCGAGGCGAGGTTGGTCGTGCGATCGAAGGCGCGGGCTGCGATCGCACGTATGGCCGCCTCCTCGAAGGGTCCAGAGCCCGCAAACTGACGCTCGCCTTCGACTATAGATTCGATCACGGCGTTCCGATCTGACCAGTCGGGCTCAGTGGCCTCTTCCGCGAAAAAGGCTTGTAGTTCCTGAGACATTTCGGGAAGATCGGGATCGCTTGGCCCAGCGGTGGGGCTCGTCGAGATCAGTGTTAGCGATGCGACCCGATCGGGATGGTCTAGCGCCACGAGCTGGCCGATCCAGCCCCCCATCGACATACCCACCAGATGGGCACTCTCCAAGCCGAAGGCGTCGAGCAGGCCGACGGCGTCCTCTGCTAGGTCGCGCAGGGAGTAGGGCGCAGCACCCGGCTCGTAGCTGACCGATCGGCCGGTGTCGCGGTGGTCGTAGCGGATGACGAACCGGGAGCCGGCCATGAGATGCTCGCAGAAGCCATCCTCCCACCAGTCCATCGAGGATGCCCCTCCCATGATGAGGAGGATGGAGGGGTCGGCCCTATCGCCGAATGTCTGGACGCAGAGGTCGACCCCGTTTGCCCGGATGATCCTCTCGTTGGGCTCCATAGGCCGAATCTCGGGCCCCGGCGTGGGCGGCTGCTCTGGAGTCTGGCCGTTGTCGGTGTTCGTCATGACGGGTCGTTCCTTAGTGGTTTGAGTATCGTCCAGTTGGAGCATACGGCAATAGACTCAAGATCCACCATCAATCCGAGTCATTTACCATAAGAGCGTGCCGACACGCCTCAGCCGCTCAACTTCCGAGAGGGCATAAACTTCACGGCCCCGTAGACTGACCTCCCCACAGTGTGGGACTCCTACCACAACGAACACAGCCGCCCCAGCGACGAGTCATACGAAACTTGGGTAAATGCCAACGCGTCCGCGCACCACGAGCGTGAGCCTTTTGCTACCCGTGGAGATTCCCGCTCCTTATGGTGCCCCAACCACTTGTACATGGATTCCCGCTTCGCGGGAATGACTGAGGAGTGAGACTCGGTGGGCCTCAGCAACCTCATACAGCCACCGTTCAACCGGATTTGGTATCAGGCCTTATCGTGTTTGGCGGGGGAGGCAGCAGAGGCTCGTTCTACTCCTGTTCTCGAAATCTACAGCACGATGTTTTAGAGGATGCAATTAGGGTATATGTGTGGTAAGAACATAGATGAAGGCATCCACTACCACGGAGGCAAGCTAGTGCACACTACTACTAATATCGACAAGACCGCCCGAACCGCCCGACAGATGGCCGAGGTTCAGCGCGACTCATACGAGGCTCTCGCCCAGAACTTCGCTGCTGCCCAGCGTCGGAGTGTTGGCCTTGCCGAAGGCGGGCTTGAGTTCATGAGGTTGCAGGAGCAGAACGCAAGGGCTGCCCAGGAGTGGTTCGCCAATGGCATGAGGCTGATCCAGCACCAGCAGAAGAGCGCCGAGTTCGCGCGGGACTGGACGGGAGAGGCTGTAGAGGCTGTGCGCGAGCAGACCGAGCAGAACGTGAAGACTGCCGAGACCGTCGTGCGGAGCGTCTACAAGCAGCAGGAGAGCTTTCGGGATCTCACGCAGAGCTGGGCTGGGGCATACAGGGAGTTCTTCTCACCCTTCTCCTACATGCAGGAGGGCGTGAGGATGAGCCAGCAGGCGGCCAGGCAGGGTATGGAGGCGACAGAGCAGATAACCCGTCAGGGCTTGAGGGTTGCCGAGGAGGCAACGGAGCAGACGGAGAAGGTTCTCAGGCAGACTGAGAAGGCGACCAAAGAGGCTGAGCTAAAGACGGCCGTGTTTGGAGCGCTTAAGACGAGCAACTACGACGAGTTGACGGTTGATGAGATCTCGAAGAGGCTCGAAGGACTCTCAAGCGGGGAGCTTGCGAAGGTACGCGAGTACGAGAAGGGCAACAAGAACCGCGAGACGCTAATTGAGCAGATAGAGCGCAAGATCAGGGCGAACTCCTAAGGAGAGCTTCACACTCCACAGAGGTAACGCAGAGGGCCGGGGCAGAAGTCCCGGCCCTCAACTCGTGGGTCGGAACAGGCAACAGGCTTCAGGCAACAGGTTTCAGGCAACAGGACATCTCTCTGTATCAGGACCCTCGCGGCCCGCCACCCCTCATTCCCGCTTTCCCATCACCGTCACGATCCCGGCAGCCCCTCACCCGTCACATGTCCCGCAGCCCCTCACCGTCATTCCCGCGAAAGCGGGAATCCACGACGCGGCCAAAACTCCCGCCGCAAAACCTGAAACCTGAAACCTGATTCTCGACGCACGAAGAGCCATGTGGTAGTATCTGGTATATACCAGTTGGTGAAGACCAGAGAGGTGAGCATGACTGAGGTTATCGTCGGAATTTTCCTGTTTGCCTGGGTGGTTTTCGTACTATTTGGGACGGGTGCGGAGGAGTTGTGATCGGTGGAGCCGCTGGGGGGGTGCCGGCATACAGGCGGGTCGGCGACGAACTAGCGGCTCGCATCAGGTCTGGTGAGTTGGCACCAGGGGCGAGGGTGCCTTCGGAGCGCGAGCTCGCGGCCGGGCGGGGCATCTCCCGGATGACGGCCAGGGCGGCGGTGGGTCTTTTGGCGAGGCGGGGGCTCGTCGAGCGGAGGGAGAGGTCGGGGGTGTTCGTGGCGCGGCCCAAGATCGAACAGTCCTTAGAGACCGTCGCCGGCCTCTCCGACCAGCTCGGGGGACGCGGCGTCGTCCCTGGGGCTGAGGTAATCGAGGTGCGCACGGTCAGAGCCGAAGAGCTGGGCGATGCAGAAATGGCTTCGCGGTTGGGGCTTTCTGAGGAGGACGCAGTGTACGTGATCGTCAGGGTGCGCACCGGCGACGGCGAGCCGCTCGTCCTCGAGGAGAACTACCTGCCCGAACGCCTGTTGCCGGGGCTACTTGCGGAGGATCTCAGCGGGAGCCTGTACGCCCTCGTGCGCGAGCGTTACGGCCTCTCTGTGGCGCGCACTCGCCAGGAACTCGAGCCCACCCCGCTCGACTCTGGGGCTGCGGTGCTGCTGGGTATCAGTCCCGACGTGCCGGCGCTCAGGGTCACGCGCACCGCCTGGGACGCGGAGGGGTGCGCGATCGAGTTCGCCAGGGACCTCCACCGCGGGGACCGAATGATCTTCGTCTCCGACACCTCGGCTCCGGAGGAGGGAGCCACCCCTTGATACCAGCTCCGTCTCACCACTTCCCTACTCCCTACTCCCCACTCCCTACTCCCAACCAACGGACGTATCGTGCCCCCCACCCGGATACGACATGACCCTCTTCGCGCTGGCGCTCGTGCTGTTGGCGGCGGTTTTCCACGCGACCTGGAATTTGCTCGCCAAGCGGGTCGGTGACGGGGGAGCGGCCTTCGTCTGGCTCTTCGGTCTGTGCTCGCTCCTCATCTACGCCCCGCTCGCGGTCATCGTCGTACTCGTGAGCGCGCCCCATCTCGGACCGGCACAGTATCTGTTCATGTTCGGGAGCGGCGTCTTGCACCTCGGGTACTTCGTGTTGTTGCAGAGGGGGTACGCGGTCGGGGACCTCTCGCTCGTCTATCCCCTGGCGCGCGGCACGGGGCCCTTGCTCGCAACGGCCGCGGCCATCGTGCTCTTCGGTGAGAGGCCGTCGCCGCTCGCCCTCTTCGGCATAGCCCTGATCACGGCCGGCGTCTTCGTGCTGACGAGCGAAGGAGTGAGCATCGGTTCTGGCCTCGGGGCCGGCGTCCTCTACGGACTTCTGACCGGCGTCTTCATCGCGGCGTACACCATCTGGGACAAGCAGGCCGTCAGCGCTCTCCTCATCCCACCGCTCCTGCAGAGCTGGGCCACCATTCTCGTCACCACGACGTTGCTGACTCCGCTCGCGATGGGCCGAAGAAAAGAAGTCCGCGCCCTCTGGCGCGCCCACAAGCCCGAAGTTCTCGGGGTGGCCGTCCTCAGCCCGCTCTCCTACATACTCGTCCTCACGGCGCTTGTCTTCACCCCCGTAAGCTACGTCGCCCCTGCGCGCGAGATCTCCATCCTCATCGGGGCAGCCATGGGAGCGCGCCTGCTCTCCGAAGGAGACTCCAAACGCCGCCTCATCGCCGCCGCAGCCATGGTCGCCGGAGTCGTAGCGCTAGCGCTCTAGCACGCTTCGGCCTGCGGCCTCCGCTTGTCAGCACGGCGCTTGCAGCGCCTTGTCAGCACGCGTCGGGCCTTACGGCCCTCGCTTGTCGGCAACGCTTCGCCCTCCGGGCTCGCTTTCAGCTTTTTTGGTTCGGGCCTCGCTCTGCGGCGTGAGACGAACCGCCGACCACGGCGGTAGGGCTGACGCTCGTAGCGAGGCCCTGAGACGACTTCCTGACAAGGCGACGACCGGAGGGAGGCGCCGGGCTGACAAGCGAGGGCGCTAGCCCGAGCGTGCCGACAAGCGAAGCGTGCTGACAAGCTGCCGTAGGCAGCGTGCTGTCAGATCTTTCGCAGTCGGATGCTCTGGACTGAGTGATCTTCTCCCTTCTCTAGGATCAGCCGGGCCCTGTCTTTGGTCGGCTCGATGTTCTGTTTGAGGTTGGGGTGGTCGATCTCGTCCCAGACGCGTATGGCCATCTCTGTGGCCTCCTCTACGGAGAGGTCGGAGAAGCGGTGGAAGTAGGCGGTGCTGTCCTCGAGCGCCTCTTCCCGCAGTCGCAGGAAGCGGTCCAGGTACCATTTTTTGATGTGGCTCTCCTGCGCGTCCACGTAGATCGAGAAGTCCACGTAGTCGGAGACGAAGACCATGTGTCCCCCTGAGGGCTCGGGTAGCCCGGCCTCCAGCATGTTGAGGCCCTCCACGATGAGGATGTCGGGCCGGCCTACGGTCTGGGTTTCGTCGGGGAGGATGTCGTAGGTTAGGTGCGAGTGGATCGGGGCGCTCACGCCTTCGCGGCCGGATTTGATGTCGGCTAGAAATTGCAGGAGGAGGGGCAGGTCGTAGCCCTCGGGGAAACCCTTGCGGTCCATCAAGCCCCGCGCCTGCAGCACGCGGTTGGGGTAGATGAAGCCGTCGGTGCTCACCAGCGCGACTTCGGGATGGTCAGGCCAGAGGGAGATCAAGGCCCGCAGAACCTCCGCCGTCGTGCTCTTACCCGCGGCGACGCTGCCAGCGATGCCGACGACGTAGGGCACCTCCTTCTCTTCCCCCGTAAGGAACGCCCGTGCCGCCCGGTACAGACCCTGCGTGGCGCTGACGTGCAGGTACAAGAGCCGCGAGAGGGGGAGGTAGATCAGCTTTGCCTCCTCCGGAGACAGATGAGCCCCAATGCCCCGCAAGTCGTCCTCGGACAGCGAGAACGAGGCGTCCTCCAACCCGGCCCAGTCCTCACGCGAGAAACGAACGAACGGGTAGAGACTCTCCTTCCTGTCATCCACCATAAATTCCTCCTCTTACCCTCGCCGAGGGTGCCTTCCCTCCCTACTCTCCAAGAAAGAGAACTTTTCGATGAGCGGCGCGGTGACCTCTTCTACGATCTTCGCTTGATCAGGGGTGAGGTCCTCCCGCCAACCTCCTGAGGTCGCCTTGCGGTGGAATTTGCCGGCGCCCTTCTCGCTCTCCGGGATGTTCTCCCAGGAATGTTTGTTGACCACCCTGGCGAGCGTTTGCTCGTCGACGGGGATCTCGAGTTCCGCACACAGGCGCTGCATCGCGCCCAGCGTGTCAGTCCTGAGGTCGTCGTACTCGAGCAGGACCTTGCGTCCCTCGTGGGCGTCGAAGGCTTTTTTGCCGTTGTCCATCTGCCTGACGTACTGCCTGGACAGTGCTTTGAGGTATCTCAGCACGGCCCTCTCGGAGGCGAGGTCCCTCTTCGCCCACTCGTCCATTCCCTCCTGTATCCACCCGTCCTTTCTGGTGGCGTCGAGGACGGACGCGGCGAAGTCCCTCGGGTCCCTGACCAGGAGCACCATCCGGCTCTCCGGCAGCGCGTCCATCAACAGGGGCGCCCCGACGGCACCGCCCGGCTCCTTCACGATCAGGAACCGCTCGGGGGTGACGGAGGGATGCGAGGCCCACGCCGTCCGCAGCACGAAGTCCCTCAAGGCTCCCTTCCATGCCTCGCGCGTGGGGTTCCCCAGCACGTAGTTTACGCGGCCAAGCTGGGTCTGTTTCGCCCTGGAGTAGAACTCACCGAAGAGCCGCCCAACCTTCGGCTCCTCCCAGACCTCGCCATCGACGAGATCGTCCAACATGCTCCTGAGCCACGTGCTACCGCTTCTCGCGGTGCAGAAGATCCAGACCACGTTCTCCGGGTTCACGCCCCCGCCTGCCCGCCCCTCCAGAACCACCCCGCCACCCGGCGACCCGAAGACGCATCCTGTGGCGCAAGCCCGTCCCGCGGAAATAGAGGTTCCTGAGCACAGGGCTACGCCTTACCGCCCTCTCTATGCGGATGAGCAACTTCGAGGCCTCCTCGTGGACACCGTCGGAGCAAAGACGCGCAACATGTTAGCACGCTCCCTACGGTCGCTTGTCAGCATTTCAGCTCTTGTGCTCAGTGCTGAATTGTGAATGCTGAAATGATGAAGTGCTGAAATGCTGAAGTGCTGAAATGCTGAAGTGCTGAAATGCTGAAGTGCTGAAATGCTGAAGTGCTGAAATGCGCGATTTGCAGAGGTCTTGACCTCTGCAAATCGCTCTAGCCGAGCGCGGCCTGCCACCGGTCTATCGCCCTCAGGCACTGTTCGACGTCTGGCACGAGGGCGACCCGCACGTAGCCCTCGCCGCCGGGCCCGAATGAGCTGCCTGGCGCTACGACGATGCCCTCTTCCATCAGGCGCAGGGCGTAGGCTTCGGCGTTCCCATCGGGCACAGCGACCCACAGGTAGAAGCTGGCGTCGGTGGGCAGGTATGCGAGGCCAACGCGCTCGAAGAACCCGGTAAACAGCGCCCGCTTCTCGCCGAAGACGCGACGCCTCTTCTCGACGTGGGCGTCGTCGGACCAGGCTGCTATCGCGGCGTCCTGGACGAAGGACTGGGAGGCGACGCCGATGGAGGGACGGAGCTTTTTCAGCGCGGAGATCAACTCCTGGTCTCCGGCCATCATCGCGGTGCGGTAGCCCGTCATGCCACTGCGCTTGGACAGGGAGCAGAAGGCGAGGGTCCGCTCCCTGGTTACCTCCAGGATGGAGGGCTGGGGCTCGCCGGAGTAGATGTCGTTGTAGCACTCGTCGGAGAAGAGGAGTAGGTCGTGCTCGCGGCAGAACTCGACCACGCCCTCCAGGTATTCGTACGTTGCTGTTGCGCCCGTGGGGTTGTGGGGGTAGTTGATCCACAATATCCGCGTACGTTCGGGGTCTACCGCGTCCGTGTGCAACAAGAAGCCGTTCTCGCTCTCCAATTTCACGGGCAGAGTTTCGCCGCCGGCGAACAGGGTCCCCCGTTCGTAGACGGGGTAGCCGGGTGTCCCGTAGGCGACGCCGCGCCGTTCGTGGGAGTGGTGGATGAAGGCCAGGGGGGCGTGGAAGATGGCCTCCTTCGAGCCCGTGGCCGGAAGGACCTCGCTTTCGGGGTCGAGCGTGACCCCGTGGCGGCGCTCCATCCAGCCGCAGAAAGCCCTTCTCAGTTCGGCCTTACCGGCCGTGCTCGGGTACCTGCTGCCCTTCGGGACGCCTTCTACCAAGGAGTGCCGGATCCTCTCGTCCGTCGGTTCGCGGGGATCTCCCGTGCCGAAATCGAAGATCTCTTCGCCCCTCGCTTCGAGCTCCTTGCGGCGTTCGTCGAGGCGGAGGAGCGGGTAGGCGCCCTGCTGGGCGAGTATCGGGTTGAGGAGCAGGGGAGGCGTGGAGTCCGGCTCCCTACTCTGGGGTGTCGCGCGAAGGTTCGGCACGGAGTATATTCTCCCTACGGCTCCTTTAGCAGAGCCGAAAATATAGCACGCTCCGGCTACGCGAGGAGGTACGTTTTGGACGACTTTCACTACGAGGGGGGCGGACTCCACTGCGAGGATGTGCCGCTCTCCGAGATAGCCGCGGGGGCTGGGACGCCCGCCTACGTCTACAGTCATGCCGCCCTCCAGAGGGCGTACACGGAGCTCGATGAGGCGTTCTCGGGCCTCGACCACCTGGTCTGCTACGCGGTCAAGGCCAACGGGAACCTCGCCGTCTTGCGGGCGCTCGCTTCCATGGGGGCTGGGGCGGACATAGTGTCGGGCGGTGAGCTCTACAGGACGATGCGGGCCGGGTTCGACCCGAAGAAGGTCGTCTTCGCCGGGGTCGGCAAGACCGAGAAAGAGCTGATGTCGGGTCTTGGGGAGCGCATCCTGCTCTTCAACGTCGAGTCCGCCTCGGAGATGGACCACCTCGACCGCATCTGCGCCCGCTTCGGCAAGCGGGCCCGCGTGGCCCTGCGCGTCAACCCCGACGTCGACGCCGAGACCCACGAGCATGTAACCACGGGGAGGGGCCGCGACAAGTTCGGCATCCCCGCGGACGAAGCGCTGGCGCTCGCCGAGAGGATAGAGGGATACCGGTGCGTGGACCTCATCGGCGTCCACCAGCACATTGGGTCCCAGATCACCAAGCTCGCCCCGTACACGGAGTCCGTCGAACGCTCCGCTGGTCTCGTCGACGAGCTCAAGACGCGCGGCTTCGACATCCGCTACTTCAACATCGGCGGCGGCCTCGGCATCCCCTACAAGGACGAGGAGACCCCGACCCCTAAGGAGCTAGTAGACGCCATCAGGCCCACGTTGGAAGCGACGGGGACGAAGATCCTGTGCGAGATGGGCCGCTACGTCGCCGGTGGTGCAGGGGTCCTCCTGACCCGGGTCGTCTACCGCAAGAAGAGCGGCGAGAAGAACTTCATCGTCGCCGACGCCGGCATGAACGACCTCCTGCGCCCGAGCCTCTACGACGCCCACCACGAGGTCCTCCCGGTGAACGAGGACGGCTCCGTCGCGAACGCCGACCTCGTCGGGCCCGTGTGCGAGTCGGGCGACTACCTCGCCCGCGACCGCGAGCTACCAGACGCCTCCGAGGGCGACGTGCTAGCCATCAAGGACACCGGCGCCTACGGTTTCTCGATGGCCTCAAACTACAACTCCCGCCCGCGTCCCGCAGAGGTCATGGTCAAGGGAGATAGCTGGGCTATCGTGCGCGAGCGCGAGCACGACGCGGATCTCGTCAAGGGCGAGCTGGTTCCGGCGTTTTTGTAGCGGTCAGCCATCAGCTTTCAGGGCTGCTTGGGCGTGACGGTGCCTCGCGGACTGGAGGTCTTTACGTCGCTACGGAGGGTTGATGCTTACGGGAGAGAAGGTGACGTTGCGGGCCGTGGAGCGGGAGGATCAGGGGACCCTCTGGCGGTTCTGGAACGATCTCGCGGTGGAGCTCGCCGGTGGCGGCGATCCGCCGCAGCCGACTCCCTTCGAACGGCTGCGGGCGAGGTTCGAACGTGAGGAGCGCGAGGGTACTCGCGACAAAACCGAGTTTGTCATAGAAGCCGACGGGGCTTGCATTGGGCATTGCGGCCTCTTCCACATCGATACGGCCGCCCGTCACTGCGAACTCGGCATCACCATCGGCGAGAGGGACTACTGGGGGCGCGGCTACGGACGCGAGGCCGTGGGGCTGCTTCTCGACTACGCCTTTCGGATCAGGAACCTAAGGCGTGTGTGGCTTGAGGTTCACGCGGCGAACGAGCGGGCGATCCGGGCCTACAAGGCGTGCGGCTTCGTCGAGGAAGGCAGGATGCGCGGGCACGTCTGGCTCGCCGGCCGCTACGTGGACAACGTCATCATGGGCGTAATGCGCGAGGAGTGGCGCGAAGGGGGGACGATTGGCCAGGGGGACGCATGAGACGTTGCCGGACGAGCGCAACGCGGACGTGCTCGTCTATATCAACGGCGAGTTCTACCGGAGGGACGAGGCGAAGATCTCCGTCTTTGACTCCGGTTTCCTGGTCGGGGACGGGGTGTGGGAGGGCATCCGGCTGCACGACGGCGAGTTCGCCTTCCTGGACCTGCACCTCGACCGCCTCTTCGAGGGTGCAAAGGCGATAGACCTCGACGTCGGGATGACGCGCGAGGAGATCACCACGGCCCTCCGCGAGACCGTCCGCCGCAACGGGATGGAGGGCTCCTCAGGCGTCCACGTTCGGCTGATGGTCACCCGCGGGGACAAGAAGACCCCATCGCAGGACCCGCGCCTCGCGCTCGGCGGCCCGAACGTCGTCATCATCGCCGAACACAAGGTCGCCGATCCCGGCGTCAAAGAGCGGGGGGTCAGGCTCTTCACTTCGACGGTGCGCCGGCCGCCGCCGGATACTCTGGATCAGAGGCTCAACTGCCACAGCAAGCTGCACGAGGTGGTTGCCCTCATACAGGCCCTCAAAGCCGGCGCCGACGAGGCGTTGATGCTCGACCCTACCGGCGCGGTGGCGACCTGCAACGCCACCAACTTCTTTATCGTGCGGCGCGGGAAGGTGTGGACCTCCACCGGCCACTACTCCCTGAACGGCATCACCCGGCGCATGATCCTGGCCCTCTGCCGGGCCGAGGACATCCCCGTCTTCGAGCGGCCCTTCTCCCTCACCGACGTGTACGGCGCCGACGAGGCGTTCGTTACAGGCACCTTCGGCGGAATAACACCGGTCGTGGAGGTGGACGGGCGCAGGATCGGCACCGGCGAACGCGGCGAACTGACCGCCCACCTGACGGAGTTGTACACAGAGGCGGTCGCCGGTGCGACGGGAGGGTAGAGGTGCCAGAATGCCTCAGGCTCTCCGTGTGGTCCGGGCCGCGCAACGTCTCGACGGCGCTCATGTACTCCTTCAGGCAGCGGACGGATACCGTGGTTGCGGACGAGCCTCTCTACGGACACTATCTGAGAACCACCGGCGCGGACCATCCTGGTGCTAGAGAGATCATGGAGGCCATGGAAGGAGACGGCGAGCGGGTGGTGCGGGAGGTCATCCTCGGCCCGTGCGAGCGTCCAGTCCACTTCTTCAAGAACATGGCGCATCACCTCCCCGGCCTCGACCCCGGTTTCCTCGGCAGCATTACCAACGTGCTCCTGATCCGGGACCCCACCGAGATGCTCCCCTCGCTGGCCAGACAGCTCCCCTCTCCCACCCTGCGTGACACGGGCCTGCGGGAGCAGGAGGTGATCCTGGACTCGATCCTCTCTCGCTGCGAGGACCCCATAGTCATCGACGCCCGCGAGCTACTCCTCGACCCGCCCGGCGTGCTGCGCAGGGCCTGCCTCCGCCTGGACTTACCCTTCGAGGACGCGATGCTCTCCTGGCCCGCAGGTCCGAAGCCGGAGGACGGCGTGTGGGCGAAACACTGGTACCACAACGTCCACGCCTCGACCGCCTTCGCCCCCTACCGACCCCAAACGAAGCCGTTCCCGAAACAGTTAGAGCCCTTGCTCGAGCAGTGCCTGCCCCCCTACGAAAAGTTGCGGGATCACGCCATATAGCATTTCAGCTAGTCAGCAAGAACAAAAAGCTGAAATGCTGTCAACTCTGGCGACGATTGGTCAGAAGGGGCGAGAGCGCGGGCCTACGCTGAGCCAGGCGAGAGTCTATAGAGAGCTTTTTCGCGGCCGGGCTGATCAGGATTCCCACCGAGATCAGGGCCACGAGCACGTTTATCGTGAGCAACTCTGGTGCCCCGAGACCCGTCCCAAGCCCAACACCTCCCTGAGACAGCAGGATCACCACGCTAAGAGCAACGCTGCCTAAGGCGGCGAGGTTGGTGAGCAAACCGACGATGAGGGCTATACCAAGCGTCAACTCTCCGGCGCGCATGAGCTGGGCGAAGAGTTCGGCGTTCGGCACCACGTAACCCCTCATAAAGTCCTGAAAGAAAGGAGGCGCCAGCGAGACGAACCCCCCGGCCTCCAGACTCGTGGCGAACTGCCCCGGAAAGCTCGGGTTCAGCAACTTCTCCACCCCGCCATTCAGCCAGACGGCCCCGACCAGAACTCGCACCCACACCATACCGTTCAAGAAAACACTCCTTTCCAGCATTTCAGCATTTCAGCTAGTCAGCATTTCAGCCAGCTCCTTGTTCGCTGAGAGGCCGATGGCTCGTCGTGCCGAAGGCTCGAGCTTTACGCACGAGGCTATCGTAGACTGCCGCGCCATCCTATCCTACATACGCACCGGAGAGAGTTTAAGGTTTCAGCACTTCAGCAAGCAGCAAGAAACAGAAGCCGAAGCGTGCTCACTACATCCGATGCCGGAGACGCTGCGTATATCAAGTGGACCCCAAAAACGACCTTGCGGAGGCATTCACCTTACAACAGAATCTATACCTGAAATGCTGAAATGCTGAAAAAGGAGGATGTCTTGGAGAAGATTTCGCGCGAGAAGTTCATCCGGCTCGGCACCGCGCTTGGAGTGGGCGCTGCCGGCGCCTCGCTGGCCGCCTGCGGGGGAGGCGCGGGTAGCTCCGGCGGAGGGTCAGGCGGTGGAGAGTCTGGCGGCGACTCCGGCGGCGACTCCGGTGGCGGCTCGCAGGCATCGTCCCCTTCGTCGGGTGGCGAGGCCAAAGCGGGCGGGGCGGCGATCGCCGGCGAGTCCGAGGTCGCGCCGGGGAGCGCCGTCACCTTCGAGGACGCCGGAGATCCGGCGGTCCTGGTCCACCTGCAGAACGGCGACTTCGTGGCGTACTCGGCTATCTGCACGCACCAGGGCTGCGAGGTTGCCTACAAGAACGGCCAGCTCGCCTGCCCCTGCCACGGCTCGGTCTTCGACCCGGCCAAAGGCGCGGAGGTGGTTGCAGGTCCGGCCCAGAGCCCGCTACCGGAGATCCCCGTGAAGGTCGAGGGCGGCGAGGTCGTTCGCGCCTGAAATAGGCATCAGGCAACAGGTTTCAGGTAGGGGTTGCTCAGGGCATCCCTATCGCCCGTCGGTCGGCGTCAGTGGCGCGACGTTCGTGCCGCCCACGCGAGCCTAACCTGTAGCCTGATGCCTGATACCTGTAGCCTAAAGAGATGCCTGTTGCCTAAATCTCAAGTAGAATGCGCTCATGGACAAGGGCGGGGAGATCATCGGTCTTGAGGGGGCGGCGGCCGTTCTGGATGTCGATCCGGAGACGGTCAGGCGCTACGCCGAAGAGGGAAGGCTTCGCCCCGAGCGCACTGAGAACGGCGGGTACGCCTTCAGCCTGCAAGACGTCCTCGGGCTCGCCCGCGAGCTCGGAGCGGCCTCGGCGGAGGAGATCTTCGAGGGTGAGGTTATGGGGGACGAGTCCTCGGGCAACTCGAGACTCCCCGCCGTCCCTTTCGAGCGCTACGAGCGCCTCCTGCAACAGGGCCAGGACTACAAGACCAGGCTCGAGGAGCGCACCCGTCAGATAGAGGAGGTCCGCCAGGAGCGCGACGCGGCCAGGATGGAGATAGACCGTCTCTGGTCCGAGATAGAACGCCTCAATCTGGTCGAGTTCCAGCGCGAACTGCAAGAGAAGACGATCTCCACCCTGGAAGAGGACAAGACGAAACTCGAGTCCGAGCGCGAACGACTCCTCGAGGAACAGATGTCCCTCACGCAGGAGAAATCCGCCCTCTCCGAAGACCGGGTCCGCCTCGAAGCCGAACTGAACGCCCTGAAGAACCGCGGCTTCTGGGCCCGCCTCTTCGGCGGGTAGATGCGCAGTCCCTCGCGGCAGGTTATGATACCGGCCGCTACGTAACGCGGGCGGAGCCCGCCCGGAAAGGATGGGAAATGGCATACGCGGGTCTCTTCAAGGTGTGGACGACGGTGTTGGCAGCAATACTGGTTGCGTTCCTGCTCTTTACCGCCTCCACGACCGGCGCGGGGGCGCAGGAGCCCGACTGCAAAGGGCAGGTGGTCCTCGACGCCGGCCACGGGGGAACGGATTCCGGCGCCGTAAACACCGAATACAACCCCACCACCGCGAACGAACAGACCATTACCGAGAAGGAACAGACCCTTAACGTCGCAAACAGGCTGGAAGCCCTCCTCGAGAAGAAAGGCTACAGGGTCTGCATGACGCGCACATCAAACTCCGAGACCCTCTCCAACAACGACCGCTACACCTACGCCAACACGACAGGGGCCGAGGTCCTCGTCTCCATCCACATGAACGGCGCCTCGAATCCATCCGCCGACTACACGACCACCCTCTTCGGCAAGTGGCGTAAGGACAAGGAACTGGCCAACACCATCTTCACCTCGCTCTCCACCCTGCCCGCGGCAGACGGTGCTGGCAAGATAGCCACCAGGACCCCATACTCCTTCGCCTCCGGCGTCCTCCTCAAGAGCGACATGCCCGCGACCATAGCCGAGACCGTCTTCATTACGAGCGACAAGGAGGCCCAGCTCCTCGCAAACGGCACAGGCGCCCGCCAGCAGCAGATAGCCGAAGCCCTCGAGGTAGGGATAGAACGGTACCTCGCCAGGCCCTAAGATGGTCTCTACACGGGGCGGTTCGCGAGAAGGTTTCAGGCATCAGGCTTCAGGAATCAAGAGATTTCGTGACGCAACGCCAGGGCCAAACGCGAACCATCGCTCGAAGCCTCGTTGCCTCCATCTGGCCCCGCCATCGTCTGCCAGCCTCGGTCCTCCTCAAAACATCCCGAAGCCCGTTACCTGAGGCCTGTAGCCTGATGCCTATATCCTGTAACCTGTAGCCTAAGAGAGCAGGAACCGATGAGCCTGGCGATACAGACCGAGAAGCTCACCAAGGCCTACGGCCGCAAGGCGCGGGGCATCGAGGGCGTGGACCTTGCCGTCGAGGAGGGCGAGGTCTTCGGCTTCCTCGGGCCCAACGGGGCCGGCAAGACCACGACGGTAAGGACGCTCCTGGGGTTCTTGCGGCCCACGGGGGGGCGTGGCGAGGTCTTCGGGCTCGACATCAGGAAGGAGAGCGTAGAGATAAGGGCCAACGTCGGCAATTTGCCGGGGGAGTTCGCGCTCGAGGACAAGATGACGGGGGAGGGACTGCTCAAGTTCTTCGCGAGGTTGCGCGGCGTCAATGACCTTGCGTACGCGCACGAGCTCTCCGAGAGGCTCGGGGCCGAGTTGCACCGTCCAATGCGGAGGCTCTCGCGGGGGAACAAGCAGAAGATCGGGCTCGTTCAGGCCATGTTCCACAGGCCGCCGCTGCTCATGCTCGACGAGCCTACAGGCGGGCTCGACCCGCTTGTGCAGGAGGATTTTCTAGACATCATCGAGGAGGTAAAGGCTGAGGGTCGCACCGTGTTCTTCTCCTCGCACAACCTCGCCGAGGTCGAGAGGGTGTGCGACCGCGTGGGGATCATCCGCGGCGGCAGGCTCGCCGCGGTCGAGACGACGGAGACGCTTGTAGACAAGTCCTTCAGGCACGTCGCTCTCACCTTCGCTGAAGATGTAGACCCCAGGCCTTTCGAGGACCTCTCCGGCATCAGGGATCTCAAGGGTGAGGGTAGGAGGATCACTTTCACCCTCTACGACGACCTCGACGAGATGGTCAAGCTCGCGGCCCGACACAATCTCGTGAACATGGAGTACGAACGGCCCAGCCTCGAAGAGATCTTCCTCACCTACTACGAGCGGGAGAACGGAGAAGGGCGGTGAGCGAGGTTCTGGAGCAGGGAAGTGGTGCAAAGAGAAGTGCGCCGCGGGGGACGCTCTTCGCGCTCGTCTCGCACACGCTCAGGATGCAGCTCAGAAGCGTGATCATCTGGGGGGCCGCGCTCGGGTTCTACAGCGCGGCGATGGTCGCCTCGTTCACGGCCATCGAGGGTAGCGCCGCTCAGCTAAACCAACTCATGGAAGCCTACCCGAAGGGTATGCTCGAGGCTTTCGGCGTGAGTGACCTCGGAGATCCCGCCAACTACCTCCACTCGCAGTTCTTCGGGCTCGCGCCGCTGGCGCTGTCGTTCTTCCCGATACTCGCGCTCGCCGGCGCCCTGGCAGGGGCAGAAGAGCGCGGCACCATAGACGTCCTGCTCGGCAACCCCCTGCCGCGCTGGCAACTCGTCGCTGGCAACTTCCTCGCAACCGTCCTCTCGCTACTCGGGATCTGCGCCGTCGTCGGCCTGCTGACTTGGGGTACGGCCGTGCTAGTGGACGTCGACCTCTCCCTTCAACAGATTACGAACGGGGTACTCAACCTGTGGCCGATAACCGCCGCGTTCGGCGCCCTGGCGTTACTGTGCTCGGCGCTGTTCCATCGCAGGGCTCTCGCCATCTCCGTACCAGCTTTTCTGCTCTTCGGCATGTACCTGATCGACACCATAGGCCGGGCTTCGGAAGACCTCGAAGACTGGCGGCCCGCCTCCGTCTTCTACTACTACGGCTCGGCCGTCGAGAACGGCATCGACTGGACCCACTTCGGCGGCATAACCCTGATCGCGCTCGCGCTCGTACTCCTTGCCGCACTAGCGTTCAGGCGTCGAGATATCTATACGTGACAGCGCTGCGCCCTTGCGGGCGCCGTGCTGACAAGCTGGCGTAGCCAGCTTGTGCTGAACTGCTAACATGCTTTCTTATGAAGCATGTCGACACGGTGGCACTGACTGTCAGGGCGCGTGGGCTCGGTGCGATGCGTGGTGTCCTGGACTCTTCCATGACGCGGGACTTCCTGGAACTTCTGGAATTGCTGGAGGATGGGTGCCCTGACCCTGGCGCCGTCGCGGAAGCCTTCGGGCGGTTGTGGGAGGGGCTTGCCCTCGAAGAAGAGCGCCTGCTCCCCGATGCCTGGCAGTCGCATCTCGTGGGCAGGGTGCTGGACGGTGAGAATTCGTTCAGCCTGCGCGCCGAGCGGGGGCAGATGAGTGCCTCCGTGCCTGAGCAGGCGCGGCGGGACCTTCTCACGCTTCGGGAGCTGTTCGCGTTGGATGCGGCGGCTTTGCTCGACAGGGTAGAGTCCGCCGTGCCCGCCCTGGCGGGCATCTGGGTTCCATGGACCGACCCGGCGCCAACCGAAGAGTCTCCCCGCCACGCGGTCGCTCGCAAGCTCTCGGCCGCTGGAGATTGGGGAGCGTGCCTGGAGCTTCTTGCGGATTACTACGCCAGGCAAGGCGTGGGACCCTTCGGCCGCCACAGGGCTTTCCACTGGAGGGAGGGGCGGCTTCGGGTTGTCGCCAGCCCCGACCCCGTGAGGCTCGCCGAACTGGTCGCCTACGAGCGGGAGCGGGAACCTTTGATCCGGAACACGGAGCGTTTCCTCGCCGGGCTTCCGGCCCACCACGCCCTCCTCTACGGCCTGCCGGGGACGGGCAAGTCCTCCACCGTCAAGGCCATCCTCAACGAGTACGCGGGCGAGGGACTGCGGCTGGTAGAGGTAGACAAGGAAGACCTCGCAGAGTTGACGCGCGTGCTCGAGCTCCTGCGCGGACGCGGACCGCGTTTCGTCCTCTTCGTCGACGACCTCTCCTTCGAGGAGCACGAGGTCGAGTACAAGGCCCTCAAGGCGCTGCTCGAAGGCAGCATCGAGGAGCCACCCGAGAACGTCAGAGTCTACGCCACCTCAAACAGGAGGAACCTCATCAGGGAGAGCTTCTCCGACCGCGAGGCCGACGACGTTCACGCCCAGGACACCATGCAGGAGAAGCTCTCCCTGGCGGCCCGCTTCGGCCTGCGCCTCACCTTCCCCTCCCCCGACCAGGCACGCTACCTTCAAATAGTAGCCGGCCTGGCCCGAGACCGCGGCCTACAAATCCCCCAGGAAGACCTGAACCAACGCGCCCTACTCTGGGACCGCTGGCACGCCGGACGTTCCGGACGCACCGCCAGACAGTTCGTCGACGAACTCGAAGCGGAGATGGCCGAGGACCGACTCCGGTGAGGAAGGAGGCATCAGGCTACAGGACTTCACTCTGTATCCGGACCCTCGCGGCCCGCCATCCCTCATTCCCATCACCTGATGCCTGTTGCCTCTTTCGCGGAGCGAACCGCCCTACACGCCCATTGGCGGGGCTTCGTTGAGAACCAGCCAGTAGTGCTTGAGTTGCTCGACGGCCCTTACGAACTGTTCGAAGTCGACCGGCTTGCGGACGTAGCCGTTGGCGCCGAGGCCGTAGCCGTCCAGCACGTCTTTTCGCTCTCTCGATGAGGTCAGGATGACCACGGGCAACAGACGCGTACGCTCGTCGGCGCGCAGGCGTCTTAGGACCTCGAGCCCGTCCACTTTGGGCAGTTTGAGATCCAGAAGTATGAGCTGCGGCATGGCGGACGCGTCCCTCTCCGAATAAGGGCCGCTGGCGAACAGGTAATCGAGCGCCTCGACCCCGTCGTGGGCTACGACGACCTCGTTGCGGACGTCGTTCTTCTTGAGCGCCCGCAGGGCGAGCAACTCGTCGTCGGGGTTGTCCTCGACAAGGAGGATGACCCTGTCCTTCATCCTTCTTCGCTCCCATCGTTGGGCCGGGCCGGGCATGCCCTGGCCTTCATCGACGCGTTGGCGTGCCGGTGCGGCATGTCCCGATGCCTTCAGGCTCTCGTAACTCTCAGACCACGCGGCTGGGGCCATCTAGCTTGTCCGCTATGTATGGGTAGCGGTACGCGACCCCCTGGCTGACCTGGTAGGCCGCGTAGCAACCGTGTACCACGGGCACGACGACGAGCACGAGCCCGAGCAAGACCAAAGGGATGGTAGCGATGCCGAACGTCACCATGGAGAGCAATACCGTGACCAGTCCGTAGACGACGAAGATGGCGATCCAGGCTATCTGGTACCAGAGCGCCTGCAGGGCGTGGAAGCGCACCTTCGGGGAACGGTCCTTGAAGAGCAGCCAGACCAGAAGGGCCCCGAAAGGCATGAGGCTTACGAACGCAAGGAGCACGCTCAGGTGGGCGACTATGGACCACGTTCGCTCCTCCTGGGCGCTCATCGTCCCCGTCGAGGCCCCAGCCTGCCCTTCGGAGCCCCGTTCTTGTTCGCCTTCGAGGTTGGGTCCTTGTTGCATCCTCTCTCCTTCCGTTCCGGTCTCAGTACTTGTATACAAAATACGGACGTCGCCATGATAGTCTCGCCCTGGAGTATAGTGTATCCCCCAAATGAGTGATTTTCGCCCGATCCGCCCATGAAGTTGTGTTGCTTTGACGGATGGGTAACACTAGAATAGGCCCTTGATGTAATGGGAATCACCCAAAGCTGCGTGAAGGCGCGGAAGCATTTGGATCGGCAGGACGCGTGGGGCAGATGGCCCTGGCCGACGCGTAACCCGGGAGGGGTGGTATCTGAGTGACGACTCTGGCATCTAAAGAAGTCAGCTTCTTGGCAAACGCTCTTGTTTATCACCACGTTTGCTGCCGAAGGCCCCGTCCTGGCCCCACCAGGCCGGTCTCGTCCTCAGTGGAGCCGGGCGGCAGACATTCCGCTCGAACCCGGCGAACGTCCTGTTTTCAAGAGGCCCTGGCTTCGGTGAGTGCGCTACGTAGCCTATCACGGAAGGGGGTGCGTGAGGCCTACTCCGTCCGCTAAAGCGAGCGGATGAGGCCCCGTCATTTCTATGGAGGTGAAGCTCAGGGTCTTGCTTATCGAGGACTCCGAGGATGACGCCCTGCTCCTGGTAAGGACGTTGCGTAGGGGTGGATACGACACCACCTGGGAGCGGGTCGACACCGCGGCGGACATGGAGGCCGCGCTCGACGGGCGGAGTTGGGATCTGGTCATCTCCGACCACTCCATGCCGGCCTTCAGCTCCTCGGCGGCGCTCGGGTTGCTCAGGAGCAAGGGCTTCGTGGACCTGCCGTTCATCATCGTGAGTGGCCAGATCGGCGAGGACGCCGCCGTCGCGGCGATGAAGGCCGGTGCCCATGACTACCTCATGAAGGATAACCTGGCCAGGCTCAACAGCGCCATCGAGCGGGAGCTCAGGGAGGCCGGCGTGCGCCGCGAGCGGCGGCGGGCACAGGTGGCGCTTGGGGCTTCGGAGACGCGTTTCAGGATGATGGTCGAGCAGTCCCCCCTTAGCACCCAGATCTTCTCCCCCGATGGCAGGACGCTGCGGGTCAACCGGGCGTGGGAGGAGCTCTGGGGCGTCAGGCTCGACCAGATACCGGGGTACAACGTGCTGCGGGACCCCCAGCTCGTCGAGAAAGGCATTATGCCCTACATCGAGCGGGCCTTCGCTGGGGAGGCGACCGCCGTACCGCCGGTGATGTACGAACCCGGCGCCAGCATCCCCAACGTGAGCCACGTCGCCCACCGGTGGGTACAGGCCTTCATCTACCCCGTAAGAGACGTCGACGGCAAGATCCAGGAGGTCGTGCTCGTCCACGAGGACATCACCGAGAGGAGGGAGGCCGAGGAGAAGTACCGCTCCATCTTCGAGAACGCCGTCGAGGGGATCTTCCAGACGACGATCGAGGGGCGGTTCCTGACGGCCAACCCCGCGATGGCCCGCATGCTCGGCTACGAGTCCCCTGAGGAGTTGTTGGAGACCATCTCCAACATCGGTGGCCAGCTCTACGTGGAGCCGGAACGCAGGGAGGAGGTCTACCGGATCGCGCTGCGGGACGGCTTCGTGAGCGGCTTCGAGGTGGAGATGCTTCGCAAAGACGGAAGCCATGTGTGGGTCTCCGTCAACGCGCGCGCCGTCTACGACGCCAGGGGCGGGATCGCGGGCTACGAGGGCACCGTAGAGGACATTACCGAGCGCAAGCGGGCCGAGGAGGCGCTGCGCCAGATCCGGGAGGCCGAGCGCCGCCGCATAGCCCGCGAGCTGCACGACGTGGTGTTGCAGGACCTCACCTACGCCCTGCAGTCGATGCAGGTCCTGAAGAAGTTTCCAGAAGAGGGCGCGGGCCGCGACGGGGAGACGGAGCGGCAGTTAGAGGCGCTAAAGAGGGCCGTCGGGGGCCTGCGCGACGCCATCTACGACCTGCGGCTCGAGAGCGTCGGTGAGCGGCCGCTGGTCCGAGCCGTAGAGTACATAGTAGAGTTGAACCGCCAGATCGGCGGCGGGTGCGAGTTCGAGTTGATCGTGGACGAAGGGTTCCCGACCGAGATCTCCGGGCCTGCCGGCGTCGAGGTGGTGCGCGTAGTCCAGGAGGCCCTGGCCAACGTCAGGCGCCACTCTGGCGCCGGGCAGCGCGGTGGTAACCCTCGGTATGGCTGACGGCGAGGTACTGGTGGAGGTGGAGGACGACGGCAGGGGTTTCGGGCCAGAGACACCTTACGGGATGGGGCTCACGGGGATGCGCGAGCGCGTCTTCGCGCTCGGTGGCAACCTCGAGGTCGAGGGAAGGGAGGGCGCGGGGACCAGAGTGTTTCTCCGGGTGAGGCTGGCTGCCCTGACAGGCGGGGAGCTTACCAACACCTGAGAGAGGCGGCGTCTGCCCCGACAAAGCTGCTATATTGTTCGAGGTCCGCGAAAGGGAAAAGTTGCAGCGAATCTTGCTCGTTGAGGACCACACCTCGTTCCGTCAGACGCTCGCATACCTCTTCGACCAGCAGCCCGACTTCCGGGTGGTCGCCCAGGCCGGGACGCTCGTCGAAGCCCGCCGGGCGATGGAAGGCTCCGAGGCCGACCTTGGGGTCATAGACCTCTCCCTGCCAGACGGCGAGGGTACGGGCCTGATCGCCGAGCTGCGCGACGCCAATGCGGACTTCGCGGCGCTCGTCCTGACGGCGAGCCTGGACAGGGCAAATCACGCCAGGGCTGTAGAGGCCGGCGCGGCCGGCGTCCTGCACAAGTCGGCCGATGTCGACGTGATACTCGACGCCACGCGGCGTCTGGGTGAAGGTGAGACCCTGTTCTCCCAGGATGAGCTCGTCGAATTGCTCCGCCTGGCCGGGCAGAACCGCGAGGAGGAACTCGAAGCGCGGGTCAGCATCGAGCAGATAACACCCCGCGAAAGGGAGGTCCTGCGGTCGCTCGCCGAAGGCCTCTCCAACAAGGAGATCGCGGCTAAACTCCACATGAGCGTGGACACTGAACGCACCCACATGATGAACATCCTGAACAAGCTCGGGGTGCACTCGCGGATTCAGGCCCTGCTCTTCGCCGCCCGCCACGGTCTCGTCGAGATCCGGTAATTCTCCGGCGAGATATCACGCAAATGGGTGATGTGCGGCGCTACCAGGTAGCCTGGTATGCTGGGTGTACGAGCCGTGGGCGCGGATCCCACCCTCGGACGCAAGGTATGGGTAGCAAGACTCAAAGAGCCGACGTGGATCGAAGCGGTGGGCTGACCCGTTCTCACCCGCGTGGCGGAACACTTCGAGGATGGCGTCGGCTTCGTCGAGTTGGCCTTGGTGTGCATCCGCGAGCACAAAGCGCGAGAGTTCTGACGGACTCGGTATCGCTCAGATAATCTCTCAAAAAGAGGTACATCGTCCATTCATGATGGTGTAGAGTTCCCTCATTAGCTAACCGGGGCGGCCATAACCCTTTATTTGACCGCCCCACTATTGGTAAAGGGGGTATTGCTCATGCTACGACGGGTGGTCCTACTTGGTGGGACGTTGTTGGTAGGAGCGATGTTGCTCGGCGGGGTGGCGCTGGCCAAAGACATAAGGGGCACTTTTAAGCAGGACGACCTCAAAGGCACCAGTCAGCTGGACCGGATCTACGGGCTCGGTGCCGCAGACGAGATCAGGGGTCTGGGAGGCAACGACGATTGTTACGGCGGCAGTGGTGCCGACCTGGTATTTTGCGGAGCCGGTAATGACCGCATAGACGGCGGGTTCGGTCAGGACGATTTGTTGGGCGGCTCCGGCAATGACACGATCCTCGCTGCCGACGGTCACGTGGATTCAGTTAGCTGCGGTACGGGTAACAACGACACGGCCTACGTCGATGAAGAAGACGCTGTCGACCCTCAACAGGCAACGACCTGCGAAAACCTCTTCGTGGCTCGTCCCGAGTAGAGGCTAGTAGGAAAAGACGAAGCAGCACTGCTCGCAGCCATCAAGGCTCTAGGGTCCTTCTCTGGTTTTGGACTCTGGTCCTATCCCGAAAAGCTACCCTCAGGCCCGGTGGTAGGCGAACAGCGTCTGCTGCAACCCCTCGGGACGGCAGGGGCTCCTCAGGGCGTACCCCTCGAGCCTCAACGCCTCCGACCAACCGCCGTCGCCGATGGCGTCCGACGCGAGGGGCCGTGGTCGGGGAGCACGCGGGGGCCCTCGAACGGTCTCGGCCGACCCACGGACCGCAGCCTGCCGGTGGCGGTCTCCACGTCCACCGCGTAGCGCGAGAGTGGCACCCCTTCGTGCTCGACGGCGGCGTAGAGCACCGAGAGATAGGAGGCAGGGACACGGCACGCTCTCTGCTGGCCTAGCTCCCCTACCTACGCAGGGTTTACAGGAGGTCACTCTTGATAGAGCAGTAGCTCACCTTCGCAGACGTATTCGGCTGGTCCTCTTATGTATACGGGCTGGCCTTTGCCTGACCACTCTATCTCCACCACGCCACCGTCCATGTGTACGCGGACCGGGCTCCGGGAGTGGGCTTGCTGTATCGCGGCGACCGCGACGGCGCACGAGCCAGACCCGGAGGCGAGGGTCTCACCGGCGCCGCGTTCCCAGATCCTCATCCTCACACCGTGTCCGCCTCGCGCGAACCCGAACTCTACGTTCGTCTTGTTTGGGAACGTGGGATCTCTCTCGATGGGCGCTCCGACCTCGGCGAGGTCCAGCGCCTCCACGGCAGCTTCGGTCTCCAGAAAGGTCACGGCGTGCGGGTTGCCCATCGAGACGCGCAGGAAGCGAAAACCACCTACCTCGACCTCGGCGTCGAGGCCGGGGGCTCCCATATCCACCCGCGAGGAGCCGTCCTCGAAGAGGACGACCTTCTTGATCCCCGCTCCCGTGGCGACGGTCATGGCTTCGCCATCGACCATCCCGCGGTCCTTCGCGTAGCGCGCGAGGCAACGCAGGCCGTTGCCGCACATCTCGGAGGAGGAACCGTCCGAGTTCAGGTAGACCATCCTTATGTCGGCGGTTTCAGAGGGAGCGGGAACGAGTATCCCGTCCGCCCCGACGCCGAAGTGCCTGTCGCAGGCTCTTCTGGCGAGGTTCGCCAGGTCTACCCCCTCGACCTCGTCGGGGTCGAAGACGAGAAAGTCGTTGCCGCAGCCCTGCATCTTCGTGAAGCGCATAGGGATGATTCTACCGGACGGACTACGCGCATTGGCGCCAAAATTACCGTTGGGAGTGGCCTGAGCCTCCCGTATATTTGCCGAGTGAGAGTGGACCGCGCAAAATATCGTCGCCGCAGGCTCGGGGCCCTGTTAGTGGCCGGCGTCCTCGCCACTGCCGTTTACACGGGCGGCGGGCTCGGGGCTGAGCCGCGGTCCGCCAGCTACACCGTCGCGCCCGGGGATACGCTCTGGGGGATAGCCATCGAGCACACCGCCCTCTGGGAGGACCCGAGGCCCAAGGTCGAGGCCATCCGAGAGGCCAACGACCTCTCGGGGTATGAGATCTACCCCGGTATGAGCCTGGAGTTGCCCTCGAGCGTCTGAACGGTCCGCGTGGCACCTCCGAGGTGCGGGGGCTTCCTCGCGTGGCATCATGAATCCATGAATCTGGACTTCCTCCCCCTCGCCATCACTATGATGGTGGGGCCTGGGATCATGGCGGACGTGGTCTTGATCACCGCCCCCAGGCCCGTGAAGGTCTCGGCCGCCTTCGTCGCCGCCCTCCCCTTGCTGGCATACCTGCTGTTCAGCAGGCGCGCGAAGCGCCTAACGCCGAAGGTGCGTGACTGGATGAACGCGAACAGTTGGCTCGTAAACATCATCGCCTACGTCGCGTTTATCATGCTCATCCTCTTGTGAACGCAAGCGCTCACAGGCTTCAGGTTTCAGGCTACAGGCTTCAGGGAAGGCAAGGAGAAATCCGGTGCTACGCGAGATGATGCCCCGAACCCGCGAAAGCAGGTGAAATGGTTTGGAGGAGCGCGGCGAGGTCTGTACGGCCGAGGAGGTCGAACGCCTGAGGCGGCTCGGCCTCTCCGACGGGGAGGTCGCGAGCAGGCTGGGCGTCGACGTGAGCTGGGTGGAGACCCTGATCTCACCAGGGGAAGACGAAACCGGACCAGTCTCGGAAGACTGAGTCAGGTGGGACCCTCGTATGCCCGTGCCCCGAACGCGGTCTCGGTACGAAACCTGATGCCTGAAACCTGTAGCCGCGGTTCGCGAAGCGAACCGCTCTATTCTTCGGCCCGACCGCCGAGGTGCTTAGCCAGAAAGCGTTCGGCTGCCGCGTAGAAGATCAGGCGGTTCTCCGGACGGGCGAAGCCGTGGCCTTCGTCCTCGAAGAGCAGGTATTCGTGGTCGATGCCCTTGTCTTTCATGGCGGCGACGAATTGCTCCGATTCGGCCTGCTTTACCCGCGGGTCGTTGGCGCCCTGGGCTATGAGCATCGGTATTCTGAGGCGGTCCACAAAGAAAAGTGGCGAGCGAGACTTGAGGAAATCTTCCTCCGTGTCGGGGTTACCGACCCGCTCGTGGAAGGTGGAGAGTAGTGGTTTCCAGTAAGGCGGTATGCTGTTGATCAGGGTGATCAGGCTCGAAGGACCGACGATGTCCACCGCGCACCGGAAGAGGTCGGGCGTGAACGTGGCCCCGACGAGCGCGGCGTACCCGCCGTAAGACCCGCCAAAGATGGCGACCCGACCGGGGTCGGCCACGCCCTCATCTACGGCCCACTCGACCGCGTCGACGAGGTCGTCGTGCATCCTGGCGCCCCACTCTTTGTTGCCCGCGTTGAGGAATCCCTTACCGTACCCCGTCGAGCCCCGGTAGTTGACCTGCAAACAGGCGTAACCTCGATTGGCGAACCACTGTGCCTCCGGGTCGTAGCCCCACCCGTCCCGCACCCAGGGCCCACCGTGAACGTTGAGCACCATCGGCATGGGCCTATCTGGCTCTCCGGGTGGCAGGGTGAGGTAGCCCTCTATGGTCAGGCCGTCGCGGGAGGTGAAGGAGATGGGCTCCATCCTGGCGAGGTCGTATTCGGCGAGGTCGGGGCGGGCGTCGAAGAGGTGCTCGCCGCGCCTGCTGTTGCGGTCGAAGGCGTAGTAGGATGCGCCGCCGTCGTCGGAGTTGAAGGCGATGAGCCAGTTCTCGTCGGCCCTGTCGCGGCTCGCCACGGCGAAGTCCCCGCGGTCTATGCCCTCTATGGCGTCGAAGTCTTCCCTGATCCGGTCGTCGAGGACGACCCAATCCGTCCTGGCACGAGCGACGGCGGCGGCCTGCGCCTCGTGGGTCTCGGGGTTCGTCAGTACCTGGCCGACGTCGTAGCGCGCATCCTCGATCAGCGTCTCCGTGTCGCCGCTTTCGAGGTCGAGCAGGACCAGGCGCGAGGCGTTCGCCCCGCGCGAGTCAAGGAGGTACATCTTCTCGCCGCTCTCCGTAAAGCCTACGGGGGCGCTGGAGAGCGCGTCCTCCTTGCCCCAGCCGAGGATTGTGCGCCAGTCCGCGTCTTCGGCGTCCCTGAGGAGCAACTCGAAGCCGCCGTCGGGGGTGGCCGCCATCGCGCCCCGCACCCCGAAGTGGGCGTCCGCGATCCAGCCGATGACGCCGCCTGGGTTTCTGGCTGCGAGCTCGAGGTTGCCGGTCGAGAGGGTCAGCCGGTAGACGTCGTGGAGCTCCTTGTTCTCCCTGTTCAGCGCGACGAGCAGCGTGTCGGGGAAGTGGCGGCTCTTGTCCACTATCTTGGCCTGAACGTCGTCGAAGGGCGTCAGGTCGCGGTCCTCCCTCGTCGCCGCATCCACGGCGTGGACCCTCCAGTTCTCGTCGCCGCCCTCGTCCTGGAGGTAGACGATGTGGCGGTCGTCCTCGGCCCAGAAAAACACCCTGATGCCGCGCTTGCGGTCGTCAGTCACGGGTTCGAAGTCGTCGGGGGTGCCCCCGACGGGGCCGACCCAGACGTTCAAGACGCCGCTCCTGGGAGCGAGGTAGGCCAGGCGTTCTCCGTCGGGCGAGAGGCGCGGCCCCATCCGCTCCGGATTGCCGAAGAGGATTTCGCGAGGGATCAAGGGCACAGTAGCAGTGTCGGTCATGTGTTCCTCCCGTTGATTAGCATTTCAGCTAGTCAGCATTTCAGCTTCTTGTTCTTCCTGATGCCTTTAACCTGAAGCCTTATGCCAGCACGTCGGCCATGGAGTAAAGCCCAGGCTGCGCGTCCGCGGCGAAGCGCGCGGCCCGCAGCGCGCCGTCGGCGAAGGTGCGGCGGGAGAGGGCGCGGTGGATGACCTCGATCTCTTCGCCTCCCGAGTAGAAGATGAGGCGGTGCTCGCCGACGACCGCGCCGCCGCGCAGGGCGTGGATGCCGATCTCACCTTCCCGCCTGGGCGAGAGACCCTCCCGCCCGTAGACGGCGGCCTCGTCCAGATCCTCGCCCCTCCCCTCGGCCGCGGCCCGCGCGAGGAACAGGGCGGTGCCCGACGGTGCGTCCTTCTTGTTCCTGTGGTGGGCTTCGACGACCTCGATGTCGTAGTCGGCGCCGAGCTTCTCAGATAGCTCAAGCACGACCCCGCGCAACAGGTTCACCCCGACGCTCATGTTCGGGGCGAGAACGATGGGGAAGTTCTGCGCAGCGTCTTCGACCCTCTGGCGCTGGTCCCCTGAGAGGCCCGTCGTCCCGATGACGTGCGGTCTGCCGAGGGAGAGGTGCTCTACGGTCGCCTCGGGCGTCGTGAACTCGATCAGGACCTCCGCTGACTCGGGTGGATCTTCCGTGGCCTCTACGCCCATCGTCCCCAGGCCGCACAACTCGCCGAGGTCGGAGCCTAGCTCGGGGGCACCGGGTTCGACCGTGCCGCCGGCAAGGTCTATTCCTTCCGTTTCGATGGCCGCGCGGCAGAGCTCGCGGCCCATTCGGCCAGCTGCCCCGATTATGGCTACCCGGGTCACACTTCCTCGGGGGTCGGGAGGAGGTGGTTCGATTCTTCCATCGTGCGCCTTAGGGTGTCGAGGTTATCACCTTGAAGTGGGATCATCGGCAGCCGCATCTCGTCCGAGCAGAGGCCCAGGATTGAGGCCGCCGTCTTGACGGGAATGGGGTTGGTCTCGACGAAGAGGGCCCGAAAGAGCGGCAGGAGCTCGTAGTGGAGTTCGCGGCCTCGCTCCCAGTCGCCGGTCAAGATGGCGTCTACCATGTCCGAGACCGCCGCTGGGGCGACGTTTGAGGCGACGGAGATAACGCCGTGCCCCCCGAGCGCCATCATGGGGAGCGTCATCGGGTCATCCCCGGAGAGGATGGCGAACTCCTCGCCGCAGAGGCTCCTTATGTCGCTGACCATGTTCATCGAGAGTGTCGACTCCTTGACCCCGACGATGTTCGGGAGATCGGCGAGGCGGGCAATGGTCTCGGCGGAGATGGTAACGGAGGTACGGCCCGGGATGTTGTAGAGGACGATGGGAAGGTCCGTGCTCTGGGCGATCGCCGCGAAGTGCCTGTACAGCCCCTCCTGGGTGGGCTTGTTGTAGTAGGGCGCGACCTGCAGAGAGCCGTCGGCGCCCTCCTCTTCCGCCGTCCTGGTGTATTTGATCGCCATGTCCGTGCTGTTGGAGCCGGTACCTGCGACGATGGGCACCCGGCCGTCCGCGACCCTGACGGCGGTACCTATTACGAGGCGGTCTTCCTCCTCGCTCATGGCCGGGGTCTCGCCTGTGGTTCCGCAGGGGACGAGGCCGTGGACGCCGCCCTGGATCTGGAACTCCACCATACCCTCCAAAGCTTCGACGTCCACCTCCCCGTTCCGAAAAGGTGTAACGAGGGCCGTGAACGCGCCGCTAAACATCTCTCTCCTCTAGCTCGAAGTCTTTGTGCAAAACTCGTACCGCTTCTTCTACCCGCCGGGCGGGCAATACGCAAGTAACCTGTATCTCCGAAGTAGAGACGAGCCTGATCGGAATTCCGGCCTCCCCGAGCGTCTCGAACATCCTGGCGGCGTAGCCGGGGCGGTTGAGCATCCCCGTCCCGACGACGGAGACCTTGCCGAGATCCTCCTCGCCCTCGACGCGTCCGCCCAAATACCCCGCGACCCCGCCTGCGAGCCGCAGGGCTTCGGCGAAGTTGGCGCGGCGAACGGTGAAAGCCACGTCAGATGCACCCTCTTTCGGGGCGCTCTCAACGATGACGTCGACGGAGATGCCCGCCTCCGCCAGGGGCGAGAAGACGCGGCTCATCGTGCCAGGGCCCGTCTTTATACCCGTCAAAGTGATACGCGAGACGTCCAGGTCGTGGACGATGCCGGCGACCGTCTCGCGGGTTTCGAGGTGTTCCAAACCGTTACCTCCCGTGATGATCGTACCTGGGCCTTCCGTGAACGAGCTCTTCACGTGGATCTCGACCCCGTAGAGCGCCCCGAGCTCGACGGCCCGCGGGTGCATCACCCTCGCGCCCCGCCACGACATCTCGGCCATCTCCGAGGAGAGTATGACGGGTATCCGCCGCGCCCTGGGGACTATGCGCGGGTCGGCCGTGTAGACGCCGTCGACATCCGTGAAGATCTCGCACCGCTCCGCCCCCAGAGCGGCCGCGAGCGCCACCGCCGTCGTGTCGGACCCGCCGCGCCCGAGCGTCATGATGTCCCCGAGTGCGTTGACCCCCTGAAAACCAGCGACGATGGCGACCTGGCCCTCGTCTAGCAGGCCCCGCAGGCGGTCTGGTTGTACCCCCGAGATGACCCCCGACCCGTAGCGCCCCGTCGTCTTCATGCCGGCCTGCGGGCCGGTGAGTGAGGTGGCTGCGACGCCGCCGTCGTGCAGGGCCATCGCCAGGAGCGCGACGGACTGCAGCTCCCCCGTGGAGAGGAGCTGGTCGATCTCCCGCGGCGAAGGGTCGCGGCTGACCTCGCCAGCGAGCCTGAGCAGCCTGTCGGTCTGCTTCCCCATCGCCGAGACGGTCACGACGACACCGAGTCCCGAGTCGTGGACCCTCTTTATCCTCTCGGCCACGGCCCTGACGTGCTCCGTCGTCGCCACCGAGCTCCCGCCGTATTTCTGGACGATGATCTTCAAGAACGATACCCTCCGACGAACTTTCGCTCTGTAGCATAAGGCATCGGGTTTCAGGTGTCAGGTATCAGGTAGGGACCGTACGAGCTTCCCGGTGGCAGGGACCACATCCGAAGTCTGTAGCCCCTGCGAATGTTTAGGCACCGCGACGCCAGGGGGATATCCAACGGCAGCGCCAGAGAGAAAGCATAATCACACGAGGAGAGATCATGAGCCAGGGCAAGCCGTCAGGGGAGACCTTCGAAGGGTACAAGAACGGCGAAGATGTACCGCTACTCTCGTACGGGGTGTTGGCGGCGACGTTCAATTTGCTCTTCGCCCTCTTCCTCATGGCGAGTAGGGTCTCGGGGAGGCCAATACCGGAGCGCATAGACGCGAAGGACATCGCGCTGCTCGGGATGGCGACCCACAAACTGAGCCTGATGGGTTCCCAGGATGCAATCACGAGCCCGCTGCGTGCCCCTTTCACCGAGATCAAGGCGAAGCAGAGCCCGAAGAAGGTCGACGAGGAGCCGAGAGGTGAGGGCCTGCGGAGGTCGGTCGGCGAGCTCCTGACGTGCAAATTCTGTCTCGGCGTGTGGTTGGCCTCTTTCTTCACCTACGGGCTCGTGCTCATACCGCGCGTCACCCGCCTCGTGGCCGCCGTGTTCGCCGTGGTCACCGTCTCGGACTACCTGCATCAGGCCTACAAAGCCCTGATGCAGGTTGGGGAGTAGGGAAGACCCTGATGCTCCCGTGGTCGCGCGTCGATTCCGCGTATCCCTACTCCCCAACCCGACGATTCGGGCTCTCGGCGAGGGGGGAGTGGAGTGAGATGTTTCCTGTGCGCAGGCGCGTCCAGAGCGCTATGAGGGAGATACCGAGCAGCATTACGGTGGGGGCGAGCAGTCCCGCCTCGGGGCCGAACGATCCCCCGGTCCAGAGGTCCGGGCCCGTCTGCGCCGTAGCGAGGAAGGTCGCACCGAAGGGCCCGAAGCCGCTAACGGGGAAGCCGTAGACCGCGTTCTGGAAGAGGTTCCAGGTGATGTGCAAACCTATCGGGATCGCCAACTCTCCAGAGAGCACGTAACCGAAGCCGAGCATCAGCCCGGCCAGGACTATGTTGAGTGTGCTGAGGAGGGTTGCGCTGGGGTTGTTCGCGTGTAGCATCCCGAAGAAGACCGAAGAGAGAGCCCAGGCGAGCAAGACGGCGCCGCGGGGGCCGAGGGCCGGGTAGTTCAGGCCCTCGGCGGCGTTCTTCAACTGGTAGCCCCTGAAGACCGTCTCCTCGTAGAAGCCAACGCACACGAACATCAAGACCGGCAGGAGAACGGAGGGCGCGAAGGGCGCACCGGTCTCGAAGGTCTCGAAAGTGCCGGTAACCTCGACCCAGCCCATCCCCAGCTCGACGAGGAAGACGGCCGTTATGAGCAGCGCGCCGAGGGCCATACCGAAGAGGAGGTCAAGCCACCATCCGGCGCCGAGATGGAACCCGAAATCCGAGAAGGGCCGCCTGTCCAGAAAGCGTCCAGCCAGCCACACGGTCACGATGGCCCCCACCAGCCCGGCCAAGCCGCTAGCGAGCGGGATCACGGCATCAGGGAAGCCCGGATCGTCGAGCCCTCCCGGTTTCGCCCGCCCGACCGAACCGCCGAGCACCAACCCGACCACGATCACGTTGAAGACCAGAGCCACGAGTATCCTGAAGCCCACGTACTGGATCGCCAACCGCCAAAACGCCCTGATTAGCACGCTTCGGCCTTCGGCCTACGCTTGTCAGCACGCTTCGGCCTTCGGCCTACGCTTGTCAGCACGCTCAGGCTAACGCCTTCGCTTGTCAGCCCGGCGCCTCCCTTCGGTCGGCGCCTTGTCAGGAAGTCGTCTTGGGGCGTCGCTATGAGCGTAGAACCCTACCGCCTCAGGCAGCGGTTCGTTGCACGCCGCAGAACCAGGCCTGAACCAAAAAGCCAACCGCGGAGGCGAAGCCGAAGCGTTGCTGACAAGCGAGGGCCGCTAGGCCCGAGTGTGCTGACAAGCGTAGGCCGAAGGCCGAAGCGTGCTGACAAGCGAAGCCCGAAGGGCGCAGCGTGCCGAGCTCAAGCGCCAGAGCGCTTGAGCTCGACCGTCTCGTCGAGGGCCTGTATGTAGCGGCTTATCATCTGCTTGTAGGTTTCTACCTCCCTGAAGGCCCTCTTTCCGGAGCGGCCCCACCCTCCAAACCTCTCTTGCAGGAGCATGATGGTCCGCAAAACTCCCTTGTTGTAGGAGGTGAGCTCCTCGAGGTCCATGGCGCGCTTGTCGGGACGGACGCTGCGCTCCCTCGCCTGCGTCGCGCTTACCCGAATAGCCGGTCCGCCCGTGATGCGTTCTATCCTGCTCTCGAGTTTATCGAGTGTCGCGAAGACCTCATCGTCCGTGGGCCTGTCCGCGAAATCGCCGCCAGAGTAGAGGTAGCGGACCTCCCCCGACTGATCAACGACGAGCAGGGAAGGCACCGCCACGCCCGCTTCGTCATCCCAAAGGCCGTAGAGACGGGTGAGTTCCCCATCGGGGTCGCTAAGGAGTGGAAAGGGAAGCTGAAGCTTCCCTACCATCTTCGCGTTGTTGGATGGGGGGTCGACGCTGATACCGGCGACCTGGACCCCGCGCTCCTCGAACTCTTCCACCCCCCTGGCGTAGCTGGCCAACTGCCCGTTGCAGTAGGGGCTCCAGTCTCCACTATAGAAGACGAGCATCACCGGCCCCAACTCCAACTGGCCAGAGAGGCTCCAAGGGTAGTCCTGCTGATCCGGCAGCTCGAAATACGTGACCTTCTGCCCGACGTCCAATGCGGCCAACCGATGCTCCTCCGTTCGTTTTTCCCCTTCAGGGTGCGAATATAGCATCGTCGGCACGCTCCGGCTTACGCCAGCACGCTTCGGCCTTCGGCCTACGCTTGTCAGCACGTTCCAGCCTTCGGCTTCCACTTGTCAGCACGCTGCGTGCCTAACGGCCCTCGCTTGTCAGCAACGCTTCGGCTTCGCCTCCGCGGTTGGCTTTTTGGTTCCAGCCTCGCTCTGCGGCATGAGACGAACCGCTGCCCAGGGCGGTAGGGTTCGATGCTCATAGCGACGCCCCAAGACGACTTCCTGAAAGCGAGGCCCGAAGGGCCGAAGCGTTGCTGACAAGCGAAGCCCGCAAGGCCTGAGCGTGCTGACAAGCCTGCGAAGCAGGCGTGCTGACAAGCGTAGGCGAAGCCGAAGCGTGCTGCAACGCGTTAGCGTTGCAAAACCCAGCGTTTGAGGCCGCCTGCCCAGTATTTTGTCTTCTGCCACAGGGAGGCTGCTTCGTAGCCTTCTTGGACGACGAGGGGGCTGGTGCCTGCGTTCAGGCCTTCGACCGAGACCTCGACGGTGCCGAGCTTGCGCCCGGCTTTGGCCGATGGGGGCGCCTCCTCGTGCGTCGCCCGCCGCTCGACCTCGAGGCCAGGGCCGGCGAGAGCGGATACGCCCTTGGCGGCGACGAGCTTTACGGTCTCGTCCCTGCGGTAGGGCATCTGCAGGTCGGCGAACGCATCCCCGGTCGACACGAGGGGCCTGCGCTCGTACTCGCCGAAGCCGTACTCGAGTGCCGTTATAGCTGCGTCGAAGCGCTGCAGGTCCCCGGCGGCGTCGAGCACCACGGCGATGTAGGACTCGTCGCCGCTCTCGGCCGAGGCCACCAGGCAGGCCCCGGCCTGGAGGGAGGTGCCCGTCTTGACGCCGGTCGCCGGCCCGTAGTCGTAGCCCGAATTGGGGACGACGAGCAAGTTGGTGTTGACGATATCGATCTGCCTGTCTTGCGTGGAGATCGTGGCCTCGGGCATGGCGATTATCTCGCGGAACTCGGGGTATTTCATGGCTGCCCTGGTTATCTTCGCGAGGTCAGCGGCGCTGGAGTAGTTGCCCCTGGCGTCGATGCCGGCCGGGTTCTCGAAGCGGGTGTTTTTCAGGCCCAACTCCTTCGCCTTGTCGTTCATCTTCCCGACGAACTCGTCCACGCTCCCATCACCGAGGTGCTCCGCAAGGGCGTAGACCGCGTCCGTGCCCGAGGGGACGAGTGTCGCCGTGAGGAGGTCTCCGAGGCTAACGATGTCGTACGGGTAGAGGCCCACGTTGCTGTAGACGGACCCGGCGTAGGAGGCGGCGTCCTCCGAGACGGTTACCTGTTCGTTTAGGTTCGCGCCCTCTTCCAGCGTGACGAGGGCCACCATGATCTTGGTCGTCGAGGCTATGGGGACCCGCTTGTCAGGGTCTTTGCCGGCCAGGTAGAGGCCCGAGTCGGCGTCGATAAGCGCCCACGACCCGGCATCCAGCTTCGGGGCCCCCGCTGGCGCCGCCTTCGTCCCCTGGGCCACGGCCCGGTCGGGCGGGTACAGGGGCGCCAGGATCAGCAAGATGAGGAGCGCCAGAAGGGTTGCGGCACTTCTTACGAGGTCTATCCTTGTTCGCACCCGTTGCACTCCTCTACCTCTAACCGGCCGGAAGATAAGTCTCCCGGCTCTCCCCCTCTACAACGACGCCGCCGGCGGCGGACGAGGGTATTTTGCACGAGAGAGCCGCCCCGCACCACCTCCAGAGGCCCGAATCGCGAGTTTATCGAGAAGAACCCGCTCACAGACCGTTGCCGCTACGCCGGGATGAGGTTACGCTTAGGGAGGTCCGATGCTCTTTCGGCGAGAGGAGGATGCATGGGAGACCGTCGGAGGAGGTTGTCCAGGGAGGACCTCGAGGCCATGCGCCAGGAGTTCGTAGTCGGCGAGCCCTCGGGCAGCCTGGACGACGACCTGCATAAGCTCCGTCGTAGCGTAAGGCTGGGCGTTAGCATCGAGGATTGGGCCAGGGCGCGGGGACTGGCGCCGGCGTACGCCAGGACGCTCAAGAGGTACCTGGACCAGGATTAGCGTTCAAAGGGACCGCGAACGCCCCAGTTTTTTTCTCGAAACTGTCAAAAAAATCACTCATTTGAGTGATGCGCACAGCCCTTTCGGCATCGTAAAGTAACAACACCGGGCAAGGAGCCCCTTCCCAGGAACCCGAGGCCCGGCAATATTACCCGTAGGATCGGGCCTCCGGTACCTTCCCCCTCCTTACCGGCCCGGTCCTACTTCCTTTGCGCTATCGATCGGCGGTGGCGGGTCGGAGGCTGACTTCCGTACTACAATAACCCCGGCCGCTACGGGATCGTTGCGGGGACGTTGCGTTCATCTTCCAGGCTACGCCATTTGAGGCCACCAAAGGGAGGAAGTGGAGACCCGATGAGGATCCCGCCGACGGGATACCTGATTCTGGCGTTGCTCTGTGGAGAACTGGTCTGCGTCGTAGCCTGGGCGTTCACGGGGGCCTTCTCGATCCTCGTCGTCGGTATCCTCGCCGGCGTGGGTTCGGTACTTGCGGCGATGAGGTGGGAGGACTAGAAGCGTGGGCGTGCTCAACCTGGGATACCCGTTGTGGCTGTTGCTATCGGTGCTCGTGGTGTTTGCCTTGCTCCTCTACTACGTGCTGCGCGGGAGGGTCTCAGAGGGCTGGCGCGTGGCCCTGGCCGTCGTCCTCGCCCCCGTGTGTACCGTGGGCGTGGTAGCGGTCGCCGTGGTGCTCTCCGCCTTGCTCTACCCGCTCTACGAGACACCGACCGATCCCGTAAGTCCCGAGCCTCCTACATCGCCAGCACCAACCCCTGATGCCACGAGCCTCGAGACGACAGGCCCCACAGCGTCCCCGTCAGCCTCCCCGAGCGTGACGGCTACCGCCTCTCCGGGCGCCTCGGCTACCGCTTCTCCGGTTGCTTCGCCGTCAGTTTCGGCGACGGCTTCGGCCTCTCCGGCTCCCTAGAGCGATATGCAGAGGTCAAGACCTCTGCATATCGCGCACCTCAGCATTTCAGCTAGTCAGCACTTCAGCAAGAGAAAGCTGAAATGCTGAGGTGCTGACCGGCTGAAATGCTTGCCATGGGCCGCGTGGCCTCCCGGGGTGTTGCTGTTTCGTTACCGAACGTTGACCTCCTTGTTACCCGCGCCAGCCGCACCGGGGGTATCGTCTCCTGTAACCGGCGCCCTACCCCTTTCGACTCCCCTTCATCACAGCACAAGGGCGCCGGCCCCCACCATCCCCTGGCACACTGCGAGATCTCCTACCGTCGGGTATAAACTCCGTAAAGACTCGAGCTCGAGGGAGGTAGTCACGTGAGGGTTTTGATCGCAGGGGCACACGGCAAGACGGCGAGGCATCTGACGCGGATGCTGGTCGAGGATGGCCACGAGGTCAGGGGGCTGGTCCGCAAAGAGGAGCAGACGGGCGACGTGGAGGCCGACGGCGCCGAGGCCGTGCTGGTCGACCTCGAAGCCGAGGAAGTCGAAGGCCGTCTCGGAGACGCCGTCAAGGGATGCGACGCCGTCGTCTTCGCCGCCGGGGCCGGGCCAGGGAGCGGTGACGAGCGCAAGGAGACGATGGACTACGGCGGTGCCGCCAAGCTCGTCGAGGCAGCGGAGAGAAATGAGGCGCGCCGCTACCTGATGCTCAGTGCCATGGGCGCGGCCGACCCCGAGGCGGGCCCCGAGGCGATGCGTCCCTACCTCCGCGCCAAGGCTCGCGCCGACGAGCGTCTGCAGAGCAGCAGCCTCGACTACACCGTCATCCGCCCAGGAAGCCTGACCGAGGACGGGGGCACCGGCGCCATAGAGGCCGCCGAGAAGCTGGGGAGGCGGGGTGAGATCCCGCGCGAAGACGTCGCCAGGACCTTCGCCGCCGCGCTCGAGGACGAGAACACCTACCACAAAACATTCGAGATCCTGGCCGGTGAGATCCCGATCCGGGAGGCGCTTCGCGGCCTGTAAGCACGCTACGGCCTTTGGCCTCCGCTTGTCAGCAAGTCAGCTGGTCAGCACTTCAGCAAGAAGATTGAGCTGACAAGCTGAAGTGCTGAAATGCTGAGAGCTTACAAAGAGGCTCAGCCTCTTTGTAAGCTGCTGTAGTATAGAGAGATGACGTTCGGCAGGAGTAGGCCTCCCCTCGTGCCTGATCCCGGACAGCAGGTGCTATTGCTGTCCGAGGACGGCTCGCGCATCGAGGGGTTCCGCGCCGTCTCGGGCCCGATGTCCACCGAGACGGGCGGAATAATCGTCAGGGTGGCGAGCGAGGAAGAGTACAGGGAATCAAAGAGGGATGGCCGCCGCGCCGTGAGCATGGCCTGGCCCGCGGAGAGGGTCGAGGTGTTCGTGCCCTGGTACAAATGGCAACGTTGGTTCACGAGGTAGGCATCAGGTGTAGGGGCGCTTCGCGAAGCGCCCATCCGCAAGCTAACCGTGGAGGTCCTCGATCTCGTGGTGCACGCCGCGGAGGCTTGGGTAGATCCTGCCGTAGACCCTTCGGAAGGCCTGATCGTAGAAGGACACCTCCTCCGAGACGGGCACGACGGGCTCTTCGTCGTGTTGTAATTCCCCCAGGGCCGAGGGAACGTCGGGGTAGACGCCCGCGCCAACCCCACCCAGGATGGCGGCCCCCAGGCTGGTCGCCTCCTCTACGCCGGACACGGTGATCCTCTGGTCCAACACGGTGGCTTTGATGCGCATTAGCAGACGGTTCTGGGTGCCCCCGCCGATGGCGTGGATGGCCCGCAACCCGTCGAGCCCCGCGTGGGCGAGGAGCGGTTCGAGCGAGTTTCGCGAGTCGTAGGCCAGCCCTTCCAGTACCGCCCGGAAGAGTTCCCCGCGCTTTACGTCCGTGCTGAGGCCGACGAACGCACCCCTCGCCGCGGGGTCGTCGTACGGCGGGTTCGCCAGGCGCAGGTGGGGCAAGAAGAAGGCCCCCAGCGACCCGGGTGGGACCTCCTCGGCCTCGGCGATGAGGGTGTCGTAGTCTACCCCGCCGAGGACCTCCCGCAACCATTCGACGCTCGCCCCCGAGGTGTATTGGCCGCCGAAGACATAGTACTGGCCGGCCACGTGCGCGCCCTGGGTGTAGCCCTGGTGCCCGACCTGGGGGTCGGTGAGCGGGCGTTCGAGGGGGAGGAAGATCGCCTCCGCTGTGCCGAGCGAGTTGAGCATCGTGCCAGTCTCCGTGACGCCTGTGGCCAGGGCGCCGCAGACGTGGTCGTGGCCCCCCGTCGCGACGCAGGCACCCTCGGGCAGACCCGTCGCCGAAGCGGCCTCGGGGCCTACGGGGCCGAGGGGCGAGCCGCCCGCTCGCAGGGGCGCGAAGAGACCAGGGGGGATGCCAACCTCCTCGAGTAACCCTTCGGCCCATCGCAGGTTGTGAAGGTCGAGGGCCAGCGTGCGCGAGGCGAGGGAGTAGTCCGTGGCGGCGACACCGCAAAGGCGGAACGCCATGTAGTCGGCGACGTTCAGCCAGGTGGCCGTGCGCGAGTAAGCGCCGGGCTCGCACTCCTTGAGCCAGAGCAGCTTGCACAGGCCGAAGATGGGCTGCAAGGAGAGCCCCGTCAGGCCGAAGAGACGGTCCTGCCCGACGAGGCGGCCGAGGCGCTCCGCCTGTGGCCGCGCCCGGCCGTCGAACCAGGCGATCATGTCGCTGGTGGGCTCGCCGCCGGCGTCGAGCGGGACGGCGGCCTCGCCCATGCTGGCGACGGCCACGCTCGCCACGCGGCCAGGGTCGTCGAGCTTACCGGTAACCCGGCGCAAGGTCGCCGCGAAGGAGATCCACAGCTCCTCGGGGTCGTGGTCGGCCCTGCCCGGCTTCGGGTAGCGGGTGGGGGTGGGCGAGCTGGCCCCTTCCACGGCCCGGCCACCCCTGTCGAAGGCGACGACCTTGATGTTCGTCGTGCCTACATCGGCCCCGATCAGGATCGGTTCGACGCTGCTAGCCGCGCCCATTCTCTCCTCCGCCATCTCCCACGGTCCCATCATACAAGGGCGGTTGGTGTTTTGGGCGGGTTTCAAACCCGCCCCTACAGGGGTTGTTGGATTCCGGATTCGGCGACGCCTTTGTGGATTATGTCGTGCAGGGCCTTTATCGTGCCTCGGGTATCGCCGCTCTGCCAGATGTTGCGGCCGAAGACCACTCCGGCGGCGCCTGCGTGCATGGCGTCCTGGACGACCTGCAGCGTCTCCCCGACGGTCTCCATCCTTGGGCCGCCGGCGATCAGGACCGGCACGGGGCAGTTGCCGGTGACCCTACGGAAGTCCTCGGTGTAGTAGGACTTGACGAGGTCCGCGCCGTGTTCGAAGCCGATGCGGGCGGCAGAGGCCATGGCGTCTGGCGCTCTGGGGTCGGGGATGCGCTCGCCCGGGCAGGGCAGCGCCTCGACCACGAGCGGCAGGTTGGCGCGCAGGCACTCGCCGGCCACCCTGGCGACGATACGGTAGGTCTGAAGCTCGACGGGGATGCCGACGAAAGCCATCAGCACCACGCCGTCGGCCCCGAGGAGGAGGGCGTCTTCGACGGAGTGGAGAAGGCCCCACTCCGTGTAGGCGAGCCAGTCCTCGCGGTAGAGGCTCGGACCGCCATCGAGCCGTATGATGGTGGGGATGCGGCCAGCGAGCTGCTCGTTGTAGCGCTTCGCCACGCCGAAGGTCGTCATTATGGCGTCGGCGCCGCCCTCTATGGAGGCTTCGATCACAGCCCCAGGGTCTTCCAACCCCTCGATCGCGCCGTAGGCACGCCCGTGGTCCATCGCTACGACCAGCGCTTTCCCGTCATCAGCGAGTATCGGTACTCTTCCCACCATATCCCTGGAAGCTATTAGCAGAGGTCTTCAGCCAGTCAGCATTTCAGCTAGTCAGCATTTCAGCAAGCACAAGAAGCTGACTGGCTGACGTGCTTACCTGGCCCTTGCGCGTCCAATGCTACGCTTCCTGTCCTTCCGCTGTCAACCGGCGCCGGTCGAGTCCATGATGGCGCGCATTCAGCCGCGAGCGACAGTCCATAAAGCGAAAACGACAGGCTGAACTGCTGACTAGCTGAAATGCTGAAATGCTTCAAAACGGATAAACTACTACTCCTAAAGCCCCGAGCGCGTACCACGCCCCGAACGCCATGCTGAGCACGCCGAGCACGGGGGCGACGCGCTCGAAGTTGCGCGCTATGGGACCGCCGGCTATGACGAGGCCGAATGCGGTGGAGAGGAGTGCCATCGAGACGGCGGTCCCCGCCGCGAAGAGCAGCAGCGCCCCCGTCGCCTGCACCTTGTCCGAGATGGTCGAGAGCAAGAGCAGCGTCAGCCCGCCCGAACCACCGATCCCGTGCACCAGCCCGACGCCGTAGGACGAGAGCCGGGTGCGCTTCGGGACGCGGTGGGCGTGCACGTGGGACGTCTCGTCAGCGTGCGAGTGGACGTGGCGGTGCTCCTCGCCGCCGTCGTGGGCGTGGGAGTGGACGTGGTAAAGGCCCCTTCGCCACCGGACGAGCAGCCTTACGGCCAGCAACATGATGATGCACCCGATGGCGACCTCGGCGACCTTGCCGACGGCCTCCGGCAGGTACTGGTTCAAGAGGACGAGCGGCAGGCCGACGAGAACCAGCGCGGTCCCGTGGCCGAGTCCCCAGAGAAAGCCCATGAGACCGGCTTTGCGTACCTTTTCCCGTTCCTCCTCGGAGGCGATCAGGGTCGTCACGGCTGCGAGGTGGTCGGGGTCGCTCGCGTGCCGCAAACCGAGCAGCAGGCTGATGAGCAGGATGACGCCAACCCCAACCTCCCCGTGCAGCAACCCCTCCAGCCAGCCGTCTATCGCGCCCACGTACCCCCCCTAGCTCCCGTTGTCCAACGCCGCCCGCACGAAGTTGCGGTCGTGCTCCCAGGCGAAGTCCAACCCGTCTACCTCGTCCGCCGAGACCCAGCGTAGCTCAGCCACATCATCGGCCGGTTGGGGCTCACCATCTACTATTCGCACCCTGAAGCCCATCGCCAAGACCCAGGGCCCATCGGGTCCGTAGGTGTGCGTCGCGAGCAGAACAGGGTTTCCTTCGACCTCGACCCCGACCCCGAGCTCCTCCCGCACCTCCCGCACGAGGCCTTCGACGGGGTGTTCCCCGACCTCCAGAAAACCGCCAGGCACGTCCACTTTGCCCCTCTCGGGCTCTATGGCCCGCACCGTGACGAGCGCCTTTCCGTTCTGCACGATGGCGGCACCGACCGTTGGGGCCGAGTTGCGGTACCAGGACCTGCCGCACTCGGGGCACGTCACGCCGCCGCTCGGGCGCGGGTCCCCGAGGGATGTCCCGTCCGCCGGGCAGAAGCGGAAGGGCGTCGTGTTGGAGAACGGTATCTGCTGCCGGTCGATCACACGCGGGCCTTCACCAGCTCTTCGGCGACGCCAGCGAGTTGATCCACGCTCCTTACGACCTCGACGCGGTCGCAGAACGGTTCGTAGACGGGCATGTCGCAGGAGCCTAAAGACCAGCCCCACTTTGGTTCTGGGGTGATCCAGATCGTCTGCCTGACGTGCTGCGTTATCTCCTCCAGCGCCCCCGCGTTCGGCGGCTTGCCGTTGTTGCGCCCGTCGCCCAGGATCACGAGCGTCGTGCGGTGGTTCAGCGAAGGCAGGTACTCGTTCCTGAACTGCTCGGCCGCCTTGCCGAAGTCGCTGTTCACGTCGGCGTCCAGCACGCGCCCGGAGAAGACCTGATCCACGGCCCGGTCCATGCTGCTCTCCTCGAAGAACTGCGTGACCTCGGCCACGTCGGCCACGAACACGAAGGTCCTGACCTTCGAGAACAGGCTCTGCATCTGGTAGACCATGTGCAGCCAGAACCGGCTCATGTTACGCGTGCTCATGCTGACGTCGCACAGCATCACGACCCGCGGGCGTTTCTCGTGGTGGCGCCGCAGGACCGGGTTGAAGGGGATGCCCTCGTAGCGGACGTTGCGGCGCAGGGTGTGGGGGACGCTTATGTGCCCCGTGCGGTCCTGTTTCAAGCGGCGGGTCTTGGCGCCGTGGATCTGGCGCGCTATGCGCCTGATCGCCGCCTCGGTCTCCCTCTGTTCGGCGGGGGAGTAGTCGAAGACCTTGCGCAGCGAACGCCGCATGAGGGCGGAGTCGTCCTTCTTTTTTTCGAGCTTCTTCTGGCGTTCGACCATCTGCTCGATGAGCTGCGGGAGGGTGCGCAGTATCTCCTCGCTCTGCTCCTCGAGCTGTCGAATGAGCGACTCGTCCACCTCCAGATCGTGCAGGTGCTCCACGAGCCCCTGAAAGTCCGCGGCAGAGACGTCCAGCGGCAGCTCCTGCCCGCCTTCGCCGTGGGTTACGAGATCCCCTGGGCTGAACATGCCGCGGGCCCGGCGCAGCTTTAGCTGGTGCGTGATACGCTGCAGTGCCTGATCCAGGGCCCCTGGTTTGCGGTTCAGGATCAACTCCTGCGAGAACATGGAGAGGCGCATCTTGTCCGCCTCGCCGTGGATGTCCTCCGACGGCCGCATCTTGTCCTCGTCGAAGTGACGGCGAAACTCGGTGTTCTCACTGTCCTCGTGGCTGTGCTCCTCCGAGTCCGGCGCCTCACCCTCTGCGTCCTCACCAAACTCCATGCTCGTCGGCTGCCCGTGGTCGTGATCATGCACGTCGAGCTTCGCGGTTCGCTTCTCCGCGGTCGGCCGCAGACTGAAATACAGGTCGAAGAGCCGGTCGAAGGTCTCGATGTCTTCCAGGTTCTTGATCAGAGTGGTCCGCAAAGTGTCCCGCACCACCCCGCGCTCCCCCAACCCGGTCTGCTCCAACGCGTGCAAAGCATCCAGGCTCTCTGCGGGAGACACCCTGACCTGGTGACGCCTCAACACCTGCACAAAGTCATTTATTACGGTGTCCATATGCGATTCCCTACTCCCGGGAGCGAAGCGACCTAATGCGTGTGCTTGTGGGTGGAGCGGTGCATCTCGTACATCGCTTCGTTCGGGTTCTCGCCTGTGGGCTCCTTCTGGCCGAGATCTTTACTATCTGGGGCCCCCGCCGACGTGCGCCAGTACCTTCTCGGCGTCGCGGTCGTACTTGACGATCACGCTCAGGGTCTCCTCGATGAGGTCCTTGTCGATGTTCGGCGCGCCGAGTACGACGAGCGAGCGCGCCCAGTCCAGCGTCTCCCCGATGCTCGGCGACTTGCGGAGATCGAGGCCCCTTATCTCCTGTATGGTCTCGACGAGCTCCTTGGCCAGTGCGTCGCCGACGCCAGGGGCCTTGAGGCGTACTATCTCCAGCTCGACCTCGGGGCTCGGGTAATCGATCTGCAAATGCAAACAACGGCGCTTGAGTGCTTCGCTCAGTTCCCTGGTCCGGTTCGAGGTCAGGATGACGACGGGGGGGTGCTCCGCCTCGACCGTCCCGATCTCGGGTATGGAGACCTGGTAGTCGGAGAGGAACTCCAGCAGGAACGCCTCGAACTCCTCGTCTGCCCGGTCTATTTCGTCCAGGAGTAGCACCGGCGGCGTCTCTGAGGTTATGGCCTGCAAGATTGGCCGCTCCACCAGGAAGTTCTCGGAGAAGAACACGTCCTCCTGCTCGCGCAGCTTCGCGGCGGCCTCGCGCAGGCCCTTCGTCGGCCCGAGGACCTCCCCGATCTTCTCCCGCAAAACCTGCGTGTACAAGAGCTGCTTGCCGTACTCCCACTCGTAGAGCGCCTTGGCCTCATCGAGGCCCTCGTAGCACTGCAGGCGGATAAGCGACCGGTCCGCGGCCGCCGCGAGCGACTTCGCAAGCTCGGTCTTGCCGACGCCAGCCGGGCCCTCGATCAGGACCGGCTTGTCCAGCTTCAAGGCAAGGTAGACTACGGTCGCCAGGCGCCGGTCGCAGACGTACTCCTGCTCCGCCAGCCGCTCCCTGACGTCTTCGATGCTCTCGAACAAAATGCTCCTTTTCGCGAAGGTTAGCGTGCTCCTAAATATACCGTCTCAAATAGCGGGAGCGGACGAATGCCCGCTCCCGTTCTCTGTTCCGCGAATATCGCCGGACTACTGCGGTCCAGGCCGTTCGCTCGCGGCCTGCTGCGTCCTGCGGCCCATCTCGGGGGCGACGCCCCAGATGCTCTGCCTGTGGCCGTTTGACGTCTTGACGTCCATGCCGTCATACATGCAGTCGCGCAGGACCTCCTTGGCGCCCTCGACCGTGAGGTCGCGCGGGTTGCCAGGCGTGCACAGGTCGCCCATCATGTGCTCGGCCATCTTCTGCAGCTCGTCGTCGTCGGACTGGATGGCCGCGGTGGTCTTGCCCTCGTAGTAGCCCTTGCCCATCCGCGTCTTCGGGTACTCTCCGACCTGACTCCAGCTCTCCGGGCAGCCGCAGTCCTTGACGAGCCGGATCACGGCCTCTATCGCCGCGTCCGCGGCCTGCGGGACACTCATGTTCTTGGTGTTAACGCCCATCGCCTCGGCGATGTCCGCGTACCTCTCCGGAGCCGCCGGCTGGTTATACGTCCACACCCTCGGCAATCCGACGCCGTTGTTCAGGCCGTGGTGGATGTCGTAGTAGGCGCAGACCGCGTGCGAGAGCGAGTGCAAAATCCCGAGCAGGCCCGTCGAGAACGCCTGGGCCGCCGTGTACTGCGCCCAGACCATCTTCTCCATCGCCTCGTAGTTCTTCGGGTTGTAGGTCGCCTCGCGCAAATTCTCCTGGGTCAGCCTGATCGCCGCAAGGGCAATCGGCGTCGTCGAGAGATGCTGCACGCGCCCGACGTAGCACTCCGAGGCGTGGGCCATGGTGTCGAAGCCCGTGTACGCCACGTACTCAGGCGGCTGCGTCATGCACAGGATGGGGTCGTTTATGGCCAGCGTCGTGATCGCCGCCCGGTCGAACCCGACCCATTTGTGCGGCGCATCTGGCGACGAGAGGTCCGTGATGACGTAAGCAGGCGTCGTCTCCGAGCCCGTCCCGACGGTGGTATTGATCGCGATGTGCGCCGGGTTGTCCAGGGTCTCCGAGGCGTTCAAGGCCTGGAACTCGTTGACGTTCCTGCCGTCGTGTGCCGCTACGACCCTCGCGCCCTTGGTGGTGTCGTGCGAGGAACCGCCGCCGATGGAGACGAACCCGTCGCACTCACCCTCGGAGAAAGCCTTGTAGGCGTCCATGACGTTGTAGTCCTTGGGGTTGGACTCGACCTTGTCGTAGACCGTCACCGAGACGCCCGCATTCTCGAAGTTGGTCTTGCACTCGTCGATGATCCCAGTCCCACTCAAGCCCGACGTCACGAAGAGGACGTGCTTCAAGCCCATCGCCGCCGCCTCGGGACCAGCGTTCTCGTAAGCCCCCGCCCCCAGAAGCGACCGCGGTTGCTTGAAGAATTCCTTGATGGGAAACTCGAACATCCGTGAGGTATCCACTAACCTCCCCTTTCCATAGCTATCCACTCTATGCGAGCCGCCCAGAAAGCCGGGCTAAGATCGCGAAACTACCCCTGCGAGTATTTGTGCTTTAGCCTATCCCCCTTTACCGAAAACTGTTATTACAATGTAACAGTTTTCCCTTATCCCGCGCAACACTAAACTTTCACGACCGGGCCTGCGGTCGAGAGAATGGCTTTATAACATGATCGCCGGCTCCGGCGCTCCCCTGACCGGTCCAAGGCAGCCTTGACACAACAATACTTTGATACTACAAATGTCGTCATGAAGCCTTTGTCACGCAGCAGCACGGGGACGCTGTACCATCAGCTATTGGGGGTTTTACGGGGCCGGATCGAGTCGGGTGAGATCGGGGTCGGGGACAGGTTGCCGAGCGAGGCTGACCTGGTCTCGGACTTTGGAGTCAGCCGTACGACGGCGCGTCGGGCGTTAGACGAGCTCAGGCGCCAGGGGCTGGTGCGGCGGGAGCCGGGTCGGGGGACGTTCCTGGCGGACCCGTGGCTGCGGTCCAACCTGGCGTACTTGCACAGCTTCTCAGAGGAGATCGAACGCCGCGGGTACACGCCTGGGGCGCGGCTCGTCGAGCAGGAGGAAAGGGCAGCCGGCGAGAAGGTCGCCGAGCGGTTGGAGATCGAGGCTGGGGAGGAGGTGCTTTTCGTGAGGAGGTTGAGGCTCGCCGACGAGCGGCCGATCTTCGTGTGCGACTCGTACCTACCCCTCACGCGCTTCCCCGCTTTGAAGGATGCCGATTACGGGTCCGTCTCTTTGAGCAGGCTCTTCGAAGAGAGAACCGGGCGTAGGATCGAGCACTCGCGGCAGTGGATCGGGGCGGCGACGGCGACACAGGATGTGGCCGGTTTACTCGAGATACCCGCCGGCGTACCTGTACTGAAAGTGCGCCGCATAACCCTCGTAACCGGCGAGGAGCCTATCGAGCTCGTGCAAGCGCATTTCCACCCCGAACGCTACCAGCACTACAACGAACTCTCCGCGAATCCTGTCGAAGCGCCGGGCTGAGACGCTAGCCCGCCCCTCGCGAGGCGGCCAGCGAGGCGACGCGGCCTGAGATCAGGGCTCCCATCTCCTCGAGCAGGGCCTCGTCTTCGTGGGTGAAAGCCCCGACGGTGTCGGAGTCGATGTCGAACTCGCCGACTATCTTATCGTCGTCCTTTATCAGGACGACGATCTCCGAGCGGGTGTGCAGGGAGCAGGCCAGGTAGTTCTCCACCTCGCGCACGTCCTCGACGATCTGGTTACGGTCCTCCGATACGGCGGTGCCGCACACGCCCTCACCGATCCCGATGAGCGAGTGATCCGCCGGTGCCGTGCGAGGACCGAGCACGAGGACGTCTCCCGCAAGCAAGTAAATGCCGCTCCAGTCCCACGACGGATGCGCCTCGTGAATAAGCCGCACGACCTCGTTCAACACCTCGCCGTCCGGAGCACCGGAGGCCACCAGCGTCTCTACCTCGGATCTCAGATCCTCACGAAGCCCAGTCTTCTCCCTCATCGATGGAATCCTTCCGTATCTGTAATGTCCTCCGACCAATGATAACGCCGCCCCAGAAACAAATCCGTGAAGATGCTACCGCAGGGATCCGATGCCGCGTATCATCTGTAGGGGCGGGTTTTCAAACCCGCCCGAATCGCGAACCTCCCAAACTGCGAACCGCTCTAACCGGAGAAGAACCCAGACGTATCCCACACCAGGATGACGCCATCGGTCGTTGGGTCTTGCGTCACGCCGACCAGCTTCCAACTGTGGCGCGCTCCTTCGTTGATCGCAGCCTGCAAAGCCGCCTCCGAGGAGACGCCCTCGCCAGCGTCCAACGACGCGTGCTGCGCGTAGTAGCGCTCGGCCTCCGGGCGGTCGGGAGCATCCCTCTGTCCCTCGGTCATGTCCTTACCTCCGTTCTTTCGGTCGCCCCGCGGGCAAACTACACATGCATGATGCCACCCACCGTAGCCAGGCGCACCCACCAGAGTCTGGCCCATCTCCTATATTGCCCATCTGATACTACAATGTTACAGTTCGCTTCGGTGGGGTAGATCTTGAGATCTACCGTCAAAGTGCACGAAAAAGGCCGCCGTGCTAGACTTCCCAAACTCTCGAGTGAAAGGGGTGTGAGAGGACGAGATTGCCGTACTTAAGGGGAAAAGTCGGTGCTTGTGACATCTTTGACGGCATCCGGGGGATGGCCGGGAGAAGGTAGAAGACAGGGCGAGTGGCACAGGCGTGTCTTCGGTTGGGGATGCGTGAGGGAAAGGAGAGAGGATTGCGAACAGTACGGGTCAAGGTAAACGGGCGTGACTTCGAGCGCGAGGTCGAGCCCAGGATGCTCCTGGTGCATTTCTTGCGCGAGGATCTGAACCTGACGGGCACCATGGTAGGGTGCAACACGTCCAACTGCGGGGCTTGTACGGTGCTCATGGACGGCGAGTCGGTCAAGTCGTGCACCGTCTTCGCCGTGCAGGCTGATGGACATGAGATCACGACGGTTCAGGGACTGCAGGAGAATGGCAACTGGCATCCTATGCAGACGGCTTTCCACGAGCAGCACGGTCTCCAGTGCGGGTATTGCACGCCAGGCATGATCATGGCTTCGATCAGCCTCCTGCAGGAGAACCCGGACCCGACGGAGGAGGAGATCCGGGAGGGCCTCGAGGGCAATTACTGCCGCTGCACGGGCTACGAGAACATCATCAAGGCTGTCCAGCAGGCTGCTGGACAGTCGGGCTAAGGGAAAGAGAGGCAGGGAGTGACCGAAGCACCTGAACGCTACGTCGGAGGCGGCGTACCGCGCAAGGAGGACCCGGCCCTCGTAACCGGGCGGGCCAACTGGACCGACAACATCAAGCTACCTGGCATGCTGCACATGGCCGTGCTGCGCAGCCCCTTCGCCCACGCGAAGATAACCAACCTCGACGTCTCGGGGGCTCTGGATCAGCCCGGCGTCGTCGCGGCTTTTAAGGCAGACGACCTGGCGGAAGACTGGGCCGCGGCCATGCCCTGCGCCTGGCCGGTCACCGAGGACATCAAGATGCCCGACCACTGGCCCCTGGCGAAGGACGAAGTCAACTTCATGGGCGACGCGGTCGCCGTGGTGATCGCCGACGACCGCTACACGGCCCAGGACGCCCTCGAGTTCATCGAGGTGGACTACGAGCCCCTCGATGTAGTCGTGGACATGGAGGAGGCTATCAAGGACGACGCCCCCCTGGTCCACGAAGACCTTGGGACAAACACTTCGTTCGTTTGGCCGCTCGAGGTGGGCGATGTCGATGACGCGTTCGAGCAGGCTGATGTGGTGGTCAAGGAGCGCTACATCCAGCAGCGTCTGATCCCCAACGCCATCGAGCCCCGCGCCGTGGTCGCCCAGATGGAGCCGACTAGCGACGGGATAACGCTCTACACCGCGACCCAGGTCCCCCACATAGTCAGGTTGATGCTCTCGGCGGTGACCGGGATTCCGGACCAGCGGGTCCGGGTGGTGGCGCCTGACGTGGGCGGGGGCTTCGGTTCCAAGCTCAACTTCTACGCAGAAGAGATACTGGCGACGAACATCGCCAGGAGGCTCGGGGTCCCGATCAAGTGGGTCGAGGACCGCTCCGAGAACTACATGGCGACCATCCACGGGCGAGACCAGATCCAGGACATAGAGTTGGCCGCCACGAGCGAGGGCAAGATCCTCGGCATGCGGACGAACCTGCTGGCCGACATGGGCGCGTACATGCAGCTCGTCACGCCCGGAATCCCGATCCTCGGCGCCTTCATGTACTGCGGCGTCTACCAGTTCGGGGCCTACTCGTTTACCTGCACCGGCGTCTTCACGAACAAGACCCCGACGGACGCCTACCGCGGCGCCGGACGGCCCGAGGCCGCCTACGCCATCGAGCGCATCGTGGACGCGCTGGCGCGAGAGTTGGACATGGACCCGGCTGACATCAGGCGCAAGAATTTCTACGAGCCGTTCGACGAGCCGACGACCACCCCGGCCGGCATCCAGTACGATTCTCTCAACCTGCCGATAGTGCTCGACCGGGTGCTGGAGATGGCCGACTACGAGGCGTTGAGGGAAGAGCAGAGGCGCAGGCGGGAGGAGAACGACCCCGTCCAGCTAGGCATCGGGTTCTCGACGTACACGGAGATCTGTGGCCTCGCGCCTTCGCAGGTCCTGGCCTCGCTGCGCTACGGCGCGCCGGGTTGGGAGTCGGCGACGGTCAGAATGTTTGCCTCAGGCAAGGTCGAGGTCGTGACGGGCACCTCTCCGCACGGCCAGGGACACGTCACCTCCTGGTCCCAGATCACCGCCGACGCCCTCGGGGTTACGCCTGACGACGTGGAGGTCCTCCACGGGGACACGGCCACAGCCCCGCACGGGCTCGATACCTACGGCTCGCGCAGCCTGCCCGTAGGCGGCGTGGCCGTCTACCTGGCGGCTAATAAGGTGGCGGACAAGGCTAAGAAGATCGCCGCGCACATGCTCGAAGCCTCAGAGGACGACCTCGAGTTCGAGGGAGGCAAGTTCAGCGTGGCCGGCTCGCCGGACCAGAACGTAACCATAAATGATGTCGCTGCCACGGCGTTCGGGGGGATCAACATCCCTGAGGACATGGAGCCTGGCCTGACAGCCGACACCTTCTACGACCCGCCCAACTTCGTGTTCCCGTTCGGGGCGCACATCTGCGTCGTCGAGGTGGATACCGAGACCGGCAAGACCAGCGTGCGCGACTACTTCGGTGTGGACGACTGCGGGCCTGTCATAAACCCGATCATAGTGGACGGCCAGGTACACGGTGGTATCGCCCAGGGCATCGCCCAGGCGCTCTACGAGGAGGCCATCTACGATGAGGACGGCATGCTCGTTACCGGCTCGATGGTGGACTACATGATCCCCGGCGCCCCGGAACTGCCTAACTACACGCTGGACCGGACGGTGACACCATCGCCCACCAACCCGATGGGTGTGAAGGGAATCGGCGAGGCAGGGACCATCGGCTCCCCGCCCGCGGTCATCAACGCGGTCATCGATGCACTCGCGCCTTTCGGGGTTACGCACATAGACATGCCCGCCTCCCCGATGAGGGTATGGGAGACCATCCAGGCCGCGAAGAACGGGGGTGATGCCTGATGTACCCGGTTCCCTTCGACTACGAGGTCGCCGAGTCAGTAAACCACGCCATAGAGCTTCTAGGCGAGCACGGCGACGAGTCCAAGCTCATCGCCGGCGGGCACTCCCTGATCCCGCTCATGCGCCTCCGCCTCGCCGCCCCCACGGTCCTGATCGACCTCGGCCGCATCGACAACCTGAACTACGTTCGCGAAGAGGGAGATCACCTCGCCATCGGCGCCCTCACGCGCCACCGCGACGTGCTCAACAACCCTCTGGTTCAGGAGCACTGCGGCATCCTCTCCTACACCGCCGGCCTGCTCGGTGACCCCTCGGTCCAGCACCGGGGGACTCTAGGTGGAACTTTGGCCCACGGCGACGCCTCCGGCGACATGCCGAGCGTGGTCTCCGCCCTCGAAGGTACGCTCGTGGTGCAGGGTCCGGAAGGCGAGCGAACCATCGAGGCAGCTGACTTCTTCCAGGATTACCTGATGACGGACCTGGACGAACGGGAGGTCATCACGGAGGTCCGGGTTCCGAAACTCGGCCCGAACACCGGCTGGTCCTACAAGAAGTTCAGCCGCCGCTCGCAGGATTGGGCCATCGTCGGCGTCGCGGCCGTCGTTGAGAAGAGCAACGGCTCCATCGACTCGGCCCGCATCGGGCTGACCAGCATGGGCTCGACCCCCATACGGGCGAGCGCCGTGGAGGAGGCCCTCTCCGGGGCTTCCCCCGACGGTGTAGCCGAGGCCTCAAGCGTCGCCGACGAGGGCACGGAGCCGGCCTCCGACGGCGCGGCCACGGCTGAATTCAGGCGCCACCTGGCCAGGGTGTGGACCCGGCGGGCCGTGGAGGAGGCCCTGTCTCGTTGAATGACGCTGCGAACGGACGCCGGGGGGCCCTGCCCCCCGGCGTTTCTCATTCTCAGGAGCTCTCCGGGAGGCTCCGCGAGGGCGACTACCTGGCCGATGAGGGCCTGTCCACCGCGATCTTCCTCGCCCTCAAGCTAGGCCGGCCGCTCTTTTTGGAAGGCGAGGCCGGGGTCGGCAAGACGGAGGTCGCGAAGGTCCTCTCCCGCGTATTGGACACCCCCCTGATCCGGCTACAGTGCTACGAGGGTATAGACGTGAATCAGGCGGTCTACGAGTGGGACTACGCGAGGCAACTCTTGCACATCCGCACCGCCGAGGCCCTTGGCATGACCGAGGACCGGGCCCGCTTCGAGGACGAGCTCTACACCAGGCAGTTCCTGGTCAGCCGGCCGCTGTTGCGGGCGCTGGAGCACCACGGGTCGATGCCGCCGGTCCTCCTGATAGACGAAATAGACCGGGCTGACGACGAGTTCGAGGCTTTCCTGCTGGAGATACTCTCCGAGTTCGCAATCACCATCCCCGAGCTCGGGACGATACGGGCCGATCGTCCGCCGGTCGCCGTCCTGACCTCCAACCGGACCCGCGAGGTCCACGACGCCCTCAAGCGCCGCTGCCTGTACTTCTACATAGACCATCCCGGCCTCGAGCGGGAGGTCGAGATAGTTCGCCTCAGGGTCCCAGGAGCGGAGGAGCACCTGGCCCGCCAGGTGGCGCGGGCCGTCCAGAGTCTGCGAAACATGGACCTGTACAAGCCGCCCGGCATCGCTGAGACCCTGGACTGGACCGAGGCGCTCGTGGCCCTCGGGGCGAGGGAGCTTGACGAGGACCTGATCTCCGCCACCCTGGGATCTGTGCTCAAGTACCGCGAGGACCAGCAGCGGACGATGGGGATGGCCCTGAGTTTGCTCACGGGGACCGGTGGTGCCTGAGACCGCTCCCCCCTCGGTGCTCGACGCGGCCGTCACCTTCGGGCGCGTGTTGCGCAGGATGGGACTGCCTGCGGGGCCGGACCGGGTTGTCGAGTTCGTGCGGGCGGTGGAGGAGCTGGACGTCACCAGGCGCGACGATGTCTACTGGGCGGGGAGGGTGACGCTGTGCTCAAGCCCCGACCACCTGGAACTCTACGACCGCGCGTTCCGACTCTTCTGGGACGGGGAGGAACCACCTCGTATTGTCCAATCTCCGAAGTCCAGGCTCTCCTTCTCCCTGGCCGAAGACTCCGTGCAGCCTCCCAAGAAGACGGTCGAGCGGGGCGAGAGGGGCGAGGAGGCCGTCAGGCTCCGCTACAGCCCCGTGGACGTGCTGCGGAAGAAGGACTTCGCCGATTGCACACCGGAGGAGTTCGCCGAGCTTTACCGGCTCATGGCGGACCTGAACCTCTCGGGAGACCTGCGGAGGACCCGGCGCCTCGGACCCGCGCCCAGGGGCCGCCGCGACGCCAGGAGGACCCTCAGGGACGCCCTACGCACCGGCGGCGAGCCCGTGCGTCACCGCTACCGCAAGGCCAGAGACCAGCCCCGGCGGGTGGTGATCCTCTGCGACGTCTCCGGTTCGATGGCCTCCTACAGCCGGGCGCTGTTACGGTTCATGCACGCGAGCGTCGCCTCGGGCGAGCCTGTAGAAGCCTTCGTCCTGGGAACCAGGCTCACCCGCGTCACCCGCGAGCTGGTCGGTCGGGACCCGGACCGGGCTCTCGGCGAGGCCTCGCGGGCCGTCGAGGACTGGTCGGGAGGGACCCGCCTCGGCGACACCATCAAGGAGTTCGTGGACCGCTGGGGCCAGCGCGGCATGGCCCGCGGCGCGGTGGTCGTCATCCTCTCCGACGGCTGGGACCGCGGCGACGTGGCGGTGCTCGCGGAGCAGATGTCGCGCATCGAGCGACTCGCCCACAAGGTCATCTGGGTGAATCCCCTCAAGGCCGCCCCCGGCTACCAGCCCCTGGCCCGCGGTATGGCCGCCGCGCTCCCGCACGTCGATGCGTTCATCTCCGGCCACAACTTCGAGTCCCTGGAAGAGCTCGCCCGCGTTATCTCCGGTGCCGCCAACCGTGATCGGTGAGGGTGTATCATCCGTAATATGTCACGGCGGACAGGAAGGTGGCGATGACGGGTCTGGCGGAGATAACAGAGATAAGTTACGTATCCGACTCTGATGGCAACACGGTGGGCGTGATCGTACCCATCCAGCTGTGGCGTGAGATCGAATCAGAGAGAGAAACCGCCTACTTGTTGAAGAGCGAAACGATGAAGCGGTGCTTACTCGAGGCGAAGGAGCGGCAGGGGGGCACGTCGCTGGAGGAAGCTCGTGCGGAGCTTTGACGTACGACGAAGACATAAACTCAGTCGCAGACCTTCTTCAAGGTTTGATCGACAAGCTGGTTGAAGAAGGAGATACGCGTTGAATCCGGTCGTGGACAAGGTAGCGAGCTGGCGCGAGGAGGACAAGCAGGCCGCGCTGGCGACAGTCGTGAAGGTGGAGAGGAGTGGGCCGCTGGGACCTGGAACTTCGATGGCGGTGAGCGAAGACGGGCAGGTCGTCGGCTCCGTCAGCGGCGGGTGCGTGGAGCCCGCGGTCTTCGAGGAGGCGATGCAGGCCATAGAGACGGGCAGACCGAAGTTGCTGACCTACGGCATCTCTGACGACGAGGCGTTCGGGGTCGGGCTGACCTGCGGCGGCATCATCCACATCTTCGTCGAGAAGGTGGAATGGTAATGAGCATCCTCTCCCGCTGGCACGCCGCGCTCAAGGAGCAATCGCCGGTCGCGATGGCGACGGTCATCGATGGTCCCTACGGCGCTACCGGCGGCAAGATACTGATTACGCCGGAAGATCACGAGGGCACGGCCGGCAACGGGGAGCTGGACAAGGCGATCATCGAGTCGGCCCGAGGTCTACTCGAAGGCGGTCGTACGGAGACGCGGCACTTCGGGCCGCGTGGACAGCGCCGTATGGAGGACGTGGCCGTCTTCGTCCAGTCGTTCGCCCCGCCGCCGAAGATGTACGTTTTCGGGGCCATAGACTTTGCTTCGGCGGTCGCCCGCCTCGGCAAGTTCATGGGCTACAGGGTGACGGTCTGCGACGCCAGGGCCGTCTTCGCGACCCGCGAGCGGTTCCCGAGCGCGGACGAGATCGTCGTCGCGTGGCCAGACGAGTTCCTCAAGACGGCTGAGGTGGATAAACGGACCGTGATCTGCGTTCTCACCCACGATCCGAAGTTCGACGTGCCGGTCCTTACCGCAGCTCTCGCGACCGAGGCCGGCTATATTGGGGCGATGGGGAGCCGCAGGACCCACGACAACCGAACGGCGCGTCTGAAAGAAGAAGGCGCAACGGAGGAGGATCTCTCGCGCATCAGCAGCCCGATCGGGCTCGACATCGGGGCGCGCACGCCTGAGGAGACGGCTGTGGCCATCGCCGGGGAGATCATCGCGCTCAGGACCGGGCATTCGGGGGGACGGCTCGCCGAGCGCTCGGGGGCGATCCACGCCCCGCAGAGGAGGGAGACCGCGCCAACCGAGCGTTGAGCGAAGCATCTGATTTTGCGTCTCTGCTATACTGCCGTTTGTATCGGATGTTGTCAGGTGGGGACCCGACGACACACGGCTTTTTGGGGAAAGGAGGGCGGCGTTGCAAGTACCGGCGCGGTTCGATTACGAGGTGGCGACCTCTGTCGAGGAAGCCATAGAACTCCTGGAGCGGCACGGGCCTGAGGCCAGGCTTCTGGCTGGCGGTCACAGCCTGATCCCGATGATGAAGCTCCGTCTGGCCTTCCCGGAGACGCTCATCGATATCCACGAGCTTGACGGAGATTTGCGCTACATCAGGGAAGATGACGGGACGCTCGAGATAGGCGCCCTCGCCAGGCACCAGGATGTTCTGGACTCCGAGGTCGTGGGGGAACGCTACCCGATCCTCAACGACGCGGAGACCATGATCGCCGACCCCCTGGTCCGCAACATGGGTACCGTCGGCGGCTCTCTCGCCCACGGGGACCCGGCGGAAGACCTGCCTGCCGCGTTCATGGCCCTGGGCTGCGAGGTCGTGGTGCAAGGCCCCGGCGGCGAGCGGACCATAGCAATCGATGAGCTACAGACCGGCCCCTTCGAGACTGTACTGGACCCGGCCGAGATCATCGTGGGCGCCCGCATCCTACGCGCGCCGCAGGGAAGCGCCTACACCAAGGTCAAACGCCGGACCGGCGACTACGCCTCGGCGGCCATCGGCGTCGCCCTGAACTTGAGCGACGGGGAGATAAGGAACGCCGGCATCGGGATGTGCGCGGTGGGCGGGCAGACGCTGCGGGCCCGCGGCGCGGAAGAGGTCCTGAATGGTCAACGCCCGGACGCGGAGCTATTCAGACGAGCCGGGGAAAGGGCGGCGGAGGAGAGCGAACCGTCCGAGGATGCCCGCGGTCCTGTCGAGTACAAGCGGGACCTGGTGAAGGTGCTCGTAGTGCGGGCGCTCGAGAAGGCCGTCGAGCGGGCGGGAGGAGCGTAATGCGCATAAGCATAAACGTCAACGGTGAGGCGCAGGAGGCGGACGTCGAGCCGCGGTTGCTCCTGGTCCACTTCGTCCGGGACCACCTCGGGCTGACGGGGACGCACTGGTCGTGCGATACGTCCAACTGCGGGGCGTGTACGGTGCAACTCGACGGCGAGCCGGTCAAGTCCTGCACGGTGCTTGCCGTGCGGGCCAACGGGCACGAGGTCACGACCATCGAGGGGATCTGGAGCGGGACAGAGTTGACGCCGATGCAGGAAGGCTTCTACAGGGAGCACGGGCTCCAGTGCGGTTTCTGCACACCGGGCATGATCCTGACGGCGACCGCCTTCCTGGAGAGCAATCCCGACCCGACGGAGGCGGAGATCCGGGAAGCCATCTCAGGCAACCTCTGCCGCTGCACCGGCTACGAGAACATCATCAAGGCCGTCCAATGGGCGGCTGGCGAGCCTGCGGCTCGTGAGGGAGTAGGGAGTCGGGAGTAGGCCCTACTCCCGAAGTGAAGCGACTCCCGACTCCCTACTAAACAGAGTAGGATGACTGCTGAACGAAAGGATCCCCGATGACGGACGCTACTACGCAAAGACACACGCTCGGCGATAGGATGCTGCGCAAGGAAGACGGGCGCTTCGTCAGGGGCAAGGGAAACTACGTTGACGACGTGCAGCTTCAGGGGATGCTCCACTCCGCCATTCTGCGCAGCCCCTTCGCCCACGCGAAGATAAACAACGTAGACACCTCCGCCGCGCTGGAGCTCGAAGGGGTCCTCGCCGTCATCACGGGCGCGGACCTCGCCGCTCAGGGCCTCGCCTGGATGCCGACCCTCGCGGGCGACACGCAGGCCGTGCTCGCCACCGACAAGGTCCGTTTCCAGGGCCAGGAGGTCGCCTTCGTCGTCGCCGACGACAAGTACGTGGCCCAGGACGCCCTTGAGCTGATAGACGTGGACTACGAACCGCTGGAGGCAATAGTAGATTCCCGCAAGTCGCTCGACGGGGACGCTCCCATCATCAGGGACGACAAGGAAGGTAAGGAAGACAACCGCATCTTCCAGTGGGACGCGGGGGACAGAGAGGCGACCGAACGCGCGTTCGAGCGGGCCGAGGTAACCGTAAGTCAGGACATGTTCTATCCGCGCTGCCATCCGGCGCCGATGGAGACGTGTGGGTGCGTGGCCGACTACGATGTTTCGACCGGCAAGATGACCATCTACATGACCTCCCAGGCGCCGCACGCCCACAGGACGCTCTTCGCCATGGTCTCGGGCCTTCCCGAACACCAGCTCCGGATAATCTCGCCAGACATCGGTGGGGGGTTCGGGAACAAGGTCCCGATCTACCCCGGCTACGTCTGCGCCACCGTGGCCTCCTTGATCATAGGCCGTCCCGTGAAGTGGATGGAGAGCCGCTCGGATAACCTGATGAGCAGCTCCTTTGCCCGCGACTATCGCATGACCGGCGAGATAGCCGCGACCAGAGACGGCGAGATCCTCGGCGTCCGTTCCACCATACTGGCCGACCACGGCGCCTTCGACGCCCACGCCCAGCCCGGCGAGCAGTATCCTACGGGCTTCTTCCCGATCTTTACGAGCTGCTACGACGTGCCCGCGGCGTATGCCGAGGCGACCGGCGTCTACTCCAACAAGGCTCCGGGCGGCATCGCCTACCGCTGCTCGTTCAGGGTTACCGAGGCCATCTACCTCATGGAACGCACGATGGACGTGCTGGCGGACGAACTCGGCATGGACCCGGTCGAGCTCAGGCGCAAGAACTTCGTCAAGAAGGAGCAGATGCCCTACGTCTCGGTAATGGGCTGGGAGTACGACGGCGGCGACTACGACGCGGGCCTGGACGAAGCCCTCCGGATAGCCGGCTACGAGGAATTGCTCGAAGAGCAGAAGAAGGCCCGCGAGGAAGGCCGCATCATGGGCATCGGGTTCTCGACGTTCACGGAGATCGTGGGCGCGGGGCCTGGCAAGAAATGCCACATCGCGGGGATAGAGATGTTCGACTCCGCGGAGTTACGCCTGCACCCGACCGGCAAAGCGATCCTGAAGCTCGGCGTCAAGTCGCAGGGGCAGGGGCACGAGACGACGTTCGCCCAGATCGTCGCCGGCGAACTGGGTATCCCGGCGGAGAACGTGGAGGTCATGGAGGGCGACACGGACAACACGCCGTACGGGCTCGGCACCTACGCGAGCCGCTCGACACCGGTGTGCGGGGCGGCGACGGCCATCGTCTCGCGCAAGATCAGGGAGAAGGGCAAGAAGATCGCCGCTCACATGCTGGAGGCTTCCCCCGAGGACATGGAGTGGACGGGCGAGCGGTTCCAGGTCAAGGGTTCCCCGGACCGGGGCGCGACGATGGAGGAGGTCTCCTTCGCCGCCTACGCCAACGTCCCTGAGGGTGAGGAGGCAGGCCTGGAGGGCGTCACGTACTACGACCCGCCGGAGATGACGTACCCGTTCGGCGCGTACATCTGTGTCGTGGAGATAGACAGGGGCACCGGGCAGGTCGAGGTCAAACGCTTCATCGCGGTGGACGACTGCGGGGTGAGGATCAACCCCATGATCGTCGAGGGCCAGATGCACGGCGGCCTGGCCTCAGGGATCGGTACGGCCCTGATGGAGGTTATCGAGTTCGACGAGGACGGCAACCACCTCAACAGCAGCTTCATGGATTACCTGATGCTGACCTCCATGGAGGCCCCGAGCTACGAACTCGGCGAGACGGTGACTCCCTCCACCCACCACCCGCTCGGCGCCCGCGGCGTCGCCGAGTCCCCGACGGTGGGCTCTCCGCCGGCTGTCGTCAACGCCGTGGTCGACGCGCTCTCACCTTACGGGGTGCGGCACCTGGACATGCCGTTGACGCCGGCCAGGGTGTGGGCCGCCCTGCGGGATAACGGGGTGGATGCCTGATGCTCCGCGAGGAGTCCAACTTCCTCGCCCGCCGCGCGGAGTCTCTGCGGCGGGCGGGGGATCTCGCGGGCGGCGAGCACCCCTTCGCCCTCGTCACGGTCGTCCGCACCGAGCCAGCGACCTCGGCGCACGTCGGGGACAGGGCTGTGGTCCACTCCGACGGGACCATCGAGGGCTGGGTCGGGGGCGGATGCATCGGGCCGACGGCCCGCCGGGAGGCGCTCGCCGCCCTTGAGGAAGGAGAGCCCCGGCTTGTCAGGATCACGCCCGACACCGCCGCTCCCCAGCCCGGCGTCCGCCTGACCCGCATGACCTGCGCGAGCGAGGGTACCGCCGACCTCTACGTCGAGCCTTTCCTGCCCCGCCCTACCCTCATCCTCGCCGGCGACTCGCCGGTGACCGCCACGCTCGCCGCCATTGCCCCGCCACTGGGCTTCCGCCTGGTCCGCGTCGAAGACGTCGCTGAACTCACCGCCGGGGCGGTCCCTTACCCGCGGGACACCTGGATGGTAGTGGCTTCGTTCGGGGGGTTCGACGAGGACGCGGTGGAGGCCGGGGTGAGGCTCGGGTTGCCCTACGTGGGGCTCGTGGCGAGCGCCCGCCGGGCTGAGCGGGTCTTGAGCGAACTGCGCGAGCGGGGAGTCGAGGACGGAGCTCTGTCCGTCGTGCGTTCGCCGGCGGGGCTGCCGGTGGGGGCCGGTGGGCAGGAGGGCATCTCGCTCTCCATCATGGCCGAGGTCTTCTCCCTGCGCGCGAAGCTCCGTCCACCCACGACCGATGAGCGAGACGCCTGGGCCGCAGACCCGGTATGCGGGATGCAGGTGGAGATCCAGACGGCCAGGCACACGGGCGAACACGACGGAGAGACTTTTTATTTCTGCGGTCCCGGCTGCAAGCGGGCCTTCGAGAAAGAGCCGGGGAAGTACGCGACCGAAACGATCTCCACCCGGTGAGATGGAGCGACCTCACCGGGGTGGTTCTCGGGGCCGGGAAGTCCAGCCGGTTCGGAACCCCCAAGCAACTTCTCCCTTTCGAGGACACCACGCTCCTTGGCCAGGCGGTGAGGAACGCCAACGCCTCGTCGCTGGACCGGGTCGTCGTCGTGCTTGGCCGGGCTTCTGGGGAGTTGCGCGCCTCGGTGGATTTCGGCCGGGCCGAGGTGGTCGAGAACACGGCTTACGGAACGGGCTGCGCCACTTCGCTCCTCGCGGGATTGGACGCCGCCGGTGAAGATTGCGAGGCTATCGCGCTGCTCCTCGGCGACCAGCCTGGCGTTAGGGCGGAGTTCATCGACCACGTCGTGGCGACTTGGAGGCGAGAGCGTCCCTGGGCGGCCGTGAGCTCTTATCTTGGGGGGCTCGGGCACCCGTTCATCTTCGCCCGCGAGGCATTCGGGGAGTTGCGCGGGCTTCACGGGGACAAGGCGGTGTGGAAGTTGATCGAGGCTTATCCAGAGCGAGTTTCGCGGGTGGAGATCGAAGCTGAGTTGCCGCCCGATGTGGATACTCCGGAGGACTACGGGTTGGCGCTCGCCCACTGGCGGAGCAGTGCGTAGTGGGGTCTCGGCTGTCGTGCTCGCCGCCGGCGCGGGGAGCCGGTTCGGCGGCGGGAAGCTCCTCGCGCCCTACCGGGGGAAACTCCTGATAGAGGCCGTCCTCTCCGAACTGCGCGAGGCTCCTGTGGATGAGATAATCGTGGTGGTGGGGGAATCCGCCGGAGACCAAGGGGAGAAGCTACGCCGCGTATGCACGCCTTATGGAGCCCGCATCGTCGAAAACCGGCAGTGGTCAGAGGGCATCTCGACCTCGGTGAAGCGTGGCCTCGCGGCCTGCGCGCCGGAGGCGGGTGCCGCGATCGTGGTCCTCGGAGATCAGCCACTCGTTGGGGCGGCGGCGGTGGAGCGTCTCGCCCGGGCCTTCGAGGAGGGCGCGAGGGTGGCCGTCGCCACCTACTCAGGGAGGCCGCGCAACCCGGCCCTCTTCGCCCGCGGGGTGTGGCCGATGCTCGAAGAGGAGTTATTCGGAGACGAGGGGGCGAGAGGGTTCTTGAGAAGACATCCAGGGCTGGTGACGGAGGTACCATGCGATGACGTAGCCGACCCCACCGACGTGGACACCGTGGAAGACTTGCGGCGCCTTCAGGCGCGCGGCTTCGACAAGCGAGCTAGGAAGAAGGAGGCCAGACGATGAAGTTGGAGAACGAGTTTACGGTCAACACATCCATAGACGAGGCCTGGAAGGCGTTGAACGACCTGGAGCGGGTGACCCCGTGCCTGCCGGGGGCGCAGTTGACGGCCGAGGTCGGCGACGAGTACGAGGGGACGATGACCGTCAAGATGGGCCCCGTCACCCAGAAATACAACGGCACCGTCAAGATCGAAGACACAGACGAGAGCGCGCACCGGGCCGTGATCCGGGCCGACGGCAAGGACGCGCGCGGCCAGGGCACTGCCTCAGCCACCATCACCTCCACCTTGAGTGAGGAGGATGGCGGCGTCCACGTACTCGTGGAGACGGACATGCAGCTTACGGGAAAGGTCGCCCAGTTCGGACGTGGCATGCACAAAGAGGTGGCGAGCAAGATCATGGGCCGCTTCGCCGACTGTCTGGAGAAGGAGCTTTTCTAGAGGGGGACGCCAGTGAAGATGGAGAACGAGTTTACGGTTGAGGCACCAGTCGAGCAGGCCTGGGAGACCTTGCTCGACCTCGAAAGGATCACACCCTGCCTCCCTGGCGCCGCCTTGCAGGAGGAGTCAGGCGACGAGTACAAGGGGACCATGACGATCCGCCTCGGCCCCGTCACCCAGAAGTACAACGGCACGGTCAGCTTCGAGGAGACGGACGAAGAATCCCGCCGGGCGGTGCTCAAAGCCGACGGCAAGGACGCGCGCGGTCAGGGCACTGCCTCGGCCACCATCACCTCCACCCTGAGCGAGGAGGACGGCGGGACGAAGGTGCACGTCGAGACCGATATGCATCTCACGGGGAAGGCCGCCCAGTTCGGGCGTGGCGTCCAGCAAGAGGTGGCGACCAAACTCATCAACCAGTTCGCCGAGTGTCTGGAGAAGGAGATCATGGGCGAGAACACAAGGGAAGAGCCGGAGCAGCCAGCTGAACCAGACGACACGGCAGAGGAAGAGGCCGTAAGCGCGAACGGTTCGGGCGCGGAAGAATCAGGTGAAGAGGAAGAGAAGCCAAAGCGCAGGGTCATCCAGCAGGACCACGACGTGGAGCCGTTGGACCTCGGCGAAGCCAGCCGCGATGCCGTCATAAAACGCGTCGTGCCCCTGGCAGTCGGCGTCGGTGTCCTCGTGCTCGTGATCTACCTCCTGCGCCGCAGGAGGTAGATCAGCGTGCTGCGAGGTTCGCGGGGGACCCCGCGAACCTCGCTCACCTGCGTGTGTCTTTGAGGATTTCGAAGACTTCGTCGATAAGGGCCTCCCTTTTGTCCGGGGGGAGGTCGCGGGGATGGATGGTCTGTTTGTCGGACTGGAGGTTGCGCAGGCTCGCCTCTTCGGCCAGGTACTGGTCTATAAGGCGGACGATGGCGTCAACCTTCTCTCGGGGCAGTCCGTCGCCGCCGCGGGTCAGTCTGCTCCACATGCGGATCTTCCCTTCCGTGAAGGTGGGCGGTGTCGCGCCGGATTATATCGTCGGGATGCCTGCAAGGTCTCAGGCCTGCCGGGAGTGTGCGCGGCGGGGGAAGGCGCGATCTTCGGAGGGTACGAAACCCTGCCCCTTTCGCCAGGCGTGTGCCGTTATGTGGATCTCGTGGTCTTCTATCTCTACGAGGTTGAAGCTCGACGCGCGTCCGGCGCGGATGCGGTTCGAGATCGTGCCTGCGGTCGAGATGATCAGGCCGCGCTCGCCCCTCTCGATGGTGTGGATGGCGTCCTGATGGTCGTGCCCGCAGAGTACTAACTCCGTACCGAGGTCGGCGAAGGCGTGGAGGGCCTGCTCGGTGTTGGCGAGGCCGTGGCGGCCGGATAGCGCGCCCCTTATGGGGTTGTGGTGGATCATCACGATGCGGGCGGCGTTGGGTGCCGAGTTCTCGAAGGCCTCCCTGACGCGCACCATGTCAGCGTGTTTGACTTGACCTATAACCCCGAGGTCCCGGAAGCGGCGGGTGATGGCACCCCGCGTTATGCCGTGCGCCGTGTTCACGCCGGCGATGACAGCCCCCGGTATTTGGAGAGAAGGACTGAGATCGTCCGAGATGTGCCTGAGGTACCTGGAGTACTTGAAGTTGTGGGCCCGCTCCCTGAAGAGACCGGCGAAGCCGAGGTTGCGGGCCACCGCCCCGAGCCAGCGGATGTCATGGTTGCCGGGGATGACCACGCAGGGCGCGGTCTTCTCGATGGAATCCAGGTAGGCGCGAGCGTTGGAGAACTCCCTGTTCGTACAACGTTGGGTCAGGTCGCCCGAGACGGCCACCGCGTCCGGCCGGTTCTGCGCGATGATCGCCCTCAGGGCGTCGAGGCGTTCGGCGACAGCGGGCCGCCCGAAGTGCAAGTCCGAGATATGCACGAGGGTGGTCACGAATACCGATTCTACCCGAACACACCCCCGCTACAAACCCTTGACCCCGCGCCCCTGGGCAAAGAGGTCGGAGACCCGCGTGTCGCTACCCTGTGCTCTTCAAGAACTCGTTGAGAGCGGCGTTGAAGCCCTCGGGGTCTTCGAGGTTCGACAGGTGGCCCGTCTTGGGGATGGTTACGTGGTGGGCCCCGGGTATCTTCGCGGCCATAGCACCCATGACCTCGGGGGAGGCGATGCCGTCTTCCTCTCCGCCGACGACGAGGGTAGGGACCCCGATCTCGCCGAGGAGCAGCGTCGAGTCCGGGCGCTCGCGCATGGCGCCGAGGGCGGCGACGGCGCCGTCGGGGGAGCTCTCGAGGATCATGGCCCGCACGTTCTTCACGAGGTCGTAGTCGTTGCGCAGGGTGTCGGGGGCGAGGAGGCGTTCCATCTGAAGGTCGACGAGGACCTCGACCCCCTCTCTGGCGACGCGGAGGGCCATCTCGTTGCGGGCCTCCCTCGTCTCCCCGGAATCCGGCTCGGGGCGGGTGTTGGCGAGGACGAGGGCGGAGACCCTCTCGGGGAAGTGCTTCATGCACTGGAAGGCGACGTAGCCGCCAAGGGAGACGCCACCGAGGACCACGCGTTCCAGATGCAGCCTGTCTAGCAGGTCGCGCACCCCTTCCGCGTAGTAGCGAACGTCGGGCTGGGCCGGGGTGCGGGGGGAGCGCCCGAAACCGGGGTAGTCAGGGGCGACGACGCGCCAGCTCCCCGAGAATGCCTTCATCTGGGGCTCGAACATCCTGCCGTTCAGCGGAAAAGCGTGTAGCAAGACCAGGGGGTCACCCTCCCCGAGGGCCCTGTATGACATCGCCACGCCGGAAGTTTTGTGATCCACTACGGTTCTCCTTTGATATAGGCTACAGGCTACAGGCATCAGGTTTCAGCCCTTGGTCTCGTAGCGGTTTCCCTCTACAAGATCGACGCCGCTACTGATGGTAGCGTTTTCGGCTGATAGTTTCTGCCGCCGTTCTTTCCCTGATGCCTGTAGCCTTTCCGCTACCATGTCTTCTTGAGGCTCCCGACTGGAGGGCAGTAAACATGTGGAAGAATCTGATGAGCGTGCTGGGGGGGAGAGTCGTGCGGTTGGAGCCGCTGGCGCGGCGTCACGAGCGGGGACTCTTCGGGGCCGCGCAGGATCGGAGGATCTGGCGTTGGATGCCGTACGACGCGAGCGAGTCCAGTGAGACCTTTTACGCCTGGCTCGAGGACGCCCTGGCTGCTTCACAGGCCGGGACGGAGGGCGCTTTCGCCACCGTGGACGTGGGCACGGGTGAGCCCATAGGTAGTACCCGTTATCTCGCCCTTCGTCCCGAGCACAAAGGGCTGGAGATTGGGTGGACCTGGCTCGCGCCGGCGTACTGGCGGACCGGCGCGAACGTCGAGGCGAAGCTCTTGATGCTGGAGCACGCCTTCGAGGATCTCGGATGCTTGCGCGTCGAGTTCAAGACCGACGCCAGAAACGAGATCTCACGCGGTGCCCTGGCGGCCCTCCCCGCGCAGTTCGAGGGCATCTTCCGCAAGCACATGCTCGTGCGGGGCGGTGAACGCCGCGACTCCGCCTACTACAGCATCATCGACGACGAGTGGCCCGAGGTCAGGGACAACCTCGGGCGACGGCTGGACGCTATTCGGAAGGAGACCGGATGAGTGAGGGTGGCGCCCCGGTGGGGCGACGCAGGGTAACGGTAGTCGAGGCGATGGAACAGCTACCAGGCCCAGGCGGGGAGCGGTTCGCGGAGGTGCTGGGGCATGGGACCATGGAGGTCGAGATCTACGCCCCACGCGGCAGGGACCCGCAGACGCCGCATACCCGCGATGAGTTGTACGTGGTCGTCAGCGGAACCGGAGAGTTCGTCAACGGGCCCGAGCGCCACCCCTTCGGCCCGGGCGACGTGCTTTTCGTGCCGGCGGGCGTCGTGCACCGCTTCGAGGACTTCACTGACGACCTCGCGGTGTGGGTCGTCTTCTACGGCCCCGAAGGTGGCGAGGCCCAATGACCCTGCGCCTGCACGACTACCTGCAATCCGGGAACGGCTACAAGGTCAGGCTGTTGCTTACGCAGCTCGGCCTCCCGTTCGAGCGCCTCGAGTATGACATAGTCGCCGGCGAGACGCGCACGCCAGGGTTCCTCGAGAACGTCAACCCGAACGGGCGCGTACCCGTGCTGGAGACCGAAGAAGGAGAGCTTCTGCCGGAATCGAACGCGATCCTTGTCTACCTCGCCGATGGCACCCCGTTTCTCCCCGACGATCGTCTCGGCAGGGCTCGCACGCTTCAGTGGATGTTCTTCGAGCAGTACAGCCACGAGCCGAACATAGCCGTGGCCCGCGCCTGGCTCCACGTCTTCGACACGGAGATGACCGAAGAACGGCGCACCGCCCTCGAGGCCAAACAAAGGCTCGGGTACGAAGCGCTCGGCGTCATGGAGGAGCATCTAGAGGACAGGCAATTCTTCGTCGGAGATCGCTACACCGTGGCCGACATAGCGCTCTACGCCTACACCCACGTCGCCGATGAAGGACGCTTCGATCTGGAAGGCTTTCCCGCCGTGCGTGCGTGGCTGGGGCGCGTCTCGTCGCAGCCAGGCTACATACCCATAACCAGGGGTTGAAGAGAGTACCGTCCCACAAAGCGAGGAGCCACCATGACGACCGAACAACGCGGTTCACATCCTTACCACATGCACGACGCGATCCTGGCGCAGCCCGAGGCGTTCGTCCGGGCCGTCGAGCGTAATGAAGTCGCGGCAGACGAGTTCGCCTCCAGGATAGCCTCCCGCGAGAGGATCTTGCTAGCTGGCATCGGCACCTCGCACCACGCCGCTCAGGTAGGTGAGCACCTGCTGCGTTCCTACGGCGGCGGGCCCGACGTCCGCGTTGTCCATTCCTTCGACCTCGCGCTCTACGGGCCGGAGATTCGGCCCGAGGACTGCGTCATCGCCGTGAGCCACCGTGGCGCCAAACGCTACACCGCCCTCGCGCTGGAGAAGGCCAGAGAGAAGGGCTGCCCGACCGCTCTAATAACCGGTGAGGGGGGATCGGGCGAAGGAAGGGCCGACGCCGTGTTTCGGACGGTGGAGCAAGAGAAGTCCTCTGCACATACGGTTAGCTACACGAGTGCCGTTGCCGTGCTGGCGCTCCTTGCGGGGAGGATCGGCCACCGCAGAACCGGCTCCACCACATTGCCGGACGAGCTCCTGAGGGAGCGGATTCCGGAGGCGTTGCGTGCTGCCCTGGGTACGGAAGAAAAGGTGGCGGCGCTTGCGCGTGAGCACGTCGGGCGGCGCAGGATCTGGCTTCTCGGTGGCGGGCCGAGCGCGGTGACGGCGGCGGAGACGGCGCTCAAGATCAAAGAGACCTCCTACCTGCAGGCCGAGGGCATGCCGACGGAGACTATGCTGCACGGCCCCTTCCAGTGCGTCGAAGCCGACGACCTGTTCGTCCTCATAGCCCCGTCGGGAGCCGCAAGGGAACGTACCATCGAGGTGGCCGAGCTGGTCGAGGAAGTCGGGGCCCCGTACCTGATCCTCGGCGACGATACGACCGAGGCCCCCCAGGCCGCCGCGGGCGTTATAAGGGTGCCCGAGGTTCCCGAGCCGTTCGGCGCCCTGAGCTGTCTCGTACCGCTGCAGCTCTTCTCGTACCACCTCGCGCTCGCGCGCGGCACCAACCCCGACAGCTTCAGGGTCGACGACCCGCGCTTCGCGAGGGCCGACGTCTCTGGACGATTATAGGTAGAATTGGCGCCCGTGCGCCTGATCTACACCCTCCTGCTCGTCGCCGTCACGGCCGTCTGGGGCTGGACGTTCGTCGTCGTGCAGGATGCCATCGCCCTCTACGGCGTCATCCCGTTCCTGGCGGTCCGCTTCGCCCTGGCCGGGGCAGCGTTGGCCCCGGTCTACGCTGCCAGGCTCACGCGCCGGTCACTCCTGGTAGGTGGAGGCATAGGCGTCGTGCTCGCGGCCGGCTACCTCTTCCAGACCATGGGCCTACTCTTCACCACGCCGACGAACTCGGGCCTCATCACGGGCCTCTTCGTCGTCTTCGCGCCGCTCGCTGACCGGCTCCTCTTCGGGGCCAACGTCTCGCGACAGGTTCTTCTGGCCGTCGTCCTTAGCCTTGTCGGGATGGTTCTGCTGGCCGGTGGCGGGCCGGAAGGCGCGAACTGGGGTGACCTTCTGACGCTTCTGTGCGCCTCGGCCCTCGGGCTGCACATCGCGCTCCTCTCCCGTTACGCCGCCACCTACGACGCCGGCGCGTTGACGCTCGCCCAGCTCCTCGCGATGGCGCTTCTCTTCGTCATCGTGTGGCCGTTCTCAGGCCCCGTATCCTTGCCGCCCCCCGGGGTGTGGGTCGCGTTGCTGGTTACGGGACTCCTCGCATCGGCCGGCGCTTTCCTCGTACAAACCACGGTGCAGCAGTACATCCCGGCCGCGCGGACCGCGATCATCCTAACCATGGAACCCGTCTTCGCCGCCCTCTTCGGCTACTGGCTCGCCGGGGACAGGCTCGTAGCAGTCCAGATCTTCGGCGCCCTCATGATCCTCTCCGCCCTGGTAATCGGCGAGGTAGTCCCCGTACTGCGCCGCGGCAAATCAGCACGCGCAGGCTAGCGCCTGCGCTTGTCAGCACGGCGCTTCGCGCCTTGTCAGCATGCATCGGGCCTAGCGGCCCTCGCTTGTCAGCCCGGCGCCTTCGGCTTCGCCTTGGGCGCCTTGTCAGGAAGTCGTCTTGGGGCGCCGCTACGAGCGTCGATCCCTACCGCCGTGGGCGGCAGTTCCTCTCGCGCAGCAGAGCGTGGGCTGAACCAAAAAAGCTGAAAGCGAGAGCCGAAGGCTCGAAGCGTTGCTGACAAGCGAGGGCCGCTAGGCCCGATGCATGCTGACAAGCGGAGGCGAAGCCGGAGCGTGCTGACAAGCGGAGGCCGCAGGCCGAAGCGTGCTGATAAAGCGGTACACTGGATGCGGAGTATTGTGTACAGGAGGTTCAATTGATACGGACCATTGAGGTCCCCGAGTATGAGGTACAGGCGGGCGTTCGGGTAGCCTCGCCTCGGACCGCCCTGATAGTCGGGGACATGCAGAACGATTTCGTGAAAGAGGGTGGTACGCTCGTCGTGCCCGGCGCCGAAGAGACGATCCGGCCGATAGGGAGGCTGCTGGATCTGGCGCGCGAGTCCGGTATGAAGGTCGTCTTTACCCAGGACACCCACGGCGATGGCGACCCGGAGTGGGAGATCTGGGGCGAGCATTGCCGCGAGGGGAGTTGGGGCTGGCAGGTGGTGGACGAGCTTGCCCCGCGCGAGGATGAGGCAATCGTCCGCAAGCCGCGCTACGATGCCTTCTACGGCACGCAGCTGGAGCACATGCTGCGTCAGTGGGGCGTCGACACCCTGATCATCTGCGGCACGGTCGCCAATATCTGCGTCTTCTACACGGCGGCTGGCGCCGCGATGCGATGGTTCAACGTCGTAGTTCCCAGAGACTGCATCTCCAGCTTCAACGACTTCGACATGGAGGCATCGCTGAGCCAGACGGCAACCCTCCTCGGGGAGGTTACGCACAGCGAAGACATCCGGATAGGGGTACCGGAGACCGAGGAAGTCTACAGGAGCAAGCTGGAAGAGGCAGCCGCCCGCGAACGGGGCGGGGGCTAGGAAGCCGCCGCGAATGTTCGCGAGAACGGCTGAGAAGGAGGCAGGGGCCAAAGCTCTGCGGGAGGGTCGAGTCGAACCGGGGTCGTGGTTAAGGCGCTTGGACACAGGGTATAGTGCCTTGGTATCTGCTAGAGCGAATAGATTGGAGTAGATATATGGCTACTGCGGAAAGACGCGCGAACGTGGTGTGGAGAGGGAACCTGTTTAAAGGGTCGGGCACCTTCGACCTGGCGAGTAGCGAGGCGGCGCGGGATCTGCCGGTCACCTGGGCCTCGCGTACGGAGCGTCCCGACGGCAAGACCAGCCCCGAGGAGCTCATCGCCGCAGCCCACGGCAGCTGTTATGCGATGGCGTTCTCCAACACCCTCGCTGAGCAGGGCAACGAGCCCGAGGAGCTCAACATCCGTGCCGTATGCACCTTCGATGCCGACCAGTTGAAGGTCACCACGATGGTCCTTGATGTCCGCGGGCGCGTCCCCGGCCTCGACGCCGAAGGTTTCCAGAACGCCGCCGAACAGGCGGAGCAGGGATGCCCCGTCTCCAACGCCCTTCGCGGCAACGTGGACATCCAGGTAAACGCGAGCCTGGCTTAGTTCCTCACCCGCGAACGCGGGCCATAGAATACGAATCGACGTACTCGCCGTCTCGGTAGGCGAAGCGGCGATGTGTACCCTCGACTTCGAACCCGAATTTCTCGTACAGGGCGTTGTCCACGTAGACGCTCAATTCGACGCGCGTGAGGTTCAGCCAGTTGTCCGCGAGGTCGAGGGCCGCCTCCATCAGCGCCGTCCCGACGCCCCTGCCCTGCCAGTCGTCGCGCACGGCCATCCCGATGCTGCCGACGTGCCGCATGCGCCAGCGTGTCGGCGAGTTCTCCAGGCTGAGGCTTCCGACCACCTCTTCGTCCACGCAGGCCACCAGCGAATACAGCCCCTCCGGGGGCGCGGAGAGGCGCTTGTGCCACGCCTGTGCCGACGGGAAAGGCATCTGTAGGGTGCCTGCTATCGCCCGTGGGCCGCTGAAGATGCGGTGCAGCGCTTCGTAGTCCTCCGGCTCCGAGTGGCGGACGGTTATGTCCATGTACGCCCTCCTTTGCCCGAAGTTGGGAGGAAGAGCCCCCGCCGCTTGTGGCGGGGGCTACATCTCGGAGCTACGTGGCGTGCGGCTCCTCGGCGGGGGCGGAGTCGTGGATCTCCTGTTCGATATCGCTGAAGCCCGTGTTGGCGCGGACCCGTATCTCATCGTACGAGGTCTGGAGTCCCTGCTCGCGCTCGCGCTCGGCGCCGCGACCGCCGAAGATCGTGCCGAGGTAGCACCCAAGGAAACCCAAGGGGACGGAGACCAGGGCAGGGCTCGTCAGCGGGAAGATAGCGTCTATAGGGATGATCGGGGTCAACGGAGGCTCGGGACTCGGGCCTGTCAGCACGTTCGGGCTGAGAAGCACGAGGCCCACGGCGGAGATCAGGCCGACGAGCATCCCGGTTACAGCCCCAGTCGTATTGAACCGCGGCCAGAAGATCGTAAGCAGGATGACAGGCACGTTGGCGCTCGCGGCGACCGCGAATGCCAGGGCGACGAGGAAAGCCACGTTGAAGTTCTCCGCTGGAAGCGCCAGGAGTATCGCAGCTACGGAGATACCAATCGCCGCGTAGCGCGCCGCGCGAAACTGCTCCTGCTCGGTGGCCTGCCCGCCACGGATGACGTTGGTGTAGAAGTCGTGGGCGAAGGCGCTGGAGGCCGCGACGACGAGGCCTGCGACCACGGCCACGATGGTGGAGAAGGCGACCGCTGAGATAAAGGCGAAGAAGATCGGACCCCCGAGGACCTCGGCGAGCTGCGGGGCGGCAAGGTTGCCGGCCGCGTTCGCCTTGGCGATCTCGTCCTGGCCGACAATCAGCGCCGCACCGTAGCCGAGGACCGGGGTCAGAAGGTAGAAGAGGCCGATGATCCAGGTAGCCGTCACGATCGAGGAGCGCGCCGTCTTGGCGTCGGGGACGGTGAGGAACCGGATCAGGATGTGCGGCAAGCCAGCCGTCCCAAGCACGAGGGCGATGTTGAGCGAGATTACGTCAAGCCCGGCGGTTAGCCCGGCTGGCGGTGGGGGAGCCAGGGCTTCGGGCCCGATGTCGTTCTCGACCGCCGCGAAAAGCTCGAACGGGTTGAACCCATAGCGGGCCAGCACGAGGAAGGAGAGAGTCAGGGTACCGGCGATCAGGAGCAAGGCCTTGATAATCTGGATCCAGGTCGTCGCGACCATGCCGCCTGCCACGACGTAGATGGTCATCAATATCCCTATGACGATGACCGAAAACCAGTAAGGCAGCCCGAGCAAGAGCCCGATGAGCGCCCCCGAGCCGTTGAGCTGCGCGATCATGTAGAACATGCTTATCGTTATGGTGCTCAGGGCAGAAACCGAGCGAACGCTACTCGCATTGAACCGGCTGGCGAGCATGTCGGCAAGGGTGTACTTGCCCAGGTTCCTCAGGGGCTCGGCCACCAGGAGCAGCACCACCAGGTAAGCTACCAGGAAGCCTATGGAGAGGTAGAAGCCTGAGAATCCGGTGAGGGCTATAGCCCCCGCGATGCCAAGGAACGAGGCCGCCGACAGGTAGTCGCCTGAGATAGCGAGGCCGTTCTGCCAGCCCTTGATCTCACCGCCAGCCACGTACTGGTGGCTCGTGTCCGTGTTCTGGCGCGACGCCCAGCCCGTGATGCCGAGCGTCAGCGCGATAATGAACACAAAGAAGATGATCGCTATTACCTGATCGCTCATGCTAGCTTGCCCCCCCAGTTTCTTCAGCTGCCTCTTGTCTCGCCCGGTCCACAAGATCGTCCCACTTGTTCGCCCGGCTGACGTAGAGGTGCATCAGGATCCAGGTCATCGCGAATTGCGCCAACGCGTAGATGTAAGCCAACGTCAGCGAACCGATTACCTTCACGTTCAATACGGTCGTGAACGCCGCTAGAAACGGCAGCCCGAAGTAGAAAACCATAAAGAATATCGTCGCCGGTATGATGAACGCCCTCTTGGCCCTAATCAGCTCCTTGAACGCCGACGTCCGTTCGACGCGTACCCACTCGTCTTGCCTCTCCACAGAACTCCTTCCCTCTCTCCGACCTGTTGCGCACTATATTGCAGAGCTGTACATGCAGTCAACCGTCTGACGTTGCGCGCATACGAGCGCGGCATGATCCCCGACCAAGGGATCATGCCGCGCCTGGATCAAGCCCTCTCTATCGTCACCTCGCAGGCCTTTAGTTCGGCGGTACCGGAATGTGAGTCTTCTCCGTCCGCAGTAGACTCGATGCCGGCGGTTAGTCCGAGGTAGAGGCGCGTACGCTGTCGAGGGCGGACGGGTCTTCCAGAGTCGAGAGATCGCCCGGATCACGGCTCTCGGCGAGCGCCTGTATGGAGCGCCGGAGCATCTTGCCGCTCCGTGTTTTCGGCAGCGCCTCCACGAAGTACACGCTTTTCGGACGCGCGATAGCCCCGATCTCCTTATCCACGATGTCCTTGATGGATTGCTCCAGCTCCGAACGTCCCTCCTCGGACTCTACTTTATCGCCATCCTTCGGGACGACGTAGGCGAGCACGGCCTGTCCCTTGTCTTCGTCCTTCACGCCGACGGTAGCGGCTTCGGCGACCTCGGGGTGATCGCTCATGGCCTCCTCGATCTCACGTGTCCCCAGCCGGTGGCCCGCGACGTTTATAACGTCGTCCGAGCGTCCCATGATGAGGTAGTAACCGTCCTCGTCCCGCACGCCCCAGTCGAAGGTCGAGTACAACGTCCGGCCCGGAAAGTCTGAGAAATACGTCTCGACGAACCGCTCGTCGTCGCCCCACACGGTGCTCATGAAACCGGGCGGGAGAGGCGGCTGGATGGTCAGGATGCCGCGCTCGCCGGTCTTCGCTTCCTCGCCACTCTCCTCGTTCACGAGCTTCAGGTCGTAGCCAGCACACGCGAAGCCCGCCGCGCCCACCCTGATCGTGGACGGGTCCAACCCTGGCAGGTGGCTGCTCAGGATCGGCCACCCCGACTCCGTCTGCCAGTAGTTGTCCCGCACCGTGACGCGCAGAGCCTCGGAAACCCAACGTGAGGTCGGCTCGTCGAGCGGCTCCCCGGCGAGAAACAGGTTGCGCAGGCTGCTGGTGTCGTGCTTCGTCATGTACTCCGGGTCCTGCTTTCTGAGCGCGCGGATCGCCGTCGGCGCCGTGAACATCGTATTCACGCCGTGCTCTTCGACGATGCTCCACCAGATGCCGGGGTCGGGACGTACAGGCAACCCCTCGTACACTATGGAAGTCATCCCGTACATCAAGGGCGCGTACACCGTGTACGAATGCCCGACCACCCACCCGATGTCCGACGCTGTGAACATCGTCTCACCGGGGTTCGACGCAAAGACGTGCTTCATTGATACGGTGAGTGCGACGGCGTGTCCGCCCGTATCCCTCTGCACGCCCTTCGGGGTTCCGGTCGTCCCTGAGGTGTAGAGGATGTAGCTCGGCTCGCTCGACTCGAGCCACTCGACGGGAACTTCGGTATTCGCGTGTTTCTCGCGCAGCCCGGCGTAGTCGCGGACACGGTCTCCGGCTTCGGGCTGATCGGCTTCGATGTCGCGGCTACAGACTACAACGTGTTCCGGTGGGAACTCGGAGCTTTCTATCGCTTCATCAACTAGCGGTTTGTAAGGGATGACGTTGCCACCGCGCTTGCCCGCATTGGTGGTTACCATAACCTTCGGTTTCGCGTCGTCGATGCGGGTTGCTAGGTTCGCGGCCGCGAACCCGCCGAAGACGACGGAGTGGATCGCACCGAGGCGGACGCACGCGAGCATCGCGAAGATCGACTCCGGCATCATAGGCATGTAGATCACGACCCGGTCGCCCCGGCTCACGCCAAGCTCTTGAAAGATGCCGGCGAAGGAGTTGACCTCGGCGTACAACTCACGGTAGGTGTACGTCCTCTGTTCGTCCGTCTCAGTGGAGACGTAGACGAGGGCGTTCTGGTCTCCGCGTTCTTCGAGGTGGCGGTCAACCGCGTTGTGGCAGATATTCGTCTCGCCCCCGACGAACCATTTGGAGAAAGGCGGGTTATCGTAGTCCAGGACCTTATCGTACGGCCTGTGCCAGTCGATAGCCTGCGCCTGCTCCGTCCAGAAATCCTCCGGGTTCTCCAACGAGCGGCGATGGAACTCCCGGTACTCCTCGATGCTCACTGTATGCTCCTCCTTTTAGCCGAGAGTGAACGGCGACATAGTTGGAACCCAACGGTCTTACGATTCATTGCGTATCAAAGTGCTGTCGCTTCCAGTGTGGGTTAAGCCATCTTTGGCAATCTACTTTCGGCACTCACTTTTGCCCTTCAATGCGGTATCAATGTCTCTCAATACTGGCCAAGCTCCGTCAGTGGTATTGGAGATCACGGTGACCTGCAGATCGTTGTCTCGATTCACGCTCGACTTGAACGAAACCCCCGCGTCGCAACCGGTGATGTATTCTTCGCGGTTTCGGCCCTCGCCCTCACAAGTCCAGAGACCATGACCGTAATACGTGTGCTCCCCTTCCGTCTCGGCTTTCACGTAAGGCTGGACATAAATGTCGACCAACTCTTTCGGCAAGATCTCATACCCCCAGAAGGCGTTCCATAAGGTTGCGATGTCTTGCACGGTCGTAAATGCGCCTCCATCTGACGCCCCGACAATGGGGAGATTGAAGATATTCGTTCGCCAGCCACCCCCTTCCTCCACGTAGCCGATCGCTGTCTTCTCGGGGAGTTTGTTCAGCGCGAAATACCCGGACCGATTCATGCCGGTAGCCTTGAAGATCGCCTGCTCCACGAAATCTTGATACTTCAAGCCGGTCAGTTCTTCTATCACCACCCCCAAGAGAATATACCCACCATTCGAATAGGAGAAGCGTTCTCCAGGCGCGAATTTCATGTCCTCGTCTGGAAATGCGGCCAGATAGTCTCCTGGCCCTCTCAATTCGTACCACGGGATGCTGAGGACGAAATTGTCGAAGTCGGTTATCTTTTCTTCATCGTAGTAGTCCGGAATACCGGATGTATGGGTGAGCAAGTGCCTGATGGTGATCTCCTGCGAATAGCGCGGGAAATCGAGAGCAATGCAATCCTTCAACCTTGTGGAGAACGAGAGTTTCCCAGCTTCGATGAGTTTCCCGATGGCTAAGGCGGTGAAGAATTTGGTTCCCGAAGCGATGCCGAACCGTGTCTCCAACGTGTTTGCGACTTTATTGCTCCGGTCGGCATAGCCGGCAGATCTCTCATAGAGCAAAGTGTCCCGCCGGCGAATGGAGATGACCCCTGAAAAAGCATACTCTTCGATGGAAGTATCCAGTACCTTCTCGAGCCTGGCGTGTTCCATCGTCACCTTAGATCATCTGGCCGACGATACTTCCCCAACTCTGCCGTACCGCCAGGCGTGGCACAACCCCGAAAGAGGAATTATGCCGCGCCTGGCGGTTAAGCGTCGTTTGGATCACGCCTTCTCCATGCTCACCGCACAGGCTTTCAGCTCCGCGGTTCCCGACAGCGGGTCTATGGCGTTGATGGTCAGGACGTTGGTGGGTACCTGATCAGGGAAGCTGTAACCCATGAACAACAGCCCCGGCCGCACCCGATCCGTGACGCGGGCCTTTACTGCTTCGACGGTCCCGCGCCGGGAGCTGACCCGGACCATATCGCCATCCTCGATGCCGTGCTTTTCGGCGTCTTCCTCGCAGATCTCGAGCAGCTCCTCGTTGTCTTTGACCTTCTTGTAGTCCTGGGTCATCGTGCCCGTGTTGTGGAAGGCGAGGCGACGGCCGGTCGTCAACTGGAATGGGTACTCCTCGTCCGGCATCTCGACCGGGCCTTCGTGGTCCACGGGCGTGAAGGGGGCCCGGTTCTCGACCTCTTCGGCCCACAGTTCCTCGTGCAGGAACACGGTCCCCGGTCCCGCCTTCTCGGCCACGTCGGCCGTGAGGGACCCACCGTCGGCGTTCTCGGCCCCTTTCGTGCTCGCCATGAGCTGCTCTTTGGGGGTGTTGTCGGAGATCTCCTCGAAGCTCCCATCCAGGCAAGGCCACTGGATGCCGCCGTACTTCTCCAGCCGCTCGTAGCTGATGCCGCTGAACTTGGGCGCGAGGCGGCGTACCTCGTCCCAGACCTCCTCGGCACTCTCGAAGTTCCAGTCGTATCCCATGCGACGGGCTATGTCGCGCACGATCATGATGTCGTCGCGCGCCTCGCCTGGCGGCTCGACCGCCCTGCGAACCCGCTGTACACGCCGCTCGCTGTTTATGACTGTCCCGTCGGTCTCCGCCCAGCTCGCCGCCGCCGGGAGCACCACGTCGGCCATCCTGGCGGTCTTGGTCATGAGGATGTCCTGCACGACCAGGAAGTCCAGGCTGCCGAAGAGCTTCTCGTGTTTGTGCTCGTCGGCGTCGGACTGAACCGGGTTCTCCCCGATCACGTACATACACCGGATCTCGCCCTTCGATACGGCATCCATCATCTCGGCCTGGTTCAAGCCCTCGTGTTCCGGCAGGGGAGTGCCCCATACATCCTCGAAGAGCGTGTGCGCCTCTGGGTCGTCCCAGCTCCAGCCGCCGACCTTCTTGTCCGGCAGGGCGCCCATGTCCCCGCCGCCCTGCACGTTGTTCTGCCCGCGCAAGGGGTTGAGGCCGCTTCCGTATTTGCCCACGTGCCCGGTCAAGAGCCCCAGGTCGATGAGCGCGAACACGCCGTCGGCGCCGTTGTGGTGCTCGGTGATGCCCAGCGTCCAGTTCAGGGTCGCTTTGTCGGCGGTGGCGTACATGCGGGCCACCTCGCGGATGTCCTCCGCCGGGATGCCCGTTATCTGCTCGGCGTACTCGGGCGTGTACCCGGCGACCTTCTCCTTGTAAGCCTCGAAGCCCTTCGTGGCGCGTTCGACGAACTCCTTGTTGTACAGGTCTTCCTCGATGATGACGTGGCCCATCGCGTTCGCCAGGCAGATGTCGGTGCCGACGTTGAGGCCGAGCCACTTGTCGGCCTTCTTGACCTGATCTATCTTCCGCGGATCTATGACCACCATCTTCGCGCCGTTCTTGATGCCGCGGCGCATGTGGTTGTAGATGATAGGGTGGCACTCCATCGTGTTGCTACCCCAGCAGATTATTACGTCGGTGTTCTCGAGCTCCTCGTAAGAGGTCGTCGCCCCGCCCGCTCCAAACGTTGCCACCAGACCGGTGACGCTGGCGGCGTGTCAAGCACGGTTACATGAGTCTATATTGCTGTTCCCGAGCACCTGCCTGACGAACTTACCCGCCAGGTAGTTGAGCTCGTTGGTCGAGCGCGAGGAACTGAACGTCCCAAAGGCGTATGGACCGTGCTCGTCCTTGATCTCGCCCATCTTGCTCGCCACGAGATCCAGGGCCTCGTCCCACGAGGCCGGGACCAGTTCGCCGTCCTTGCGGATGAGGGGGCGCGTGATCCTCTTGTCGCTGTACAGGTGACGCCAGCCCTCGCGGCCCTTGATGCACGCCTCGCCCTTGCTGGAAGGGTTCTCTTTCTCGCCCGTCACCTTCTGGATGACGCCGCTCTCGACCTTCAGGGTCAGGCCGCAGCCCACGCCGCAGAAACCGCAGATAGTAACCACTTCCCGCGTGCCGTTGGCCCTGCCGTTCTCCGAAACCTTCTCCGTCGCCGTCGCCATGCGGCTCACCCCTTTTTGGACGATTTTCCCTCTATCTCGTGATTCTAACTTCGATTGCAGGGATTGCCTAGCGTGACGGCCTCAGGGGAGAAGACCCGACGGCCGGTTGACACGCGTATGCTATCAAACTAACATCCGGCCTGTCGTACAGGTGGGGTAGGGAGGTTGTCATCAGTTTTCTTTCGAGGGAGAGGACCGTTGCGGGGCCAGGCTTCAACAGGTGGCTGATACCGCCGGCCGCCCTGCTGGTGCATCTGAGCATAGGCGAGATCTACGCCTTCAGTGTCTTCAAGAACCCGCTGGTCGACCGATTCGGGACGGGACTCACGCCGATCGCGATCATCTTCAGCATTAGCATCGTGATGCTCGGCCTGTCGGCGGCGGTGTTCGGCACCTGGGTGGAGCGGGCCGGGCCGCGTGCGGCGATGTTCACGGCGGCGGTATGCTGGTCGAGCGGGTTCTTCATTGGCGCTTTGGGCGTCGCCACCACGCAGTTGTGGCTCGTGTACTTCGGCTACGGTGTCATCGGCGGCATCGGGCTCGGCATCGGGTACATCTCGCCCGTATCCACCCTGATCAAATGGTTCCCCGACAGGCCAGGCCTGGCCACCGGCCTGGCGATCATGGGCTTCGGCGGCGGCGCCTTGATCGCCTCGCCGCTCACCGACAAGCTGCTCTCGGCTTACGCCAGCAATCCGGTGGACGCGATCGTGCCATCCTTCCTGACGCTTGGCGTGATCTACCTGGTGGCCATGATGATCGGCGCGTTCGTCGTGCGCCTGCCCGCCGAAGGTTGGCAGCCCGAAGGCTGGACGCCACCCACCGAGGAGGAGACCGGCGACCTGGAGACCACCGCCAACGTGTCGGCGGCCAACGCGATCCGCACGCCGCAGTTCTGGCTGTTGTGGACCGTGCTCTTCTGCAACGTGACGGCGGGGATCGGGCTACTGGAGCAGGCGTCGCCAATGATCCAGGACTTCTTCACCGTGGCAACCGCGGCGGCGGCCGGATTCGTGGGGCTGTTGTCGCTGGCGAACATGGCCGGACGGATCGGCTGGTCCTCAACTTCGGACTACATCGGGCGCAAGCCCATCTACATGGTCTATCTGGGCGGCGGGACGCTGATGTACTTCTTGCTCGCCTCATTCGGCCAGACATCGCTCGCGCTGTTCTTGCTTGTGACCGTCGTGATCCTGAGCTTCTACGGCGGCGGGTTCGCGACCATCCCGGCCTATCTGAAGGACCTGTTCGGCGTCGCTGAGGTGGGGGCCATCCACGGGCGGCTGCTGACGGCGTGGTCGGCCGCCGGGGTCGCCGGTCCACTGATCATCAACGCCGTCGCCGACTACCAGACGGCCGCCGGTCGCACCGGCGCGGACCTGTACACGCTCTCCCTGTACATCATGGTCGGCGTGCTGATCGTGGGCTTCGTCGCCAACCTGCTCGTCAGGCCCGTAGACTCGCGGTTCCACATGGAGCGGGAAGAGAGAGGCGAGAGGGAAACCTCCGTCTCGGACACGACCGCCGGCAGCGAAACCTAGCGAGGAAGGGGATCTCCATGAGCGAATCACAGTCCCGGGGCAGCGGCCGGTCCGGTATAGTCCTGGTCGTCGTGCTGTGGGCCCTGGTCCTGATACCGCTCCTGTGGGGCGTCTACCAGACGCTCACGGGCGTAGTCGCCCTGTTCTCGTGAAATAGCCGGTCAGCATTTCAGCACTTCAGCTTGTCAGCTAAGGGGTCAGGAGGTGCCTCGCGACATTCGACAAACGATGCGCCGGAGAGATCCATTGAGAGCCGTACCGGGCGGCATCCAGCAAGGGGAGAGTGAAAACAGGCTGAAATGCTGACCAGCTGAAATGCTGAAGTGCTAGAGCGCTACGCGCTCTTGCCCGGCGTACACGTTGAACCTGTTGCCGCGAAGGAAGCCGACCAGCGTCATACCGAACTCCCTGGCGACGTCGACCGCGAGGCTGCTCGGCGCTGAAATAGCGCACACGACGGGCACCCCGGCCGTCAGGCACTTCTGCAGGATCTCGAAGCTGCTGCGCCCGCTGACCATGACTATGTGATCCGAGAGCGGCAGCCGGCCTTCGAGCAGCGCCCACCCGACGAGCTTGTCCGTCGCGTTGTGCCTTCCCACGTCTTCCCGCAACGCGAGAAGGTTGCCCTCCGGGTCGAAGAGCGCCGCCGCGTGCAACCCGCCCGTCGCGTCGAAGAGCCCCTGCGCCTCCCGCAGGTTCTCTGGCAGGGAGTAAATTGTTTCGGCAGAGACCTCCGGTCCCGGCGCAATGACGGGGCACCCGCGCAGTTCCAACTGCTCCAGGCTCGCCTTGCCGCAAACGCCGCAGGCGCTCGTGGTGTAGAAGTGCCTCTCCAGCGGGCGCAGGTCGTAATCATGCCCTCCGCGCAGCTCGACGTTCACGATGTTGTACTGCTGCGCGGCGTCTATGTCGCGGTCTACGCAGTAGCTTATCTTCGCGATATCTTCGGGGCTCTTTATGATCCCCTCGCCGTACAGGAACCCCGCGGCGAGCTCGAAGTCTGCCCCGGGGGTGCGCATCGTGACGGCGACGGTCTGTTTGGTATCGCCCATAAGGAGCCTGATCTCCATCGGCTCCTCGGTCGCGAGCGTGTCGGGCCGGACGCGCATCCCACCGTCTTCGACGACCCGTACCCGCGTCTTCGTCTTGCTAGCCCGCCTGGGTTTTCCCGAAGTCTTCTCCAGCATACGATTCTCCTGGTCGGTCCAGATCAAGTGTATCAGCGGGCGCGTGTTAGCATGCGTTGACCATGTACTTTGGGACCGGACGAACGAGTTGAGGCTGACGGGCCTGCCGAACGTCTCCCGCTACCCCGAGGCGACCGTCCTCAGGGACGAGACCAGGATCGTGATCCGCTTCAGCGGACCGCACGGGGAACAGAAGATGGGGGTACCCCTCAAGTACGTCGGCGGTGACGCAGAAGCGGCCGAGCTCTGGCTGCTCGCGCAGCTACAGCAGATAGGCTACAGCGTCAGGCGTGCGGAGCGGTAGTCAGCCCCGGTTCCTTTTCGTACCTGGGCGCGTTGAAGAAAAGCGTCGCGTTCAGTCAGGCGGTCCAGGTTGCTCCCGCGCCCACTCGCGTACCCTGCGCATCCAGGATCTGCGCCGAGCCCAAGCCCTCCTTTACGAAGCGTGGAGAACGCTCGCCCGTGAAACGGCAGGGCAGGACTCTCCGCGACTTCGACGTACTCTGCGTTTCTGAGCTCGTAGATCATTATCCGTTCTCCGTCGTAGCGCCAGACCTCGGGGATGCTGGACTCGAGCGTAGATCGGGAACTTGTCGAGGGAGGGGCTTGTGATATCCACCTCGATCACCAGGTCTGGCGGTGGATCGACGTCCAGGTCTATCCTTCGCTTGCCGCGGACGCGCTCTTCGTTCCGGACGTAGAAGCTGGCGTCGGGCTCGAAGCCTCGCCCCAGATCTCCGCGGTTGTAGGTCGTAGAGCCCACTCCATACGCGTCGATGCGCATCTCCTCGGCGAGCGCCGCGACGAGCAGCCCGCTGAAATAGGCTACGCTCTCGTGCTCCGAAGAGGGGCTCATGATCTCCAACTCTCCCCTGGTCGTAAGCCAACCGCGGCACCCTGCTGTCTCCCCCGCTCATCCAACAGCCGCTCGTAGGTCTCCCAGCTTATGTTATGAAGAATGACCCTCTGGTCTGCCCGACCCTTTACCGTCTCCATCTACGACCTCTCCGAATCGCTCAGGGCAAATTATAGCGTCGTCGCACTGCACAACGCAGGTAAAAGGGGCCGGGACAAACCCCGGCCCCGCGAATCGTTGGCCCGTGCGGCCCTTAGGCGTTGATGTAACCGTTCGGGTTGAGGACGTACTTCTTGGCCGCGCCCTTGTCGAAGTCCCTGTAGCCTTCGGGGGCCTCATCGAGGCTGACGACCGTGGCGTTGACGGCGTCGGCGATATGGGCCTTGTCGTGCAGGATGCTCATCATCAGGCCGCGGTTGTACTTCTTGACCGGGCACTGGCCCGTGTAGAAGAAGTGGCTCTTGGCCCACCCGAGTCCGAAGCTGATCTTGAGCGTCCCCTGCTGGGCGTCAGGGTCGGAGGCGCCGGGATCGCCGGTGACGTACAGCCCCGGGATGCCGAGCCGACCGCCAGCGCGGGTGATCAGCTGTATCTCGTTGAGCACCGTGGCCGGGGCTTCGTCCGCTCCCTGCCCGTGGCCCGTTGCCTCGAAGCCGACAGCATCGACCGCGCAGTCGACCTCGGGGATGCCGAGGACGCCCGCGATCTGCTCCTCTATCGGCGTGTCCTCGGAGACGTCTATGGTCTCGCAGCCGAAGGACCTCGCCTGCGCCAACCGTTCCTCTTGCAGGTCGCCGACGATGACGACCGCCGCGCCGAGGAGCTGCGCCGAGTAGGCCGCCGCGAGCCCCACTGGCCCGGCGCCAGCGACGTAGACCGTCGAGCCCGTCGTCACGCCAGCGCACGTGGCCCCGTGATAGCCGGTGGGGAAGATATCAGAGAGCATCGTGAGGTCCAGGATCTTCTCCAGCGCCTGGTCCCTATCTGGGAACTTGAGCAGGTTATAGTCCGCGAAGGGGACGGTTACGTACTCGGCCTGGCCGCCGACCCAGCCGCCCATGTCCACGTAGCCGTAGGCGGAGCCCGCGCGAGCGGGGTTCACGTTCAGACAGACCCCCGAGAGACGCTCGTTGCAGTTCCTGCAACGGCCGCAGGCGATGTTGAAGGGCACCGAGCAGATGTCGCCCACGTCGATGAACTGGACGTCGTTGCCCTTCTCGACGACCTCGCCCGTGATCTCGTGCCCCAAAGTCTGCCCGACCGGGGCCGTCGTGCGCCCTCGCACCATGTGCTGGTCGGAGCCGCAGATGTTGGTGGAGACGATCTTGAGTATTACGGCGTGCGGGGCCTCTACGGTCATCCCCATAGCGTCGGCGACCTCTTCGGGGACCTCGAGCTTCGGATACTCGATGTCCTCGACGGCCACCTCTCCGGGACCCTTGTAGACCACTACCCTGTTGTCGGCCATAATCTAACTTTCTCCTTTCCCTCTCGTCAGAGACGATAAAGCATTAGTATTCCTGTTCCCAGTATTCCTATTCCCACCTGACCGCGCTGGGAAACCACCTTCTCGGCGCGCGTGGATCTCAGATACCCAGGCAAGCTCCTTTCCCCTAGAGACTGCCCAGGCAACGTACCAGATGTAGCGGGCCGCCGCAAGGCCGGGTCTACAGGGTCCACATACCCGGGACACCGGCCCTTCGGCATAGGAAGTCATTCCGCGGTTTCGCGACAGGGGGAATACGGTTAGAATCTGGAGCGGAAGGCCCGGACAACTCGACCATCGGTGCAGAAGGGGTTACGTATGCTTTTCAAGGTCACGGGGAGAGATGGTCTCTTCGAGAAGATCCGGAACCACGTCGGAACGACGGTAGAGCATCCCGTAAGCGGGGCGACCCGCGGCATCCGCTCGCGCCTCTCCGACGAGGGCGTAGAGAAGACGGTGAGCGTCTGCCCCTACTGCGCGGTGGGCTGCTCCACGCTCGTCTACCACCGCGACGGGCGCATCATAGACATCGAGGGTAACCCAGACAGCCCGATAAACGCGGGCACACTCTGTCCCAAGGGGTCTGCGGGCTTCGGGCTGCACGTCTCGCCTTACCGTTGGACGAAGGTCCGCTACCGCAGGCCGTACTCGGCCGAGTGGGAGGACCTCACCCTCGAAGAGGCTTTGGGCATGATCGCCGAGCGGGTCAAGAAGACGCGCGATGAGAACTGGGAAGATGAGGATGCGGAAGGCAAGAAGCTCAACCGTTCGATGGCTATCACCTCCATCGGCGGTGCCACGATAGACAACGAGGAGAACTACCTCATAACCAAGCTCTTCCACTCTCTGGGGTTCGTGCAGATTACCAATCAGGCGCGGATATGACACAGCTCCACGGTGCCCGGTCTGGGCATCACGTACGGTAGGGGCGGGGCCACCACCAGCCTGCAGGACCTGCAGAATTCGGACTGTATCCTGATCGAGGGCTCCAACATGGCCGAGGCCCATCCCGTCGGCTTCAGGCACCCGATGATCGCCAAGCGCAAGGGCGCGAAGCTCATCCACGTAGACCCCCGTTTCACGCGCACGAGCGCCCTCTGTGACATCTACGCCCCCATAAGGCCTGGCACGGACATAGCGTTCCTTGGGGGCTTGATCAACTACGTCATCCAGAACGAACGCTACTTCAGGGACTACGTCGTCCACTACACCAACGCCGCGACCCTCGTTACCGAGGAGTTCGAGGAGGCGGACGCCTCCGGCCTGTTCTCCGGCTGGGACGAGGAGAATAAGCAGTACAACCCGTCGAGCTGGCGCTACGAGGGCACGCCCATAGACTACGCCTCCGTCGGGGGGAGCCAGGGCAGCCTGATCGGCGAGGACATCGGCGGGGAGTCGGCGCCGAACGAGGGTGAGCCGCGCCCGACAGACCCGACGCTCGAGCACGAGCGTTGCGTCTTTCAGCTCCTGAAGCGCCACTTCGCCAAGTACACGCCCGAGATGGTCGAGAAGGTCTGCGGCACCCCAAGGGAGGCGTTTCTGAAGGTCGCCGAGACCATCTGCGAGAACTCGGGGCGAGAGAAGACGACCTCGCTCTGCTACGCCGTCGGTTGGACCCAACACTCCAAGGGGGTCCAGATCATCCGCACCGCCGCCATGCTGCAGCTCCTCCTCGGGAACATAGGTCGTCCCGGCGGCGGCATCATGGCGCTGCGCGGACACGCGACGATCCAGGGCTCGACGGACATAGCAACCCTCTACAACATCCTTCCAGGCTACCTGCCGATGCCCGACGTGAACATAGACAACGACACCTGGGACGACTACGTGGAGAGCCAGACGGCCGACACGGGCTGGTGGAACAACTTCCCCAAGTACATAACCAGCCTGTTCAAGGCCTGGTACGGTGAGGCCTTCGACCCCGCGAGGGGCGATGAGATCTTCGACCACTTCCCGCGCATCTCGGGCGACCACTCCTTCTACCCCACGATCGTGGACATGAAGGACGGAGACGTGAAGGGTTGCTTCGTCTTCGGGCAGAACTTCGCGGTCGGCGGGCCGCACGTACGGATCGCCCAGGACGGTTTGAGGAAATTGGACTGGCTCGTGGTCCTCGATGCCTACGAGATAGAGACAGCCACCGCCTGGAAGATGGAAGGCGTAGACCCCGAGGAGTGCGCCACGGAGGTGTTCTTCATCCCCTCGGCGCTCGTCGCCGAGAAGGACGGCTCATTTACCCAGACCCAGCGTATGCTGCAGTGGCACGACAAGGCCGTCGAATCGCCCGGCGACGCACGCAGCGATGCCTGGTTCGTCCTCCATCTGGGGCGCAGGCTCAAGGAGCTATACAAAGGCTCAGAAGACCCCCGCGACACACTCATCCGGGCCATGACCTGGGACTACCCGACCGAAGGCGAGCGGGCAGAACCGCACATGGAGAGCATCCTCAAAGAGATCAACGGCTACACCGTCGCCGACGGGGAGCCGGTCTCGGGATTTGCCGAGCTCGAGGACGACGGCACGACGGCCTGCGGTGGTTGGATCTACTCCGGTGCCTATGCCGGCGGCGTCAACCAGACCAGGAGACGCAAGCCGAGGACGGAGCAGCCCCCGCCGGCGAACGAGTGGGGCTGGGCCTGGCCCGCGGACCGCCGCATCCTCTACAACCGGGCCTCCGCCGACCCGGAGGGCAGGCCATGGTCGGAGAGGAAAAAGTACGTGTGGTGGGACGAGGAGCAGGGCGAGTGGGTCGGCCACGACATCCCCGACTTCACGGCCACCAAGCGGCCGGATTACAGGCCAGACCCAGATGCCAGGGGCGACGACGCCATCCCCGGCGACGGGCCGTTCATCGTCAACGGCGACGGGCTCGGCTGGCTCTTCGCCCCCGTTGGCCTCGCCGACGGTCCGCTCCCGGTCCACTACGAGCCCGTAGAGTCGCCGGTCCCGAACCTGCTCTACGACAACGTCCAGTACGACCCGGCCGTAAGGCTTTTGGACAGGTCGGACAACCCGTACAACCCGCCTCAGGATCCCAGGTACCCGTACGTCGTGACTACGTACCGCCTAACGGAGCACCACACCTCAGGGGCGATGAGCCGTTGGATCCCCTGGCTCTCCGAGCTCCAGCCCGAGCTGTTCTGCGAGATCAGCCCCGAGCTGGCCGCCGAGAAGGGCGTGGAGAACACGGGCTGGGTCACAGTCTCGACGAGCCGCGGCAAGATCCACTGCAAGGCCCTCGTCACCGACCGCATCCCCGTCTACGACTTCGAAGGCAAGAAGCTCCACACCATCGGCCTCCCCTACCACTGGGGTCCCAACGGACTGGTCAAGGGCGACGTCGTCAACGACCTGATGCCGGTCTCCCTCGAGGCCAACGTCGCCATCCACGAGGCCAAGGCTTTTACCGCGAACCTCGAAGTGGGAAAGGTGTAGGGCTTTGAACGCGAAAGGGAAGGCATTGACGGGTGCTCTGGGCGGCCTCGGGGCCACGCTCGTCCTGTCCGGGCTACGTCAGGCCTGGACGAAGATGGGTCTCGTCTTCGAGACAGCCCCGATGCAGGTCGTTGACCGTGTCGAGGAGCTCGGCCTCGTCGGGGATCTCTCTCCGCTGTCGCGGCGTTTGCTGATCGCGGCCGCCCACTTCGCCTACGGCACGGGGACAGGGGCCGCCTTCGGCCTCCTGCGTCGGGAGAGGGGTGGTCCCGGGGAGGAGGCCGCCGTTGGCTCGGCGCTTGGGGTCCTTGCCTGGGGCGCGGGATGGTCGAGCTGGCTTCCGCTGACCGGCGTCCACAGAGCACCCTGGACCCAGAAGTCGCCGAAAGTCCTGCTCCCCGTAATGGACCACGCGGTGTTCGGCGCGGCCTGGGGACTTCTCTACTGGGCGCTTCGCAGGGGACGCGCGTGAGTGACCCCAGGGGCACGACCCCGGAGGATACGCCCAGCGAGACCTATCTGGCCGAGTCCTCCCAACGGGAGATGATGCAGCAGGAGTTGATGGACCTCGGGGCATGGCTGTCAGAACATCCGGAAGCGGCGCCGAAAAACCTCAAGCCCATAAGGAGCGCGAAGGCCCTAGATCCCGGCGTCTACTACAACAGGGGCACGGGGATGGTGGATAGGATCTACACTCCCCAGCGCGTCGCCCTCGGCCACAACATGTTCCGCATAAGCAGAGATCCGGCCGCGCCCGTAAGCGAGATCCGGCGCCGAGTCCTGGAAGGGAAGTGACTGATGGCCACGGGATTTTTGACCGACACGACCGTCTGCATCGGTTGCAAGGCCTGCGAGGTCGCCTGCAAACAGTGGAACCAGCTCCCCGCCGACGGTTACGAGTTCACCGGCGACTCCTACGACAACACGAAGCAGCTCTCGGGCACGACCTGGCGCCACGTCGCGTTCATCGAGAACCCGAAGAAACGCCGCCTGACCGGCGACGTCGACCTCGTCGCGCTCGCCGAGGACGTGACGGAGCAACTGCCCGGCGGGGCCGAGCTCGACGCCCTGGGGCGCTGGGCTTTCATGAGCGACGTGTGCAAGCACTGCGTCGCTGCCCCATGCCAGCAGGCCTGTCCGACGGGCTCCATCATCCGCAACGAGTTCGACAACGTCTACATCCAGCCCGACATCTGCAACGGCTGCGGCTACTGCGTCCCAGCATGCCCCTACGGCGTCATAACCCAGGTCCCCCACGACGGCCGTGCCTTCAAGTGCACCCTCTGCTACGACCGACAGAGGGACGGCCTCGAACCAGCCTGCGCCAAAGCCTGCCCGACCAACTCCATCATGTTCGGAGATGTGGAGGACCTGAAGGAGCTGGCCGAAGAGCGGGTACAGGAACTGCACGACAAGGGCTACAGTCGGGCCTACGTCTGGGGCACGCCCGAGGTGGGGGGGACGGGCGGCATTGGGGGGAACCATGCCAGGTTCATCCTCATGGACGAGCCCGAGACGTACAACCTTCCCCGTCACCCTTATCTGCCACAGGAGAAGGTCAAGGGTGGGACCATAGCCAGCATGGTCGCCGGAGCTGTGCTCGGCGCCGTCGTCGCGCTGGCGTTCAGGGACTAGGGGGATAGGGGTGAGCGAGGCGAGGCGGGATCAGGCGCAGCGGAGCAACGGGAAGGTCGAGACCTCCCACCATCCCGAGACCGACCCCAGGAGGAAGGACAAGAACTACTACGGGATCCCGCCCATAAAGCATGCGCACTGGACGTGGCAGATCCCGGTCTACTTCTGGATCGGCGGGATCGGGGCCGGGGTGCATTTGTTCTCCACGGTAGCCCAGATCCTCGGCCATAAAGACGAAGCTCTCACCCGTGCAAGCCGCTACACGGTGCTCGCCACCATGATGTTGAGCCCGATCCTACTGATCTGGGACCTCGGAAGGCCCGAGCGCTTCTACAACATGCTGCGCGTCCTCAAGCTCCGCTCTCCGATGTCCACCCAGAGCTGGTCGGTCTTCGCCTACGGTAATCTGAGCGGTCTGATCTCCGCCCGCCAGGCCGCCGAAGACGGTCTGCTCGGGAACGACAATTTCCTGGTCAGGCTGGCAAAGCTTATCCCCGTGCGCTTCCTCTCTATCGTGGCACTGCCCGTCGGCCTCAACGTCGGCTCGAACACGGGAAACCTGATCTCCGCCACCTCCGTTCCGCTCTGGGCGCGTAACTGGCTGCTTATGGGCCCGACGTTTCTGACCTCGGGACTCTCCACAGCGCTCTCGTGGCTCTCGCTCGTGCTCCACCTGACACACTCAGGCGAAGCGAAGACTCTGCGTACCCTGCACCGGGCTGAGAAGGCGACCATCGTCATAGAGGCAGGGCTCATAGTCGCCTCCCTGATCCGGATGAGCAGGTGGAGCAAACCGCTCTTCTCCAGAGAGGTCGCCCCGCTCTTCGTCGGTGGCACCCTAATCGGTGGCATACTCGCGCCCTTCGTCCTGCTCCTCGGCAAGGAGAGCCGCCCCAAGAGCATCCTCGCTTCTGTGCTCGCACTCGCGGGTGGCCTGGCCTTCCGCTTCGCCATAATAAAGGGAGGCAGGATCAGCGCCGACGACCCTGAGGCGTACTTCACGTTCGCCAGCGGCGAGAGCGCCCCGCAGCCGGAAGATAGCGTTTAGGTTGCAGGCTACAGGCATCAGGTCTCAGGTTTTTCTTCCTGATGCCTGTAGCTTGTAGCCTGTTCTACAGTTCTAGCTCCCAGTTCTGTCCCACGAGGTCCTTCCCAAAGCTGTGGTGCTCCTCTTCTTCCACAAGTTCGAAGCCGTGCTCTTCGTAGATGCGCCTGGCGGAGTGGAGCACGCTGTTGGTCCACAGCACGAGCTTCAGGTAGCCGCGGTCGCGGGCGAAGCGTATGCACTCTGCGACGAGGCGCGAACCGAGGCCGGTTCCGCGGGCTTCCGGCTCCACTAGTAGAAGCCTGAGCTTTGCTACCTCCTCACTCTCCCGGACGACGAAGACGCAACCGACGTTGCGCCCGCTCGTCTCGGCGATCCAACACCGCTCCCAGGCTGGGTCGTACCCGTCGATGAAATCAGCCACTATCCTCGCAACCAGCGCTTCGAAATGTTCGTCCCAGCCGTACTCCCCGGCGTAGAGCGCACCGTGGCGCTGGACCACCCAACCCATGTCGCCGGGCTCGTGGTGCCGCAAGAGAAACGGTTCTGGCGTGGAACCGTCGCCCCCGAGAACCTGCTCGATGGTCCGTGTCGCGTCGAGGAGCCTGAGCTGGTCTTCCTCCGGGATGCCCCGGAGCATCCCGGATACCTCCTCCCGAGAGCGCCGATCCAACTCACGGAACGTTTCCCCACCAGACGCCGTCAGACGGAGCAGCCGCCTCCGTCCGTCCGCCCCTGAGACGACCCTCTCGAGCAGCCCTCCCCGCTCGAACCGGGCGATAATGCGGCTCAAGTAGCCCGGGTCCAGACCCAGCTCCTGCGACAGCTCCGAGGCGGTAACGTCCTCCTCGTGCGCCAACTCGAACAGCACCCGCGCCTCCGCGAGAGAGTAAGGGCTGTGCAACAACCCTTCCCTGAGAACCCCGATCCGGCGCGTGAAAAAACGATTGAACCGCCGAACTTCCCCGACCCGCGCTTCCAACAGCCCAACCTCCAAACCGTCGCCGCCTCCGCTATGATCCCCAATTTAGTTGCTTCTGTCAACTAAATCGTTGGCCGAGGCTTTCGAGTCAGGCGCTGGTGTACTGTTCGTCGGTGACGGGCTCTAGCCAGTTGGTGCCGCCGTCGGTCGTGGTAGCGACGTTGATTGCCATGTGGACCATGAAGGTATCGGGGGTGGCGCCATGCCAGTGCTTCTCGTCCGGGGCGAAGTAGAGTACGCCCCCGGCCTCGACCTCGACGGGCGGCTCGCCTTCTCTGGCTGCCCGGCAGGTGCCCGTGATTATGTAGAGGATCTGGCCCTCCGGATGGGTGTGCCAGTGCGTGCGGGAACCAGGCTCGAAGAGCACGCGATTGACGGCCACGTCGGGAGAAGAGCCCGTAGGCGCAGCATCCCTCCATACCGTGCCGGTAAACCAGTCCCCTGGCCCGCGTGCGGTCTGCATGTCTTTCGAAGTGACGAGTTTCATGTCGCTCCCTTCGGTCGCTCAGGCTACAGGTTTCAGTTCTTCCTGATGCCTGACACCTGATACCTGTAGCCTTTTCATGCTAGCCGGTGTTCGAGGATTCTGTACAGATATGGCTCGTCGTTGTTGTCGGGGGTGGTTCTCTCCACTTTCAGGAGGGCTTTGTGGCCCCGGATCTCCAGGCTTGAGATGTGGTTGTGGAACCAGGGTTTTTCGTGCACGAGGTGCCAACTTACGTCTGGTTTCTGGACACCGGCCAGGCGGGAGAGGGCCTCGCCGATGCGCTTGCCTCGACCGGTCCATCCGAAGCGCATGATCAGGCGTTCCGGTAGTCCGAGCGGGTTTCGCAGGGGGGAGCTTGCCGACTGGTAGACGGGGGTCTGTATGCCGTCGCCGAAGTCCATTTTGGCCAGGTAGCCGTGGTGCACATCTCCGGAGAGGACCGCGACGGAGGCGGGAGGGCCGCCTTCCGAACGTTCACCCGAGGCGACGGAGCGCAGCAGATGGGTGAGGTCGGTGAAGGACTTGTCGAAGGCCGACCAGTGTTCGAGGTCGACGAACTGGCGTATAGATTCGCCGATCCACGCCGCCGGACGGCCCCAGGCTCCGGCGCAGACGGCCTCGCTCGCGGCCTCGAGGTGGTGGAGGCCGGGGCCGAGGAGGAGGGGGAGGGACGTGCCGAAGAGGAGGTGGTCGAAGTCGCCCGTGGCCTTGTCCACGATCCAGGCCCACTCCTCGTCGTCGAGCATGGCGCGGTGGCCCTCTTTCAGTACGCGCCCGGCCCGCGAGTCCATCACGATGAGACGGACCTTGCCGAAGTCGCGGTGGTAGCTCCAGCGCGTGCCTGCGGTCTCGCGATCTGCGCGGTAGGCGAACTCGCGCAGGACGCGGGTCGGGTTATCGGCCTTGCGCACCTTATCGAAGAGTCCTTCTTCTGCAAGCTCCCGCGGGGAGAGGTTGCCGAGATGCTGGTAGATCCAGTAGGTCATGAAGGCACCCACGATGCGCTCCTCCCACCACGGCGTGGTGCGCATCTGGCGTACCCAGGCCTCCGAGATGTTCCAGTCGTCGTTCACGTCGTGGTCGTCGAAGATCATGGCCGATGGCACGGTCGAAAGGAGCCACCTGGTGACGGGGTCTCTCCACGCGTCCCAGTACAGGCGCGTGTACTCCTCGAAGTCGGCGACCTGCTCGCCCGGCCCCTGGTTCGTGTCGCGCCGCGAGCGGATGAACTTCAGGGCTCCCTCTGAGACCTCGTCGGCGTAGATCTGGTCCCCGAGCAAGAACAGCGCGTCTGGCCAGCTTTCGTGGGGTTCGCCCATCATGCGGATGGCCAGTGCCTGCAGGGCGTCGCGCTCGTAGCCGTGTTTGCTGGCGTCGGCGGCGAGCGTGTGCGGCGGCTCGTGCGGGGCCGAGACGCGGCACGAGCCGTATGAGAGGTTCAACGTGCTGTCGGGTGAGATCGTCCTGATAACCGGCGGCGGGAAGCCGTGTTCGTCTTCGGGCCAGACCTTCCTGCCGTCGAGCGAGACCTCGTACTCGTAGGTCTCGCCCGGTTCGAGGTCCGTGATCCTGAGAAGGGCGTAGTGGTGGCCTTCGATCTCGAAGGTGCGTGCCATGTGGCCGAGGACCTCGACCTCGCAGGTGGCGTCGGTCTCCACCCAGACGGTCGCGTCGCGCTCCCCGGCGTAGCGGAGGAGGGGGCCGAGAACCAGTTCGGGAGCCATCCTCCGATCTTACCCCGAAACGCTTGACTTACGCGGCCAGGATCAGGCCTGCCATCACGGGGATCAGGAGCACGATCAGGATCAGACCGATTATATCGAAGACGAGGCCCGAGCGGACCATCTTGGTTATGGGGATCATGCCCGATCCGTAGACGACGGCGTTCTGCGGCGTCGAGACCGGCATCATGAACCCGAAGGAAGCCCCGAAGACCGCGGCCAGAGCGGGCACGAGGGGGTCGAGGCCGGCGGCCGCGGCTATCGGGATGACGATCGGCACGACGATGGTGGCGCTCGCGGTGTTGGAGGTGGTCTCGGAGATGATAATAGCGATGAGCGCCGAGACCGCCGAGACCGCCACCAGGCTGGTGAAGCCGAGGCCGTTGGCTATCCCGTTGCCGATCGTCTCGGCGAGGCCCGTGTCGGAGAGCAGGGTCCCGAGCGCGATGCCGCAGCCGAAGAGGATGATGGTCCCCCAGTCTATGCGCGCGGCCTCGTTCCAGTTCATGGTGAAGCGCCGTTCTGACCAGTTTATCGGGAGCGCGAAGAGGAGGGCCGCGCCGATGATGGCGACCGTCCCCTCGTCGAGGCGGCTGTAAATGAGACTGTAAACCGTGGACTCGTCGCCGAAGATGAGGGCTACGACCCCTGGCAGTATCCACAGGGAGACGGCGACCGCGAAGGCTATGAGCGTGTTGCGCTCGCCCCTGGAGAACGGGCCTAGCTTGCTCCGCTCCTCAGCTATGTACTCCACCGCGCCCGAGATCCTGCGCACCTCCGGGCGGTTGAGCAGGATCAGGATGGTGCAAAGCGCTATGAACATGAGCACGACTATCGGGAAGGCCGTCATAACCCACTCGAAGAAGGAGATACTCACGCCCGTCTCCTCCTCGATGAAGGCTATGCCTATGAGGTTGGGTGGGGTCCCGATGGGCGTGAGTAGCCCGCCGACGCCCGCGGCGTAGGAGATCATGAGCATGAGCGCCGTGCCGAACCGGAGCCGGCTCACGTCTCTGTCCGTGTCGGACTGGTCGCTCACCATACCGCCTAGAGCGCCCATCATCCCGAGGCCTATGGGGAGCAGCATGGCCGCGGTCGTGGTGTTTGAGATAAAGGCGCTTATCGAGGCGGCGATGAAGCCGAAGGCGATGATCACGCCGTAGGTCGAGCGCGCCACCCCCGGCAGCGAGAGCACGAGAAAGGCGAACCTGCGGTCCAGGCCGTGCGTGATCATCGCCTGCGCCAGCACGAAAGCCCCTATGAACAGGAAGATGACGGGGTCCGCGAACCCGCCGAAGACCACGTCGCCCGGCGCGTCTTCGGCGTTCGGCCCGACGCCTGGCACGTTGAACAACACGCAAAGGGCCAGCGCCAGTAGCGCCGTCACGGGGATCGGAATGGCCTCCGAGAGCCAGTAGATGATGGTGAAGACGAGTATGGCGGCGAGCGTGTGTTGCTCCCGCGGCAACGGTAGCGGCAAGAAGTACATGATCAAGAACGCCACGGGCCCGAGGAAGAGCCCAATGGTCTGCCGCGCTCGCTCGAACCTCTCCTCTGCCGGAGTAAGCACCTCGCGCTGCTCGGCAAGCGTCTTGTAGGTACCCCCCGGTCTTACGTCTTCGCTCAAGAGACCCTCCCCTTCTTACGCAAAAACACTTCCCCTCGCCGCGAAGTATAGCGGTTAGCAAAACGTCCTACCTGCGGGCGAGTTCGATGCCGAATCGGGTGGATGGATTGCAGCCCTCAGCGAAAATCACAAGCTGAAAGCGAGGCCGAAGCGTGCCGACAAGCGAAGGCGAAGCCTGAGCGTGCTGACAAGGCGCGAAGCGCCGTGCTGACAAGCGGAGGCGAAGCCGAAGCGTGCTAGTCCGCTACAAACCGGTGAGGTTGCCTACAGGACCACCCGCGCTGTTGAGCTTTTCGCATTCTCCGCAGAGCGGCTTGCCGCCGGTCCCCTGCTGGACGTTCTCGGCCTTGATGCTGTTGCCTGTCTGGCAGGCGGGGTTGTTGTGGTAGACGTCCGAGTTTGCCGAGTGCCACGGGCCCTGGCCCTTGAGGATCCTGGTAGTTTCCTTTAGCTGGTCCGAGGTCGAGCCGATCAGGCCCTTTTCCTTGTCCGTAGACACGTGCGCCTCCTGACGTTGCTCCCAACTGTTGCATATTTAAGCAGATAGCACGGACGAATACATTCCGTCACACCCGGACCAGCACGGCAAGATCACCCCTGGGTTTGTGCAGCGCTTGTTTGGCGGAAGTCACACCGGGTAAGTAGGATGCCAGCGATTTGGAGAGCGAGACAGGAGGTAAGAGAACATGGGACTTGGCAATTTGGGCGACCTCAGCAACCTGGACCTGGGTCAGCTACAGGAGTACCTACCGAACCTGGACTTCCCGGCCGGCAAGGACGAGGTAGTGAATCAGGTTCAGAACAACGGCGCCCCGCAAGAGGTTATCGACAGTGTGAAGAACTCGGGCACCGAGACCTTCAACAGCGCCGATGAAGTATTGCAGGCGGTTCGGGGCAACCAGTAGGTCAGCTAGTCAGCATTTCAGCACTTCAGCCGGTCAGCATTTTGTTCGCGCTGACCGGCTGAACGTGTGACTTGCGGGGGGTTTTGACCCTCTGCCGATCGCTTATGACTCATTGTGCATAAGGGTTGAACCCTTATGCACAACGTTGTCATACCAAGTCCGTCTGGAGGGTTTCGCTTTCCGTCAATGGGTGAGAGCCCGGTCCTCCTCCACCGTCATTCCCGCGAAAGCGGGAATCCACGAGGAGTAGAAGACGTAGGCTCGTGCGGGGTAGCCTTGCTATTCACCCGGACTCGGTATCAGTCGGGCGCGGTGTTTTCGATCAGGTAGTCCACCACCCCTTCTAGCGAGCCGCTCCTGTCGAGCGCGGCCCGTTGCAACTTGGCACCCGTGCCGAGTTCCGCGATCTCCAGCACGCCTAGCAGTTCCTCCTCGCAGCCGAGGTCCTGGGCGATCGGCCGCAGCTCCTCGACCAGCGCGCGGGCCATCGCCCGGGCCGTGACCTCCCTGCCTGCGGCGAAGTCGTAGAAGTCGGCGTCCATTGCGTAGCGCACGGCGCGCCACTTGTTCTCCCCGGCGTACACGGGGTCCATGGGGGGCACTTCCTCCGCCGCGGCGCTGACTACAAGGCACTGGACGAGCGCGACGAGTGCCGCCGTGTAGGAGGCGTCCGTCTGCACGTCCGGTGAGCGCAGTTCGACGGTACCGAACTTCTGGTGGGGCCTGGCGTCCCACCAGCACCACGAGTAGTCGGGGATGCTCCCCGAGGCGACGAGTGTCTCGATGTGGTTCTCGAAGTCCTCCCAGGAGCGGAAGGCCGGGGGGAGCCCCGATCTGGGAAACATCTCGAAGATCTTGATGCGCGTGGAGCCGAGCCTGGTGTCGGACCCGCGCCAGAAGGGCGAATTGGCCGAGAGCGCCACGAGGAGCGGCACGCGCCTGGCGAGCGCGTTCATGGCCAGGATCGCGGCGTCCCCGTCGGGGACGGCGACGTGGACGTGCAGGCCGTAGATAGCCTGCGTCCTCGCGACCCAGCCCATCTCCTCCTCGACGCGCAGGTTGTGGCCCCCAGCCGTGAGCGGCTGCTCCGTCGGCTCCGAGAAAGGGTGGGCGCCGGCAGCGACGATCTCGACCCCCCGGCTGCGCGCGAGGTCGCGCACCTCCCTGCGCAGCCCGGGCAGCTCGCGCGCGAGGTCGGCGGCCGTCGCGAAGACCGGGGAGAGCATCTCCACGCACGACCGCGAGAGCTCCGAGGTAATGAGCTTCGTGCCGTTCCCCGCGGCGAGCACACCGTCCACGGCCGGCGTCAGCCCGCGCGAGGCAGGATCGACCAGCTGAAACTCCTCCTCCACACCAACTGTATAAGGCGCCGTCGCGCCGAACCCATGCATGTCAGCACGCCTGCTTCGCAGGCTTGTCAGCACGCTTCGGCCTTCGGCCTACGCTTGTCAGCACGCTCAGGCTAGCGCCTTCGCTTGTCAGCACGGCGCCTCCCTTCGGTCGGCGCCTTGTCAGGAAGTCGTCTCGGGCCGCCGTCTTGAATGTAGAACCCGACTGCCTCGGGCGGCGGTTCGTTGCACGCCGCAGAGCGGGGTCCGAACCAAAAAGCTGAAAGCGAGGCCGAAGGCCTTAGCGTTGCTGACAAGCGAAGCCCGAAGGGCTGGGCGTGCTGACAAGGCGCCGCTAGGCGCCGTGCTGACAAGCGGAGGCCGAAGGCCGAAGCGTGCTGACAAGCCGAAGGCTGCAGCGTGCTCTTCAGCCGGGAAGTCGGCGGCTGAGGGCGGTCTGAATGCGGTGGGAGTTTTCGAGGTCGCGGACGGCGTCGATGAGCTTGCCCTCGGGGACGGTGGCGTGCCAGCGTTCCGTCCTGTAGCCGTAGCGGCGCTTCAGCTCGCGCACCGAGTCGCCGGTGTAGCGGAGGGCGTAGACGAGCTTGCGAACGTCGTCTGGTTTGCGCGGCAGGAGGCTGTGGCGTCCCTCGGTCCACCAGGAGATCCTGGGCAGCGGTTCGCCGGAGCGAAGGATCAGTTGCGTCTCCCACTCGACCCTGAGGGCGCCCATCTCGAACGTGCCTGGTAGCACGCTCAGGGGGCCCAGAGAGAACTCGTCTTCGCCGTGAAACCCGAAGGTGCGTCCGAGACGCTCTTCGAGCTTGCCCTCGCGCAGCCGCTCGTAGCGGGACCGAAGGGCGAGCAACTGCTCGTCCGAGTACGCCCTCAAGCCCCCGGCGGTGGGCCGGCCAGGGTCGAGCCCCCCCCTGCGCAGCACCGCGGAGAAGGCGGCGTACGACCGCAGGCTCAACAAGAGCCAGACCAGATAACCCCCGACGGCGACCGCGACGCCCGCGAGCATCGTTACGTCGAACGCGACCCTCGGTATCGTCGCCCCCCTTGCGCGAGCGATCTCGGAGAGGTTATAGAACAGGACGACGGCGGTCGTAACAACCATAAACGAAGCGAAGCCGACCAACGCGAAGGCCCCGAGCCGCCGGATGGGCGCCGAGCAAGACGATGCCAGGCCCTCCCACGCCACCCGCTCCTCGTCGAGCTCGAACGACGCTGTCTCCAGCTTCTCCACAAGTCCCAGTATACCCGCATCAGCTCGTTCCGGATGTGTTTGGCAGCACGCTTCGGCCTTCGGACGACGTGCTGAATTACAATCATGGGATGGGTATGAGGGTCTACAGGGCCGGCAAAGTGGATGGGGAGGGCAGGCGGGGGGGTGGTGCGCTCAGGGCGGTGCTGTTGGTAGTGCTCGTCCTATTCGTCCTCTTGCTCGTCTATCTGCTGGTGCCACTTGGTGGGCAGAGGGTGGTCTTGCTCGGTAGCGACGCGCGGGCCGATGAGGTCTCTCGCTCGGACACCATCGTGGTGGCGAAGGCAGGCGGCGGCATGCTCGCGGTGCCGCGCGACACGCTCGTGGACATCCCCGATGTAGGAGAGGATAAGATCAACGCCGCCTACGCCAGCGGTGGGCCCGAGCTTACCGTCGAGACGCTCGAAAATCTTACCAATCTCAGGCTAAACGACTACGTAGTCGTCAACTTCGGCGGGGTGGAGGAGATAGTAGACGCCCTGGGTGGGATCACACTCGAAGTAGACAACCCTATAAGGGTCGGGATAGAAGGCCGCCGCGTCTACATACCGGCGGGCACCCAGGAGCTGGACGGCCTCGAAGCACTCGCCTACGTACGCTACAGGGGCGGCCCGACGGCGGATATCGGGAGGATAGGCCGCCAACAGAAGTTTCTGAGGGAGCTTGCCCAGGAATCGACCTCCCTCGCCAGGCTGCCGCGTCTCCCCGCCACGGCCGCGGCGACGTGGCGCAACATCGACACCAACATGAACCCCCTCGAAGCCGCCCGCTTCGCCATCCGCACCCGCCTCTCCGGCATCGAGGGCGCCGAACTCTACCCGGGAACACCCCAATACATCGGGGGAATCGCCTACTGGGTCCCAGATAGAGAGGCCGGGGACCGGGTCGTATCGGAGACGATCGAATAACAGGCCTTCGGCCTCAGCCAGTCAGCACTTCAGCACGCCGCTCCGCGGCTCTCAGCAATTCAGCGATTATGGGTCATCGCCCGTACCGCTCGAACGAACGATAGCTGAAATGCTGACTGGCTGAAGTGCTGACCGGCTTTCATGCAGCTTCTTCTCTCGCGAGCTTGCTCTGCCTGTCTATCAGCCGGTCGAGCCAGGCTACTCGGGGGTCGCCTTCTGTTGTGCGGCCAGCGTTCACGTACCAGTTGAGTGCCTCGCGGTGGTTTCCGAGGCGACGGTTGAGTTCCCCGACGAGGTAGGTGGTGACAGCGAGCTCGCGCCCGAGGAGGTCGTCCTCCTGGAGGGCGCGCATGAAGTGGCGGAGGGCCCTGAGTTGGAAGGTGCTCTCGAAGGGACGTTCCTTCTCTTTGCGGCAGACCCAGGAGGCGCGCAGGCATAGGTCGCCCAGTTCGCGGGACCTGAGGCTCCGCTCCTTGCCGCAGACCTCGGCGGCGTGGAAGCCGAGCCAGGGTGGTTGGCCCTTGCGGAAGACCTTCAGCAGGCCGTCTTCCTTCAGGCGCTCCTCTATGCCGTGGCGTTCGTCGAAGGTCAGGTCGAGGTCGCCAAAGGCCTCGCCTGAGGCGAAGGAGCACGCCGGGCACATGGTCACGGAGCTGCGGATCACTTGCGCCCCGTCAGATGGACGCCCCGGGATCTTGGGGCAGAGATCGGCCTCCCTGCCGACGGTGATGTAGGTGCTCGCGAGGGCGGCCCTGAACGCGTGGCCGCAGACGGGGCAGACGACGTAAACTCTCCTCGACTCACCCAAGGGCGTAGCTAACCCCTCGCGCATAGCCTGGCTGCGTCTCCGGGTCCCTTCTGGGGCTAAGATTCGGGATCAAAGCGCCCCCGATTTTACCATAGCCGCACCCCGCCCCGGTATAATCGCCACCATGAATCGGTTCGCAGCGCACATGACCCGAGCTCTATGCACGGCGAGCCATCGACCTGTCAACCATAAACAAACTACAAGCTGAAATGCTGACGAGCTGAAAGGCATCCGAATGGAGCAGCGCAAGAGCGAGGCCGAGGTCGCCCTGGAGCTGATGCGGCTCGTCATGGAACAGGCCGGAAGCCGCCGGCTCTCCCCGACCCGTACCCTCGCCCTCTACCACCTCTGCAAGGAGGCCGTCGCCTACACCCCCGAAGGCCCCGTGACCGCAGAGTACCTCGAAGATAACCTCAAGAAGTTGCTGCAATAGCGTCTTGGCACGTCGCTTCGCGCCTTGTCGGCACGCTCAGGCTAGCGCCTTCGCTTTTCAGCTTTTTGCTTGCTGACCTACTATGGCCGTCATGCTCTGCAGTGAGTCGCGCGCGAAGCGTCTCTGGACGAGACGTGCGAGCGGCGGTGCCGCCATGGCTAGTGGGTGGGATGGGCGGGAGAAAGCGAATAGTTCGTAGAACACCGAGTCGTCTGTCGCGTGCCACTCGACCGTGAAGCGCTCTTCTCCCCGCTCGACGTGCCCGGGTAGCGTGCCGACGGCGAAGCCGTAGCGTTTCAGTGATGGAGCTTCGTCTTCGATCGTGTAGGTGATCCTGCACGCGTTCAGAGACCAGAGACCATAGTGGCGCCCGAGTACACCAACCACGGTGCCCTCCGCGATGGGAGCTTCGGGCCAGAGGAGCCTGGTCCACCCCGTCTCGTACATCTTCCAGCTTCGGATCGCCCCTACCGCCCGCTCGAAGGTCTCTGGCCCCTCTCCCAACCGGCCGCGATACTGGTTGATCGGATACCCTGGCGGCGCCCCGTCGCGCGAGGCGCCCACCTCTGGGTAGGAGAAAGGCAGGGGGCGCTGGGCGTCGAGGAAGCGCCGTATCCTCGCGTCGGAAGGTTCCCGGAGAAGTATCATGTCTCTCCCATCAGGACGGATGAGATGGTATCAGCACAGATGAAACTCGGGTCCGACTCCCGTCGGTCAGCGGACGAAGCCTGCGACGTGCTCCTCGAACTTCCTGCTCACGATGTCCCCGAACTGCCCGATCCAGGCCTCCGCCTCCGCGCTCAGCTTGCCGTAGACCCGCACGTCCAACGGCTTCACGGTGGCGAAGAACCTCTCGAACTCTTTCCAGGATGAGACCATGGCCATGTGTTCCGTCATGCGCTCCCTATCGGAGAAGGTGAGGATGCCCCCGACCTGGGTGGAACCCGGCTCCCCGTAGAAGTTCATGGATACTAGCTCCCTGACCCCTTCGTCTTCGAGGCGTTTTGTCGCCGCCCGGATGGCCTCCTCGAACTCCTCGAAGGGCACCGTAAGCTCCAGTACCTCGACGAGGCTCACGTACTCCGCGGCCGGCTGCTTCATGTCGATCTCCTTCTCTGCGGCACGGACCGCCGTACGCCCGCGGCTCGTTGGCTTACCATAAGCTGCTTTCGACTCCGCAATCATTATGATCTCCTTCTATGTCCAAGTACCGGATCATCAGTAGTTCCTTTCCCCAGGGCTGCGGGGAGCTCCCCACAGCCCGTTTGCCCGTCTTTACAGGTCAGAACGCTCGTCTACCCTCGCGCTTTCCGGCTGCCCTCATTGCGGCCGAGGAGTCGTACCGCGGTGATGGTGACCCAACCGAAGGACAGCGCTATGAGCACCCGGTTCAAGATTCCCCCTACGAAGAACAAGGGATCTCCCTGATCACTCCCCAATACCCCGTAGATGACCACGAGACCGAAGACGATAGAGGGCATCGCCGCCGAGTACAGGGCGTGTCTGTGCCACCCTCGCTCCTCCTTCAGGCGGAGCGCCGCGATCGCGTAAGCCGTCGGCAGCGGTATGAATGTCCAGAAGAACGCCATACCGTGGATCAGGCCACTCGGGGTCGGCTCTGCGCCCGGGGGCGTCCCCTCGAAGACCCCCGCGGCAATGAGGGCGAGCCCGGCACGGAAGGGCGACGAAACGTGGATCAGAGGAGGCCGTGATCTGAGGCGAAGCGGGCTGCCTCTGCGCGGGTTGATGAGCCTATCTTGTGGTAGACGGAGCCCATGTGGGCGTTGACGGTGCGGAGGCTAATGTAGAGTTCTCTTGCTATCTGGGCGTTGGTCATGCCGTTGGCTACGAGCTTCAGTATCTCGACCTCGGGGGCGCTCAGTCCAGCGGGGTATTCTGGCGTGGCTTCGGATTCCTCGGGTGGCTCGGGAGTTTCCAGGGCGTACCCGATGGCTCTTTCGGGTGACATAGTCCTTCCTTCCGCCCACACCGCTTCGAAAACACCCTCGCCGAGGCGGGAACGTAGTTCCTCTACCGCGCTATCGTAGAGGGCGCGGTCCTGGGCGTGGGCGTAGAGGGGCGCACCGACGGCTTCGAGCAGCGCCTCGGACGCTCCGAACAACCGGGTTGCGCGCTCCGGTTCGTCTCTAGCCGCGATCAAGGTCGCCAGCCCCTCCAGGCAGTACGCAGCGTTCGCCCTGTCGCCCGTCTCCGCGGCGAGTTCGAGCCCCTCGGTGTAGAGGTTCGACAGCCCGGCGGCCTCGTAGCTGAGCAGACCATCGACGGCCGGAAGGCGCCGTGGGTCAGGTAGGGAGAGCGGAGGTACGAAGAAGAGCGCCTCACCAGGCACGCCGAACGCCTCCCGGCTGGTCGCCAGGATGCGCAGCTCTGGGCATCGTCGAAGCAGGGTCTCCGCGAGTGAGGCGCAGGCTCCCACCAGATGCTCGCAGTTGTCCACAACCAGCAGGATTTCTCGGGACTCGAGGTGGAGGAAGAGCGAATCCACGAGCGGAGTGCCTGGTGTTCCCCGGACGCCAAGGACGGAGGCGACCGCCTGGGGAACGAGGTCAGGATCCGACAGAGGAGCCAGTTCCACAAGCCGGATGCCGTCCTGGAAATCTTCCGCCATCGCCGAGGCGGCCGTGAGGGCGAGGCGGGTCTTGCCCGAGCCGCCGGGACCGGTTAGCGTCAGCAGGCGGTGATCCGCGAGCAGTTCTTCGACCATCGCCAGCTCTCGCACTCGTCCGACGAAGCTGGTCAACTGGAGCGGCAGGTTGTTCGGCGAACGACCGTCTTCGGGCATTCCTCGCAACTCGACTACCTGGTCGAAGTCGCCCGCAGTATTCTTCCGCGCCGGTTGTGGCCTATCCCGCACCTGGTGCTGCCCCAGAGAGCCTCTCTGCCCGTCCGAGAATTGTAACCCCCGGAGGACCGAACTTGAAGGACGCTGCGGGTTGCGCGGCCCGCCGGGCGTAGGGGAACCTGGCTCAATCCGTCAGGCGGTCGAACCTGACGAAGAGGTGTTCGGGGCCGCGCAGGGTGGCGTTGTGCCGGTAGGGCGGCGGGTCGGTGACGAGCCGGGGAGAGACCAGCCTGCGGGCGAGGGCGTTCAGGGCGATGTGCCCTTCGATGCGGGCCAGGGGGGCGCCGACGCAGTAGTGGGCGCCGCCGCCGAAGGCCAGGTGCTGGTTGTCTTCGCGGTCAGGTACGAATCGTTCGGCCTCGGGGAAGCGGGACGGGTCGCGGTTGCCTGAGGCGAGCAGTAGCACCACCGTCGCCCCTCTGGGGATTATCACGCCTGCGACCTCGATCTCCGCGAGCGTCGTGCGGGTGCGGAATTGCTTGGGCGGGTCGTAGCGCAGCACCTCCTCGACGAGCGGGACGACGAGTGCGGGCTCGCGGCGCAGCCGGTCTAGCACGTCGGGGTTTCTGAGCAGGGCGAGGGTGCCGTTGGAGATCAGGTTCACGGTCGTCTCGTGTCCGGCGACGAGCAGCAGCGCCAGGGTGGAGAGCAGCTCCATCTCGTCCATACGCCCGTCGGGGTCTTCTCCGGACACGAGATCGGAGAGCAGGTCATCGCCTGGCCGGACGCGGCGAGCTGCGACGAGCGCCGCCAGGTACTCGCCCATCTGCATGGCGGCCCCCGACGCCTGCCGTATCTCTTCTTCGGGCATGCCCACCGCGGGGTCCAGGCTCCGGGCCAGCGCCGCCGCCCAGCCGTGAAAGCGTGGCTCGTCTTCGGGCGGCACGCCGAGCAGGTCGCAGATCACCGTCACCGGCAGCGGGTAGGCCAGATCGTCCACGACGTCGATCTGCCCTTCGCCTCCCCGTGCCTCGAGCAGATCGTTTACAAGTTGGGAGATCCGGGCCCGCGCCCCCTCGACCCGCCCGGGGGTGAACCGCCTCATCACGACGCGGCGGAGCCGGTCGTGGTCCGGAGGATCGAGGAATATGAAGGGCTGGTAGCTCTCCCGTCCCTCGGGCCACAGACCGCCCGAGGCTACCAGCGCGCCAGCTCCGCCCGCGCTCTTGCGCTCGTCTGAGCTGATGCGCGGGTCGTGCAGCAGGCATGAAATGTCCGCGTGCGTGCTCACCACGTAGGTCCCGTCGTCCTGCAGCGAGACTGGGGCTTCGCGCAACCGGTCGTAGAGCGGGTACGGGTCGGGACGGTTCGCGGGGTCGAGGACCCTGGCGAACAGGTCACCCCGATCCGTGGTCATCTGGGACATTGTCTCCTCCTTACAAACTCGAAGGTCCGGGCGGCATGCGTGGGTCGTTCGGCGCAGCGGCAGGAGGCTCCGGCGTGACCGGACCCGGCCCGGTCGCGACTGCGCCGGGGCTGTGGGTGGCGTGGCCGTGAGGCGGGAACCCGGCGGGCACGGGCACCAGTTGGGCGGGGCCGTCGGCGGCGTTAAGGACGGGCGGGAACGGCGCGCGGCCTTCGATCATGGCCGCGTAGGCCTCCAGCCACCTGGGCGCGTCCACCGCGACCGCGGCGACCACGCGTCCGTCTCGCCCGTAGACGGCGACGAAGCGGCGCTCCTCGACCGAGCCCTGCATCACGACCACCTCATCAGCGACCGTCGGGAGCCCCACGGACTTGATATTTACGCCGAACTGGTTGGACCAGAACGCGGGCAGGGGCTTGTGGGCGCGGCGCCCGGACGGGGCGCAAACCATGTTGTGGGCGGCGGTCCGCGCCTGCTCGACGGCGTTGCCCCAGTGCTCGACCGAGAGGAGCTGCCCATCGTAGAGCGGGTGCGGCCAGCGCGCCACGTCCCCGGCGACGAAGAAGTCGTCCGTGACCATGCCGTCGGCGTCGAAGGCCCGGCAAGAAGCGTCGCAGATTACGCCCCGGGCGTCGGCCGCGAGCCCCGCGCCACGCAGCCACTCGGTGTTGCGGACGGCGCCCAGCGCGACCACCGCCACGTCCACGTCGAGCGCGTCGCCGTCGGAGAGCCTGGCGCGGCGCAGCCGCCCGCCCTCGTCGCCCTCCAGCGCCAGGACCGTGGTGTGGCACCTGAGGTCCACGCCGTATTCGCGCTGTAGCCGCGCGGCTACAGCGCCAGCGGCGGCCCCCAAAGCGCCGCCCAAGGGCGCCGCGCTCCGCTCGGTGAGCGTCACGGGCAGGCTCAGCTCGCGGCACACGGAGGCGACCTCGCAGCCGGTGAACCCGCCCCCGATCACGAGCACCCGCCCCGGCCCGCCGGCGAGCCGCGAGCGCAACCGGGCGGCGTCGTCCCTGCCCCGTATGGTGAACACCCCGTCCAGATCTCCTTCCTCGCGGTTCGGCCACGGCCTGGCATGGGTGCCTGTGGCGATGAGCAGGCGGTCGAAAGCGACCCGCCGGCCGTCGGCGAGTTCGACGTGGCGGCCCGCCGCGTCCAACCCGGTCGCCGGCACCCCTAGCAACCACTCGGCGTCGAGGTCCCGCGGCAGGGCCGTGTGCTCCACAGGCAGCCATCCGGTGAGAACGGATTTCGAAAGGGGCGGCCTGTCGTACGGCTCGTACGGCTCGTCCCCGATCATGGTCAATCGACCGCCGAAGCCCTCCGCGCGGAGCGCCTCCGCGGCGTGCAGGCCAGCCAGCGAGGCGCCGACTATAGTTATCCGCTCCACCGCACCGTTGCCGCCAGCCATCTCATACCGCCTTCCCTGTCTCCATCCGGCCGACCTTGATGGCCTGGACCGGGCAGGCCGCGGCTGCACGTATGACCTGCTCGCGCAGCGCGTCGTCGGGGTTGTAGTCGTATTCCAGCGACTCCTCGCCGTACATGCGGAACACGGTCGGCGCGGCGAAGACGCACTGTCCGTAGCTCTGGCACCGGTTCAGGTCCACCAAGATCCTCATTCGCTAACTCCCTTCCCGGTCGAGGGTGAGGCCGTCGTTTTGAGCCACCGTACTCTCAGCGTTAAGACCCCGATCTCAACCGGCTAGTTTGCTTGACCTTCCAGAAGTTTGCCACTCCCGTCGTTCTGCCGGAGGAAGAGGCGGTCCACGAAGGTGTCGATGCGTCGCTTGAGGGGCTCGAACAGCGCCGCCATTATCAGCGCGGTACCGAAGTAGGCGAGCTGGGAGTCTTCCACGTGCGTAAGGGCGAGCAAGACGTGCTGCAAGCCCACGACGGTGACCTCGAAGATACCAGCAAGAATCGCAGTGAGGAGGCCGTAGACCACCGTCTGGTTGATGATGAGGTCTATCTCGTGGAGGCGGTACCTCAAGACGGCTATGCCAAGGGCGACCGGCAGGCCCGCAAGCCCTAAGACGGTACCAACGAAGCCGACCTCCCAGTGCAGCCACCACGCGTCTACGGCATCCGCGACCACCCACGAGATGAGGGCGCCTAAGGCGGCCACCGTGGCGGCGTAGGCGAACCATTTGATCTGCTGGCGCTCCACATCGCAGGCGCCGCGCAGCCAAGTGCATCTCCAGATCAGGTGGTGGGCAATGAGATAAAGTGACGCTCATGAAACCTCCTATCTTCGTACGCGTACCTTCCAACAAGGAGCGCGAGGCTTTGGAAGCAGGCCTGCGCTCCTCCGATGCTTTCGTCTTGCGCCGCTGCCAAATCCTTCTAGCCAGCTCAAAGGGCGAGCGCCCGCCTCGGATAGCCGAAAACCTCGGCTGCGCGCCGCAAACCGTGCGCAATGCTATCCACGAGTTCAACGCCAGCGGCCTTGGGCCCCTGAGCCCCGGTTCCTCGCGCCCCAGAGAGGTACACGCCGCCTTCGACGAGGACGGAGCAGAGGCTCTGCGGGAGATGTTGCACCATTCTCCGAGGGAGTTTGGCAAACAGAGGAGCCTCTGGACGCTTGCGGACGCCGCACAGGTGAGCTTCGAAGAGGACCTCACCAAGAGGCAGGTGAGCGGGGAGATCATACGAGCGACCCTAGCGAGGCTGGGAGTGCGCTGGGAGCGAGCCAAGCGATGGATCGAGAGCCCCGACCCCGAGTACGCCAGGAAAAAGGGGCTCTCCGGCGGCTGATACGCCTTCTCGAAAGCAACCCCGAGTGGGTTTTGGGCTATGAGGACGAGACTTGGTGGAGTCGCTTTGAGCAACCGAGTTTGCATTCGTGGGCTGAGGCCGCAGAGTCGATGCGCCTTATGCAGAAGGAAGCGAAGAAGGACGATCCTGACCCGAAGGCTCTCTCGTGTTACGGGCTCTATCTGCCTGAGCTGGAAAGGACTTGGTTGCGGTTTGTAGATGGCCGCCCGGTGAGCGCCATAAGCACGCAGTTCCTCTCTTGGAGCTGCCAGAAGCTCGAAGAGTTGGGCAAGAAAGCTCTGGTGTTGGTCTGGGACAATGCCTCCTGGCACAAGTCCAAGTTCGTCAGGGAATGGATCGCAGCCCACAACCGAGAGGTCAGGGAGCGCGGGAGTGGAGTGCGCATAGTGCCCTGCTTTCTGCCCAAGAAGAGTCCTTGGCTCAACGCGATAGAACCGAAATGGGTCCATGGCAAGCGCAATGTGGTTGAGCCCGATTTGGTGCTCACGGCTCACGAGCTTGCGGATAGAGTCTGCGAGGTCTTCGGCTGTACTCATGAGCCTCACCTATCCATTCCACAGGAGGTCGCCTGATTGTGCACTAGGTAGGGTGCCCGACGCACATAGGCCGGGCTGCCTCAGAATAGCCTTCGACCCGTGGACCACCGTTTCGTTCTTGTGGACTCGACCGCCCCCGACTGGAACCTTTGGGTGGTGGGTGGTAGCCTCATACCATGAAGAAGACGAGCCTGTACATAGACCCTGGGATCGACAGGGCCCTGGACCGGCGGGCCGCTGCGGAGGGGATCACGAAGGCCGAGCTCGTGCGTCGCGTGCTCGCCGCCGCCGTGGCCGAGAGATCCGGGCCTCGACCGCGGGCGCGCGGCGTCTTCGAGGGTCCGCGGGACCTCAGCGCGGGGGCTGAGCGGTACCTGGCCGAGACAGGCTTCGGCGAGGGTTGACCATCGTGCTCGACACCTCCGTGGTCGTCGCCTTCATGAACCGCCGCGACGACGACCACGAGCGGGTCGTGACGTGGATGGAGACGACCGGGGAGGATCTCGTCACGACGCCGCTTATCGTTGCGGAGATCGACCACCTCGTCTCTCGTGGCGGCGGGGCTGGCGCCGCCCACGCTTTCTACGAAGACCTGAGCAGTGGGGCGTACCCGGTGGAGTGGTGGTCTGAGGCCGTGATCGAGACCGTGGAGGCGGCCAGAAACAATCCGGACATCGGTCTCGCGGACGCTTCCTTGCTCGCGCTCGCCGCGCGGTTGGAGACCACGCGCATCGCGACGCTCGACGAACGCCACTTCCGCGCCGTCCGTCCCCTTACCGGGGAGGCCGCGTTCACGCTGCTGCCAGCCGACGCGTAGAACCAGCGTTGCATGCAGACGACGGTCTGGCTCTATCCGGTCACCGGCCGTTGGGTCAGAGGAGGCAGTGCTCTGAGGCGAAGCGGGTGGCCTCTGCGCGGGTAGATGAGCCTATCTTGTGGTAGACGGAGCCCATGTGGGCATTGACCGTCCGGGGGCTTATGAAGAGCTCTTTGGCTATCTGCGCGTTGGTCATGCCCCTGGCTACGAGCTTCAGGACTTCGGCCTCGCGGGCGCTGAGCCCAGAGGGAAAGTCCTGTGGGGCCCGGCCTGTGCCGGCGTCTCGGGAGCAAGCAGGGCGTAGTCGATGGCCTCCTCCGGGGTCATGGTCCGCCCTTCGGCCCACGCCGCCTCGAAGGCTTCCTGGCCCAGTCGCGAGCGCGCGGCCGCCACGTACCCCTCGTAGTCGTAGCGGGAGCGGATCATGGGTATTAGGGGAACGGCGGCCGTTTCTCCTAGCGCTTCGGCGGCTCCCCATAGCAGGGCTGCGCGGTCCGGTTCTCCCCGCCAACCGGCCACGCTCGCCGCCCCTAGAAGACAGTGGAAGATGCCAACCCTGTCCCTGAGAGTCCTCAGCGTTCGCAGTAGGGCGGAGGCGACGGACTGCGGAACGAGGTCGGGGTCCGAGAGGGGGCCAGCTCAACGAGCCACACACCTTCCTCGAAACGCTTCGTCATCCCGGAGGCAACCGCCAATGCAAGACGGGTCTTGCCGGAGCCTCCTGGACCGGTCAGGGTCAAGAGGCGGTGATCCGCGATCACCCGCTCGACCTCCGCCATCTGCCGCTGGCGCCCGACGAAGCTCGTCAGCGCCAGCGGCAGGTTGTTGGCGGGGCGAGGCTGTTCCACACCAGGCCCTGAGTCTTCCGGCCCGTCCTGCATCTCGTACCACCCCCTGCTGCACGCCCGAAACGGCGCAGCTAACGGTTCTTCCCCGAAAGCGTCCGGCGCTCGTCCCGAGTATAGCAATAGCCATTCGACCCGGGTACCTTCCAACGCCCGGCGTTGTGCGGCGAGGAGCAATACCACATACTAATTCTTGCAAAGCCCGAAGCAATGGTACTGGAGAGAGGAGGTCTCGGCGTGGCAAGACTATATGCGGCCGGGGGCGAAGCCGTGGCCGTGATCGTGGATGGTGAGATCACGACAGGGCTCGATGGACGCGGCGCGATGTGCCTGGCGGTCGATCCTGGCTCTAGCGACAACCTGTACGCTGGCACCATGGACGATGGCCTGTTCAAGAGCGAGGACGGCGGTAGAAGCTGGGAGGAGCTTTCGGGGATCGAACATCCCAGGGTCACCGCGGTCGCCGTCTCACCCTCTGACGGTGCCGTCTACGCCGGCACGGAGCCTTCCGCCCTGTTCGTCAGCATCGACGGCGGCGGCTCCTGGCGGGAGCTGGAGGAGATGAGGAAACTGCCTTCTCAACCCGCCTGGAGCTTCCCGCCCCGTCCCTGGACCTCCCACGTCAGGGCGATAGCCCTGTCTCATGTGGACCCCGACCTCGTCGTCGTAGGTATAGAGCTGGGGGGCATCGTAAGAAGCACAGACGGCGGCGAGACCTGGCAGGACCAGAGGCCAGGCGCCCAGCCCGACTGCCACTCCCTGTCCGCGCATCCCGGAGCTACCGACCTACTGTACGAGGCCGGGGGCGGCGGGTTCGCCAGGAGCACAGATTTTGGGGACAGTTGGGAATCGGTGGACGAAGGGATGGGCCTGCACTACGTGTGGGGACTGGCCGTGGACGCGGAAGACCCCTCGCTTGTCTACGCTTCGGCTGCCTCGGGACCGTACCGGGCGCACGGCAGGGGCGCGTCGGGCGCGACAATCTACCGGAAGTCGAGGGGTGAGCCCTGGCAGGCGGCCCTGGAGGGCCTGGACGCCTTTCCTTATGCGCTCTGCCCGGACCCGGAGACGCCCGGAGTCTTGTACGCAGGACTCGGGGACGGGACGATACTGCGCGGCGCGGAGACGGGTGAGAGCTGGGAGGAGGTTGCCAGGGTGGCCCCTGGGCTGCAGGCGCTCGCTGCGGTGTCCGCGTAGAGCCTCCGGCGTGGCGGTACTGCATCGGGTGCTCGGTCGCCCAGAACGCCCATCTTGCGGGGCGGATGACCTGGCCGGAATTACCTATCGGTCGCTGATCGAAAACCCCGATGAAAACGTCGTCCGTGTGGTAGATCATTCCGAGTCGGGTGTTCATGTGGGTGCCCGATTGCCGGCGGCGCGCCCCCGGCGGGTATAGTGGGCGCCACGGTGGCTCTGAAAGGGGTGCGAGGCTCTTGAGCGAAGGCGCAGAGGACACGATTCGCGTGGCGGTCGTGGACGATCAAAGGCTCTTTACGAGGGGTCTCTCCGGCCTCGTGGGGATGCTGCCAGGCATAGAGGTGGTCGGCGTGGCCTACGACGGCGAGGAGGCCGTCGCGCTCTGCCGCGAGGAGGAGCCCGACGTGGTCCTGATGGACATCTCGATGCCCAAAATGGACGGCATCAGCGCCACGCGTGAGATCAAGGACCTCCTGCCGCAGACCGCGGTGGTCATCCTTACGGGCCACGAGGAAGACGAGCACGTCTTCGAGGGCATAAAGGCTGGCGCCCAGGGCTACTTGCTCAAGGACTCCGAACCCGAGGACCTCTCGCGTGCGATCCATACGGTCTTCGCCGGGAACACTATAATCGCCCCCGACCTCGCCCAGAAGATGCTAAACACCTTCGAGGGCGGCAGGCAGGCGGCGAACGCGCGTCTCGCCCCCCCGCCGCTTACCGAGAGGGAGCTCGAGGTTATCAGGGCCCTCGCCAGGGGTATGAGCGACAGGCAGATAGCACAGTCTCTCGGCATCTCGGAGAAGACCGTCAGGAACCACACCTCCAACATCTACAGGAAGCTGCACATCTTCGACAGGACCCAGGCGGTTATCTACGCGGTGAGGGAGGGTGTCATCGACGTGGAGGAGCTAGATTACCGTCCCCCACGGGAACCTTGAGGGTGACCTTCGTGCCGCAGCCAGGACGGCCCTCGATCTCGATCTCCCCTCCCAGGCCGGCGGCCCTCTCGTGCATGGCGGAGAGCCCCACGCCAGCCCGAACGGTCCGGCGATCGAAGCCCCGCCCGTCGTCTTCGACCTCTGCCACCACGGTGTTCCCGTCCCCCTCGGCCCGTAGCCTCACCTCTACGTGCTCGGCCCCGGAGTGACGACGGGCGTTGGCGAGCGCCTCCTGCACGACGCGCAAGAGTTGTACGCCCACCCCCCGGGGTAGACCTTCGGGAAAATCCTCCTCGACGGTCAGCAGCACCTGGCGTCCGGGCATCAGCTGCCGGTTCAGCTCCACCAGCGACCTGATGGACGCCACGAGCGGCCGCTCACCTTCGTGCCTCAGGTCGTAGATCGCGCTGCGCAGGCCCGAGGTCGCCCGCCCGAGGGCCTCGAGTTCCTCCGCGAGGTCCAAGGCCATCCCCGACCCTTTTGCCTGCAGGTCGGTGAGTCGCAAGGATTGGAGGGCGCCCGAGAGGTCTTGTAGCACTATGTCGTGCAGGTCCCTCGCTATCCTGCGGCGCTCGGCCCGACGAATCTCCTCGAGCACCTCCTCGGCCCTGATGCGTTCGGTCACGTCGTTCTGTACGCCGACGAAGTTGGTCACGCGGCCTTCTTCGTCGCGAACGGGGTAGATGCTGAGCTCGTTCCAGAAAAGGGTCCCGTCCTTGCGGTAGTTCTTTAGCAGAACCGTACTTTGCCTTCCCTCGAGGACCGCGCTCCTGAGCCCGGCGAGCGCCGGCTGGTCGCGGTCTTCGCCCTGCAAGAAACGGCAATTGCGGCCCAGGGCCTCCTCGGCGGCGTAGCCGGTCGTCTCCTCGAAGGCGGGGTTGACGTACACGAGCGGGTCGTCGGGCAGGTTGGGGTCCGTGATCACGATCGAGTTCGTGCTGGCGGTCACGGCCCTCTCGAGCAGCCGCAGTCTGTCAGGTCCTTCCATCTTTGCCCTCATCCGCGGGCCTACCCCCGACGGGTCGACCATCAAACCTTGGTATGGTCCCCATTCTACTTCATTGGCCCCGCAAGCCGGCGCCCCCCCGAGAGACGTCCTCCCGTCCCTTCGTGGGAGAAAATCCTTGGTCGAAATTACCCGGTCCCCATTAGTCGGAATGCCCGATGACAACAGAACGCGCCCGGGGCAGACTCGTCTACGACATGATCATTCCGCGAACGGACAGGCAGGAAGACTGGATCTTCCCGTCTTTCGAAAGGAGAACGTCGATCATGATCGAACACTACGCCGCGGGTCGCGAACGTTTCTCACTTCTGGATTTCGAACAGGCGGGCATCAGGGTTGCCGAGCGTCGCTTCGGGACCAGGGATGTCATCTTCGCGCCGGGCGATCCCGACGGACAGCTCTACTTCCTGCTCGAAGGCACGGTGCGCCTGTACAAGATCTACGGCGCGTTTAGGGAGGCCACGGTTGCGCTGTTGAGAGACGGGGACCTCTTCGGCGAGCTCGACCTCGTGGGGACGACGCGCCAGAACGCCTTCGCCGAGACTATCACCGCCAGCCGGGTTGCCGTGGTGCGCAAGCCCAACCTCATCGAGGCCGTGGGACGACACCCTGAGTTCGCCCTGAAGCTGCTCTCTTCGTTCTCCGAGCGCCTCAGGCAGTCCGACGAGACGATCGAAAACCTCTTGAGCAGGGAGGTGGCGACGCGGCTGGCCACCCTGCTCTGGCACCTGGCCGACCGCTTCGGCGAGCCCGACGGCCAGGGTAGGTTCCTCAAGCTCCGCCTCACGCACCAGGAGCTGGCGAACATGGTCGCCTCCACCAGGGAGGCCGTCTCCAAGGTGATGAGCGAGTTCCAGCGTGACGGCCTGATCGAGGTACGAGGTCGCAGGATCTCCGTCTCCCCACGGTTGGCCGAGATACACCTCGGCAGCCCGTCCTCGATACCGGGGGCGGCGTGAGAGCGAGGGGGTGAGGCGCAACGCGCGACCGAAACTACGCGTAGGACGCTGTTTTTCTCCACATAGCGAAAGCATGTAATCCGTAAGTCTGAGCAACGAGGAGGTTCACTTGAGCAGTATGGTTAGAAGGGTACTCGTCCTGGGGTTGGGGGCGCTCGCTTGTCTCGCGTTGGCGACGCCTGCCTTCGCGCAAGACGGTCAGGCCCAGGTACGTGTGGCACACCTCGCGCCGGACGCGCCCAACGTGGATGTCTACGTCAACGGCGAGCCCGTGCCCGCCCTGCAGAACGTGCCCTATACCACGGTCTCGTCCTACCTGCCGCTACCGGCCGGAACCCAGCAGGTTACCGTGTACGCAGCGGGTGACACCTCGAGCCCCGTCATCGACACTCCCGTGGACCTCACCGCCGGTTACGCCTACACGGTGGCTGCGGTAGGGCTGGTGGCCGACGGCTCGCTCACCGCGCAGGTCTACCAGGACGATCTGCGGGCGCCCTCGGCTGGCAACGCCAAGCTGCGCGTCGTCCACGCCTCCCCTGACGCGGGTCCCGTGGACGTGGTGCCGAGGGGCGGTTCCCCGTTGGTCGAGGCCCTCACCTTCCCGGACGCCTCGCCCTACGCCGAGGTGCCCGCCGGAACCTACACGCTGGACGTGAACGCCGCAGGGACAGACGACACGGTGCTGACCGTCCCCGACGCCGCGCTCGCCTCGGGTGGGGTCTACAGCGCCTTCGCCATAGGCACCGTCTACGCCGACAGCCTGGACGTGCTCCTGGTGCAGGACAACGCGGAGACGGGCGCGACGGCGAGCGCTTCCGCGAGTGCCTCCGCCAGTGCCTCCGCCAGTGCCTCTGCCAGTGCCTCCGCTTCGGCGAAACCGCTACCGGATACCGGGGGCAGCGAGGTGCTACCGCTGACGGCCGCTGTGGTGTTGGCGTGCTCCGGGGTCGCTGCGCTGATCACGATACGGCGCTTTACCGCCGGATGAACATCGGGAGGTAGGTGCCCACAGGGCACTAGCAACACGCCGGGATGACCTCCTGGCACACAACACAGCGTCAGAAGGCCCGGCTCCCGTACCGGGCCTTCACTCTGCCGGGTCGTCGAGGATCCCATCCACGTCTGGCGGCGCGACGCGTTACTCTATATGATGCCGTGTACAGTCCACCGGACAAACAGTCGAAGAGTCGGCCGTCGAGTAGCGGCCGGTGAGCGAGGAGGTCTCTTGCGTATCAGAGTAATCCTGATGGTCCTGGCCCTGACGCTGGCTCTGGTAGCAGTGGGCTGCGGTGGCTCCGGCGGCGGGGGCGGGGAGCAGCTCCGACGTCCGCCCGGGGCTCGTGCTCGACGTTGGTGGCCTCGGTGACGACGGCTTCAACGACTCGGCCTACGCCGGGCTCAAGCGGGCCGAGAAGGACTTCGGGGTAAAGGGTGACTACCTGGAGTCGACGGCCCCCACGGACTACACCGACAACCTCACCCAGCTTGCCGAGAACGGGTTCGACCCCGTGATCGCCGTGGGCTTCCTCATGACCGAAGACCTCACCACGGTCTCCAAGCAGTTCCCCGACACCCAGTTCGCCATCGTGGACTCGGTCGTGGAGACCCCGAACACCTTGGACCTCGTCTTCAGGGAGCAGGAGGGCAGCTACCTGGCGGGGATAGTGGCCGGGCTCATGACCCAGGAGAAGACCGAGTACACCAACCCCGACGACAAGGTGGTTGGTTTCCTCGGCGGCCAGACGGGGCCGTTGATCGGCAAGTTCGAGGCCGGCTACGTGGCCGGCGTCGAATCCGTGTGCCCCGACTGCAAGGTGCTCGTCCAGTACGCCGGCGCCGACCCGGAAGCCTTCAACGACCCGGCCACGGGCAAGGAGATCAGCCTGCAGCAGATAGACCAGGGCGCGGACGTCATCTACCACGCCGCCGGCAACACGGGAGCTGGCCTCTTCGAGGCGGCCAGCCAGGAGAAGATCTTCGCCATCGGCGTGGACCTCGACCAGGCCAAGCTGTTCCCCAAGGACCCCATCCTGACCTCGGTGATCAAGCGGGTGGACAACTCCGTCTACCAGACCATAGACGACGTCTCCAAGGGCGAAGCGCCCAAGGGAACGACCGTGGACCGTGGCCTGAAGGAGAAGGGCATCAGCCTGGCGCCGTTCGGCCGCTTCGACAAGGACGTTCCCCAGAAGGTCAAGGACGAGGTCGAGACGGCGCGCAACGACATCATCGCCGGCGACATCAAGGTCCCCGACACACCGCAGTAGGAAGCCGTGTCCGAGAACGCAGCCGTTGACGCCCCCGTCGTCCTGGAGATGCGGGGCGTCACCAAGAGGTTCGGCCCCGTCACAGCCAACGACGACATCTCGCTCGTCTTGCACCGGGGTGAAATTCTCGGCCTCCTCGGCGAGAACGGGGCGGGCAAGTCGACCTTGATGAAGATCCTCTACGGCCTCTACAAACCCGACGAGGGTGAGATCTTCGTCGACGGCGAGCGGGTAGAGATACACGATCCCAAAGACGCCGTCACCCGCGGTATCGGGATGGTCCACCAGCACTTCACCGTGATCCCACCGCTCACCGTGGCGGAGAACATCGTCCTCGGTGCCGAACCTCGCGGCGGCGCCCTGGGCGTCTCCCTGAACATGGAGGAAGCCATCAGGGCGACGGAAGAGCTCTCGGAGCGCTACGGCCTGAAGGTCGACCCGAGGGCACGTGTGGCCGACCTCTCCGTGGGAGTACGCCAGAGGGTGGAGATCCTCAAGGCCCTCTACAGGGACGTGCGCATCCTGATCCTCGACGAGCCGACGGCCGTTTTGACCCCGCAGGAGACGGACGACCTCTTCGCCGTCTTGGAGGAGCTGGTCGCCGACGGCCTCTCCATCATCTTCATAACCCACAAGCTGGGCGAGCTTATCGGCGTGGGGGATGAGATCACCATAATCCGCGACGGCAAAGTGATCGGCACGGTGAACGCCGCCAGGACGAACGAGAGGGAGCTGGCCCGCATGATGGTGGGCCGCGACGTGCTGCTTCGGGTAGAGAAAGAGAGCCATTCTTACGGAGATGTACGCCTCTCCGCCGAGAACCTGACCGTCCACTCCGGCACGGACGAGGTGGCCGTGAACGGCGTGAACCTCGAGGTGCGGGCGGGGGAGATCCTCGGGATCGCGGGCGTGGACGGCAACGGCCAGACGGAGCTGGCCGAGGCCCTCGCCGGCACCCGCCACATCGAGGGCGGCAGGGTGTACCTGGACGGCCAGGACGTCACCCGTCTCGGCGCCGACGCCCGACAGGAGCGCGGGCTCGCCTACGTGCCGGAGGACAGGGCGACCAAGGGGCTCGTACAGGACTTCGCCCTCTACGAGAACAACACCCTCAAGACCTACGGCGAGCGGCCTTTCTCCAGGTTCGGTGTCATATTCCCGAAGGTCATGCGCCGTCGGGCGTCCGAGGCCCTCACCTCCTACGACGTGCGTCCCCCCGATCCCGACGCCAGGGCCGCCTCCCTCTCCGGCGGCAACCAGCAGAAAGCCGTTCTTGCGCGGGAGCTCTCCGGCGACCCCGGGGTCCTGATAGCGTCCCAGCCCACCCGCGGCGTGGACGTGGGGGCCATAGAGTTCATCCACCGCCAGATCCTCGAGCAGCGCTCCGAGGGCAAGGCGATACTGCTCATCTCGCTGGAGCTCGAAGAGGTCCGCTCTCTCTCGGACCGGATAGTCGTGCTCTATGCGGGTGGGATCGTCGGCGAGGTGGGCCCCGACGCGACCGACGAGGAGCTGGGCCTGCTCATGGCCGGGCGTACCGCTGGGGAGAAAAGCGCGTGAGCCAGAACGCGTCCGGGGGGATGGGATCGGCCTTCGGGCGGATCGTCGTGGGCGCGCTGGGACCGCTGGTGTTCCCCGTTATCGCCATCGTCCTGTCTTTCATCATAGGGGCCGTCATCATCCTGGCGACGGGCAACAATCCCATCGCCGCCTACGCCTCTCTCGTGGAAGGGGCGGTCGGCGACCCGCTCGCGCTGGGCCGCACGCTTCTGTACACTACGCCCCTCATCTTCACGGGCCTCGCCGTGGCCGTGGCCTTCAGGGCCGGGCTCTTCAACATCGGCGGCGAGGGACAGATCTTCATGGGGGCCATCGCCGCGGCCTGGCTCGGGGTCTCGCTCGGTTCCCTCGGGTCCATCGCCATCCCCCTGGTCCTCGCCGGCTCACTGGTCGCGGGATTTCTGTGGGGCGCCATACCCGGCGTGCTCAAGGCATACTTCGGGGCGCACGAGGTGATCACCACCATCATGCTGAACTACGTGGGCATCTACCTCGCGTACTACCTGGCAAACAACCCGCTGCGTCAGAAGGGACCTATTCCCGGCACGGAGACGATAGATTTCGCCACCCGCATTCCCACGATCGGCGCGGCATTGGGTAGGGCGAACTACGGCTTCTTTCTCGCCATCCTCGCCGCCGTGGTGGTCTACTTGCTCCTGTGGCGTACGCGCCGCGGCTTCGAGCTGCGCGCGGTCGGCCTCTCGCCGGGCGCCGCCAACTACGCGGGCATGCGGCTCGGACTGAACACGGTCCTGGCGCTGGCCATCGGTGGCTCGCTGGCGGGTCTCGGCGGCGGCGTGGAGATCCTCGGGGTCTATGGCAACATGGACGTTCCCTGGGTCTCCAACCTGGGCTTCAACGGCATCGGGGTCGCGCTACTCGGGCGCAACCATCCGGTCGGGGTGGTGCTGGGAGCCCTGCTCTTCGGCGCCCTCAGCTCGGGCGCGCAGGAGATGCAGTTCGCCACCGACGTGCCGCTGCAGCTCTCGGAGGTGCTCCTCGCTGTGATCCTGCTTCTCGTTACGGCCACCAAGCTGGTGGAGTTGATAGTCGGCAAGCGGGCCCGCGCCCTGGCCGGCGCCAGATTGGAAGAGGGGCTCGGTTCGTAATGGAAGATCTCCTCGGCACCACAGGCTCCATCCTCCAGTCGACCATCCGCAACGCCACGCCGCTCATCTTTGCGGCTCTGGGTGGGCTGTTCAGCGAGAAGAGCGGGGTCGTCAACATCGGCCTCGAAGGGCTCATGCTCATCGCGGCCTTCGCCGGGGTGGTCGGGTCTTCCTTCACGGGAAGCGCCCTTGTTGGTCTTCTCACCGCCCTCGGGGCCGGACTCCTCTTCGCCCTCATCCACGCGCTCATGTGCATAACCTTCGAGGCCGACCAGATCATCTCAGGCACCGCCATCAACCTGCTGGCCATCGGCGGCACAGGCTTCCTGATGGTCACCATCTTCGGCGCCGGCGGTACCTCGCCGCGCGTCACCGGGTTCGGGTCCGTCGCCATCCCGCTACTCTCGGACATCCCTGTAATAGGCGCGGCCCTCTTCGACCAGAGCGTGATCGTCTACCTGATGTACATCATGGTGCCCGTGGTCTACTTCACCGTCTTCCGCACCACCTTCGGCCTCAGGCTCAGGGCCACGGGCGAGGCCCCCGAAGCCGTGGACACGGCCGGCGTCAACGTGCAGAGGATACGCTACTACGGCGTCGCCCTCTCCGGCCTCCTGGCCGCCTGCGGCGGCGTCTACCTCTCCATGGGACTCCTCACGGCCTTCACCGAGAACATGACCGGCGGCCGCGGCTTCATCGCGCTCGCGGCCCTAATCTTCGGCCGCTGGAACCCCATCGGCGCAGCCGGGGCCGCCCTGCTCTTCGGCTTCGCCCTGGCCATAACCTACCGCGTCAGCGAACAGACCATCCCCATCGAGTTCGTCCAGATGTTCCCCTACGTCCTGACCATAATCGCCCTCGCCTTCTTCGGCGGCCGCGCCATAGCCCCCGCAGCAATAGGAAAGCCGTACCGAAAGGAGTAGCACGCTTCGGCCTGTCGGCCTACGCTTGTCAGCACGCCGGATAGCGCCGGCTTGTCAGCACGCTTCGCCCGAAAGGGCTCGCTGTCAGCAACGCTTCGGCCTTTTAGGCCTCGCTTTCGGCTAGTCGTCTCAGACCCGCGAGGCAGGCTAGGAATCCATTTTCCCTCCGCTTCGGTTCTTGTGTGCGGAAGGGTAAGGCCGCAGCGGGATTTAGCTGATAGCGAAGCGAAGCCGATGCGGGCCGACAAGCAAGGCCCGCAGGGCCGAAGCGTGCTGACAAGCGACCGAAGGGAGCGTGCTGACAAGCGTAGGCCGAAGCGTGCTGCCTAGGCCGCGCCCTAGAATCCGACCTTCCTGTCCCGCCCGGGTCTCTCCTCGGGCTTGTTCTCCAGAGGCTCGCCTTCGATCGGCTCGTCTAGATACTCGACGCCACCCATGAGTAGCTGCGGGCGCACCTCGAGACCGGCGGCGAGTTTGCGGATGGTGGAAGGGTACGCCCCCCTCCGGCCCGTCTCCAGCTTGGAGATGGTGTCGCGCGCCACCCCACTCCTCTCCGCCAACTCCTCCTGGCTCATCACAGCCCCCTGCCGGATGAGCCGCAAACGCGGAAGATCCATCCACCTACCTCCAAAACACTGCAAATAACTTGCACAAATCCTACAACAATGTTACGTTATGTGGAGTATAGCGTGTTGGCTGAGACGGAGGGAGTATCGAGATGAGTTTGGATCCCAGGTTGGTCGTTCCCTATGTGACGGAGCAGAGTCCGCGGGGAGAGCGGACGATGGACATTTATTCGCGGCTTTTGAAGGACAGGATCGTCTTTCTTGGCACGCCGGTAGACGACCAGGTGGCGAACGTTATTATGGCCCAGCTATTGCACCTTGATGCGGAGGACCCGGAACAGGACATTCACCTGTACATCAACTCGCCTGGCGGTAGCAGCTCGGCGATGCTGGCGATGTACGACACCATGCAGTTCGTCAACGCCGACGTCTCCACGACGGCCCTGGGCATGGCCGCTTCGGCGGGGGCGTTCCTGCTCGCGGCCGGGACCAAGGGCAAGAGGAGCGCGTTGCCCAACACGCGCATACTGTTGCACCAGCCGTCCATACAGGGCCTCGGTGGGCAGGCGTCCGACGTGGAGATCCACGCCCGTGAGATCATGGACCAGAAGCGGCGCGTCAACGAGATACTCGCCGAGCGCACGGGCCAGGACTACGAGAAGATAGAGCGCGACACCGACCGCGACTACATACTCAGCTCCAGGGATGCGGTCGAGTACGGCGTCATCGACAGGGTCGTCGACAGGCCCGAAGAGCGCCTCACCGCCACGGGCGGGTAGAGAAAATCGGGGCGGGGAGACGCTCCTCGCTCCAGCCTTCCGGAGGCACCGATGGACTTGCTGATCATGGGCGGCACGGGCTTTCTCGGGCGCTACCTCGTCGAGGCGGCGCTCGGGGACGGCCACCGGGTCACGCTCTTCAACCGGGGCCTCAGCGACCCCGACCTGTTCCCCGGGGTAGAGACCATAAGGGGCGACAGGGACGGGGAACTCTCGGCCCTGCAGGGGCGGCGCTGGGACGCCGCGATCGACACCTGCGGCTACGTGCCCCGCGTCGTCAGGGCCTCTGCCCGGCTTCTAGACGATGTGGTGGACCATTACACTTTCGTCTCCAGCATCTCCGTGTATTCGGACGCCATCGGGCCGGGGGCCGACGAAGGGGCGCCGGTCGAGGAGTTGGACGATCCCACGGTCGAGGCGGTCACGGGGGAGACGTACGGGGGGCTCAAGGCGCTGTGCGAGCGGGCGGCCGAGGAGGAGATGCCCGGCAGGGTGCTCAACGTCCGTCCCGGTTTGATCTCAGGCCCCCACGATCCCACGGACCGTTTCACGTACTGGCCGCGGCGAATCTCCGCCGGCGGCGAAGTCCTGGCCCCCGACCGTCCGGAGCGCCAGGTGCAATTCATCGACGTGAGGGACCTCGCGGGGTGGATTGTAAAGATGTCCGCGGAGCAACAAACCGGAACGTACAACGCCACGGGTCCGGACTACGAACTGCACCTGGGAAAGCTGTTGGGGGAGTGCGAGGCGGCCAGCGGTGGCGACGCTCGGCTTGTCTGGGTATCCGAGGAATTCCTGGAGCAGAACGGAGTAGAGCCGTTCACGGAGCTGCCATTGTGGGTGCCGCGGGAGTATGCCGGCATGCTGGACGTCGATTGTGGCAGGGCCATCGCGGCGGGGCTCGCGTTTCGGCCCCTCTCGGAGACGATCAGGGACGTGCTCGAGTGGGACAGCAAGAGAGTAGGAGCTGATCTGGCCGCCGGCTTGAAGCCTGAGAGGGAACGGCAGTTGCTCTCTGCCTGGCACGGTGGCACCCTGTAGGGACCCTTCTGGGGATGGATTGATGAACCTCACGCACGAGTACATGCACCACAGGACGGGCTACAGGCTCGGGGCCGGCTGCTGCTGGATCAGGATCTACAAAGGCGCCGAAGGCGACGCCCCCGTGGTGGTCTGCGAACAGCTCCCCAGGGTCGGAGACGTCGCCACCGGGGAAGTCTCGGGCTTCCTGGCCGCCGAAGTCATAAGGGAGCACTTCTCGGACGGCCTGCCCGACCTGCCCCGTCCTCTACTATGGATCGAACACCGCCCCGCCCGCAGGCGCGGACCCGGCAAATACTTCCTCCACTCCTTTCCCTCTTACCAGCCGAAAACCGTGGGCGCTGGCTTCGTGCGACGCGTAACCCTCGGGACCTCGCGCCGCGAACCTTTGACCCCGCCGGAGGCGGCCATCCTGACGAAGGATGTCTAGAGCGGGACCTATAGGGGCGGTTCGCGAACCGCCCACGCAAACCGCGCCATCCCGAAGGACGTATAGTGAAGCCAGGCGTCCGAAGGAGGCTAGTTGGGTGAAGACAGCAACATCACCGAGTACGCCATAAAGCAGGTCGGAGACCGTTACTACCCGGTCATCATAGACAAAGGGGCCGGCGGCCACTACGAGATCAAGAACCCCATGACCGGCGGTACCTTGAGCTACAACAACCCCGAAGCTGCCGAGAAATACATACAGCGCGCCCGCGAAAGGCTGAAGGCTGACTAGCTGACCGCTGACAGCGCGGTTCGCTTTGCGAACCGCCCTACGCGTCGGCGGCGCAGCGGAAGCCGGAGTTGCCTGTGGAGCTGTCCGGGGTGTTCGAGCTGCGGGCCGCGACCCTGTAGCGGTTGCAGTAGGACTTGTGGCACAGGTAGGAGCCTCCGCGGATGACCCTCGAGGTGCCCGTGGGGGGGCCTACGGGGTTCTCCCTGGTGGGGCCTACGTGGAAGGTGGCCGAGAACCAGTCCTGGCACCACTCCCACGCGTTGCCGGAGACGTTGTAGAGCCCGAAGTCGTTCGGGGGAAACGAATCGACGGGCGCCGTGCCCGCGTAGCCGTCTTTGGTAGTGTTTCTGGTCGGGAACTCGCCCTGCCAGATGTTGCAGAGGTGCTCCCCTTCCGGGGTCAGCGTCTCGCCCCAGGGGTAACGCCTCTGTTCGTGACCGCCCCTGGCCGCGTACTCCCACTCGGCCTCGGTCGGCAGCCGCTTCCCCGCCCATTCGCAGTATGCGAGCGCGTCGTTGTGGGAGACGTGGACCACTGGATGTCTCATGCGGGTCTTGATGCCAGACCCCGGCCCCTCCGGGCGCCTCCAGTTGGCCCCCCCGACGGCCCTCCACCAGGGGGCGGCGTCCACCGTTCCCCTCACCTTCTTCTTCGCTCTGGCCGTGAGGAACCGGTAGAACACGAAAGACCAGCCGAACCTCTCGGCATCCGTCTCGTAGCCCGTCTCCTGTACGAACGTCGAGAACTCGGCGTTCGTGGTCGCGTAAGGGGAGATGTAGAAAGGATCTAGCGTGATCCTGCGCACCGGTCCCTCACCGTCGCGCGGGAACCCCTCGCCGTCGTCGGTGCCCATCAAGAAGGTGCCACCGGGAAGCCGGATCATGCCCTCCTCAGAAGCCTTTGCCGTCCCCAGCTCTCCCCGTGGTCGTCCGAAAGACTCCTCGGAAGCCGGCCTCCCTGGCGCGCAACAGGACGGGACGATCCTCTCCGGCGACGTTCGTTCTGCTCCTCTCCCTTTCTCTCTCTCCGTGCTCATCGGCCGTACGATACCTCCGTTGTTCTACTAGATCTACAGACTACCAACCATGGGGTTGCCGGGTGGCAACACGCCTAAGTGTAGGGGTCATTCGCGAGCGGGTCCTGCCTCTCGGGTATATCGACATATTGATGTACTTCGAGAACCTGTTTAACATCCTACAGCGTCGATTACGGGGACGGAGGATGAGTGAGAGGGGGTTCCCGTGCTGAAGCACGACTATCGCCGCAAGACGCTTCTCGCTTTGCCGCGGGAAGAGTGGGCGCCTCTCGCCCTGGTTGCGATTATGCTCCTCGGCGCGGTGCTGCGGTTCTACGGCCTGGACTTTCAGTCGCTGTGGGGCGGCGAGCTGGCGAGCTGGGACTTCAGCGAGAGCGATACTATCTCCCGGGTAGTCCGGGACGGCACACAACCTCCCCTCTACTTCCTGATCCTCCACTTCACGCAGTGGATCTTCGGCGATTCGGAGTGGGCTTTGAGGCTTCCTTCCGCCGTCGCGGGGTGGCTGTGTATACCGGCGATCTACCTCCTCGGCAGGAGGCTCTACTCCGAGCGCGAGGGCCTGATAGCGGCCCTCCTGGTCGCGGTCCTCTGGGCCCCCGTCTACTTCAGCCAGGAGGCCCGCCCGCTCTCCATGCTGATCCTGCTCTCCATCCTGGCCTCCTATTTCTGGTGGGACGTTATGCTCGGCCTCCGTTACCGCGGGGAACTGCCCAGGAGGGAGGCCGCACTCTACATCGTCAGCGCCGTACTCTGCGCTTACCTGCACTACTTCGGACTCCTACTCGTTTTGTTGCAGGGTGTCGCGCTGGCGGCGCTCGCTTTAGGCACGCTGCGCAAGGTCTTGCTCCTTTGCGTCCCCGTAGTCCTCGCCTATCTGCCCTGGGTGCCTGGCATGGTCTACCAGCTCGGGCACGGTGAGAGGGCCAGTTCCCCGGTTCTGCAGGCCCTGCCCGACTACTTCGGGTTCCTCTTCGGCCGCTCGGGGTTGCTCGTGCTGGCCGCGTGGACGTTGCTCGCCTTTCTCCTTCTCCGCGGTTGGGACGACCTGCGGCCCCGCCGCAAGGGCGGCGGGGTCCCGCCCGGCTTGCTGCTCGTGGTCTGGGCCCTTGGACCTTTCGTCTTGGCCTACGTCATCTCCCAGTCTTTCGTCCACGTGCTCACCACCGAAAACCTCCTGGTCTCACTCCCGGCCGTCTACCTCCTCGTCGCGCGTTCGGTAACCCGCGCGTTCTCGGGCAGGGCGGCGGGGGTCTTCCAGGGAACCGTAGCCATCGGGCTGGCCGGCGCGGGCCTCGCTTACCTGCTCTTCTCGATGGACTACTACACTACCCCGGCCAAGGAACAACTCCGCGAGGCAGCCGCCTACGTGGTAGGACACGAAGATGAGGGCACCCTCACCGTCCGCTGCGACGCCGACGGCAGGCTCGACTACTACCTGAATGCCGGAGAAAGCGGCGGGAGGAGCGACGTCGAAGCGTGCACGGCGAAAGACTTCCCGAAGGTAGAGAACAGGGTGAAGGAGGGAGACTACCGCGAGGTCTTCCACTTCATCTCCGGCGCGGAGCCGGACCAGCGGTTGCTCACCATGCTCCAGCGAACCTTCCAGCCGGTCCACTACGAGCGCTTCGACGGCGCCTCGGTGGTCGTCTACAAGGTCGGGAAGACCGCGCCCGCAAACCTCCCGCACCCCAAACCCCCCGCCAGCCTACCGAAGCAGCAATGAGTCGCCCCCCTTCGCGGAGCTTGACCTCCGAGAGGGGGCAGTTAGGATCTACGGTCCGAATGCAAAAGCGAATAGCAGAGGTCTAGACCTCTGCTATTCGCGCACGTCAGCCAGTCAGCATTTCAGCACTTCAGCAAGAGAAAGCTGAAATGCTGACTGGCTGAAATGCTGACTGCTGAAAAGGAGATCATGGATCGCGAAGAGATTACAGCGGGTCCGAAGGGCGTTCTGGCGGCTGTTCTTACCCCGATGGCCGGGGACCTGGCAACCGACCACGCGGCTTTCGCCGCCCACTGCCACAGGCTGCTCGCGGCGGGCTGCCACGGGCTCTCGGTCTTCGGGACGACGGGCGAGGCCAACTCCCTCTCCGCGGGCGAGCGGCTCGCGGCGCTCGAAGCGCTACTCGAAGGCGGCGTCCCCGCCGAGACGTTGTTACCGGGTACGGGGTCATGCGCCCTCACCGACACCGTCGGCCTGAGCCGCGCGGCGCTCGAGGCCGGCGCCGCGGGCGTGCTCGTGCTGCCACCCTTCTACTACAAGGGCGTGGGCGACGACGGCCTGTTCCGTTTCTTCGCCGAGGTCATCGAGCGCGTCGGCGACGACCGTCTTCGGCTCTACCTCTACCACATCCCGCAGATGACGGGCGTGGATCTCGGTCTGCCCTTGATCTCACGCCTCATCGACGCATACCCCGGTGCGATCGCTGGCACCAAAGACAGCTCCGGTGACATGGAACGCATCGCGACCCTCTGCCGCGAGTTCCCTGACCTCTCCGTCTTCGCCGGAACCGAGACCCTGCTTCTGGAAACGCTGCGAAGCGGCGGCTCAGGATGCATCTCCGCCACCGTCAACGTAACCTCCCGCCTCGCCCGCCGGGTCTACGACGCGCACGCGACAGGCCGAGACAGCGAAGCAGAAACCCTCCAAGAGCGCCTGAGCGATCTCCGAGGGTCCATAGAGGCGTACCCTGTAATACCTGCCCTCAAAGCCCTCATGGCCCACCTGACCGGCGATAAGGCATGGCGCAACCTCAGGCCGCCACTCTCCGCTCTGGACGATGAGCAAACAAAGAACCTCCTCTCCAGCGTGCCCCTAGCAGAGCTACTCTAACAGCCGCTAGCGAACAAAAGCTGACAAGCTGAAGTGCTGAAATGCTGACCGACTACAATAGCTCTTCGAACCCGGCGTCGTCGAGGATGGGAACACCGAGTTCCTTTGCCCTCTCCAGCTTCGAGCCGGCCTCCTCGCCGGCCAGGACGTAGTCTGTGTTCTTGCTGACGGAGGAGGTGAAGGTGCCTCCGGCCGCCTCCAGCCGCCCGACGTAGTAGCTGCGGGGACGGTCGAGGGTTCCGGTTATGACGACGCGTTTGCCGTTGAGCGGGCCCTCCGAAGGGCCACCTTCTTCGCGTCCGAAGTCGAGGCCCCGCTCCATCAGGCGTCGGACGAGGTCGCGGTTGTCCTTCAGGTCGAAGTACTCTGCGACGGCGCGGGCGACGACGCCTCCGATGCCGTCGATCTCGGTCAGCCGTTCGACCTCGACGCCGTGCATCAGGTCCTCCCCCCCAAAGCGCGCGGCGATAAGGCCCGCCGTAACAGCCCCGACGTGCCTGATGCCGAGGGCGTAGAGGACGCGGGAGAACGTCCTCTCCTTGCTCTGTTCGATGGACCCGATCAGGTTCTCCGCGCTCTTCTGTCCAAAGCCCTCTAACGGGACGAGCTGCCCGGCATCGAGGTCGTAGACGTCGGCGGCGTCCTTAATAAAGCCGAGGTCGAAGAGCCTGGTGGCGAGCTTCTCGCCCAGGCCGTCGATGTCCATGGCTGACTTCGATGACCAGTGGATGATGTGTTCCAGCGCCTGCGCGGGGCAGCGCGCGTTCACGCAACGGGTAACGGCCTCGCCCTCAGGGCGCGAAACGGGTTCGTCGCAGACCGGGCAACGGGCTGGCATCTCGAAGGCGTATTCGTCGCCCTCGCGTTCCTCGGTGATGGCTTTGACGACCTGCGGGATCACATCGCCTGCCCGCTCTACGACGACCATATCGCCGATGAGGATACCCTTCTCCCTGACGTAGTCTTCATTGTGCAACGTGGCGCGTGAGATCACGACCCCGCCGACGTTCACCGGCTCGAGCACCGCCTGTGGAGTCAGGGCGCCGGTCCTGCCTACCTTGACGTGAATGTCGAGCAACTTCGTTCGTCCCGCGAGCGGCTCGAACTTGAAGGCGATGGCCCACCGCGGGGCCCTGGCCACGGAGCCCAGCGCGAGTTGCTGCTCGCGGGAATCCACCTTCACGACGACCCCGTCGATCTGGTAGGGGAGCGAACCGCGTTGGCCGGCCGCCTCCAGGCACTCCTCCACGACGGACTCTATGGAGTCGTGCAGTTTGTGCGGGTTCGCCCGCAGACCGTAGTCCTTCAATCTATCAAGCATCCCGGAGTGGCTCTCGAAGTCCTCGCCGCCCTCGCCGATGCCGTAGAGGTAGACCTTGAGCGGTCTTGTGGCCGTGATCCTGGAGTCTAGTTGCCGGATGGCCCCGGCGGCGGCGTTGCGCGGGTTGGCGAAGGGGGCTTTCCCCTCTTCCTCCTGCCGCCGGTTGAGCCTCTCGAAGTCTTCGAGCGTCATGTACACCTCGCCCCGCGGTTCGATCACCCGTGGCGGGTCGTCGCCAAGCCTCTCCGGGATGGAGCGAACGGTGCCGAGGTTGGCCGTTACGTCCTCGCCGACGGCACCGTTGCCGCGCGTCGCGCCGCGGACGAAGCGTCCGCCCTCGTACCGAAGCGAGACGGCGAGGCCGTCGATCTTCCGCTCGGTGACGTAGCGCGGCGACTCGTCCTCGCCGAGCAGCCGCCGCACGCGGGCGTCCCACTCCCTCAAATCCTCCACCTTGCGGGCGTTCGCGAGGGAGAGCATCGGGACGGAGTGCCTGACCGCCTCGAACCCCTCGACCGGCTCGCCGCCAACCCGCTGGGTGGGCGAGTCATGGGTAACGAGCTCAGGATACTCACGCTCTAGCGTTTCCAGCTCCCTGTAGAGGGCGTCATACTCGGCGTCGGAGATCTCCGGCGCGTCCTCGACGTGGTAGCGGCGGTTGTGATAGCGGACCTGCTCTCGCAGATCCTCCATCCTTCCCCGAACGTCTACGCCCCCGGCCACGCAAGAATTATACGCACGGGCGCCCCCGATAGAAGCCCGATCCGCGCATTTCAGCAAGTCAGCACGTCAGCATTTCAGCCACCAATAAGCTGAAATGCTGAAGTACCCCCTTGCCCGAAGGTCTATCTCGCCGGCAGGGTGTTACCAAAACGTTATAGAACCGTGGCCGAAAGGTTATTCGAATGTAGCCGTGCCGTTACACCTCTCCTCTAAAGTACGCAGTGTAGACCGGAGGCCAGACGAGTAAGGGGACACGGATGAGGCGGACGGCGACGTTACTGGCGGCAATGGCTCTCATGGTGGTGTTCTCTTCTGGCGTGGCCTTTGCGGCCTTCGAGTTCTTGATCACCGGCACCGACAGAACCGACATCCTCTCAGGCACCCGGCTGGCTGAGCAGATCTCCGGTCTCGGCGGCGGAGACCAGATCAACGGCGGCGGTGGCGCCGACCTCGTCGAGGGCGGCCAGGGTGCCGACGAGCTCGGCGACGGCCTCGGGAAGGACACCGTCTACGGCGGCAGCGGCGCGGACAACATGATCGGACAGGGAGGCGACCCCGCTCTCGACCAGTTCAAAGCCGGCGCCGGCAACGACACCGTCCAGTCGAGGGACATCCCAGCCGTCGGGGACCTGGTTGCCTGCGGCCCAGGTACGGACACCGTTTACGCCGACGAGGCCGACACCGTCAAAGAAGACTGCGAGCGCGTGAAGACCCCGTAAGCCTCCCCACCCAGTCTACCCAACGCACAGGAGGGCCCGAACCTTCGGGCCCTCCTCTCGCAATCCCAACGCGATTCACAGCGACTTCAACCGACCGAGTATCGCGCACCCAGCCCACAAGCGAACCCAAAAAGCTGAAAGCGAGCCCGAAGGGCGAAGCGTTGCTGACAAGCGAGGGCCGCTAGGCCCGACGCGTGCTGACAAGCGACCGGAGGGAGCGTGCTGACAAGCCTGCGAAGCAGGCGTGCTACCCGTAATGCTCGCGAACGGCGTCGTCGAAGGCTCCCGAGGTTTCCTTCATCTCCGGCGCCGACTCTATGGTTGCCGCCTCGTAGGGGACCGAGATGGTCTGCTCCTCGACGTGTACCTCTATCCGCTCGGCGGGGATGGGACGCGCCCTGACGACGACGTACTTCAGCACATCGCTCGGGGCGTCGTAGACGGTGTCTTCGATCTCCCCGACTTCCTCACCCGAAGCGTCCCTGACTCTGTAGCCCTCCAACTGCGTGTAGGGGTTGTTCGGTTCGTCCATGGTTGTTAGTCCTCCGGTGGCGGGCATGGGCTCATGGGCGTATGATACTTTGGCGTGGGCGGAAGAACGGATCTCGAACGAAACGCCCGGAGCTCGAAGGCTATCTCGTTCCTGCTCCTAACCCTGATGGTGGCCTCGCTCGTGCTCGTGCACACCGACGCCTACGAGCCGGCCGTCTCCTACATCCTGCTCTATCTGGTCTCCGCAATCGGTATGATCACGGCCGCAGTCGTAATTCCGTTGCTGCCCGCTGAGCAGTTCACCGCCGGCATGTGCGGCTCGGTCTACGCTGTGTACGCGGCCGTAATCGCCATGATGGTCTTCTTCTCAGGTGGCGTATCGAGCGAGCTCTACGTCATGTTCTTCCCGCTGCTTCTGGCCCCTGCGCTGCACGGGTCGTGGCGGGTGGTGCTCGCGGTCCTCGCCGCCGTGCTCTTCTGCTACGCCCTGGCGATGCTGCCTGGCCTTCTCGAGGAAGGAACGGGGCAGGAGATCGCCTCGCTCGTCTTCTACAGGCTCGCCGCCGCGGGCCTCGTGGGCTTGTTCTCTATCTACGTGGCCGGGAGCGTACTCCCTGCCGCCCTGGCGGAGGACTACGCGACGGACGACGGGTCCGTGCTGCTGGAGCGGGTCGAGGAGCAGCTCGCTGCGCGCAAGGGCGTCCCCGTCGCCGTGATCCTGGTCGACCCCGGCGCGGACATGGAGGACATGGATGTCCTACTCGAGAGGATAGGGTCGCGTATCGGGGAGCCCGTGCTGCTCGGGGAGGGCAACCTCTTCGGGGTCGTTATCGGCGGGCTTGACGACGGCGGGGTGGAGAGCGCCGCCCGGCGTGCCCTTGCCGCCGCGAGTTCCCTTGGTGCGCGTGACACCAGGGCGGGGGCGGCCATCTACCCCCGCGACGCCCGCTCCGCCAATGACCTCCTCATCTCCGCCGGACGCGCCCTCGAAGCAGCCTTCGAGGTCGAGTCATCTAGCGCCATAGTCTTGGCACGTGCTCCAGCAGCACGTGCCGCACGCTACGGCTGACGCCAGCACGCTCCGGCCTGCGGCCTCCGCTTGTCAGCACGCTCCGGCTTCGCCTCCGCTCGTCAGCACGCATCGGGCTAGCGCCCTCGCTTGTCGGCACGGCGCCCTCGGCTTCGCCTTAGGCGCCTTGTCAGGAAGTTGTCTTGGGGCGTCGCTACGAGCATCGAACCCTGCCGCCTTGGGCAGCGGTTCGTCGTGCGCCGCAGAGCGTGGCCTGAACCAAAAAGCTGAAAGCGAGAGCCGAAGGCTCGAAGCGTTGCTGACAAGCGAGGGCGCTAGCCCGATGCGTGCTGACGAGCGAAGCGTGCTGACAAGCGGAGGCCGCAGGCCGGAGCGTGCTGAAACTTCCGGAGGAGGTTTCACGTACCGATGATATAATCGATGGCGTACTTTACAGGCACGGCGATTGCCGGGGGTGGACGGCGCAGATGGGAAGATTCACGAGGGCTATTCGCGGGTTCTTCGGGAGGTTTCTCTCCGGGGTCGAGCGGCGCAACCCGGAGATTTTGCTAGAGAATGCCGTCCAGGACGAGCTCGAGAACCTGAAGAAGCTGCAGGTTGCGGCGGCTCGCACGATGGCCTACGAGAAGATGCTCTCCAACGACGCGGTGACGAAGCAGAAGACCCTGGCCGTCAAGGAACGCCAGGCCCGTGAGCTCGCGGGCAGGGGGCAGAGGGAGGCCGCGATCGAGGTCGTCCAGCAGAAGCAGGAGGCCCAGAGTAGCCTCGCCGACATCGAGGCGCGCCTCGAAGAGGCCCGCAAGAACTCTCAGGAGCTGGAGCAGGCGTTCCGGGATCAGGAGCGTCGCTACAACGACGTGGTGCGCGAGCGGGCCGCGCTCATGGAGGAGCACCAGCGCTCCCGCGCCTTGAGGACCGCCAACGAGGCCCGCTCCAACATCTCCCTCTCCGACTCCTCGCGCGACCTGGAGAAGGCGCGGCAGTCGATCCGCCAGTCCTCCTACGAGGCAGAGGCCATCGGCGAGCTCGGCACGAGCGAGACCGAGCGACAGATAGTGGCGGCCGAGATCGACATCAAACGACTAGACGCCGAGCATGAGCTCGAGATGATGGAGATCGAGATGGGCCTGCGCGAGCCAGAGAAGATCGAAGCCGCCCCGACCGAGGGGACGGCCGAGCCCCAGGCCGAAGAGACCGAGGAGGGCCCGCGTGGGTAGCCTGGCCGTAAGGAAACGAAATCTCTCGCGGCGGATGATGGTTCGCCTGGCGCCTTTCGGAACTTTCGCGGGACTGGGAGCCGTGGTTGCCACGACTGACGCCTGGCTCTTGGCGGTCCCGCTTGGGATCGCGGCGCTATTCTCGGGCCGGAGGTTGCTAGACAGGCGCGAGAACGCGCGCAGGGAGCTCTTGAGTCGGGTGCGGCACAACAGGGGGGAGCTCGTCCGGGTGGCGAGGGAGGACCGCATAGCGGCGTCGCAGATGAAGCGGCTCGTGGCGTTGCAGGACGGGCTCTTGGAGAGTTGGGAGCTTCTGCCAGACGAGTGCAGGCCGCTTCTGGACGAGGACATCTTCACCATCGTCGGCGAGGTAGAGGACGCGGCGCGGCTGGCGCGCCGGAGGGGCGCGCTCAGGCGGCATCTGGAGAGCGTGGACCGGCGTTCCATCTCCAAACGCATAAAGGAACTGCAGAAGGATCTCGCGCGACTGGAGTCCGATTCGCCCATGCGGGCGCCGTTCGAGAGCGCGCTTCAGGGGCGTCGCGGCGAGCTCGAGGGCTACGCTGACGTGCTCGGCGGCATCAGCATGATCAACGCCCAGCTAGAGAGCGCCGAGAGCCTGCTTGGCAACCTGCGTGGAGAGCTTCTGGCCCTGGACGACAGCCTCATCTCGGGGCCTCAGGACCCCGGTCTCGCGCGGCTCAAAGAGCGGATCGCGTACTTTCGGCGCGGGCTGGACGAGGTGACGCGGCGCGTCGAGACCCTACCCGCTACGGAAAGGATACCGACGAGATGAACGAGGATCACGGCACCACGCGGCAGAGCTTCTTCTCCAGAGTGTTCGCGGGGAGCACGGAGGACGAGGGGACCGCTATCTACTCAGCCGAGGAGGTTGGTACGTCGGGGATGGAAGCGCAGGAGGGCGCGGCGCACGGCTTCACCGTCGAGCGGGCCGCCGAGGTCATCAGGAACCTCCCGCCCGAGGTGCCGCGGCTCTCCGCCGTGCGCATCGTGCGGGGGACGCTTGAGGCCGCGGGTATAGACATCGCCGAACTCGAGTCCTCCACAAGGGCCAGGGAGTCGAGGCTGAACTCCGAGATAGACCTCAGTGAGGGCCGCATCCAGCAGCTCAAGGACGAGACGGAAGAGGTCATCAGGAACCTCGAAGACGAGATCCGCAAGGCGCGCGAAGCCAGGAACTTCGGCGTCTCCGAGGAGGAGAGGAAGATCCAGGCCGCCGAGACAGGCCTCGACAATATAGACCTGGTGCGCGATTTCTTCGGCCTGCCACAGGAGGAGGAGCCCGCCGACTCTGCGGGCGAAGAGACGCAGGTTTTGGAGGGCGTCGAGGAGGAGGGAGACGAGACCAGGGTCCTCCGCCGTCCCGGCCCGCTCTCCGACTCTGAGGATTACTGGGAGACCGGGGACAAAAAGGACCAGTGAGCATCCCGCGCCGTCTGGGGCGCCTCGCCCAGGGTTTCGTCTCTAGCCTGCAGGAAGATGAGCGCTTCCGCGAGAGGCTGGTACGCAGCCGCGTGCGCAGCGAGGCTCTCAGAGGGGCCTTCGAGGCGGCCTGGAGGGGCGCCTCCGAGGAGTGGCGGAGGGCGGAGGAAAGGCGCATCGCCGAAGAGGAGTCCGTGGGACCCAGCGAGGCAGGCACCCGCCCGCGGGACAGGGCCTCCGCGTGGCGGTCCGCGGCAACCACCTTTACCCCGCTAGGCTACCCGTCTGGCGTCCTCGCCGCCTACAACAGGCTGGGCCTGGCCCCCGGCGCACCCATTCAAGAGGCGGACAAGAAACGCAGGGAGCTGGTCAAGCGCTTCCATCCCGACCGTTTCTCCGACCCCGACAAACGCGTCCGCGCCGAGCGCGTCACCGCGGAGATCAACGCCGCCCACGACGCCATCGAACGCCACTTAGCGCGGTGAGGAAGGCTTGCCTTCCTCACCGCGCGCTGGTCAGCATTTCAGCTTGTCAGCCAGTCAGCAAGAACGAAAAGCTGAAATGCTGACCAGCTAAGAAACCAGTTCGCCGCGTACGACCAGGCGGTGTTCGAAGGTCGGGATGGGGGTGCAGCTCTGGAGCGAGATGACGGTCTTGCCTTCTACCGGGTAGGTCACCCAGAAGTCGCCGGGCTCGACGGTCATGAGGTCGTAGACCCTGAATGTGTAGTTCTTGGCCCCCCTTGTCCTCGATAAATATCTCATCCCCGGGCTGCATCTTGTCGAGCTTGTAGAAGGCGTAAGGCACCCTAGTTTGGGGGAAGCCGAGGGCGTGCCCGGCGACGAACGTGTTCGAGCCGGCCATCCAGGGCAGGCCGCTGCCGCGCAGGCGGAGTATTCCCTCCCTGTCGAGCTCGGCCTGCCTGGTGCCCGTCGGCACGGCCACGTCTCTCAGGCCCAGCCTGGGAACCGTGATCTTCATCCCCGCAGATACGTCTTCCCCTTCCGAAGAGATGTCCGAGGGAGAGGACGGAGCTTCCTCTGGAGGGTTGAGGGTTGATGAGTTCTCCCCGAGCAGCGTGCCCGCGTTCTGGGTCGTAGCCTCGAGCGTGGTCGTCTCGAGCTGCGCCGACGCCGTCTCCCTCTCGGGCACGACGGGGAGGGCCAGAAGGCCGAGCACGACCGCCAGCGAGACCAGCAAGACCGACGCTTTCAGAGTATCGATCACCCGCCGGGAGTATATCAAGCGGCACCGATTTGCCGTTAGAATGGTTGGCGTGAGGATAGACGACCTGATCTCGGCCTTCGAGGCCCACCTCTCGGAGGACCCTGGAACGAGCCCGCGCACGGCCGAGTTCTACGTGGCCGACTTGCGCGGGTTCTCGGATTTCCTCCAGGGGCGTGACGTGACCGAGATCGAGGGCGTCGGCGTCGGCACCGTGATGGAGTTCCGCAACCATCTCCTCCAGGAGAACCGCAAGCGCTTTACCGTCTACCGCAAGGACGCTGCCGTAAGGAGGTTCCTCGACTGGGTCAGGACCTCCACGGACGCCGGCGTGGACTTCGATCCCATAGAGCCGATGCACCAGCCGCTCGACCAGCAGATAGTGTTCCTGGAGAGAGACGAGGTGGATCAACTCCTCTCCTTCCCGCTGAACGCCCGCGATGACGCCCGCGACGCCGCCGTCATAAGGCTCATGCTCGACACCGGGGTAACGGTGAGCGAGATCCGGGCCCTCCTGAAGAGCGACGTCGACCTCGAAGCAGCCCAGGCGCACCTCGGCGGTCCCGGCTCCCACCTCGCCCCGCGCGTCCGGCGCCTCTCCGAAGGGACGGTAGAGGACCTTCTTCGTTACCTTGGGATGCGCCACGACGAGACTCCTGAGCTCATCGTCGCCCGCGCGGCCAGGCCCGTCACGACCTCCAAGACACTCCAGAACGCCATCTGGAAGCGATGCGACCAGGTCGGGTTGTGGCGCGTCTCCCCGATGAACCTCCGCCACACCTTCGCCGTCGGGTTGCTGCGCAGGGGCGCCAGCCTTGGCGAACTGAGAGAGGCCCTGGGCGTCCGCGACACCTCTAATATAGGGGTGTACAAGAAGTTCGTGTAACCGCCGGCCGCCGGCCGGTATCTAATCTACTGGTGAGTAATCATATAACTACGTTGATGGACCGGAGGTTGGATCACTCGTAAGGTTTGCAACGGTCTGCATGGTGGCATATTAGTAACATCACAAAGCACTTCGACATTAGGGGAGATACGAGGAATGGCATCTGAGGGGTCGGGTACTGAACAGGCGCAGCAGGGAGAACAGCCGCCCGAGTCTCAGCAGGACGACCGGTACGAGGAGAACCTGACCGAACAGGAACAAGCGGAGATGCGCCAGGAGCTGGCGGAAATAAAAGACAACGCCCCCGTCAGGAAGAACGATCCCCGCACCTCGGTCCAGAAAGCCGAAGAGTATCGCTTCGCGAGCAACATACCCGGCGATCAGACGATCCCCGAGAAAGTGTACGCAGACTACACGCTAGAGTACGACGAGGACGACGCCGTGATGAACGGCAAGATCCCCGACGTGCTGCTCGATGTGCCCGTGGTCAAGGTAGATGAGATCAACTTCGAGCTAAACGACCTGCGGGCGAAGGTCAACCTCTTCGCGAAGGTGCTGGATCTCGTCGAGCTGTCGGTCGGGGTCGACGCCTACCTCGGCCGGGTCAAGCTGGTGATAAAGGGCGTCGAAGCCCAGGCCCTCCTCAAGGTCAGGCTCGACAACGTCACCGCCATAATCGACAGGGTGCTTACGACCATAGACCGTAACCCCCAGATCGTCGAGAAGCTCGTCGAGAGCGTCGGCTCCGCCGTCGAAGACGTTGGCGAAGGCGCAGGCCGGCTGGTGGGCGAAGGAGTCAACTCCGCTGTCGAAGACGTCGGCGAAGGGGCCGGCCAGTTGGTCGGCGAAGGGGCCAATCAAGCGGTCGCCGATATTGGTTCAGGCACGGGCGACCTGGTGGGCGAGGGAGCCAACCAGGCCGTCGCCGACATTGGCTCAGGCGCCGGCTCTGCCGTAGAAGATGTGGGTGAAGGGGCAGGCTCCGCAGTTGAAGATGTGGGGTCAGGCGCCGGTTCGGCCGTCGAAGACGTCGGCGAGGGCGCGGGTTCCGCGGTCGAGGACGTAGGTGAAGGTGCAGGCTCTGCTGTAGAAGACGTGGGTTCTGGTGCCGGGTCGGCCGTGGAGGACGTTGGTGAAGGCGCGGGAGAGGCTGTAGAAAGCACCGGCGAGGCGGTCGAAGATGTAGGCGCCGGCGCAGGATCCGCGGTCGAGGACGTAGGTTCTGGCGCCGGTGAAGCGGTAGAGAGCACCGGTGAGGCCGTAGAGGATGTGGGCTCCGGGGCCGAATCGGCGGTAGAGGATGTGGGAGAGGGCGCCGGTCAAGCCACCCAACAGGTTGGCGAAGGCGCCGGCCAGGCCGCCGGAGAGGTAGGCGAAGGAGCGGGGCAGGCTGCCGAGAGTGCCGGAGAGGCAACAGAGCAGGTAGGAGAAGGTGCGGGAGAAGCCGCGCAACAGGCGGGCGAAGTGGCCCGAGATGTTGGTGAAGGCGCTGGTGATGCCGCGGGCCAGGCTACTGGGGAGGTTACGGATCAGGCCGAAGAGGTAGCGCAGGACGCCGAAGAAGCGGCGGGCCAGGCCGATCAGGCGTCCGAAGGCACTACCGAGTCCGGCGACGGGTCGGGCCAGATCGTGCAGAACACGGTGGACGAGCTTGGGGACATCATAGAGACCACCCTGGACGAAAACGGCGAGGTAGTAGGCGAAGACCTGGTCGGCAGCATCGACGATCTGCCGGTGGAGGAAGAGTACGTGGATGAAGAGGGCCGGGCCGTGAGCCGGGTGAGGGACGAGTCAGGGAATGCCTTCGAGCGGATATCCGACGATGAAGGTAACATGGTCGGCGCGAGAGCGGTTTGAGAACAGAGCAAAGGCAAGAAGTACCGAAAAGGGAGGAGAGCTAGTGACAGAGAGACAGACGGAGGCTTTGGAGAAGCTCAACCAGGGCATCCAGGAGTCCAGGCGGGAGGTCCAGCAACGGACGATGAACCTGGCTCAGGAGTACTTCGGTGATTCGGCCGAGGTGCTCAAACAAAACATAAGAGAGAACCGCGCCACGCTTGAGGGCCTGCCGGACCAGATTCCGGGGGGTCGAGAGGAAGCCTTCCAGACATTTTTTCAGGAGTTGATGGGCAACTACTCGTCCATGGAGGAGTGCATCAACGAGGCGCAGCAAAACGTCGCCAATTTGGACACGGATCAGATCAGGCGCCAGGGAGAGATCGAGGCCACCGACGCGGCCCGCCGCGAGGCAAAGGATCGGGGCGTAGACCTCACGAAGGTTGAGGGCACGGGCAGCGACGGACGTATCATCGTCAGCGACGTGGTGGAGGCCGCCGAGGCGATGGAAGACGGAGGCGGCGAGGATGGGGCCGCTAGCGAGGCCGCGCAAGGAGGCGGCTGGACAGGCTGCCGGACAGGCCCAGGATGCCGCAGGTCAAGTAGCAGGCCAGGCCCAGCAGGCCGCGGGTCAGGCAACCGATCAGGCAGGTCAGGTTGCCGGACAGGTCCAGGACACCGCGGGCCAGGCCACCCAGCAGGCTCAGGACACCGCAGGCCAGGTCACCGACCAGGCAGGTCAGGTAGCGGGCCAGGCGCAGGACACCGTGGGCGGTCTCACCGGAGGCCAGCAGCAGGGCGGCCCCCTTGGCGGGGTCACAGATCAGGTTGGGCAGGTTGCCCAGGGCGTGCAGGACACTGCAGGACAGGCAGCCGGGCAGGCCCAGGAAGCAGCAGGACAGGCCACCGATCAGGCAGGCCAGGTAGCGGGCCAGGCACAGGACGCCGCAGGTGGCGCAGCCCAGCAGGTGCAGGACACCGCAGGCCAGGCCACTGAGGGAGACGAGCAGCCGAGGGCCACAAACGCCGCCAGGCGTAGAGCGGAGCAGTTAGGGATAGACCTATCCACGATCGAAGGCACGGGCTCTGGGGGGCTCATAACGATCAAGGACGTGACGGGTTCCTGAAGTCATGAAGAAGGAGGGAACGGGCAATCCGCAGAACCCTGACATCGCGTTCGATGCTGGGGTGAGGATGCGGGAGTTGCACTTCGAGGAGGTGCCTGACCCGGAGGTGCGCTTCCGGGGAAACACCATGCGGAACTCGGTGTGGAGGAGCAGCCGCGAGAACCTGCCGGACAGAGTGCGGGAGGGTGTTTTCTATCGCAACGCTGAGGTTCGATTACGGATCGCCAGCGAGATAGTTGCCAGCGCCTCTGCTTTTCAGAATACTTTGGACGAAGAAAGGGTAAAGGCAAACCTGAAACATCGAGGGCGAAAAACCGCAAAGTAAGAACCCTAGAGTATAGAGGAGAAAAGAAGTGAGCGAAGGAACGCAAAACCCTCAGCAGGAGACGCAGGAGCAGCAGTACCTGCAACAGGCACAGGACTTTTACGGACAGTCGATGGGCAGGATAAAGGGCCAGATGCAGAGCGACAGTGCCCAGCTCGACAGCATAATGCAGCAACTCCCCGAGGAGTCGCAGGCCCAGATCCAGGAGATGACCGACTCCTACGCCCAATTCGAAGGCTCCATAGACCAGGCGGCCCAGGATGCTGGAGTACAGGACACGGTAGATCAGACTGCTGAACAAGAGAAGCAGTCCTACGATGAAGCAGTTGGACAGGTTGCCGGCCAGGTGCAGGACGCCGCGGGACAGGTCACCGACCAGGCAGGGCAGGTAGCGGATCAGGCGCAGGACGCCGCAGGCCAGGCCACCGACCAGGCCGGACAGGCTGTTGAGGGAGTGCAGGATACCGTTGGCGGGCTAACCGATCAGGTCGGTGAGGTGGCCGGAGATGTTACTGATCAGGCGGAAGAGGCTGTCGACGAGGTTCAGGACGTGGCGAGCCAGATGGCCGGTAGCCTGCCCGAGGGCTACGAGGCGTTGGGCCAGCCGTTTACCGACGATCAGGGCAACACGATCCTGCAGGGCCAGGACGAAGAGGGCAACACCGCGATCGTCCGGCGTGGGACCGACGAAGTGGGCAACACCGTCGACTCGATCTTCGATGCGCAGGGCAACCTCCTGGACGAGAACATCGTGGAAGAGGCTGTCGACGAGGTTCAGGACATGGCCAGCCAGATGGCCGGTAGCCTGCCCGAGGGCTACGAGGCGTTGGGCCAGCCGTTTACCGACGATCAGGGCAACACGATCCTGCAGGGCCAGGACGAAGAGGGCAACACCGTGATCGTCCGGCGCGCGACCGACGAAGAAGGCAACACCGTCGACTCGATCTTCAGCGCGCAGGGCGAACTCCTGGACGAGGAGGTCGTAGAGGAACCCACCGAAGACGAGGAGCCCGTCGATGAAGCCACCCAAATGGCGGAGAGCCTGCCCGAGGGCTATACGCTGGTGGGCGAGCCGACGACCGACGAAGAAGGCCGCACGGTCGTGACCGGCGAAGACGAGCAGGGCAACACCGTGACCATCCGGCGCGAGATCGACGACGCGGGCAACGTCGTCGACCGGGTCTACGACTCGGAAGGCAACCTGCTGGACGAGAGAATCGTCGAAAATCCCGCTCCTCCTAGCTCCTCGACCACGACGACCCGGCCCTCCGAGCAGGATGACAGCTCCGAAGACTCTTCGTGGCAGGACAGTGATACGACGACGGTCGAGGAGAAAAAGGGCACGGACGGCCTACTGGGCGGAGGCCTTCTCAGACTGGACATCCTCGCGCCCCCCGAGAGCACCACGACCACCGTGGAGTCCAGCGACTCCGAGGATTACGACGAGTCGTCATCAGAGTCGTCATCACAGGGAGGCGAATCCGAGCAGACAGAGGAAGCCGAGCAAGGAGAGGAAGGTGGAGGAGGACCCCTCGATCAGGTGCAAGACACCGTGGGCGGTGTGACCGAGGGCCTGCCTGTTGTCGGTGGAGATGGCGAAGGAGGAGGGCCCGTCGATCAGGTGCAGGACACCGTGGGCGGCCTCACCGGTGGTGAAGGCGGCGGCCCTCTCGACCAGGTTCAGGACACTGTAGGTGGCTTGACCGGTGGCGGTCAGGAAGGCGGCGGACCCGTCGACCAGGTGCAGGACACCGTGGGCGGTCTCACCGGCGGTCTGCCCGGCGGCGGTAGACGAAGACGACGACGATGACGAGGACGACGAAGAAAGGCGGCGGCGGAGCCCTCGGGGGGCTTCTGTAAACCAGAGTAACGAAACGATGAGGCGGGGTTGATCCCGGTCAGCTCCGCCTCCTACCGAAGGCCGAAATCAACGAAGAGAAGGGACACATAAGTGACGGATCAAGGACCGAACCTACAGCAGCAGATGCAGCAGCAGGCCATGGAGAATGCCCAAGACTTCTACGGGAAGTCGCTTGGTAGGATCAAGAGCCAATCGCAGAATTACCGCGAACAGTTGGAGCAGTACGCTCAACAGCTCCCCGAAGGCAACGAGCAGGCCCAGATCCAGGAGATGGTCGACTCCTACGTGGAGCTCGAGAGTTCCATGGAACAGGCGGCCCAGGATGCTGGTGTCGAGGATGCGATGGAGCAGGCTTCCCAGCAGACCCTGGAGCAGATGCAGCAGGTCGCGCAAGGGGCGGCCCAGCAGGCCCAGGACGCTGCCGGACAGGCAGCAGGCCAGGCACAGCAAGTAGCAGGCCAGGCAACCGACCAGGCAGGACAGGTAGCGGGTCAGGCCCAGGAAGCCGCAGGCCAGGTCACCGACCAGGCAGGCCAGGTAGCGGGCCAGGCGCAGGACACCGTGGGCGGTCTCACCGGTGGTCTCACCGGAGGACAGCAGCAAGAGGGTGAAGGCCAGGGCGGCCCCCTTGGTGGGGTCACGGATCAGGTTGGTCAGGTTGCCCAGGGCGTGCAGGACACTGCAGGACAGGCAGCCGGGCAGGCCCAGGAAGCAGCAGGACAGGCCACTGATCAGGCCGGCCAGGTAGCGGGCCAGGCACAGGAAGCCGCAGGAGGAGCAGCCCAGCAGGCGCAAGACACCGCCGGGCAGGCAACCGACCAGGCCGGTCAGGTTGCAGGCCAGGCACAGGATGCGGCCGGTGGGGCCGCGCAGCAGGCCCAGGACACGGCGGGTCAGGCAGCCCAGCAGGCCGGAGGAGGCCAGCAACAGCAGCCTAACGCCACCCAGGCCGCCGAGCAGAAGGCTCAGGAGTTGAACGTGGACCTCTCCCAGGTCCAGGGCTCAGGGGCCGAAGGGCGCATCACGGTCAGGGACGTGATCGCCGCCTCCAACCAGTAGTCGCTAGATACTGGAGAGCACTCGAAGGAAAGGAGTAGTTATGAGCGAAGAGTCCAAAGGCAAGGACGGCGGAGGACCTCTGGATGGAGTCACGGATCAGGTCGGGCAGGTGACCGACCAGGCAGGAGAGGTAGTGGGCCAGGCGTCGGAGGTCGCCGGAGGAGCGGCCAAGCAGGCCCAGGACACCGTGGGCGGTCTGACCGGCGGTCTCACCGGTGGTGGCGGAGATGAGGAGGAAGAAGGAGGCCAGCAAGGCGAAGGCGAGGATCAGGGCGGCGGAGGCCAGTAGCAGCCGAACGCCACGCAGGCCGCCCAGCAGCTGGGCATGGACCTCTCCCAGGTGCTGGGTTCCGGGGCTGACGGGCGTACCAAGCCGTCGCGAGCGCTAGAGAGCCGTCGACAGAAAGGAGTAGCTATGGACGAGAAAGCCGCAGGCAAGGCCAAGGAAGCCTGGGGCGCCTTGACTGGCGACGAGGCCAAGAAAGAGGAAGGCCGGGCGCAGCAGAGGAAGGCAGCCGCCGAAGAGGAGACGGCACAGAAGCGGAGGACCAGCCAGGCGAAGAAAGAGGCCAGGCAGGCCGAGCGGAAGAGAGACGGGCAGAAGTTCAAGGACGAAGGTCTGCTGGGCGGCGTCACGGACTCGTTGTCCGGGCGTGATAAGGGCTCCAGGTAGGTTCTAAGGTCGAGAACGCTTGACACGAAAGCCGGGCACGAGGGCGCATCGCCGGTGTTTGCCGGAGATAGATTCCACGCCCGGCTCTTCGTTTTCCGACTACATTGACATCGCTGCGGAGGTTAAAAGCGCATGAGCAGACGGAGAAGAAGGAGGAGGGGACCTGGCAGCGCAAAGGGCGCCAACCGCGGTGGTCCGAGGCGCAGAATCCTTATAACCTCGGCGAGCCCTACCGGACAGGTCAAAGGTCCTGGCACCACCATCCAGGCATTCGTGGAAGCCATGGATGGCAGCTACCTCTCAAGGCACGACATAGACGTCTACCTCGACGGGCAGCCGATGAGGTTCAGCTATGGGCGCTCAAGCGGCCGCCTGACAGGCTCCACTGGGAGCCTTTCCTCTGGCCCTCACACCGTCGAGATAGAGGTCTACACCGAGGACGACGACGGAAACAGCAAGACGGGCAGGAAGAGATGGACCTTCAATGTAAAGAGATGAGGGGCGTAAGGTGGAACCAGGACACTCCTGCTTCGCATTTTCGTTTGCGGTTTGATAATCGCTCTTGGAGAGGAGCGGTGGAGCTGACCGACGACCAGCTCCGGCTACTACATTGACATTGCTGCGGGGAGTTGAGAGCGCGTGAGCAGGCGGAGAAGACGTAGGGGACCTGGCCGCGGTGGTTCGAGGCGCACGATCATCATAACCTCGGTTGGTCCTACCGGAGTCGTCAATAGCCCTAACCCCACCATTCGTGCCATCGTAGAGGACAGATACGGCGTCCTCCTGTCCAGAGACGACATAGACGTGTACCTCGACGGGCAGCCGATGAGGTTCGACTATGGGGAGTCTAGCGGCCGCCTGACGTGCCCCACCGGAAACCTTTCCTCAGGCACCCACGCGGTCGAGATAGAAGCCATCATCGAGACCAATTACGGATCGAGAACGGCCAGAAAGAGATGGACGTTCACGGTGGCGCGTCATTGAAAAGCCCGAAGGCAAACATGCATGAATATGGGAAGCCCGGCCCATCGCTCGCAGACTTCTGGACTCGAGGTCCCCGGAGAGGACAAGATGGCTGGTAACGCGAACGGCAACGAGAGACTCCGCGAGTTCAAAGCACAGCTCGTCAAAGCTTCCCGGATGTACGCCATGTGCGAGAAGGCCGGGGTGGACGAGCCCATGGACGTAACGGGGATGGCTGTGGCGGCGTTCGAAGACATGACGCTCAGGGAAGCCCTCGTGTTCGTGCGGACCAACGAGCAGAACATCAGGGACCTCGCCTGGGCTTTCGCGAACTCGGGGTCGGCCGCGGAGTTCGAAAGAAGGCTCGGGGAGATCAAAACTCTCCCCGAACGCGGCGGACCAGGCCGGTAGTCGGAAGATCGAAGCCCGGAGAGCTAATCGTCGAGACGGGACCGGGCGTGTCTGAGGGGTACGGTTGAGAAAGATAGCCTTGACCAACGCGAAGGGTGGGGTGGCGAAGACCACCTCCTGCGTCAACCTGGGCGCTGGGCTGGCCCTTCTGGGGTACCGGACCCTCCTCGTAGATTGCGACACCCAGGGGCAGGTATCCAAGAGCCTCGGCGTCCACGCGGGCGAGGGGTTGGGGGAACTCTTGCAGGGCGAGGCGGGGCTTGGGGACGTGCAGGTCGAAGCGCGCGAGAACCTCTTCGTGATCGCCGGCGGCGGCTCGCTCTCAGGGGCCAAGCGCCTTATCTCCCGCCGGGACATGCGCTCCGAGCTGGTGTTGAGCGAGGCCCTCGAAGACCTCGAAGGCTACGACTTCGTCTTGCTCGACACGGCGCCGTCGTGGGACGTACTGAACGTCAACTGCCTCTTCTACGTGGAAGAACTCCTGATCCCGGTCTCGATGGAGGCGCTGGCGCTACAGGGGGTCGGGGACCTCGTAAGCCGCGTCGAGCAGGTGCAGCGCTACAGGGAAGATGGGGTCCTCGACAAGAGCATAATCCCCACGTTCTACGACGGCCGGGTGAGCAAGAGCGCCGAGATACTGGAGCAACTGGAGCGGTACTTCCCGGGGGCCGTATGCCCCATCGTGCGTTACAACGTAAAGCTCTCCGAAGCGCCCGGCTTCGGCCAACACATCTTCGAGTACGCGAAGCGGAGCAACGGTGCCGCCGATTACGCCCGCCTGGCTAAGCGGCTCGCGAAAGGGGCGTGAGTCATGGACCATAAGAGAAGGGTGCCTGAGGACCTGATGGGGACGATCCTCGGCGCGGGAGTCCCCGACGAGGAAGACGACTTTTTGGGGATCGGTGGCGCCGACACAGAGTCAGGCTCGCGCCAACCCGAGAGGGTGGGCGTTGCATTCAACCTGTCCAAACAGCTCAGCATGGAGCTGGACCGGATCCGGCACGAACTCGAAGAGGATACGCACCCCTCGAAGTCCGAGATCGCCGAGGTGGCCCTCCGAATTGCCGTCGAAGACGTGCGGAGCAGGGGCCGCGAGAGCGAGCTGGTCAAGAGGCTCGAAGAACGCCACGCGGCCAGGGCCGCGGACGTAACCGGTGGTCCCAGGACAGTGCGTAGCGTGGACCAGACCGGCATCGTAATCGAGACGACGTACGGCGAGGAAGGGGATATCCTGGACGAGGATGTGATCGGCAGCGTCGCCGACCTCCCCGTGGAGGCCGAATACGTGGACGAGCAAGGACGGCTGGTTAGCGTGGCCAAAGACGAGCTGGGGAACGCCTTCGAACAGGTTCTGGATGAAGACCTCAACCCGCTCGAAACGAGGCTGCTGGACGGGTAGGTTTCAGGCATCAGGCTACAGGCATCAGGTTTCTTTGGGTTTCTGCTGTCTGTACACCACGTTACAGGAGCATATCGTGAGCATACGCGAGCAGGAACGGCGCCAGAAGGAATCAGAGCGTAGGATCGATGAGCGAGTGCGCCTGGCTGATAGGGATGTGCTCGGAGGCATCCTGGCGCGGCAGAGGGAGGCCGACCTTAGGGCCGAAGATGTCGTAGAGAGGATCGAAAAGGGTGGCGTGGACCCGCGTCCCCTGCCGGGCCTTAGGGAGGACTCGATGCCTTCGATGGAGTCCATGCCTTCGATGGAGTCCTCGCCGTCGATGGGGTCTATCGAGTCGGCGGAGACGGTGAGCGGGGTGACGGGAGAAGCCCAACAGAGCGGGGCGCAGGAGGACATGCCCCTCGAAGGGGCCATACCCTACGACCCCGCGAGCGCGGAGGAGGATCTCGCCGAAAGGTCGACAGAGGAGACTGGTTCGGGGGGCGACGTACACCTGCACAACGAGCGCAAGGCCGGCGAGATGGCGCAGCAGATGACCGAGGATACCGGCGCGGACGGTGACATGAACCTGCACGCTGAACGAAAAGTGGAACAGATGGGCAACAGAATGTTCAGGGATTAAGCTCTCTTCCCCGGTATAACCCTTCTAACGTCTGGCCACATTTGGGCCCGCGGCGTGTTCGCTCCTCCAGGTGTAGCGGTTGTGGGAAGACGAGGTTTACACCTTTCGAAGCCTTGCATAGAATGCGCCGGACGAAGGAGGTCTGTTTGGTGTTCCAGGCGAGGGACGCGGAGAGGTTCGCATCTTTCGAGGACCGGAGGATGTGGAGGTTGCTACTGGCGCGGTTGCACCCCGATGCTGGCGGGGATCACGACCTGTTCGCTTTCGCCTGCGCCGTGAGGGACGAGATGTCGAGAGGAAACCGTTACGCAAAGAACCCCACAGATGAAACCAGGAGCGCGGCGCCCTTTCTTAAGGCCTGGCACGAGAGTATGGGCCACTGGTCCTCCGGCAACCGCGACGCCTTGGAGGACTTCTGGACGCGCTAGAACGTGACGCAGGGCAAACCTCGTCACAGAACCTCTCGTAGGTTAGACGGAATTAGGTCGGCAGAGATGCGTTTGTAGCCAGGCTCTTTCTAGCGCGAGACCCGTGGGATCTGATGCACGATTTTGCATGTTTATCCGACACCACAACATGTACTATTTAGCGCTATGAGCCACGGAGACGGATACCGCATCCCGAACGGCACTCAGGCGTCGATCTATGCAAGATCCCGTATACCAACTTCCCGGAATTTACCAGCCTGTTGAAATAGTCGGCGCTGAGCTCACAGTGACTACGAATTGGGCTCCAGAGGCTCCAAACAGCCCCGCATACGGTGTGTTTGGGGCCCGATCTGGGGCCGAAGCGGGCATAGAGGGACTTTTTCAACAAGCTGTTACCTTCCACGCACTAGGGTGAATAAGAGAATGCGGAGGCATCACCCCAGTGACCATGGCCCTTGCAGGTCACTGGGTGAGATGAAAGAGGCTAGTCGTCACATTGCTTGTATCCGCCACCCCTCACCTCAGCACCCCCACGGTGAAGTACAGTCCGCCACATCCGCACTGCTGGCGCCACCGCCGGCCACCGACTCTAGCTCTTGATCTGAAAGTGCTCCGCCCTCACCGCCTGCCATCGGGGTGCTCGGAAGCACCAGGTAGATGGTCTCCGCACGTCTCCTCCACGGTCACCACCCGCACCTCCTCGGGCAGCCGCGTCCCTAGCTCCTGCTCCACGGCCCCCTTCGGGTCCTCTATGAGCCTCCGCCTGAAAGACTCGTCCTCCACGCTCTTCTCTATCAGCCTGCGCTCCATCTCCGCCCTACCCGACCCTTCGCTCATGCTCTCCCTTTCCCTTTCGTTCTCGACCGAATCCGCTTCTTGCGTGTCTCGTCCCCTGTAGCAAGTTGCGAAGGAGCCAGTATCCCATGCCACCCACCGCCGGGCAAACGGAGGACCGGCTCGCAGCGAACTTCTCAGAACTCCGTACACGCGAAGTTCGCACGATACTTCGAGTGAGAACAGGTGGCGTGCTAACTCTCCTACCTACGCGAGGTTTGTGACGAGGTTTCACGTGGGCGACACGTCATCATGCGTCGCACCTCTGACGGTTGTGTGCATACCTTACTGCTGGTTCTGTTGCTGCTGTTCTTGCTGCAACCTTTGGATCTCGTTCCAGACCAGATCCCCGGCTTCGCGCTGCAGCTTGATCGCATCTCCCTGATCGGGATAACTCAACTCTAGTAGGTTCTGGACCTTCCTGATGTCGGTCAACGCGCGTCCCAGCAACTGCAACGGGCTCGCCTCCTGTTGACCTTGCTGCTGTTCCTCCTGCGCCATAGAGACCTCCTGATCATGGTATTCCGTACGCCCGTCTATACCCCGTATGCGTCGATGCAAGACACTGTGGGTATACTTATAAGACTGGAGGGACATGGCTGATGAGTAGCGGAACGTCGTAGGGGAAAGGCGTATGGCATTGGAGGGTGACGGGCGCATGAGCGAAGACTACGCCGCGCCTGCCGGGCAAGACCGTGGTGAGAGCGTTGGTGACCCCGACATTCTGCTCGACATACCTGCCCTTAGCGTCGAAGAGATCGACCTCGAGGTCGAGGACCTGAAAGTCCGGTTATCCATCCAGGCCGAGCTCGCTGACCTGGTCAAGATCAAAGTCGGACTCGACGCCGAGCTGGGAGAGGCGAAGCTCGTGATCAAAGGCGTCGAAGCCCAGGCCCAACTGAAGGCCCGCCTCGACAACGTGCGCGCCATCTTCAGCGAAGTGCTGGCATCCTTACAGCACAACCCGCAATTTTTCCGCCAACCGCTGGGACAGGCGGAGGAGACTACCGAACAACACGACCAGCCCGATGCGACGAGTGCCGCCAGGAAGAGGGCGGAAGATCTGGGGATCGACCTCTCCGGCGTCGAGGGCACCGGCGCGCGGGGCCGCATCGTCGTCAGGGACGTCATGCAGGCAGCCGGCGGATAACCTCGACCGCTCCGAGCGTATACAATCAGGCGGAGCGGAAGGAGTAATCTCGTGGCCAACAGGTTTTTCAAGGAGACATCGGCGGAGATCCTCTCGGACCTGCTCTCCGACGCGCGGGTAAAACGCGTCAGGGAGTACGTGCGGGGCGAGGAGTTCAAGGCCGACCGCGAACGCGTGCGCCGCGACGCCGCAGAACGCCTGAAGAACATCCGAGAGCGCTACCGCGGCAAACGTCGCGACCCCGAGACAGCAGCCCGCGAGAGGGAACTAACCCTCCGCCTCGCCGAAGTCGAAGCAGAAGCCGCAGACCTACGCATCCAACTCTCCGAACTGCTAGAGGAAGAAGAAAAGCTCCGCATCGCGCTCGACGATCTCTGAAGCCTGATGCCTGAAACCTTCTTTTCCACAAGCCTTACCAGATACTAGTATGCAACAAGATTGATACGCACTTGTGCTCCGCTGGTAAGTCGTGTAAAAATGGCGCCTCGCACCCTGAACGTCAAGGAGACCGCTTGTTGACCCGTGGACCCGGACTTTACGACCCCCTGTACGAGCACGATGCTTGCGGCTTGGGGTTTGTGGCGAGGATCGACGGGCGCCGGACGCGGGAGACGGTCGAGGAGGGCCTCGAGGTATTGCACAACCTCGAGCATCGGGGGACGACGGGGAGCGACCCCGAGACGGGGGACGGGGCCGGAATACTGACCCAGATCCCCGACGCTTTCTTACGCAAAGAGTGCAAGAAACTAGGTCTTGTGCTTCCCGAATCTGGAGGCTACGGGGTAGGGATGCTCTTCGAGACGGGTGAGGCCGAAGGGCCAGATTGTGGAGACCGGCTAGCGGAGATCTGCGCCGAGGAGGGCCATGAGTTGCTCGGCTTCAGGGACGTCCCCGTGGTGCCCGAGGCGGTGGGCGGTGTCGCGCGCAGCGTCATGCCGCGCATCAGGCAGTTCTTCGTCGGGCGTCGTGGGGGAGACGGGGCGGCCTTCGAGCGGAAGCTATATGTGATCCGTCGCCGGCTGCACGAGGCCCTCGGGAACTCGCACGCCTGTTACGTCGTCAGCCTCTCTGCGAGTACGGTAATCTACAAGGGACTCTTGAAGGGCCGGCAGTTGTCGCGGTTCTACCCAGACCTCGGGGACGGGGCTTTCGCCAGCGCCATAGCGCTCGTCCACGAGCGGTTCTCGACCAACACCCTTGGGAGTTGGGAGCTCGCGCATCCCTACCGCTACATAGCGCACAACGGTGAGGTCAACACCATAAGGGGCAACATAAACTGGATGAGGGCCCGCGAGAGCCGCCTGCGCTCGGCGCTCTTCGGGGATGACCTCGGGAAGCTCTCGCCGGTCATCCAGAGAGGCCAGAGCGACTCCGCCGCATTCGACAACGCCCTCGAGCTCCTGCACCTCGCGGGGCGGAGCCTCCCGCACGCGGTCGCGATGATGATCCCCGAGGCCTGGGAGAACGACGACCTGATGGACCCCGAAAGGCGCGACTTCTACCGGTACCACAGCGCCCTGATGGAGTCGTGGGACGGCCCCGCTGCGGTCGCCTTCACCGACGGCCGCGTCGTCGGAGCGACGTTGGACAGGAACGGGCTGCGACCCGCACGCTACTCGGTCACCAGGGACGGCCGGGTCGTCATGGCCTCCGAAGACGGGGCCTTGAGGGTGCCCGCCGAAGACGTGATCGAACGCTGGAGACTCCAGCCGGGGAAGATGCTCGTCGTCGACACCGAGAGGCACGAGCTCTTGCACGACGAGGACGTCAAGAGGCCCCTGTTCGGGCGGCAGCCGTACGGGCGCTGGCTGGAGGAGGGTGAGATCCACCTGAACGACCTCCCCGAGCGCGTCGCCGGCCCGCGCCCCGAACCGGCCTCCCTGCTGGAGCGCCAGAGGGCCTTCGGGTACACCATGGAGGACCAGCGCATAATCCTCGCCCCGATGGCCCAGAACGGCAAGGAGCCCGACGGGTCGATGGGCACGGACACGCCCTTGGCCGTCCTCTCCGAGAGGCCGCAACTCCTGTTCTCGTACTTCAAGCAGCACTTCGCGCAGGTCACGAATCCCCCGATCGACCCCTTGCGTGAGGAGCTCGTCATGTCGCTCAAGATGAGCCTCGGGCCCGAGCAGAACCTCTTCGACGAGACGAAGAAGCACTGCCGCAGGATCCTCATCGACCAGCCGGTCCTCACGGCCGTGGAGCTGGAGAAGATCCGGGCCCTCGGCGACGAGCGGGCGACCTCAACGACGCTTTACACCCTCTTCCCCGTCTCTGCCGGCGAGAAGGGGATGGAAGAAGCCCTTGGCCGGCTGTGCGAGAGGGCCGAGAGCGCGGTCAAGGGCGGCTCGGCCGTGCTCGTCCTCAGCGACAGGGGCGTGAACGAGACGCAGGCCCCGATACCCAGCCTCCTCGCCACCGCGAGCGTTCACCACCACCTGGTGCGTGCCGGCATAAGGACGGCGACGACACTCGTGGTGGAGACGGCCGAGGCGCGGGAGATACACCACTTCGCCCTCCTCGTTGGCTACGGCGCTACCGCCGTGAACCCCTACCTCGCCTTCGAGACGATAGAGGAGCTTGCCGGATCGGACCTGATGGAGGACGTTGGCCCCGAGGAGGCCGCGAAGAACTACATCAAGGCCGTCGGCAAAGGCTTGCTCAAGGTCATCTCCAAGATGGGTATCTCGACGCTCTTCTCCTACTGCGGGGCCCAGATCTTCGAAGCCGTCGGCCTGAACGAGGAGCTTATAGACAGGTGCTTTACGGGCACCGCTTCCCGCGTCGGCGGCGTCGGGATGGACGCTTTAGCGCGCGAGGTGCTCGAGCGCCACAGGAGCGCTTTCTCGGCGGCCGAGGACAACGCGGAGGAGCTCGACGTCGGGGGCGAGTACCAGCTCAGGGCGCAGGGCCAGTACCATCAGTGGAACCAGTTGAGCATCCCTCCCCTGCAGCGGGCCGTCAAGACGGGGAGCTTCGAGACCTTCAAGGAGTTCAGCCATCACTTCGACGAGTACAGCGAGCGCTTCGCCACGCTGCGTGGCCTCTTCGGGTTCGAGGAGAGTCCCATCCCGGTAGAGGAGGTCGAGCCGGCCAGGGAGATCGTCAGGCGCTTCACGACCGGGGCCATGTCCCTCGGCTCCATCTCCAAAGAGGCGCACGAGACCCTCGCCGTCGCGATGAACCGGATAGGCGGCAAGTCCAACACCGGCGAGGGCGGTGAGGACCCCGAGCGGTTTACGCCGGACGAGAACGGCGACAGCCGCCGTAGTTCCATAAAGCAGGTCGCTAGCGGCCGCTTCGGCGTCACGACCGAGTACCTGGTCAACGCCGACCAACTGCAGATAAAGATGGCCCAGGGGTCCAAGCCGGGCGAGGGCGGCCAGTTGCCTGGCGGCAAGATCAGCGAGTACATAGCGAAGATACGGTACTCCACCCCCGGCGTCGGCCTCATCTCGCCGCCGCCCCACCACGACATCTACTCTATAGAGGACCTGGCGCAGCTCATCCACGACTTGAAGAACGCCAACCCACGGGCCAGGGTGAGCGTGAAGCTCGTCGCCGAGGTCGGGGTCGGGACGGTCGCCGCCGGGGTGGCCAAGGCGAAGGCCGACCACATTACCATTTCGGGTCACGATGGCGGGACAGGCGCCTCGCCTCTCTCCTCCATAAAGCACGCCGGTCTGCCGTGGGAGCTCGGGATCGCCGAGGCCCAGCAGGTGCTCGTCGAGAACGGGCTGCGCGGGCGCGTGATCCTGCAGACCGACGGCCAGCTCAAGACGGGACGAGACGTCACCGTGGCGGCGCTTCTGGGGGCCGAGGACTTCGCCTTCTCGACGGCGCCGCTCGTGGCCACCGGCTGCATCATGATGCGCGTGTGCCACCTCAACACCTGCCCCGTCGGGATCGCGACGCAGGACCCCGAGCTCAGGAAACTCTTCACGGGCACGCCTGAGCACGTGATCAACTACTTCTTCTTCGTCGCCGAAGAGGTGCGGGAGTACATGGCGAAGATGGGCTTCAGGACCTTCGAGGAGATGATCGGGCGGGCCGACAGGCTCAGGATGCGCGGGGCCATCGACCACTGGAAGGCCCGCGGCGTGGACCTCTCCGCGATCCTCCTCCGGGTCGAGGCCCCCGAAGGGGAGGCAATATGCCACTCCGAGACCCAGGACCACGGGCTCGAGAAATCCCTGGACAACGAGCTGATAGAGAGGTGCGGCCCCGCGCTGGAGGACGTCGAGGAGGTCCACTTCGAGCAACCCATCACCAACACCAACCGCACGGTCGGCGGGATGCTCTCCGGGGAGGTCGCCAGGCGCTACGGCAACGAGGGCCTGCCAGACGGCACCGTCCAAATAGACTTCCACGGAGTCGCAGGACAGTCCTTCGGGGCGTGGCTCGCGCGCGGCCTGACCTTCACGCTCGAAGGCACGACCAACGACTACGTCGGCAAGGGCCTCTCGGGCGGCCGTCTCGCCGTCTTCCCCTCCCGGGTCGCGGGCTACAGCGCGGCTCGCAACGTCGTCGTCGGCAACGTGGCGCTGTACGGGGCGACCGCGGGAGAGGCGTACTTCAGGGGCTTCGCGGGGGAGCGCTTCGCCGTCAGGAACTCGGGCGCCCACGCCGTTGTCGATGGCGTCGGCGACCACTGCTGCGAGTACATGACCGGCGGGGCCGTCGCCGTGCTCGGCGAGACGGGGCGCAACTTCGCCGCCGGCATGAGTGGCGGCGTCGCCTTCGTCCTCGATGAGGCGGGACGCTTCGAGACCCTCTGCAACATGGATATGGTTGGGCTTGAGCCCGTCGAGAGCGAGGGCGACGTCGAGCTCCTGCGCGGCATGGTCGAGCGGCACCTGCAGTGGACGGGGAGCGAACGGGCACGGCGCGTTCTCGACGAGTGGGACGAGATCCTGCCCAGTTTCGTCAAGGTGATGCCCAACGACCTGAAGCGGGTTATCCAGGAGCGGCAGGAGGCCGAGCTGGAGGTCGCGAGCTAGTGGGGGATCCGAAGGGCTTCCTCAAGATCGGTCGCAAGCCGACTCCGAAGCGGACGGTCGAGGAGCGTGTCCAGGACTACAGATACGTCTACGAGCCGATGCCCGAGGAGGAACTCAAGGGCCAGGCCTCGCGTTGCATGGACTGCGGCGTGCCCTTCTGCAATACGGGTTGCCCTCTTGGGAACCTGATCCCCGACTGGAACGACCTCGTCTACCGCGAGCACTGGAGGCAGGCCATCGACCGCCTGCACCAGACCAACAACTTCCCCGAGTTCACGGGGATGCTCTGCCCCGCCCCGTGCGAGACCGCGTGTGTCCTCGCCATCAACGACAAGCCCGTCACCATCAAAGAGATAGAGCTGACAATAATCAACAGGGCCTTCGAGGAAGGATGGGTCGTCGCCAGGCCCACACCGCCGGAGAAGCGGACCGGGAAGAGGGTCGCCATCGTCGGGAGCGGGCCCGCCGGGCTCGCGGCGGCGCAGCAGCTCAACTGGGCTGGGCACACGGCCGTCGTCTTGGAGAGGGACGACAGGATCGGCGGCCTCCTCCGCTACGGCATTCCCGACTACAAGATCGAAAAGTGGGTCGTCGACAGGCGCATCGCCATCATGGAGGAGGAGGGCGTCGAGTTCCGTACGAACGCCCACGTCGGCGAGGACCCGACTACAGAGGAACTCAAGAGCGAGTTCGACGCCGTCGTCCTCGCCGTCGGCGCCCTGCAGGGACGTGACCTCGACGTGCCAGGCCGCGAGCTCGGCGGCATCCACCTCGCGATGGACTACCTCGTTCAGCAGAACAGGAGGGTGGCCGGCCTTCCGACGGAGGCGGAGGTCGAGATCTCCGCCTCAGGCAAGAACGTCGTCATACTCGGCGGCGGCGACACGAGCGCAGACTGCCTTGGGAACTCCCACCGCGAAGGGTGCGCCTCGGTCAAGGTCCTGACTCACGGCCCTAAGCCGCCAGAGAACCCGGACCACCTAACCTGGCCCGACTGGCCCTTCATCCTCCACACCTACCCCGCCCACGAAGAGGGCGGCGAGCGCGGATTCTCCGTAGCCGTTACTGGCTTCTCGGGTACAGACGGCCACGTCGAGAAGATGCACGCCGTCGAGACCGAGCGTACCCAGGAAGGCAAGACCGTCCCCAAAGAGGGCACCGAGTTCGAGATAGAGACCGACCTCGTCCTGCTCGCCATCGGCTTCACGGGCCCGGTGCAGGACCGCTTTATGCACGAAATGGACCTCGGCTACACCGACCGCGGCGCCATCCACTCAGAGAACGGCTTCGGCACCCGTGAGCCTGGCTTCTTCGTCGCCGGCGACGCCAAACGAGGGGCCTCCCTCATCGTGTGGGCCATCGCCGAGGGCCGCAAGGCTGCCAGGCAGGCTGACGAGTACCTGATGGGCCGCAGCCTGTTGCCCGGATAGGCTTCAGGCAACAGGTTTCAGGTATCAGCCAAGAACTGTTACCCGATGCCTGATGCCCATTCGATACTCGTTAGATCGCCTCCACTGCCGTATAACTAGGGCGGTTCTCGACGGACGGAGGGAGGTAGTAGAGATCCAGTTTTCGCGTGACCAAGCGCGCACGATGCTGCTCGCGGCGCAGGGGTTGGGATCCTCGCCCGAACGTCCCGCGAAGAAGGAAGACGTGCTCGGTGCTATTCGACGGATGGGGGTGTTGCAGATCGATTCGATCTCCGTCGTCGCGCGCAGCCCTTACCTCGTGCTGTGGAGCAGGCTAGGTTCGTACGACCCCATCTGGCTGGACGAGCTTCTGGCGGAAGGACAAATCTTCGAGTACTGGTCGCACGCGGCGTGTTTCATCCCCATCGAAGACTACGGTCTGTACCGGCGGCTCATGCTCGCAAGAACGGAGAAATCTCGGGCCTGGATGGAGGCCCACCCGGACGCCCTGGAACACGTGATGGAGCGGGTTCGCGAAAGCGGTCCCGTGCGATCAGCCGAGTTCGTGCGCACCGACGGGAAGGCTGGCGGCTGGTGGGAGTGGAAGCCCGAAAAGCGGGCGCTGGAGCACCTGTTCGCCGCGGGGGAACTCATGATCTCGCGCCGCGAGAACTTCAACCGCGTCTACGACCTGCGCGAGCGCGTGCTCGAGAACGCCCTCCCTGGCTGGGAAGACGCACTGGCACCCAATGAAGGGGAGGTGAGGCGAACGTTGGCCCTCGAGGCCGTGCGCGCGCTCGGCGTCGCCGTGACCCGCTGGGTCCCCGACTACTTCCGCACGCCGAAGAAGGGAGCCGCGGGGTTGCTCGAAGAGTTGGCTGAAGAAGGATCGCTAATTCAGGCTACGATAGGGGACGAGCCGGCCTACGTTCACCCGGACAACACGGGACTGGCGGAGGAGGTCCTATCTGGTACGTTGCGGTCCTCCGTCACGACTCTGTTGTCCCCGTTCGACCCCGTGGTCTGGGACCGGGCGCGGGTCCTGGAGCTCTTCGGTTTCGACTACAAGATCGAGGTCTACACCCCGGCGGCCAAGCGCCGCTACGGATACTACTCCCTCTCGATACTGCACGAAGGCACCCTGGTAGGCAGGCTCGACGCGAAGTCCCACCGCAAGCGGGGAGTGTTCGAGGTAAAGGCCGTGTATCTGGAGCCCGGCGTAGCGGTCTCTGACGACCTCGTCTCCAGTCTTACTGAAGCACTACGAGATTGCGCCGGCTGGCACGGAACACCGAAAGTCGTAGTCCGCTGGTCGGATCCTTCAGAACTCGCAGAGGCCCTTCGGTTGGCGCTGGGTAGGGATGCCGGAACACCTGTCCCGGGACCTGAACGTTGATCGGGGGATGGGAACTGGCCGGTCTGCGCGTACACTCGTATCGTGTGTGATGGCTCGGAAAGGGGACGTATGAGCGGCGAAATGAACCCAATCCCGGAGGGGTTCCACACCGTGACGCCTTACATGACGATCAAGAACGCGTCAGACGCCATCGAGTTCTACAAAGAGGCGTTCGGGGCGACGGAGATCTTTCGCTGGGTTGACCCGGACGGGTCCATCAGGCACGCTGAGGTCGTGATCGGCGACTCGCCGGTCATGATCACCGATGAGGCGCCCGATTTCGGCATGGCCGGTCCGCAGTCGCTCGGTGGCTCGCCGGTGCACATGTTCCTCTACGTCGATGACGTGGACGCGGTATTCGAGAAGGCTATCGCAGCAGGGGCGACCGAGCTGATGCCGGTCGAAGATAGCGAAGACGGCGACCGCCGCGGCGGGGTGACGGATCCCTTCGGGCACGTCTGGTACGTCGCCACGCACATCGAGAATATCTCCCGTGAGGATCTGCAGAAACGATACGACGCCACGACGAGCCGGTAGCGAGAATCCTCAGGGTCCGCCATCTTCGTGTCCTAGAGCCTTTCTCGAAAAGGATGAACCATTTCGAGAAGGAGCACTTCAGCAATTCAGCCTTCTGTTCATGCTGAATTGCTGACCGGCTGAAATGCTGATGGCTTATAAGCCGCCCCTGCAACTATCTATCAGGCAGCTCCGAACGCGTCCGGACGAGCGTCTCGATGCCGTCAAGCAGGCGCTGCAAGCCGAACTCGAAGGAGTACTCCGGGTCGTAGGCTGACCCGTAGGCTTCTGCAGCGGCGGGCCCAACCCTGGATGCCGTCGGGTAGCGATCCGGGTCAAAAACCTCCTCCAGGAGCGGCTCGCTGGCCCGCCACCACTCATGGTCGCTCTTGCCGGTGTGCTTCTCCGCCTCGGCCACCTCTACCGAACGCCGAGCCGCTCCCTGCGCATGCTCCAGGACGAGGGCGAGCACCGAGTCCATCTCGACCTCGGTCAGCCCGATCCCATCGACTGCCCGAAGCTCGCGGTCGTACTTGGCGATCACGTTCGGCCCGAGCGGCGGCCGGCTCGTCGCGGCTACCTGCAGCATCCACGGGTGCCGATGGTACAGGGACCAGTTTTCGTGCGCGATCCGCTCCAGCCCAGCCCTCCATCCCCGGTCTGCGTACTCGGAGTCGGCCAACTCGCCGAACGCCGTGTCCAACATGACGTCGACGAGCTCCGCCTTGCCAGGCACGTACGTGTAGAGGGACATCGTGCTGATCCCCAACCTATCGGCGACGCGACGCATGGATAGAGCCCCCATGCCCTCGGCGTCGGCGACCTCGATGGCCGCTATCGCGATCCGCTCCACGCTCAAGGCGGGCTTGGGTCCCCTCGTCGGCTTCTTCTCGATGCCCCATAGCAACGCTATGGTGCGCCTCGGGTCCCCACCGCCACTGTACTCCGGCGCCATCTCGCACAATCCTTCCTTGTAAATCCGTACACCGTACAGTATATTAGGAATAACACTGTACAGCGTACGGAGAAAGGCTCCTGACCGTGTCGAGACTGGATAAGGAGGGGGTTGTGGAATCGAAGAAGTTCGCGGTCTTCGCTGAAGGACTACAAAAACGCTTCGGGGAGGCGGAGGCTTTGGGGGGCCTGGATCTCCGGATACCGGAGGGCGGGGTGTGCGGCCTGCTCGGGCCGAACGGGGCTGGGAAGACCACGGCGGTGCGGATACTCTCGACACTGGTCAGGCCGGACGGCGGTAGGGCCGAGGTCGCGGGGTTCGACGTGGTGCGCCGGGCCGAACAGGTTCGTTACAGCATAGGCTTGGCGGGGCAGCACGCGGCGGTGGACGAGATCCTCACGGGTCGTCAGAACCTGGAGACCTTCGGCCGGCTCTATCACCTGGGGGTACGGGAGGCCCGTAGGCGGGCGGATGATCTCCTGGAGCGTTTCGGGCTCGCCGATGCGGCCGGCAAGCAGGCGAAGGATTATTCCGGGGGCATGCGCAGGAGGTTGGATCTCGCAGCCAGTTTCATCCTCTCCCCGCCGGTGATGTTCCTGGACGAGCCGACCACGGGGCTCGACCCGCGGGGGCGCAACGAGGTGTGGGAGGCTGTCCGCGCGCTCGTTGCGGGGGGCACGACGGTGCTACTGACCACGCAGTATCTCGAAGAGGCCGACCAGCTCGCCGACCAGATCTGCGTCATAGACGCCGGGCGGGCGATAGCCGAGGGAACGCCGGAGAGCCTCAAGTCCGGGGTTGGCGGCGATCGTATCGACGTCGTCGTGCGTAGCGCCGGCACGTTGACCGCGGCGGCGAGAATCGTAGGCCGGGTGTGCGGGGCGGACCCGGATGTGGATGGGGAATCCCGCAAGGTCAGCGCACCGGCTACGGATCGCGTAGCTGTCCTGACACAGACGGCTCGGGCGCTGAGCGACGCGGGCGTGAAGGTCGAGGATATCGGGGTGCGCCGTCCCACCCTCGACGATGTGTTCCTGCGCCTCACCGGACACCGCGCTGGCGAGGAAGAAGAGGAGGTTGCCGCATGAGAGCCTCGATCCCATCGATGCCGCGTACCTGGCCGGATCGCCTTAGATGGGCCATCGCTGACGCCTGGACGGTTGCCCGGCGGGACCTGATCCACTGGTTCCGACAGCCCTTCGGTATCGTCGTCACACTTCTGTTTCCCGTGATGCTGGTCTTGATGTTCGGCTACCTCTTCGGCGGCGCTATGTCCGTGCCGGGAGAGGGTGCCTCGGGCGGTGGGGACTACCGCGAATTCCTCTTGCCGGGTATGTTCGCCATGACCATGGCCTTCGGTCTCGAGGCCACCATGACGTCTGTCGCGACCGACGCGGCAAGGGGCGTTACCGACCGTTTCCGTTCCATGCCGATGGCACCCTCGGCGGTGGTACTCGGCCGCAGCATGGCCGACATGCTCAACTCAGTCCTCGGTCTGTCCGTCATGGTCGCTTGCGGCCTCCTGGTCGGCTGGCGGTGGAACGAGAGCATCGGCGAGGCGCTGCTCGCCGTTGGGCTGCTGCTCTTGCTGCGGTTCTCGCTGTTATGGGTCGGGATTTTTCTGGGCCTCGTCGCCAGGAGTCCCGAGGCCGTGGCGGCGGTGCAGATCCTGGTGTGGCCCGTCCTCTTCCTCTCCAACACCTTCGTGGCGCCCGAGACGATGCCGGGATGGCTCGGCGCGATCTCCGAGTGGAACCCACTCTCGGCCACCGTCGCCGCCACCCGTGAGCTGTTTGGCAACCCCGGGTGGGGCGGCGAGACCTGGGCCGCGCGGAACGCGCTGCTAATGGCGGTCTTGTGGCCGATGGTGATCTTCGCGGTCTTCTTTCCCCTCTCCGTCTGGCGCTACCGACGGCTGAGCCATTGACCCATCACGCGACCTTCTCGTCCCAGACGATGCGGTAGTCGTGCATCCACGCGAGCGATCCACCATTGGCCACACGCTTGAGGATCATGGGCATCATCAGGTCACGTATCACCCGTGAGACCGGACCTGCGGCTTTGCTGTTACTCGTTCTCGCCCCTTGCGCGACGATGCGTTCTACCCTGGCGCGGCGTAGCCGCTCGTAGGCGGCGAAGGCGTGTGGAACCTCAGGGATGTCGCGCAGGCACCTGGCCAGCACCACGGCGTCTTCGATCGCCATGGAGGCTCCTTGTCCGGAGGAGGGTGCGGTGGCGTGCGCGGCGTCCCCGATCACGATCATCGACCCGCTGTGCCAAGTAGGAACTGAAGGGAGGTCGTAGGTGGCCCAACCAGAGAGCCTGCCGGGGGTGGCGTGGATGATGTCGGCGGCCGGTGAGTCGTCCTCGGCGAAGAGATCTACAAGCATCTCCCTCCACTGTTCCGTGCCGATAGCGGCGAGTTCAGCCCTGCTCGGCTCGTCGGCGCGGGGAGGGTTGGCGAACCACCAAACCTCGCCAGAAGGATGAACCGCGTAGCCGAAGAACGCCCGCTTCCCGAAGACCATGCGGAACGTGCCGGATTCTGCCGGTACGCGCACGCCTGTGGCGTATCCGCCGATGTTGAGCACAGGTATGTAGCGGGCCCCGGGCGCGGAAGGGTCGATGATCCTGCGGGTACGGGAGTGTATGCCGTCGGCTCCGATCAGGAGGTCTCCCTCAGCCTCCGTCCCATCCTCGAACCGCGCAACGACACCTTCTGGCGTTGTCTCGGCATCCACGAGCCGCTTGCCGTGCTCTACGCGGGCCCCGCGCCGGAGGGCCTCGTCACGCAGCGCCCGGTACAGGTCGGCCCGCTTGAGGGTCTGGCTGACCGCACCGTCGGGCAGGGTCCCGCCGTTTGGAACGCTGCCGAGGTGCTTGCCGGTGCCGCTCTGGATCTCCATGCGCGGCGTGGGGAAACCCTCGGCCAGCACGAGGCCGTGGGCGTCGATGGCGCGTAGGGCGTCAAGGCCGTTGCTGGCGAAGGTCAGGAAGGCCCCGACGTCGTCCGCGCCACCAGCGTGCGCTTCGTAGACGACCGAGTCCATGCCGGCGCGTTGAAGCGCCATCGCGGCCACCGGTCCGGCCACACCACCACCGGCAATGAGTGCCTTCTTCGCGCGGCTCATGAATCCTTCTTTCCAGGCGCGAAGATGCGCCAGAGCCTGTCGGTGAGTGCCCAGATGAGGAAGGCGGAGGGACCGCCTGCTATAGGCCGGACACGGCTGTTGTGGAACGCGGCAAAGCGCCACTTCCCGTCGCGCTTCACGGCGACGAGCGTCTGGATCGAACCTCGCTCCGGCGAAGGCTTCGTCTTGCCCGGCATGACTGTTCCGCCGGTCGCGTGGATGAGGGCCACGTCGGGGCCCAGAAACGTTACGCTCAGGATGCGTCCCGTGAGGCGCGTGCCTTTGAGATACTTGTCGAAGAGCTCCTGGTGGGAGACGGCGATCTGCCGGCGTCCCCTGGTGTGCGTCCCGTCGAAGGCGACATAGTCGGCGTCCTCGGTGAAGCGGGAGCCGTAGGCCTCGCCGTCGCCCCTGCCCCAGTCATCGAGGAGCAAACCGAACAGCTCCCTGATGGCCGCCTCGTCGGGGTTCCGTGCTTCGATCTTGCGGGTGGTCTTGTCGGTCATGGTCGAACGTGCTCCTTCCATTGTTGTAAGGGATGGCATCCCTCTTCACGGAGCGGTACGACCTGCTATCCTTGAAGCACGCGCCTCGGGTAACAGTTCCGCTCTGCGGGGCCAGATCTCGGGGTCACGACCTCCGCCAGGGTGTGCCAGCACCCTACCGGAGGTCTTCTCTAATCAGGTCACGGACCAACCTCCTCCATCCTCACCAGCGATTGTTGGGCCCTGGTCCGAATGAAAGGAGCGCCACTCCGACAGATCGCCCAACTTTCCGGCCTCGATGTCCTCTACGAGCCCGCGCACCCATCCCAACTCGGCCTCCCGCAACATCAACTCGTGCTCCGACTCAACAAGGAAAAGGCGGGGCAGGTCGAACTGCTCCGCGACGCTTTCCAGGCGGGATCTCATCTCCCCTGTCTCATCCTCCAGCCGCCGTACCCGCTCCTCCAGAAGCGCAATAGCCTCCTCGGGAGGAAGCCCTGGCAAGAACGAGAGCCCGGCCGCAAACTGCGTGTACTCCTTGACCGGCTCCCTCAACAGCTCGCGCAGCCAGTCGAGGAACTCATCGCGGCCCGAGCCAGTGATCTCATAGATCGTCCGCTCGGGACGCCGCCCATCGCGTACCGTCTCTCGCGCTGCGATGAGTCCCTCCCGCTCTAGCGCTCCTACCACCGAGTACAGAGAGCTGTACCTGAGCCGCACCGACTCGTGCTTGCCCCGCTCACGCATCAAAGAAACCATCTCGTAAGGGTGCATCGGCCGCTCGTACAGAAGGGCCATCACCGCCAGTGCCAGCGGGTTGGATACCTTCCTCTTCGACGCCACTCATACTCCTTAGTCGAGACCGTTTAGTCGAAAATGACTATATAAGTTAGACGTCAGTATGTCAAGTGGTCTGGGGCAAGAGACATACTCCAAAGCGATTAGCAGAGGTATTGACCTCTGCTAATCGCGCATTTCAGCCAGTCAGCTAGTCAGCACTTCAGCAAGAAGAAGACCTGAAATGCTGAAATGCTGAGCGGCTGAAATGCTTGCAATGGGGTCCAACCCCATTGCAAACCGCTCTAAGCGGCGCGGGCTCTGACGGCTCATGCTTGCAGTCTGATGCCTGAAACCTGTAGCCTGAGCCTGAAACCTAATTGCTATACACTTGGCGGGGTGAGCAGCATCGGAGTGTATGGAGAGCGGCATCTCGCGCCCGCCGCGGCGTGGGCGGGGGCTTTCGTCTTGTGTGGGGTGGGGGACTGGCTGCTCGGGCGGTGGGTGTTCGTGCCTGTCTTTGTGGCGGCCTTCTACGGGGGTATGATCGTCATAGACCTACTTACCTACCCGATGCTCTCGTTCTGGCGGGGATGGCTGAGGCGGCGCGGCCTGGTGGCATGGTACCTGGTCGAGGTCGTCGGGATGTGGGGCGGTACGACGCTCCTCGTCGTGGCGCTAGCGCCCTGGTGGCTCTCGGAGGGTCCGGGATGGTGGCCGTTGCGGGTGCTCGGTTGCCTGCTCGCGCTCGTCTCGGTCGGGGTGGGGACGTGGGCCTGTTACAAGATGGGCTGGGCGCGGCTTCTCTTCGCGGGGGCACTCTTTCCTCCTGGATCGGGGGCTGAGGAGAACGGGGTGCCGCAGCGACTCGTCGTGGAGGGGCCTTACCGATACGTACGTAACCCGCTCTACGTCACGGACTTCGCCCTGATCCTGGGCACGGCCCTCCTTGCGAACGATTCTTTCCTCTTCCTTCTCGCCGCCCTCTACGCTGCCCAGCTAGCCCTCCAGCTCCCCCTCGAAGAACGCGAGCTGCACCGGCGCTTCGGACTCGGCTACAGTCGCTACTGCCGGCTAGTCCCCCGCTTCGTACCGAGGATACGACCCATCAGGCCCGGTGAGATCGAATAGTAGGCTTCAGGTTACAGGCCTTAGGCATCAGCACGGTAGGTCAGGCGCACATCCGGGGTTCTCTGTCCGTATCCCCGCTACGTGCAGCGACTCACGAAGGTTCGCCAGCGGCCTCCTTCACGACAATGATCCAAGACCTGTAACCTGAAGCCTGAAACCTGATGCCTGAATCCTATTTCCTGGCGAGAATGACGAGGTGATCGCTGGTCGAGTCGAATGGCTCGCCCTCGAAGCCACCGTAGACGGCCTCTGTCTCGAAGCCCCCGAGCCTCAGCATCAGCCCCAACTCGTCGCGGTTGGTGACCCGGATCGTCAGGTCGTGGGCCCTACGGTTCTCTAGCACTCCCGAAGCGTCGTACTTTTCGTAGAACAGTCGCATCTCCATAAGCTGGGTAGCCGCGTCGTAGCGGGAGGCGGAGAAGCGATCGAGCCTGCCGTCGGGGAGTTCACGGGTAAAGTCGTGGCGTAGCCAGGGGCCGCCCGGCGGGTCGAGTAGTTCCTCAGGCGAGAACGCAGAGACCTCTATGCCGAGCAGGCCGCCTGGCACGAGGTGTTCGCGAGCGTTGCGCAGGAACGCCAGCGCGTCGTCCACGCTCGTCAGGCACAGAAACGAGTTGAAGGCGCAGACGGCGAGCCCGTAGCGTCGTCCCAGACTTGCGCTTCGCATGTCTCCCACGACCCACTCGACTGATTCGCTCTTTCCCCTTCCTGACTCGACCATCTCCCCGGAGAGTTCGACGGCGGTCACGTCGTGACCGGCCGCGGCGAGCGGGGCCGCAATGCGCCCAGTGCCTGCCCCCCACTCGACCGCGGGCCCGGTTTCGCTCTCGGCGAGGGAGAGCCAGAAATGGAGGTCGTAGTCGTGGTCGTACTCCAGATCGTAGAGGCTGGCCAGGGGATCGTACTCTTGAATTTGGAATTGAGAGTTTGGAATGTGGAATTTGGGATTGTTCGTCATGTAGACCCCTCCAACTTCGAGAATTACACTCCGCTATTCTTTCACAATTCCCACATTCCAAATTCTGTTCGGTCTCTCTCCGGCGTATAATCAGGTGGGACAACGCTGAGTCGTGGAGGTTTATCGTATGGGCATCGTCTTCACCATTATTCTCGTCGTGATCTTGGTTGTGTTGGTGATCTACGCGATCTCGACCTACAACGGGCTGGTGCGGCGTCGGAATGAGGTCGAGGAGTCTTACAGGCAGATAGACGTGCAGCTCAAGCGTCGCTACGATTTGATCCCCAACCTTCTCGAAGGCGTGAAGAAGTACTTTCGACAGGAGCAGGACGTGCTCACCCAGATCACGCAGGCCCGCTCCCAGGCCATGCAGCCCCAGTCGCCGGGACAGCAGGCGCAGTCCGAGGCTCAGCTCTCCGGGGCTATCGGGAACCTGTTCGCGGTGGCCGAGAACTATCCCGATCTCCGCTCGAACACGGTTTTGATCGACTTTCAGGAGGAGCTCTCCTCGACGGAGAACAAGATCTCCTTCGCCAGGCAGCACTACAACGACTCGGTCCAGTCCTACAACACGAAGATACAGAGCTTCCCCGCGGTCATCTTCGCCCGTTCTATGGGCTTCGCGGAGAGGGAGTACTTCGAGGCCCAGGGCCCCGAGCGGGAGTCCGTTACGGTCTCCTACGACTAGGCTGATGGACGGCATAGACCTGGGCACCTTCAGGGAGCGTATCTCCCGCAACAGGCGCAACAGCCTGCTGCTCATAGCCGCCTTCCTCGCCTTCATCACCATCTTCGGCTACGTCATCGGGTACGCCTGGCTCGGGCATCCTGTACGCGCCCTCTTCGGCCTCGCTCTGGCGCTGGTAGTGGGTGTGGTCTTCGGGCTCATCAGCTACTACGCGGGCGACAAGATGGTTCTCGCAGCATCGAGAGCCAGGGAGATCGCGCACGAGGACGCCCCGGTACTATTCAACGTGGTCGAGGAGATGTCCATAGCCTCAGGCCTCCCGATGCCGAAGGTCTACATCGTCGACGACACGGCCCCGAATGCCTTCGCTACGGGCCGCAGCCCCGAGCACGCCTCAGTCGCCGTCACGAAGGGGCTTCTCGAAAAGCTGGACCGCGACGAGCTTCAGGGCGTGATCGCGCACGAGATGTCCCACGTCGCCAACTTCGACATCCGCTACTCGATGCTCGTCGGCATCCTGGTCGGCACGACGGTCCTGATCTCCGACTTTTTCCTGCGCGGCCTCTGGTTCGGTGGCGGCAGGGGAGGAGGACGCCGGGGCGGGGAAGGCGGCGGGCAGTTGCAGCTCATCATGATGGTTGTCGCCATAGTGCTCGCCATCCTCGCGCCGCTCTTCGCCCGCCTCTTGCAGCTCTCCATAAGCCGCCAGCGCGAGTTCCTCGCCGACGCCACGGCTGTCAGGCTCACCCGCAACCCCAAGGGGTTGGGCGACGCCCTGCAGAAGATCAGTGGCGACAGGGAGGTCCTCGAAGCCTCAAACCGCGCGACCGCCCACCTCTACATCGTCAACCCCATAAAGAAGTTCGAGAAACGCTCCAAGGGTCTGTTCTCCACCCACCCGCCGATAGAGGAGAGGATAATGATCCTACGCGCCATGGAGTCCGGCGGAGTCGCGGAGACCAGCGGGCAAACCTCGACGGAGACCCAATAAAGCGTTACAATATCCGCCGTTGCATTGCCGGATGGTGTAACGGCAGCACGAGTGACTCTGAATCACTTAGTCCTGGTTCGAATCCAGGTCCGGCAGCCGCAGAAAGTGGCTCATTTGCAGGTATTTTTTAGACAGACTCCGCCGCGCCTCCCGGACCCAACCAAGAGGTTGACCAAGATCAGCACTCCGGATACTCTGGTCGCCGGAGGGCTAGCCAGGAAACTCGTAACGGAAAGGCCGGCGACGCGGGCTTGACAGACAGCCTTTGCGTAATCCTTGAGTGAGTGTTACATTTGTGCTTACATAGCCCGGGTGGTGAGGAGGCAGTCGTGCGTAAGGTGGGGACTAGGGAGCTCAAGCAGCACACCGGCGAGATAGTGGAGAGCGTCAGGGCGGGGGAGAGGGTGCTCCTGACCCTACGCGGCGAGCCCGTGGCGGTCATCTCGCCGATAGACCGGGAGGCCGTGGAGGAGGCCCTGAGCTCGGAGGCCGAAAGGGCCGAGCGGGAATCTCTTGGGTGGCTCGCGATAAGCGAGGGCGCCTTCGAGTTCTGGGAGAACGAAGAGGACGAGATTTGGGACGCGGTCGCAGAGCACGTCGGTAAAGGCTAGGATCGTACGTTGGCCGACGAGGCCTACGCGCGAGGGTCGGTGGTCTTGGTGCCGTTCCCGTTCACCGACCTTTCGGGCAGGAAGAGGAGGCCGGCGCTCATCGTCTCCCCGGACAGCTTCGACGAGAAGGACCTGATCCTCTGCGCCATCACCTCTCGCGTCCCGGAGGATCTTTCTCCGTGGGAGGTACCGCTACGAGCGCGAGACATGGCAGACGATAGGCTGCCCAAAAGGAGTATGGTCAAGGTCGGCAAGCTCTTCACCATGCATAGACGGTTCGTGGCCGGCCGTTTCGGGGCGGTCAAGGAACGCAAGCTCGCGGAGGTGCTCGGACGCTTGCGAGAGATGTTCGCATCCGGAAGGTCGGCGGAAGCTGAACCGGGGGCCGTGGACGAGGCGGTGTTGGCCCTCCTGTGGACGAACGCGTTCGCGGAGAAGGTCGGGGACATGAAGCTCTGGCGGGCATGGAAGGGCATGCCGTGGGAAGCCACCGACCGCCTCTACGAGAAGGACCTCATCTCTGACCCCAAGAGCAAGGCGAAGTCGGTGGTGCTCACCGAGGAAGGCCGTCGGGCCGCGGAAGAGGCGTTCGAGCGTCTGTTCGCTCCTTGAGGGTTAATCGTCGCTTTGAGATCCTGGGTCCGAGACGGAGAGGGGGTAAACTGGAGCCGCCATGGTGTATGTCGTTCACGTCCACTGGCGACCCGCCAGCGTCCCGGCCGGGGATGGCGAGGCGCTATTCTGGGCTGAGTCACTGCCGGCGAAGCGGGTAAAGTCGGGCGCCCCGCAAGACCACCCATTCTGCGCGGACGCCGGCGTCCTGGGCTCCCGGCTCGAAGGGAACCCTGGCGAAGCCGAGACCCTCGGGGTGTTATTGCCTGGAAATGCCAGGGGGCCGTTCCCTTCGGTGGACGGCACTAGCGGTAGGAGAAAGGTAGCCCTGCGTTCCTGGCGCGTCCAGGCCTTGAGGCTCGCTCCGACCGAAGCCGTCCAGATCCTTATGGAGTGGCTTGAGGATGAGCGTGTACCGTCTGACGTCCGGCTCGGCGATTCGACGCGCTACTGGCAGCGGGCGGCCCAGCTAGTGTTGGAAGCACTGGTGGGGCAGAGGCTTATCCCCGGTCTCGAGCGGGTCGACGGCAGGCTCTACGCCCGGTGGCTTCCGCACCTCGATGCCCACCGCGTCGCCCAACTTGCCCAGGCCATGCCGCCTGTATGCCGGGCGCTGGACGGGGAGGATGCCGCCCCCGAAACGTTGCTCCGGGATTTTCTCGGGCAGACCTGCGACGCGCTGGCCCGGGCGTGGACCTCGGCGCCGGGACCGTTGCGAGTCAACTCCGCACAAGACGGCTCCTGGCCGGGGTCGGATCCGGGCCTGCGCTGGGCGCGGGCGCTGTTCGGCCCGCCACGACCCATCGCCGGCTCGGAGGCGCAGGCCGAAAGCTTGCAGCGCAGCCACCACCTCTGGCTACGCAATCTGAGGCTCGCCGGAGACGAGTATTTCCGGGTGGCCCTGCGGCTATCCGCGCCTGAACGTGAGGGGGAGCCCTGGTTGTTGGATTTCCTGCTGCAGGCCCAGGACGACCCGAGCCTCCTCGTCGGCGCCGGGGATATCTGGCGTGCCGGAGAAGCTTCTCTGGGGCTCAGGCGCCTCACCGAGCCCAGGGAGAAGCTTCTCGCCGGGCTCGGCTACGCCGCCCGGTTCTTCGGGCCGCTGGAGCGCGCGCTGGAGGGCTCCAGCCCTTCGGAGGTGGAGCTCTCCGGCGAAGAGGCTTTCCGCTTCCTGCGCGACTGCGCGCCCTTGCTGGAGGAGAGCGGCTTCGGCGTGCTGGTCCCGCCCTGGTGGAGCCGTTCCGGCGCCCGTCTGGGGCTGCGGGCGCGCGTCTCGCCGAAGTCGTCGGACTCTGACGGGGTGGCCCAGGGCATGATGGGCTTGGAAGGGCTGCTGAACTACCGTTGGGAGTTGGCCCTCGGCGGCGAGCGCTTGAGCAAGGAGGAGTTCGAGACGCTCGTCGCGCACAAGTCGCCCCTGGTGCGGTTTCGGGGCGAGTGGGTCCGGCTCGATCCAGAGCAGGTCGAGGCTGCCCTGCGGTTCTTCTCCAGGCAAGAGACGGAGAGTGAGATCTCGGTTCTCGAGGCCCTGCGGCTGGGGACCGGCGGCGTCGAAGAGACCGAGGGCCTCACGGTCGAAGAAGTGGACTTCGAGGGCGGCCTGGCCGAGTGGTTCGACCGCGTAAGCGGCGGGCGTACGCTGGAATCCTTGCCGGTCCCGACGGACCTCCGCGCCGAGTTGCGCCCGTACCAGCAGATAGGCTACTCCTGGCTGGAGTTCCTGCGGAACGCCGGGCTCGGCGCCTGCCTCGCCGACGACATGGGCCTCGGTAAGACCATAGAGGCCCTCTCCCTGCTCAGCCGGGACCAGGAACGGGGTTTGCTCGAGGCACCTGTGCTACTCATTTGTCCTACCTCCGTCGTCAGCAACTGGCAAAAGGAGGCCGAACGCTTCACCCCCGGCCTGCGCGTTCTGGCCCACCAGGGACCGGACCGGACGCGAGCAGAGGAGTTCGCCGAGGAGCTGGAGCATACGGATCTGGTCGTGACCAGCTACGCGCTGGTCAGGCAGGACGCCCGGCTCCTGCAGAGCGTGGACTGGCGCGGCGTGATCCTCGATGAGGCGCAGAACATCAAGAACCCCGAGGCAAAACAGACGAAGCTCGTATACGGGCTGCCTGCCGGCTTCAGGATGGCGCTCACCGGTACGCCGGTCGAGAACCGCCTGGGGGAGCTGTGGTCGATCATGCGCTTCCTGAACCCGGGCTACCTGGGCTCCCGCAAGGAGTTCCGCCGCAGCTTCGCGCTGCCCATAGAGCGCGAGGGCGACGAGGAGGCCGGAGATCGCCTGCGCAGGTTGACCTCGCCGCTGGTCTTGCGGCGCCTGAAGACCGACCCCAGGGTGATAAGGGACCTGCCCGAAAAGCAGGAGAGCAAAGTGTACTGTCGGCTGGGGGAGGAGCAGGCCAGCCTGTACGAAGCCGTCGTCCAGGACGCGATGGCGGATCTCTCGGACAGCGAGGGCATCCAGCGCAAGGGTCTGGTATTGAGCATGCTTACCAGGCTCAAGCAGATCTGCAACCACCCGGCCCAGTTCCTGCACGAGGCGCCCGGGTCGGCCGGGGAGGCGCGCCGCAGCGGCAAGCTTCTCCGGCTTCTGGAGCTCATGGAGGAGGTCACGAGCGTCGGCGACCGGGCTTTGATCTTCACCCAGTATCGCGAGATGGGGGAGATGCTGCAAAACATTCTCGATGGGCGTTTTGCTTCCGGGGTGCAATTCTTGCACGGCGGCACGCCCGCAAAGAAGCGGACGGCGATGGTGCGCCGGTTCCAGGAGGACGAGGAGGGGCCGGCCATCTTCATCCTGTCCTTGAAGGCCGGCGGCACGGGCCTCAACCTCACCCGCGCCAACCACGTCTTTCACTTCGACCGTTGGTGGAACCCGGCCGTCGAGGACCAGGCCACGGACCGCGCCTTCCGCATCGGCCAGAGCCGGAACGTCCAGGTGCACAAGTTCGTCTGCGAGGGCACGCTGGAGGAGAGGATAGACGCGATGATCGAGCAGAAGAAGACCCTTGCCGAGAGCGTGATCGGCGCGGGCGAGAGCTGGCTGACCGAGTTCTCGGATAAGGACCTGCGCGCGTTGGTCGCCCTGAGGCGCGAGGCGATAGCGTGAGCCATTATCACGAGTGGTATCCGGAGTCCCGCCCGCTACACACCGACAGTGGATTGAAGGCCAGAAGCAAGCGCGGCGACTTCGCCGAAAACTGGTGGACGAAGCGGTGGATCGAGGCCCTGGAACATCTCCTGGATCCGGGCCGTCTCAGGCGGGGTAGACGCTACGCTCGCCAGGGTCAGGTACTCTCCATCGAGGAACGGTCGGGGGGCGTGGCGGCCAGGGTGCAGGGCTCGCGCTCCAAAGCCTACCGCGTGGACATCGGGCTCGAGTCCATAGGCGAGGATGAGTGGGAGCGGGTTATAGACGCCCTGTCGGGCCGCGCCCTCTTCAGCGCCAGGCTCCTGGCCGGGGAGATGCCTGCCGACATCGAAGAGGCCTTCTCGGGCGCAGGGGTCAGCCTCTTCCCCGCGCGAAGGGGCGAGCTGCGGACCAGTTGCACCTGCCCCGATCCGGCCGAGGTCTGCAAGCATACCGCGGCGGTACACTACATCCTCGCCGAGCGCTTCGACGAGGACCCTTTCCTTCTTTTCACGCTGCGCGGGCGCACGGCCGAGGCTGTGATCTCCGCCCTCCGGGCGCGGCGTGGAGAGGAGGAACGCACGGACGTAGAACTGGAAGCGTCCTCCCTCGAAGCAGAGATGGATCGCTTCTGGGAAGCGGGGGCGGCGCTCGACTCCGTAGACGTCAAGATCCGGCCCCCCGCGGTAGAGCTCTCGATGCTCCGGCGCCTGGGACAACCCGGCTTTGTTGGCGAGGACCTCGGGCGGTTGCTCGCGCCTTCCTATAAGACCATCTCGGACGCGGCGCTGGAGGTGGCCCTGGGAGAAAGTGAGAGCACCGAGGAGGAAGGAGTGTGAAGCTCCGGGAGGCGTTGCAAAGCTACACTGTCACCCGCCTGAAGGAACTCGTCGGCGTTTCGGGCGGTCCGGGCCCCGAGGGGAACCGCAAGGAGCAGCTGGTACGCTACCTCTACGATCGCCTCACCCATCCGGACTCGCTAGCGCAACTGTGGGATGGCCTGGACGAGCTCTCGAAGAAGGCGGTGGCCGCCGCTTACCACGGCGACGGCAGGTTCAACGAGGAGGCCTTCCTCGCCCGGTACGGCGACCTTCCAGGCCGCCGGGGAGGCGATGTGTTCTACGATCTCGCGGAAGATATCATGTTCGGGTACAGACGCGAGCCCGCGGTTCTTGATCTGTTTCTCCACCGGAGCCAACTGCCGCGAGAGCTTATGGGTCCCCTGACGCCGCTGGTGCCGCCGCCGGAGAAGTTCCTGCCCGAGGGCCTCGTCGAGGCGCCCGGTGCGGTCGAGATGGACGGCGAGACTTTCCCGCTCTGGCGGGCCGACACCGAAGAGGCCGGGCCGCACGACCTGGCGGCGTACCTGCGGTTGTACGTGCGCGACGAGCTCAGGGGTGGCAGCAACTCCGACCGGATGACCCCGACCGGGGCCGGAAACCTGCTGGCAAACTTTCTCGACGGGGACTTTCTGGTCCACGGGGAACGCGTAAGGCCAGCCGACACCATCCGTCCCTCCGGCCTCGATTGGTTTGTCCGGCAATCGGGGCTTACGCACTACTATCGTGGTCGCCGCGGGTTGACCGACGCCGGCGAAGCGTTGCTGCGACACCAGGACCCGGAGGCGCTACTCGGCGCCTTCGAGACCTGGGCGGGCGGAAGCCTCGACGAGCTCGACCGTATAAAGGCCCTCAAGGGGCTAAACGCCAAGCGGACCCATCTCAGCCCGCCCGCCGAACGTCGCGAGGCGATAATCGAGGCCCTCTCGTGGTGCCCCATGGGCGTCTGGATCTCCACCGATGAGTTCTACCGCGCGCTCCTGATCTGGGAGTTCGACATTGAGCTGGACCGCGGATACGAGAGTAACCTCTCCGTAGAGCACCCGTTCTACGGCCGCGTCTACTACCTGGAGAGGGAGGGGCGGCCCCTGATCGAAACCCTGTACATGAACGCAGTGCTTATGGAGTCTCTCGGCAGCATCGGCGTCCTGGACTTGCTGTACCTGCCGCCCGGTGACGCCGGGGACGGCGACGACTCTTCCTACTACAGCCTCCACGACGGGCTCACCCACTTCCGCGTCAACCCGCTGGGAGCGTACCTGCTGGGACAGGTCGCCGAGTACTCTCCCCCCCGGAGGCTCGATGCTCCGCTCTTCACTATAGACACCTCGTTCGCCCTCACCCTGGAGGCCCCCGAGTCCCTGACTCCGAACCTGCGAGATCAGCTCCACCAGCTCGCCGTCGAAGAGGATGCCGGGCACTACCGTCTGGACACCCAAACGGTGCTTGGCACCCTCGAGTCTGGCGAGGATCTGCGGCACCTGGCCGACTTTCTCGCCGGGCGTCACGAGGGGCCACTGCCAGAACAGGTAACGGACTGGCTAGAAGAGATCGGGGTCAACAGCAAGGCCTTTCGTCATACCGGCGACGCCCTGTTCATCAAGGTCCTTTCGCAGGCGCTCGTGCGAATGATCCTAGAAGATCCCGCCCTCGGCAAGTTCGCCAAGACACTCGAAGGACGCACGCTGGTCATCCCCTCCAACAAGGAGAGGGCCTTCCGCAAGCGTCTCAAAGAACTGGGCTATCTGCTGTCCCGGTAACGAGCCAACCCGTGACTCTCTCCTGGACGCCAGCCCGAGAGGCCTACCGGCAAGCCCTGCTATCGATTCACCGCGACACCTCAAAGTTACGGGGGGACACGCTACGATAGATCAATGTTGACTTGCCAAGGACGCGCCAGGACGCCGGAGCACCAACCATACGTGGGATGCCGCGTGCCGCGCGGATTCGCTGGGCGGCCGTGAAGCGGTTGTGCGGCCGTGCCGGCTCCGCTTCGTCCCGGATAATCATCGTGCGCGCCAAGATGGCGGCGATCAACCGACCAAGATCCTGACCAAGACTGTACGGCTATCCGTGGCAATCTGCACGTTTGAACGTGCTCGGCGGTCAGGACGGGGACGGCGTTTGCTAGCAACGCTCCGACGCCTCGTGCAAAGTCCACACGTGTTGGGACCCTGAACATGGACGCAGGAAGACGACCGGCAGCACACGAGATCAGCACCCAGCGGGTGCGCGATAGATCGAGCCAGTATCACCAAGTGTACACGATTATCGTGTACACTAATGTAGTGTATAGAGATCGAAGGGTTGGGCGATGAAGAACATCACGTTGAGTGCGGACGAGGGTTTGATCGAGGCGGCGCGCGAGAGGGCGCGGACGGAGCGAACGACCTTGAATGAGCAGTTTCGGTTGTGGCTTGCTGATTATGCGCGACGTGAGCAGCAAGCCGAGAGGGCCATGGCGGTGGTCCGTGAGCTGCGTGGCAGGGTCCGTACCGGTGGCCGCAAGTTCACGCGGGACGAGATGAATGAGCGGTGATTTCCTCGACTCCAACGTGTTCGTCTACCTGTTCGACGAAACCGATGAGCGCAAGCGAGACGCGGCGGAGGGGATCGTGACCTCGGCATTGCAGAACCATAATGCCTGCATCAGCTTCCAGGTCGTCCAGGAGACTTTGAACGTCCTAACGCGCAAGGTGGCGGCGCCGATGAGTGCCGAGGACGCGAGACATTTCATGGAGGAGGTACTCAGGCCGTTGTGGCGGGTCTCGCCGAGTCCGGCACTATACAATCGCGCGCTCGACGTCCAGGTGCGCTACCGTTACGGTTTCTACGATTCGCTGATCGTCGCGGCGGCTCTCGACGCGGGCTGCACCCGACTCTACAGCGAAGACTTGCAGGGCGGACAAAGGATCGAAGCCCTCACCATCGAAAATCCTTTCTCTGAATCGTGAAGTTCCGCTCCGCCACGGCGGCGGCGGGCGAGGCGCGAGGAACCCAGGAGCTAGCATCCCTTAGTTCGCAAAGCGACGATGGGTCAATATCGTTGCACACCCCCATAAGGGGCGTGATCCGACCTGTTTTGTCTCCGTTGCCAAAACGGGGAGGAGGCCCAGCGTTGCTCCCGACCGTAAGTTACGGTCCGGATACTCAGATATTTGTCGAAGCTCCTTTGGGTCCAGCGCGCATATTCCTCCAGCGCCGATGGGTCGCCGAGTAGGCAACTCTCGATAGCGTTTGCTGCGAGGAGCCCTGATTCTAGAGCCCGATAGATTCCTTGTGAGGAGAGCGGGTCGAGAGCAATAGCAGCGTCGCCCGCGACGAGCCAGTTGTTTCCTGTAACGCGATCCAACCTGTAACTGTTCGCCGCAAACGAGCGGAGGCTCATTCCGGGCATCCGTCCGCTCGTTCTGAAACGTGTGTTAGGGGCCCGTTCGAGTTGGTCCTGCCAGTACTCGCTTACAGGTATACGCCCTTTAGGAAGCAGGTCGGCATCGGTCATATAGGCGACCACCAGCCGCGAATCCGGCAGCCGGGCCGAATACCACCAACCATTTTCGGTCGCTTCTACCAACGTTTGACGATCGTCTCTTGTTCCTGCCGAACGGGCAGGAAAGTAGCCCACTACCCCAACGAGGCGATCGCAAGAGATCCGTTTGGTTCCCTGCCAGCGGGCCGCTATGCCTGCCCGCCCAGTGGCATATACCAGGAAGGACGCTCCGAGATGGTTGCGCCCGCCGTTCGAAGCGAACTCGACCTGCCATCCGCGTGAAGCGGCGGGTACGCATGAGGTCACCCGCGCTCCCTGGCAAACGCTTGCCCCAGCCTCCCGGGCTGCCAGGGCGAGCATCGCATCAAAGCGCCTGCGGTCTAGATGCCAGCCAGGTCCGTAAGGATTGAAGATGAAGTGGTTCTCGTAGGGCTCGTCCTGTCCCCAGGCGGAGAGGATGCCAGGCGACGATGCGTGCCCCTCTGTGATGAATCGGCCCCACACGCCCAGCTTGATGAGCGGCGACCGGGCGACGGGTGGCAGAACTTCTCCGATGCGTGCGTGCTCGTAACGGGATCGCTCGAGCACCGCTACCGATCGCCCGCCGCGGGCCAGAGCGATGGCCGCTGCGGTTCCGGTTGGGCCTCCCCCGATTACGGCTACATCAAACCGTTCGTTCACAGACGTCGCGCGCCAGGCTGGAAATCGATAGAGGTTGCGGGTGGTTGAGCCACTAGCACGTTACCGACGACGGCTTCATCATTCGTTTTCCAGGGTGGGAGCGCGTTCGTCTTCGACGTATCTGTCCGTCCCTTCCTCCTCCACGACGAACCCTAGCCGCGACCACTTCTCCAGCATGTCGCGATACTCCCAACCGGATGGTACCCAATCCAACTGCTCCTGGCCGCGAAACACTTCGACCGGACGCTGGCCCGGCCACCAGTCCGAGAAACCCGCATCGTCGCAGTCACGAAAGTCGGCTTGCCAGGGTACGGCCATCCCCGCTGTCAACTCGCCGGCAGCAAGGCGCGGGGAGATGCGTAATGGCTGATCTTGATCGTAGGTGGGTGGCTCACGCATGAGTCTACCGGCCTCTATACCCGGAAAGAAGCCGCCACCCGCACAGGATTCAAGCGCGGCACGGTCAAGGGCGGCAGGTTGGTCCTGGATAGGGATGTCATCGAGCGCCGGCGGGTTCGGTGCTCGGCCAGTCCAATCGGCCTCGAATTCACCATTGGCCCACTTCTCCATCCGCCTGTACTGTACCTCCGTGAGGGTTACCAGGGCATCGCCTCCCGGCAAGCGAGGCATGTCTCCGCGGTTTCCGCCCAGGCCCGGAGGTCTCCTCAGACGCATAAATACTTCGTTGCGCCGATTGAACGCGGGAGAATCCGGTGACTCGTCGTTGCTGGATAGCAGTCGCATCTGAGAGTCCGTCAAGAAGTGGCCGGGACCACCCGGACCGTGACCCATTGTGGCAGCATCGCTGACCCAGTGCAGATTCGACGGCCGCCTGAGGATAGGGTAGATGTCCGAAGCAAACGAGATGGCCCGACTATCCTCCTGGGCTGCCAGCAAGGGGTGGAGTCTTGTAGCCAAATCGTAGACGACGTCAAATAGGGTGACCATGTTCTCGATAGGCGGAGCAAAGTCGGGCGGGGCGACGATCACCCGGGCTGGTTCGGCCTCAACGGTCTCGGCGGCGCCATTCAATCTGATTGTCGCCCGGACCGGACCATCCGAGACGTCGTCGCACCAGCCGTCGTTGTTGGCGAAATTGACGAGGTCACTGCCCGGAGGAGATAGCGACTTGCCGAAGCCGCCAAGGACGATCAGCCTTCCTGCGGCGTCCGTGAGGAGGTCTCCAAGCGGCACATCGACACCCATGAATCGTCCGTGGAGCCGTTTCATCTCTTGCCCGGCTCCGCTGGTCTCCTGCGGGCCGGCGTCGATTATCAGCGTCGCCTCATCTTCCCCCTCGTTACGCCGGCCCGGGGCTTGAAAGTTGGGCGCGGCCGCTTTTCGGTTTGCCAGGTGAACTTCCCACTCGATCCGTGCGTCGGCGGCAGTGATCTCTCGCGCCTGTATCAGCGCGCCCGCGTCGCCAAGGGTATATTCATAGATCCTGAAACGTGCGCCCTGGCGCTTGATCCGGCCCTGGTCGTCTTTATAGCCGGCACTTGGATCATGAGGGGAGTCGGGCCGGTTCAGTGAAGGCGGAAACCCAGGCGCCTCCTGCCCTACGAAATATTCGTTGGGACTATCGCCGACCCGCGCCATACCGATGGCCGGGTGGATGCGGTATATCGTCGGCATTGAGAGTCTCCCTTCAATAGATCCCTCCGTCTGACATGTGCCTGCTTGAATCCTTCCTTATCGCGGATGAATATTCATCTCCGCCCCGATCTGGAGCCAGCCGTTGTATCCCGCTGCAGTTACTGTGAGATTGCCACACGGCGATGAATTCTCGATGAATCGGTGGTGAATCCGCCAAGCGAGCTACATGCGGGCGTTTCGCCGGGAGTTAGTACGCTCCACGTGCCGCTGCTACATATCCAGCTCGTGATCGAACGCAGAATCGACGCGGCCACGGTAGAGCCATCGGACAGAGGAGTGTCCGACAATGCCTCGCATTGCGACATCATGATGACTCCTCGGAGACCGATTCTCGAATGGCACCGATCAAAATTCATCCGGAATTCATCGGGGCATGTTGTATTGGGCAGAATCGGGAATCGACCGCTAGCTACAATGGGTAGGAGGATCAATGCGGCATCGGCAGGAGCGCTTTCTATCGGTAATCGAGACAGGTCTAGATGCCGCTCTTGGTACCGATGATGACCTTGCGCAGGTTCCGAATGAAGCAGCCGGCGAGACCGCGACTCCCCTGGCGCGTAGTCCCGCCGATCTCGCATTCACCAAGCCTGATGAACTCACGTGGTGGGATTGGACGGTATTCCTCCTGCATACGGCGGCGGAGATCGAACACGCGCTCATGGTCCAGTACCTCTACGCTGCATACTCGCTAGGAGAAGATAACTTCCAGGGTCCCAACGTTCCACCAGATGCACAAAACCGCGCAAGGCGCTGGCGTAGAATGATCGCTGGTATTGCCAGGGAGGAGATGGGGCATCTGATAACCGTCCAGAACCTCCTCCGGTTCATTGGTGGTACGTTGAACTTCGAGCGTGAAGACTTTCCCTTTCGTACCTTTTATCCATTTCGCTTTCAGTTGGAGCCGCTTACAAGGTCCTCCCTCGCAAAGTACGTAGCGGCGGAAATGCCGGAAAAGCCGGATCAACCGGCCGAGCTAATGAGGGAGATAGTTCAGCGCGCCACCGGTTCGGCTGGTGGATCGACGGTAAACCAGGTTGGACCGATGTATGCTGAGCTAGTCACCATTTTCGAGGACTCCACCAAGTTATCGGATGATGACCTTTCTCCCGAAACCGCCGATGGCTTTCAGGCGAAAGAGGATGATTGGCATGGTTCCAGTATAGTAATCGTAAAAGAACTCAGGTCCAGGGCTGATGCCGTGAACGCCCTGGTCGATATCGGCGAGCAGGGCGAGGGTTCGTGGGAACCTACCAATGAGACCGATCTATCCCACTTCGACCGTTTCATACAAATTTACCAGGAATACCCTGAGACGGATGCGGCGATCGAACCCGTCGATTGGATTCCCGCCCATCCCGTACCTACCAATCCGAACACCCTAATCTCGCAAAGCAGCGACGCTCTCCTGGAACGCGGTCGCATAACCCATCCTCTCGCTCGACTTTGGGCCCAGCTCTCCAACGTCAGATATCGGATGTTGCTCCTGAGCGTAGTTCATGCCCTCTACCTCAAAGATCCCATGGAGGATAACGGTTCCCTGACAGTGCGAGGCCACCTCGTCAACTGGGCGTTTACCGAAATGCGTGGCGAGCAGCTTGCCGGGCAGCTTGCCGGGCTAAGAGGCGTATCGAAGAGACTCGTACAGCTGCCTCTGAAGGAAGAAGTCTCCCCCCAGGAACAGGTTGCCGCGCTACCGTTTGAACTACCCTATACCCTCGCTCTACCCGACCGCGATCCCGACCGCTGGCGGCTTCACCTCGCCCTTATCGAGGCGGCGCGCGGTCTCATCGAGCAGATCGAGGACGCCTCGGGCAGCGACGATGTGCTGGAAGAGTTGAAGGAAATAGACCTCGAGAGGCGGCGACTGATCGAGGCACAGCCATGATCACATCCTTGCTGTGTTCCGTGGCCTGGAACATACCCCCGACGTATGATCCAAGTTCATCGAGAGGAGCGAGATGCCAGCTACGCCGATAGCCCACTTTCATGGGAAGTTCCTCTTCCATATGCCCCAGTACAATAACGTGCCGAGGAATCCCGGGGTCCCCTTCGACCCCGCTCTGGCGAGGGACGCAGTTCTCAGGCTTTGTGGATGTGACCCAGCGCGTTACTTCGAGTTTCGCTTCCAGAACGTCGAGATCTCCCAGGTTACATATCAAGATGGAACCGTGAGCACGGAGAGCGATCCAGTGATCGGCCATGCTGTCGAAATGGCGGGGCTCCTACCCGATGTTTCCCCATCGACTATTTGCGCGCTGCTCTACAGCGGGCGTCTACGGGTCGGAGACTTTCTGCGGGGGTCCGTCCGAACGGCGATACAGTCCGATCTCCGGCTCAACATCCGACCGCTAGGATTTAGCGATGAGACCGCCGCTGCGTATTTCGATACGGCGTTGGACGTCGAACAGCTCCAGTCTTTAGATGAATCTAGGTTCTCCGAAGAGTTGGGCCAGGCGGTCGAACTGGAGCTTCACTTCCATGTCAATCACTACATCCGTCTCGATAACCCCCAGAGCCCACAAGAGGCAAGGCTCACGGGAGACGTATACGGCTATATCAGGCCCTCTGTACCGGAACTGAACCAGGAAAGCGGACTTCGAGTAAAAGGTCGTCGCCTGGTCGCTCATCCCCGGATCGGTGATCGTCCCGAAATCGAACGACTCTTCCTCACCGATACCGGCGCTACGCCATTGATGAGAATCACCGATATTGATGGCACCTATGATTTTGTCGAAGCAGATCGCCTGTTGACGCTGCGCTACCTTGATTTCGTCCCCTTCCTGGATCGCGACTACGGCACTCCGACGAGCCTCGGAGAGGTTGACCGTTTCAACGCCTACTTCGAGACCCCGGAAGGTCGTATCGAGGTCGGGAGTTTCACTGGAGATCACGAGGAGATGAAACGGGTCGGCGGTCTGCTGACTTTTCCTCTGCCTTCGGAAGCGATCGCGCGCGACGACGCGAGACTCTGCATCGATGTCGTGAAGGAGAACGCGTTCAGTCAGCCGCTGATGGTCGAATCGGAGTGGGATATCTCGCTTCTTACTGATGGGGGAGTGTTCCTGGCATCGGGAGAATCGGCGGCAGTGGCAGCACAAGTATTTCATCGGAATCGGCCGGCGCCAAACCACCAGGTACGGCTTCGGACTCAGCAGCAAAACCCCCGGTCGCCTATTGTGGCACGATTCGATGAGCCGCAATTGATGACGGACGACGAGGGCCAGGTACGCACCGTAATTCATGCTTTGAACTTGAACGATACGGGCGGCGTTTTCGACCCGGTGACGCTTCTTGAGGCAGACCAGCTTCCGTGGGATCGCTATTACGGAAGCTATGTCTACCTGGCGATCGACAACCCCTTGCGTCGGACCAATCCGCCCGTCGAGGAGATCGAAATCGCGGTTCGGGTGCTGCACAAAGTCGATGCGGACGTTGTTCCCTCCCAACCCTCCTTCGAGCGTGATATCCGACCGCTGTTCTCGTACCACGATCGCTACTATCCATGGTTGCACGTACGAGAAGTGGCCGGCAGGTACGTCCGGTTTCTAGATATAAGCGACTACGACTCTTTCAGCGATCGTGCGCAGGAGATCATCAGGCGCCTCGAGATGGAGGATCACGAACTACAGAAGATGCCAAGGTCGCGGGATTTTCCTGTCGGCGGGGTCGAGGTTATCAAACGATGGCATTTGAGCGGCATGCAGGAGTAGCTTCTTTCAGGGTGCCGCAAGATAGCGTAGCCGGCGAGGTCGAGGAGGATCGACGTGGACAGAGACACTCAGGAGCCGTACCTGGTGCAGGCAACGCCCGGGCAGGATCCGACCGCCGAGTTGGACCTACGACGTGCAGAGAATCCGGTTCCGAACGGAACTCTGGGAGACATCGAGCTGGCTACCGACGTGACAGGTCCAGAGGAATTCCCGTTGGCGATCCTCATCCAACCTGTCCAACCGGGCGATCTGGTTGGCGTCGATGTGACCAGCGTACGCGCTTTTCGGTGGGACGACGGGTCTCGCACGCTACAGCCGAACTGGCACTCGGGCATCAACGTCAACCTCGGGTTTATCTGGACGAAGATCCGCCGTCCCGGAACCTACGTCCCGATCGGGGTTCCCCGCGACCGTCTGCTACAGGAGGCGCTGCGGTCGATGGCTCGCGAACGACGGTTGGCGGATGTAGACTCGCCCGAGCAGATGCGATCCCTTACCGAGCCGTTTCTGCGGTTCTTCTCTGAGGCGCCGGCCGAAGCAGTGGAAGAGCTGCGCGAGTTCGTGGCGAGGCTAGAGGTCGGAACGGGTTTGCGAGATTTTCTGCCAGGTGAGGTCAAGCTACGACAGGGTGGTCACGTCGCGGCGTTTCCACTTCCGCGAGACGCTACCCTGGAAGAGTTCAAGGAACGCCTCGGCGAACTGGAGGCCCCTTTCGAAGGGCTACCCGAGGAGGTTCTCTACTATCCACCAGACGCTCTTCGAGGCAGCGAGGTTCCCTGGCCCCTGCCGCCGGAACGGCAGTCATGGAATGGGATCGATAGCCGATCTGCAGAATTCCTGCGTGGGCTGTCGGTCTGGCGATTTGTCGACCCTCACACCCTGGATGTCCTGATCCGCTGGCTCTTCTCAAGAGATTGGTGGATGTATCAGCACAACGTGCGGCATACCGGTCAGGCATCGGGTTGGAGCGACATAAGGTCGACCAACGCCCATACCATGGTCCAACAGTCCAGGGTCTCCCTGGACGGCCCGGTTATCACCAAGCCGTCTATTGTTGGCGGCAAGATCTACGTTGGTACGGGCAGGTGGCGCGGTGGACCCGGCGGGACCCTCTACAAGATCGACCTCGCCACGGGAGCCGTGGAAGGGAGGTTTGGCACCTCAGGTATAGCGTACTATAGATGGTATCAAGGAATAGGCGGGTCCCCCGCTGTCGTAGGCGGCAGGGTCTATTTCACCGGTATCCACGGCAAGGTCTACTGCGTCGACGCCGCTACCATGACGGGGATCTGGGAGACCGACCTCTCGGCACCTGGCGCCGCCCGCAAGCAGCCGGTGAACCAGCCCGATGCGGATAGCTGGAGTGGACCGCTGGTGGTGAACGGGAAGGTCTACGTCGGGTGCGGCGAAGGTGAAGATCCCGAAACCTACGGGTTCATTTATTGCCTTGACGCCAACACGGGAGACGTAGTCTGGCTATTTTGCACCAGCAAGTTCACCAATCAGCTCGCCCCGGGCTCAGAGAACCAGCCGAATGTCATCCCGGCCTCGGTTGCGGTCAGCGATCCGTTGCCCGGGTGGGCCACGGCCGCCGGATTTAGCATCCAGGCCGATGCACCGCCGGCTCGCGAGACCGGTTCTGCGGTCTGGTCTTCGTGCGCCTACGATGAAGCCTCGAACCGTATCTACGTGGGTACCGGGAACTCGGAGTACGATCTTGCCGCTCCGGGGCTCGAAGCCGACCTTCCCGACGAGTGGTATGGCAGCGGCCTTATATCGCTGGACGCCGATACCGGCGAGTTCAAGGGTTTCTTCCAACCCGATCCCGAAGACAGCTACTGGCCGGGCGATTTGGATGTCGATGTTCCTGGCGCTCCGACGATTTTCACGCGCCGCGGGCAACGTCTCCTAGCGTTCGGCAGCAAGAACGGGTCCTTCTTCCTTTTGGATCCGGACACCCTGTCCCCGATTGCCCGCCGGCAACTTCTTCCCAGGTCAGGGGGAAGCGGGCTCCCGGGTGACCGGGGCGCGCCGATTCCGGACGTGGTTCCAACCGGAGGATCCGGCGAGAACAGGTGGGGCGTGATGGGGACGCCGGCCTTGCACCCGGGTCTGGGGCGACTGTTCATCGGACTGGGAGGCTACGTGGGTATCGGCGCCCAGGACAAGACGCCCTTCTTGCGCGCCCTCGACTGGGATACCCTGCAGGATGCCTGGGCAACCACGGTCGGACCAGACGGTGTCGCGAGGTATACGACGACCAACCCGCCGATGTACGGCTCCGACGAGGCCGGTCTCAGCTCGCCGGCCGTGGTAAACGACGTCGTGTTTGTCTCGACAAGCAAACCGGCGCTTTACGCGCTCGACGCCAACAGGGGCCAATGTCTCTGGTCTGCCCCGAACATACCGGCGGGCAACCCCAACGAGCCCACGTTCGCCCTCGGGCCGGCAATCTACGGCAATCACGTCGTCATGGGAGCCTGGAACAACGTGTACATCTACAGGCTTCCCGCTGCATGGCTTGTCAGGCGGTAGGAGGCCGCCGGACCCTGGACGGAGTACCCTGGTCCGCTCGTGATCGGCGGGTACGGCCTGTACAGGGTCCATGTAGCTCGGCGTTCTAGAGAGCTCGGCGTGTGCACGCTATCAGGAGCAGAACGGTAATACCGTGAAGCGGTACTGCGCTATGGTCGGCGGGATCTTCGGCCTCTTTCTGGTCCTCTTCCTTCTGGTGGAGGTGATAGGCGTTCCGCTCCTAAAGGATCCGTCACCATGGTTGGGTAGCGGGAGTACGTTGACGGCGCTGCTCGGGACCGGCCTGCTCGTGGCCGACGTGGTCCTGCCTGTACCCTCAAGCGTCGTGATGGTTGCCAACGGCGCGCTCTTCGGCGTCGTCGGGGGCACCTTTCTGTCGGTAGGCGGGAGCACGGGCGCCGCGTTGGTTGGATTCTCGATCGGTAGGCGAGGGGGACGGCTACTAGACAGACTCGTGACGCCCGAGGAGCGTGCCAGAGCCGACCACATTCTCAGTCGCTGGGGCGGGTTGGCCATAGTAGTCACGCGCCCGGTGCCGCTCTTGGCGGAAACCGTCGCCATTATGGCCGGCACTTCACCTCTGGGGTGGAGGCAGACCGCGTTGGCCGCGTTGTTTGGTTCGCTGGCCCCGGCCTTGCTCTACGCGCTGAGCGGGGCGACCGCGGCCGCTTTGACGAGCGGCGTGCTGGTGTTCTGTCTTGTCCTGCTGGTAGCAGGGATCTTCTGGGCGGTCGGTTACCTGGCTGAGATCTACCTCATGGAAAAGCGGGGTCCATGATGCTAAGTTCTTCCTCTGCCCGGTCGGATAGATTGCCCTTTTCTCACGATGATTTGAGGCGCTGTGGTTTTTTCTGCTGACGGGAGCGGCAAGCTCGAACTGGTAGCAGAGGGATTCTCGTTTCCGACCAGCTTGACGTTCGACGAGGCTGGTGTCGCGTACGTCGCCGAGTCGGGTCTTCCCTTCGGGGGCGCGCCGCCGGGCGGCCGCATCTGGCGAGTCGCGGAACATGGCGGTCGTTCGCTTCTGGCCGGGGGACTGCGGCCACCGGTCAACGGGCTCACGTTCCATGCCGGCGGTCTGTACGTTTCCGAGGGCGGGCACCCCGGACGGATCAGCCGCCTCGAACCGGACGGAAAGCGAAGGATCATCGTAGATGACTTACCCGGCCCTGGTAACTACCACACGAACATGGTCACCTTCGGGCCTGACGGCAAGCTCTACTTCAGCCAAGGGGCCATGACCAACACCGGCGTCGTCGGGTTGGATGCGTACGAATTAGGTTGGTTGCGGCGCCTGCCCCACGCCCACGATCTACCAGGCTACGACATCACCCTTACTGGCATCGACTTCGAGACGAAGCATCCCCTGAAGGACGAACCGAACGCTCGAGCGCGGACTGGCGCTTTCGCACCGTTCGCCACGGAGACCGAGACGGGTCAACGCGTGGCGGCGCATCTGCCGTGCACGGCGGCGGTCATGCGGTGCGACGCTGAAGGGGATGGGCTCGAGCTGGTCGCCTGGGGGCTGCGGAACGCCTACGGGCTTGGTTTCTTGCCGGACGGGCGGCTGCTCGCCGTCGATCAGGGGGCGGACGACCGGGGGAGCCGCCCCGTGGGCAATGCCCCCGACATGCTCTTCGAGGTCCACCAAGGTGGGTGGTATGGATGGCCGGACTTCATAGGCGACGATCCCATCACCGCCGCGAAATACCGGCCGCAGCGGGGACCAGCGCCGACGTTCGTGCTCGCCAACCACGACGAGTTACCGTCCCCGCGCCGACCATTGCTCCGCTTCCCGCCTCACTCCGCGGTCGCAAAATTCGACGTGGCACCGGCAGCCACACATGAGTGGGCCGGACAGATCTTCGCCGCGCTCTTCGGCGACGAGACGCCAATGACGGCCCCCGCTGCTCCACCAGTCGGGCGCACGCTGGTACGGATCGATCCAGATGGTTGGAATCTGCATGAGATAGTACTCGAAGGGCTCTCTCGACCGATCGACGTCCGCTTCAACCCCGTCGACGGAGTTCTCTACATAATCGACTTTGGGCGGTTCGAGATGCATGGCGAGCGAGGAGTTGTCGCCGAGGCAGGTACTGGTCGGGTCTGGCGCCTCGTCCCGTAGCTCCGGCACTCCACTCGTGACTGCTCGCCGGGGCTACACGTCGATCCGTCTGGCCGCGACGAGCTCCTTGCCTTCGAGACCGCGCAGTTCCAGGGTGTGAGTTTTTTTTTTTTTTTTTTTTTTTTTTTTTTTTTTTTGTTTTTTTGTGTGTGTTTGTTGTTTGTGTTTGTTTTATCGGTTGTAGGTGCGTGTCGCGGAGGCGTTGGCGGTGGTTGCGCACGAGGTGGTTTATCTTGGAGAAGGGTAGCTCTATGGGGTTCAAGTCGGGCGAGTAGGAGGGAAGGAAAAGAACGATCTCTAGTACGATATTACTCAACTCTACGTAGTGCGAAAAAGCACATAGAGCAAAACAAATGAAACTCGGAGAGGGAAGGTGTAGGGAAAGGTGACGTAAGTATAGAAGGAGAGGGCGTATGTGAATATATATACGCTCATCGAATCGCTCATAACTACTTATAGAGTAATCGCAGCGATGAGAGTAGTGATCTTAACACAGTAACGCGATAACTTAACATAAAAAATATAAAATATCAGAAAAATCACTCTTAAACACGACATCTAGATATAAAAAACACTCTCTAAAGGACCTGGCGAGTCCAGCTGAAGGTCGAACGTCGTCTGCCCATCCTCGAGGTCGAGGGTCAGCCGCGGCCGCCCGTCGACGTAGGCGTCCAGCCGTGGGATGTTCTCCGTGGTCGTCGACAGGCTCACCTCTCGCTCGCTCGTTCGGTCCACCTCGACCGAGAGCGCCCGCACCGGCTGCACGCCAGCCAGGATGCCGGCCGCGCGCAAGATCAGGTCCTCGTTGTCGTTGAGCAGGTCGTTGCGGGTCATGCGGTGGATCTCCTCGGGCTTGACGCCCAGGTCCTCGAGCGGTTCACCCGACCGTGGGCCGACCCGGGTGGAGCGCCGTATAGCAACGCGCATCGCGCTTCCCTTCGGTAGAGGCCGGATGGGGGAGTCCGGTCCGAGCAGATACTGCCCGAGCAGCTCGTGAGTCCAGACGTTGGCGCCGCCCGCTCCCGTGCCCTCTTGCGTTCCCAGGATGGGACCGATCGCGTGGTCTTGCCAACCGGCGGCGAAGATGTCGGTCGTGCTGTAGCACAGACCGTCGATGATGAGCGCCACGGGTCCGTGGTACCGCTGGCCGAGGCGGTTGCAGTTCTCGGGCTCCTCGCGGGAGAAGGGGAAGCCGTCCGAGAAGGCCGCTCCCGTCTCGACCGCCTGCGTTACGGATTGTCTCCAGACCTCCAGGCTCGGTTGGCTCATGGAGAGATCCACCGTCAGGGGAGTGTTGATGAAATGCAGCCGTTCGGGCTCGATCTTCTTCGGGGTAAAGAGCTGCAGCAGGCGCTCGCCGGCCATGATCGTGCCGCCTCCGTTGCCACGCACGTCCACGATGAGCCCGTTCTGGGGGAGCAGCCGCACGATCCGCGCGACCTCGGCGACGAAGCCGTCGACGTCCCGGTAACCCACGTGGAACGACCGGATCCTTATGTAGCCGAACTCTCCGTGCGCCGTGTCCACCGTTCGGAACTCCAGTTTGTCCGGAAAGGTACTGACGTTCGCCTTACCGGGGTCCGGGACGGCCTCTCCCGGTCTGAGGCCGCCTCTGGCCTCGAAGATCGCGGTGACCTGCCGTTCGAGTTCCATGGCCTCAGGCGCAAAGAGCAACTTTCGGGCTCGCCGGATACGCTCGGTCTGGATGTCGATGCCCAGAGCCTGCGAGAAGGGATCCTCCGCCGAATTCGCGTCCACCGCGGTGGGCGAAAGATCGGGCGTGGAGACAAGCCACTCGAGGCTTACCTCCCTCTTCCGGCCGTCGGTAGCGACGTAGTTCAGGATGACCCAATCTTCGTCCGGCGGGGCGGATACCCACATATCGCGAGCGGTTATCGTGTCGACGCCTCGGGCGTGGCGGGCGGCGGGGTTGCTCCCCGGCTGCCTGTCGGAGTTGAGCTCCACCGCCCGGTCGATGGGAACCCCGTTCCAGTGGGTGATCACGACGCCGCGCTCGAAGTGAGGGTCGTTAATGACGCCGGAGGTCACCTCGGTCACGAGGTACCGACGCTCGCCGCCCTCGAAGAACTCTTCGATCCGGAGCGGAAGGTTCGCCGTCGTGCTGTCGAAGGGAGCCGGGAGCAGATAGCGGGTGTGAAGATCCCGCAGGCTCGTGAAGATCGAGATCATTTCGTCGTGGAAGCGCCGCTCCTCGGGCATGGTGTCGAGGCGGTGCCTGAGAAGCTTCAGGCGTTGGACCGGGTCGACGGCGTGCATGGCCCGTTTGAGCGGCAGGTGAACGTAGAATTGCTCGATCAGGAGCAGGGCCTGGTCGACGATCAGGCGGCGCTCTTCTGTGGTGAGACTGCCGGTCGTCGCGAGGAATTCTCGCAGCGGCGTAACCGCTCCCAGGCTCGTGTCCGCTGCGGTGTTACCGTGATCGACGGTAGAGTTCATGGCGGGTTTTCCTCTTTCGTGATGGTGCTTCCGGTTGTACCTCGCGTACCTGTTATCCGTCGTTGCTGCTCATCCGCCCTAGACCCTCAGGAACCGCTCCACGGCGACGCTCAGCTCCGCCACCTTATCGTCGGCCTGCTCCCCGTCCTCGATGGCCTCCCTGACGCAGTGCTCGACGTGGTCCTTGAGCAGGATGAGCGCGACCTTCTCGGAGGCGGAGACGATGCTCGAGATCTGGGTAAGGATGTCCACGCAGTAGGCTTCCTCCTCGACCATGCGTTGCAGGCCCCGCACCTGGCCTTCTATTCGCCTCAGGCGGTTCTGGAGCTGGTGCTTGTCCTTGGCCCTGATGTACCCGCGCAAATCTTCTGCACCTCCCGGTACGGGGACCCCGCGTCCCCTTGCGTGGTTTTCCACCTTCGTTCGCGGCCTTCGAGGGCGTTGCGCGAAACGTCCGGTCAGGCTGCCTCTTACTCGGCGATCAGTTCCACGCTCCTGAAGCGCGGGCTGCCAGAAGGCTCCGGCGTGGCCGCGGCGGCCGTCGCCTCTGCGTCCGCGACCGACATCTCCTCGCTCGGCGGCGGGATCAGCCCACGGGAGACAAAGGTGATGTCGGCTTGCCCTTCGACCCACTCTCCTTTGTCACTGAGGGCGCGGACGTTATCCGTCACGTCGAAGCTGAGGTTGGCGGGGTGGCCGTGACCCCCCTCGTGTTCTTCGTGCGGCGTCATCCCGAAGAAGCCTATGTTGCCCACGTAGTAGTCGCTCCTGTAGTCAGGCTCCTGATCCTCGGGCAGGTTGAGGTAGACCTCGTAGGTTACCCCGGGGTTCTCGTCGTACTCGACGCCGTTGATACCCAGCACGAGCCTGCCCCCGGCTTCCGGCCTCCCTTCCGCGCTGGCCTCGGCTGACGCGGCGACCGCGTCGGCCGGCCCCGCAAGCTCCAACGCGACCCGGGTCGGTTCGGCGCCTAGCTCTATGATCTCCGCCCCTCCTTCCGCCCCGGTGCTCCCGATAACCGTCGGCTCCGGCTCGTCTCCGGCCGACCCGAAGGCCGCGGACGACCCCGCGAGGGCTTCCACGGCGCCGGCGCGTGCAAGGGCGCCCACCGCGCTTAATGCACCTAGGGCGCCTGCGGGCTCGTCGTCATAGACGTAGTCTAGCTGGGGGGCTGTCTCGACGATCTCCCGCCCCGACATCTGCACCTCGTCGCCGCCCTCGTCGAAGAAGGTGAAGGCTGTGTCCATCCACACGCCGTCGTCCACCGGGTTCGCGCGGGCTTCTCCCAGGTCCAGCCAGCGCTCCCAGAGTCGGTCGATGTTCGAGTGGTGCAGCCAGAAGATGGGGTCCTGCGCCGCGGTGTTGGGATTGCCCATCAGACCGGCTCCCCCGACGAGGCCGTGGACGATGTTGTGCGGCTGGTTCTCGAGCTCACCGGTGAAGGCACGAGGTGCGAAATGCTGGGGAGCCGGAATCCTGGCCCCGCCGAAGCTCACGCGGCCGCCCCCCACCGGCAGGAAGTTTTGCACCCCCATGGTTCCCGAAATGGCGACCGCGGCGGGCGGCAGTTGCGCGCCCTGGTTGACGCCCGCGTTGCGCTGTGCCTCGAAGAGGGGATTGGACTCGGCGGCCGGGTCGCGGAAGGGGATGGGCAAAGCCTGCTGCCCCGGGTTCGAGTAGTTCCAGTAGGGTAGCGCCAGGTCGTCGTCTCCCGACGCCGCCCGCAGGATGCGCTCGAAGAAGTAGATGTACATCCGGTGCCAGGAGAGGAAGAAAAAGCTCGCGTGCTGGCACATGTTCCAGGTTCTCGCGGCTAGCTCGTCGGGCGGAGGTTGTTCGGAACCGTGGATCGCGGCCTGATAGGCCCAGCTCCGCGGATCGTTCGCGGGCCTGTCTTTCATAGCCCGGACCCCGGCCCTCAACGCCGAGATCTCCGGTCCGTCCGAGATAAAGGCGAATACGTTTCGGCGCATATGCACGATAGTTCTCCTTTCTTACCTGGCCGCCAGGCCCCCGTTGACATTTGCCTTACTGTGGAACAGAGCCCTACCTCCTCCTCTTCGGGGTTATTACTCCTCGTGAACGATGGAATCATGCCGCGATGAATTCCGAATGAATCTCCAATGAATCGATACCAGTTTCCGGTGGACACAATGCCTCTAGAGAAGGATGGCCAGCATACTTGTAAGAAAAGGAGTCTTCGGCTCCATAAGGGTCCAGGCTTGACCGCCAATTCATCTCGGTTTCATCGCCAATTCATCGCTACCGGTTCTCATGGTACCCGGAGCGCATGCCCGCGATAGGAGAAGGGGCTTCCGGGGAGCAAGACGACCCGCCGTGAGGCGGAAGGAGGTCAGAGAAGGTGAACGAGCAAGACATAAGAGAGTACCAAGGGTTGCCGCAGTCCGAGGCTTGCCGGCTCATCGACTTCGAGGAGGTGGACGTCGTAACGCTGGAGATCTTTCCCCCACAAGAGGTGTTGAGCGTTTCGGGAACGAAGCCGTACCTAAACATGGAGGTCTCCCTCCGACCGCTAACCTACATCCGGCAGCCCGAGTATTGGGGCATCGAGGCGGTCGGGTGCCTTCCTGGGTTCGGCCTGCCCGCCCTGGCCCCATACACCGTTTCCATCCGGCTGGCCGGCTTTATGGGGACCGCGGGCATCGAGGTGATCGGCGCTACGCGCTCCGAGAAGATAGAGCTTGGGGACCTGGCGCCAGAGATCTACGAAGATTGGGCCCACTCTCACGAGGAAGACACAGACGAAGTAGAGGTTTACCGACCGAGGGACTTCGACTTCCCTCCATCCTGGCCGAGGGCCGGATTCGAGATCAAGGAAAACGGGGAGTTTCAAGAGTTCGTGCCCGCCCCCGACGACCGGGGGGTGGTGCCGGGAAGGGCGGGGTATTGGAGGGCCGTCGGACGAAACATCATCCGCGTGCGTTTCGACGATCCCGAAGCCGAACCATACACGCTGCGCATCGAGTCGGTCAAAGAGGGAGCACTGAGGATCAGGCGCTAGTCGATACCGTCTAGCCATCCCGGACCCCTCGTCGTTCGTGCACAACGGGCGAGACCCGACTCGCGTTGCGGCATTCATCCCTTACCCCGCGGCCCCAAGAATGCGTGTACTCTAACCCAACCGGCGCAGGAGTCGCGGGGATCATCCACTTCTTCGAGCCATTCTCGTTCGATCTTGTCTTTCTGCTCTTCGGTCAGGTGCCAGGAGAGGGGTGGGTCCGGCAAGAGACCACTCTCGGGTAGCCCCATCAGCGTCAGCCATGTGAGGACGATGCTCAGTGCCATAAGCAGCCGCGAAAGGCACTCGGGACAACCGATCCGTACCTGCGCTTCTCACGTAGTACCATGGCACGATAGAACCTCCTTCGAGGGATGTCGGTGTGGTAGGTCCATCCTACTCGGGGAGGTTTCGCTCTTCTTACAATCGTGGTGGGTATGCGTAAGGATCGAAAGCCCGATTGACACGATCCTCGCAGGCTCCTATCCTGTCAATCGGCTCCAGACTATCGTTCGTTTGTTGGCCGGGAGAGAGGAGCATCAGACGTCGGCGGTCAAGACAACGTGCCGCAACGCGTCCTCATGAGGGAGCCGCATCGGGAAGCCTGGCATCTGCCACTCCGGGGCGTGCGGGTCGTCACGCTCGCCGTGAACCTGCCTGGTCCCGCGGCGGCGAGAAGGCTTCGCGCCATGGGTGCGTCCGTCGTCAAGGTCGAGCCGCCGGGTGGTGACCCGCTGGCCCGGATGTGCCCAGACTACTACGAGGAGCTGAGTGCGGGGCAGGATGTCGTACGCCTCGACCTGAAGGACAGGCAGGATCTCGCCTCGCTGGAGGACCGGCTGAGAGTGACGGACCTGCTCCTGACGGCGAGCCGGCCAGCGGCGCTGGGGCGGCTAGGGCTCTCGTGGCCCGAGCTCCACGCCAGGTTTCCGCGTTTGTGCCAGGTCGCCATCGTCGGGCATCCCCCTCCCGACGAGGATATGCCCGGCCACGATCTTACCTACCAGGCGCGCTTCGGGACGCTCTCGCCGCCCGCGATGCCACCCGTCCTGGTGGCCGACCTGGCCGGGGCCGAGCGGGCCGTGAGCGTCGCCCTCTCGCTACTGTTCGCCAGGGAGCGAGGGCAAGACGCAGGATACGAACAGGTGGCACTCTCGGAGGCGGCGCACACTTTCGCCGAGCCGCTGCACCGGGGGCTCACGGCGCCCGGCGGCGTCCTCGGTGGCGGCTATCCCGGCTACGGGCTGTACCGGGCGGGGGAGGGCCACGTGGCGCTGGCCGCCCTCGAGCCGCACTTCTGGGAGCGGTTGTTGAAGGAGCTCGGGGTAGATGGGGGCTCCCAGGACCTGCGGCGGATCTTCAGAACGAAGACCGCCGAACAGTGGGAGAGATGGGCGGTGGAACGCGACCTCCCGCTCGCCGCGGTGAGGAACGCGGAGCACGATGAGCAAGACGAACCTCTACGAGAGGAGAAGGCAGAACATGGCTGAGATGAGAGAGCCCGTGATCCTGGAGGCGGTGCGCACGCCGTTCGGAAGAGCAGGCGGCGCCTTTCGGGAGGTGCGTCCCGACGCCCTTCTGGCGCGTACCCTCGACGGGCTCCTGGACCGTTCTGGACTGGACGCCGAGAAGGTCGAGGACGTCATAAACGGCACCGTCACCCAGGCCGGCGAGCAGGGTGCGAACATCGGGCGGCTCGGCGTGATGCTCGCCGGCTTTCCCGTGACGGTACCGGCGGTCAGCCTCAACCGCATGTGCGGATCCAGCCAGCAGGCCGCCCACTTCGCCTCGCAGGCGGTCGCCGCCGGGGACATAAGCTACGCTATTGCCTCGGGTGCGGAGAGCATGACCCGGGCGCCCATGTTCAGCGACACCGGGGGCGGCGAGACCGGCTTCGACGTGAACCCGGATCTGCTAGAGAAACAAGATCTCATCCACCAGGGCGAGAGCGCCGAACGAATAGCCGAGAAGTGGGGGATCTCGCGCCAGGACCTCGACGCGTTCGCCACCGAGAGCCACCGGCGGGCGAGCGCTGCGGCCCGCGAAGGGAAGAACAAGGAGATCCTGCCCACAAAAGGCCTCGACCCCGAGGAAAACGAGATAGAGCTCACGGTGGACGAGGGCATCCGCCCCAATATAGACCCCGAGAAGATGGCAAGCTTGAAGACGGTCTTCAGGCCCGAGGGGGAGGGGGTCGTAACGGCGGGCAACTCCTCCCAGCTCACCGATGGGGCGTCGGCCGTGCTCGTCGGGGACCGCGAGGTCGCGGAGGCCGACGGCTTTACGCCGAGGGCACGTTTTCTGGCCCGGGTCGCCATAGGCGAGGATCCGGTAATGCAGCTCACCGGCGTCATCCCAGCCACGCGCCTGGTGCTCAAGAAGTCGGGGCTTGGCATCGACGACCTCGACTGGATCGAGATAAACGAAGCCTTCGCCTCGGTCGTCCTCTCCTGGGCCGACGAGCTTAGACCCGACATGGACAAAGTAAACCCCTGGGGCGGGGCCATAGCCCACGGCCATCCCCTGGGAGCCACCGGCGCCGGCCTCATGGCGAAGATGCTGGCTGGACTCGAAGCAACCGATGGCCAGTTCGGCCTCCAGGTCATGTGCATTGGCCACGGCATGTCGACAGCTACGGTATTGGAGCGCGTCGGATGAGAACGCAGGAGATAGACCGCACGGTAAGACGATCTCGTCGCAACACCATCGGCGATGCCGTCAGGCGCTCCTCCGCGCGCAACCCGGAGAAGGAAGCCCTTATCTTCGGCGGGCGGCGCTGGAGTTATGCGGAGCTCGACGCCGGGGCGAACCGGGTCGCGAACGCGCTGCTCACACAAGGACTCGAAAAGGGTGACAGGGTGGCCGCTTACGGCATGAACTCCGACGCCTACGTTCTGCTGTGGCTTGGGTGCGTGAGGGCTGGTTTGATCCACGTCCCCGTCAACTTCCACCTCGCCGGTGACGAGCTGCTCTACATCCTGAACCAATCCGGCTCGAAGGCGCTCTTCTACGATCCGCAGTTCGAGGCGAACGTCGAGGAAGTGCGAGCCGAGGCCGGGGCAACGATCCACGGCACGCTCTACGATGGAGATGACCTCGACGTCGTGAGCCTGGCGAGTAGCGAGAACGACGCCTCCGAGCCCGAGGCAGACCTGGACGAGGAGGACGTGGCGCAGATTCTGTACACCTCGGGGACGACCTCAGCCCCCAAGGGTGCCGTGTTGACGCACAGCGCGCTCCTGGCCGAATACGTAAGCTGCATCGAGGCGTTGGAGTTTCGCCACGACGACCGCGTGCTGCACTCGCTCCCGCTATACCACTCGGCCCAGATGCACGTCTTCATACTGCCTAATTTGCTGGTCGGGGCCACCAACTTCGTGCTCGTTGGGCCCGACCCGGAGGAGTGCTGCGGCCTGATCGAACACGAAAGCATCAACTCGATGTTCGCCCCCCCGACGGTCTGGATCTCTTTCCTGCGGCACCGGGCCTTCGAGGAGCACGACCTCGCCAGCCTCCTGAAGGTGCAGTACGGCGCTTCGATCATGCCCGTGCCCGTGCTCAGGGAGCTGCGCGAGAGGCTGCCTGACCCCAGGCTCTACAACTGCTACGGGCAGAGCGAGATCTCACCCTTAGCCACCGTCTTGCGGCCCGACGAACTGACCGAGGAAAGGTTGGCCTCTGTCGGTCGCCCCGCCCTGCTCGTCGAGACGCGGGTAGTAGACCCCGAGATGAACGACGCCCCGCCCGGCGAGCACGGCGAGATCGTGCACCGCTCCCCGCACCTCATGACCGGCTACTGGGAGAAACCGGAGGAGACCGAAGAAGCCTTCGAGGGCGGCTGGTTCCATTCCGGGGACCTCGGCTACTTCGACGAGGAAGGCTACCTCTACGTCGTGGACCGGGTCAAGGACGTCATAAACACCGGCGGTATCCAGGTCTCGGGGAGCGAAGTGGAGGAAGTCCTCTTCGGCCACGAGGCGGTCTCCGAGGTCGCCGTCATAGGACTTCCCGACGAAAAGTGGATCGAAGCCGTAAGCGCCGTGGTCGTACCCAAAGAGGACGCCGAAACGCAGAACCTGCGCGAAGAGCTGCAAGAACACGCCCGTGCGAAGCTGGCCGACTTCAAGCTCCCCAAGCACATCTTCTTCGTCGATGACCTGCCACGCAACGCCGCGGGCAAGATCCTCAAGCGCGAGCTGCGGGAAGAATTTGGAACTTGGGATTAGGAGTTAGGAATTGGTTGTTGCCGAAGAGAATCAAGAATCGGTGAACTGTGAAGTTGGAAATAAGTGCCGCACGAGCGAGCAATTCCAACTTCACAGATTTAAACCTCCAAATTCCTAGTACGCGTCGACGGCGCCTACGTAGCCGGGGATATATCCCATGGGCGTCTCCACGACGGCCCCGTAGTAGGTCGAGGCGTGGATCACCGTCCCGTAGCCGGTGGCTATCCCGACGTGCGAGATGCCGTAGCCGGCCTCGTCGAAGAACACCAAATCGCCGGCCTTCGCGTTCGACGGCGTGCCGTAGGCGTACTGGGCGTCCGGTGAGTCGGGCAGGTACACGCCCAGATCCGCGAACACCGCCGAGGTGAAGCCGGAGCAATCCAGGCCATAGGCGCCGTAGGGTGTCCCGACGTAGAGCCGGGCATCGTCCACGACCGCCTGTCCCGAGGCGTCATAGCCCTGGGCGTGTGCCTCAGCAGGCGGTCCGGCCAGTAGAGCGACCGAAAACAGGCCGCAGGAAAGCAGCGCCGCAGCAACTTGCCGCATAATGTATCCCCCTCCAATTGTCTTGCTTGCACTTACGGCGGCGGATGCTACCAAAGACATGCGCGGTTTCAAGCCGAATCCTCGTACCCAGGCCGCGAAAAAGCCAGGTGACAGGGGGGTGCTACACCCGAAGCCCGGCCGTGGCGCTCCCCGTCCGCGCGCGTCTCAAAAGCCCGCGCGCCCGCGAGGCGCGCACTCCCGGCTCGGCCGTCGGGCCGACAGATCCTACGGAGAAAAGAGACAACCCTGAACTACCCGAAACCTGTCCCAGGTACTAATACCAGAGCAACAAGGCAGTCGAGCAAGCCGTAACGAATCCGGGTAAAGGGTTCGTTACGAGCAGCCCCATCTCGCGACCAGAAGCCTGCGCAGCAGGCGTGCTGACAAGTGGAGCCCGCAAGGGCGTAGCGTGTAGACAAGACGCCGCAGGCGTCTTGTCTACACATCCCACAGGGGACCGCGTCGCGTCCTACGTCGTCTCTCCTGCCAGAATCTTACCTGCGCGGCGAATCTATCTCCGTCTAGGCCAAGGTAATCGGCGTACGCCTTCACGAAACCCCGCACGTAGATGGGCTCAGGCATCGTGGAGTGGTCGTCGCTCTCGAGCCTCTCCAGGTAGTCCTTGCGGATCAGGGTGGCCCTCTCGGCCTCCTCCAGGGACACGCCCCGCTTTAGTCTCGCGTGCTCCAAGAGATGCCCTATGCCCGGTTTTTCGGCCCCTGGCGCGTAGCACTTGTCTATCTCTCTCATTCGCGACCTCCAGGCTCGAACTCGGTTTTGGATCTACGTTCGGCGCGCGCTTCCCCCGCGCTTCGGGCTTCCTCCTCACACCGGTTTACGAACGCGAGCAGGGTCTGTAGGCCAGGGTTCGTATCCTGGAATCCGCCCGTGTCGCTGGTGCGCAGCGTTCCGTCCTCCAGGCGTACCTCCATCCACGCATCGATGGCGGTTCGCATGATTACTCCTCCTCCTGTGAACGCTCCCGCCGGCGACGCTCGGCGGAGGCCAGGGAAAGGGCGGCGAACACGCGGTTCTTTCCGTGCCGCTTGGCCCTGTACATGGCTTCGTCGGCGGCATCCAGGAGTACCGCGGGATCCTCGACGGGGCCTGGACCTTGGACGGCCCCGGCGCTGATTCGGAGGTCCAAGCCCAACGCGCTCCTGGAGCGTTCGACAACTTGTCCCCTCATCCGGTCGAAGAAACGGTGGGCTTCGGGTAGCGAGGCCCCCGGCAGCATCACCATGAACTCGTCTCCCCCGTGACGCGCGACCACGTCCATGCGCCTGGAGCAGGACCGCAATATTCCGGCGATCAACTTCAAGGCCTCGTCTCCCGTGCGGTGCCCGTGGTTGTCGTTGACCCGCTTGAAATCGTCTACGTCCACGAAGAGCACCATGAATCGCTCGCCGGTGTGCCGCGCCCTCTCGAACTCATCCTTGAACCGCGCCTCGAAACGACCCCGATTGTAGAGGCCCGTGAGCGAGTCGAGCGAGGCCTCGTGCCACAGGCGCTCTTCGAGGTCCCTGATCCTCTGGGAGTCGCGTTCGGACCGCGAGCTCTCACGTTCCCACATGGCGTACCTGCAAGCCAGAACGAGCCCGCCGAAGACGGGTGCCTGGATGATCAGATATCCCACCAGCCGTGCCTGATCCGGAGCGTAGAGCTGCGGGCTCAGGCCGGCGAGCAGCGTGAGGGCCACGCCGAGCGCGGCGACCCCCGCGGAGAAGTAGCTGGCGCAGAAGACCACCACAAAGAGGTAGAAGACGGAGAGCGGGCTCTGCCAGCCGCCGGAGAAGTATACGGCGAGTGTTATCAGGGCAAGGGCGGCGGAGACGGGGACGAGCAGAACGTTGCTTCCGAAGCGGTGCCAGGGAAAGTACCATATAGACCCCACAAGCACCCCGCCCGCAATCACCACGCGGTCGAGTGCCCGCACGTCTTCATCCGCGAGCTCGAACCATCCGCCATGGACGAACAACAGCATGGCCAGGGCGCCAGCTATGTAGAGTAGGGTGCTAAGCGTTTTGAAGCGGATACCGAAGCGCGAGGCTACCGCCGTAAAGTGGCTGTGGGACAGACCGGAATCGGAGGAACCCTCCGATGGTGACAACGGATACGCGGTCCCCTCTACTCCGTCGTCGTCGTGAAATGGTTCGTTGCGCTTCTGCCACGCGTCCATGTTCTCTCCTTGCTCCGCAATACGTCTGGGCAACGCAAGATCTTGGGAGCGCGCGGAGCGCTCCCAGAGCAAGGAAGATCAGCCAGGGCGTTCGAGGGCCAGTCGCGGCACCGTTCCCGGCCGGTGGAAAGCACGGTAGGCTCGGGACAGGTCCTTTGAGAGGAGGATGAAGAGGCAGGAGAAGAGAACGGCGAGCAGCGGCTCGCTGCCATCGCTGGAGGATGCAGACCCTGTAGCGGTGGCTCCCATCACAATACCGAAGCCGGAGAAGGGCGAGGGCAACTGTAGTGGAGGCCCCCGCTGCGTGAGGCTTCCCCCGCGGGGCATCCCGGTGGGGAGGTTACGTGCGCCGCCCCGCAACGAAGGCAGCATCTCCTGGGTCTGCTGGATCAGGAACCCGCTGTTGTCCCACATGGGGTCGAGCAGGAACTTGGTCGACCAGAAGGGCGTCCCCGATGCTACCCGCGCCCGATCCCGCGCCGGCCGCTGCTCGCGACCGGGTGCCACGGCAGGAGCTGTAGAATCTCCGTCCAACCTGCGCAAGGCGTCGACGGACTGTGGAGACTCGACGGCCCGCCGGTCAGGCGGATGCGCTGAGAGAGGGCCTGCAAAGCCGACGTGCCCCACCCCACGACCGGCTACGGAACCAGGACCATAGGTGCCGGCCACCTGGTGTGACGGTTCCACCTCGGGCCGGGTGCCCGAAACGGTCTCGCTGACGACCGGTGTCCATGACGGTGGCCGGTGGCCAGGGCGTTGCTCCGCACCCGTGCTGGTCGGCCCGCCGTTCGGCGGGCCGACCAGCACGCCCTCGTAGACAGGGCTCTTCTCGTAGACAGGGCTCTTCTCGACGGGCTCCTCTTCGCTAGAAGGGCGTCTTCTCGTAGACAGGGCTCTTCTCGTAGACGGCCTCTCCCTTTGGGGGTCCGCACGTACGTTTTCAGGCGGCCCACATCCTTCGGGGCACATTCGTGCCATGCTCGGTAGGTTGTCCAGACTGCTGCGACGGATCTACCGAACCGTTTCCTCTCGGGTCACTCGAGTTTTCGATTCCCCCTCCCGGAGGGCTCGCCGGCTCGCCGTGCTGGCCCTGGGATCCCGAGCCATCCGGCCGGCCGGTGTTCTCGCTTCCCTCGGGCCGGGGTGGTTGCGACTCCGGCGTTGGACGCTGTGGTTCCGGATGCGATACGGGACCCCGGTCGACCGGCTCCGGATGGGGACGGACGGCATCCGGTCCTACTGGCTTATGCGGGCCGAGCTCCCCGCCTTGCTCCTCCGGCACCGGCGGCTCGTGCGAGGGCCTGTGGAGCTGGGAAGTCTGCCTACCCGGCGGTTCGGTGGGCCTTCCCTGGTTCGAAGCATCCTGCTCGCTGGGCCGCTGGTGGGTAGGCTGAGACGAAGGTCCCCTGTCCACCGGCTCCCCGGCCGTCGGTCTCGCCGGTTCCGGCCGGGAAGCGGACGCCCCGTGATCCGTGTTCGATGCGTCCGCTGGGCCGTCGCTGACTGGCCGCTCGTGTGTGGGTCGCTCGTGGTCCGGAACCGGCCTGGGACCCTGATCCTCCGGATTCCCACGCACCGGCTTCGACTGCTCGGGTTGCGGCCGCTCTGGCTTTGACTGCTCGGATTGCGGTTTCTCTGGCTGCGTCTGTGACGGAGGTTCGGCTTTGGGCGTGCCGGATTGGCCATGATCTGCCGGCTGGTCGGTAGCCTCGGGTGCGCTTGCCTCGGGCGCGTCTGTGGGCTGCTGTGCCAGGGACTCTCTCCCGGCGCACAGCAAACATCCCAGAGCGACAAGAACGCAGATAGCGGCCACGAAGCCCCGGTTTCCCATGGCATGACGCTCTGGACTACTCCCAGAGTCAGTGGAATGAAGTAAGCTGTTGTGATCCTCCATGATCCCCAACGCTGTCATACGCTCCCGAGACCAGCAGGCCGATCGCGGCCTCTCACAGTGGTTCGTATAACGAACCTTTGCGGGCGATTAGAGGGTTCCCGAAGTATTTTGCCAACACTTTTCGGATTACCCCAGTTTCCGTGCACCCATCACCGCCCGATTATAGCATCGGGTACTAGCGTTCGGGGTTGGACAGATCCTTCACGGGTGTGTCGGTAGAGCCGTCAGAGTCTGGTTTGGAGGCTCACGTCTCGGTCTCCTCGGGCCAGCGGCCGCCGTTGTACCAGTAGGCACGGATAGCCTCCAGCGGGCGTCCCTTCGTCTCCGGTGCCAGTACGTAGACGAAGGTGAACGAGACCAGGGCCAGGGCGAGGAAGATGCCGAACGTCACCGAGCCGCCCAGAGCGCCAAGTGCGCCAAGGAACACGACACCGACGATGAAGTTCGCGAGCAGGTCCGCGGTCAGCATGGCCGATCCGCCCTGGGTGCGCAGCCGCACGGGGAAGCTCTCCGAGGCGTAGACCCAGACCAGCGACCCGTAGCCGAAGTTGAAGCCGACGGTAAAGAGCAAGATGCCGAGCAGGGTGAAAGTCGCAGGGGAGCCGAGGTCGTAACCGTAGATAAGGCCGATGATCGCGGCCGTTACGGCTATGAGGACGTTGAGCCTCGAAACGCTCCGCTCGCGACCTGCCCCACTTTCCATGGCAACCTTCTGTCCCCAGAGGTCCCACCCGAGATGCTGGCATAGTAGCATAGTAAGAGAGGACGATGGAATCCCGACCCGGGAGCGTGAAAGGCTTGCACGTCTACAGTGACCCGGCCTCGGAGCGGCACGTCAACGCCCTGGCCGCCGTAGAGTCCCCCGAGAGGTTTCCCGCGGCCCTCGCCGGGGTCGAAGAGGCGGAGCGAAGCGGCGTACCCGTAGAGCGGCGCCCGTGCGATCCCGCGGATGAGCAGGCCCTTGCCACCGTCCACGACCCGGCCTACCTGGAAGCCGTGCGGGAGATGTCCGCGGCCGGAGTTGGCTACGTCAGCCCGGACACCGCCGTAGGCGCGGGTTCCTGGGAGGCGGCCTCGCACGCGAGCGGGGCGGCCTGCTCGGCCGTCGAGAGCGCCCTCGCGGGCGAAACGGCCTTCGCTGTCGCCCGTCCCCCCGGCCACCACGCGGGGAGGGACTACGGGATGGGGTTCTGTCTCACGAACCACGCCGCCGTCGCCGCTGGTCACGCCCTCTCGAGAGGTCTGGAGAAGGTCGCCATCCTCGACTGGGATGTGCACCACGGGAACGGCACCCAGGACATCTTCTACGGTGACGACCGGGTGCTCTACCTCTCCGTGCACCAGAGCCCCTTCTACCCTGGAACGGGCCAGGCCGGAGAGGTGGGAGAGGGAGACGGGCTCGGCTTCACGGCCAACGTGCCGCTCCCGGCAGGCTCGGGTGAGGACCTCTTCGCGGCGGTCTTCGCCGGGGTCTTCCTGCCGGTGTTGCGCGAGTTCGGTCCTGGCCTGATCCTGGTCTCCGCCGGCTTCGACGCCCACGAGGACGACCTGCTCGGGGGCATGGCGCTAGAGACCGGCTCTTTCGGGCGCTTCGCCGCCCTGATCACGGACCTCTCCCGCGAGGAGCATGCCGCGCCCCCCGCCTTCGTCCTGGAAGGGGGCTATAATCTCGGCGCCCTGAGCGAGAGCATCGCGGCTACCATGCGCGGGGCCGGAGAGGAAGCCCCTGAGTGGGAGTATGCGGGTGGGGTAAGGCAGGTCGAGAAGAGTCGTGAGGCACTGGCGCCGTTCTGGCGGAGCCTGCGTTGATGCCATGAGGATCTTCCGCTCCGCACCGTTCGAGGACCGCAGGGACGCGGGTCGTCAGCTGGCCGCTAAACTGTCTCGTTTCAGGGATGAGCGGCCCGTGGTCTTCGCTTTACCGCGGGGTGGGGTTCCCGTGGGGTACGAGATCGCGCGCAAACTCGATGCGCCGCTCGACGTTTTTGTCTCGCGCAAGCTCGGGGCGCCTGACCAGCCCGAGTTCGGTATAGGGGCCGTTGCGGTCGGCGGCGTGCGCATCTTGAACAGGGATGTGATCCGGCGCCTCGGCATCCCCGATGACTACGTCGAGCGGGTCACGGTCAGGGAGCTCGCTGAGGTAAACCGGAGGCTTCGCTACTTCAGGGGCGACAGACCCGAGCCGCAGGTCGGCGGGCGGACCACGATCCTGGTCGACGACGGCCTCGCAACCGGCGTGACGGCCCGCGCCGCCGTTGCGGCCCTGCGCAGGAGGAGACCGAGACGACTGATCCTGGCCGCGCCCGTGTGCGCCGCCCAGACGGCAAAGATCTTCCTGGCCGAGGTGGACGAGCTAATCTGCCTGAAGACCCCCTCGGACCTCGGGGCCATAGGTTTCTGGTACAGAGACTTCGAGCAGACGCCGGATGCGGAAGTCGTGCAACTGCTCGAGAAAGCCAGGAGCGAGCGGGGAGCGACAGAAAACCCCTGACACCGGGTCGGTTCGAACGGGAGCGTGGGTTCGGCGGCATCCGGCCGGTGAGATATTGGGGTCTGCCCGGTACAATTACGGCAGGCTTTCGAATCTTGGGAGAGGTGAGAGGTATGTGCGGCAGGTACACGCTTTCTACCCCGGCCGGCAGGCTGGCCGAGGAGTTTGAGTTGAACAGCGCGGTGGAGATTTCCCCGAGCTACAACGTAGCCCCGACGCAGCAGGTCGCCGCGGTCTTGGAGGATGAAGCGGGGCGGCGCCTGGAGATGCTCAGGTGGGGGCTCGTCCCCTCCTGGGCCGACGACCCAGGGATCGGGGCGCGCATGATCAACGCCCGCAGCGAGACCGCCCCCGAGAAGCCCTCCTTTCGCAGGGCCTTCCGCGGGCAGCGGTGCCTGATCGCCGCCGACGGCTTCTACGAGTGGAAGCGCGAGAACGGGGGCAAACAGCCCTACTACTTCCGTATGCAGGACAGTCGGCCCTTCGCCTTCGCCGGGCTCTGGGAGAGCTGGGAGAAGGGCGGCGACGGGGTGCTCCGCACTTGCGCGATCCTGACCACCAGGGCAAACTCCGTGTTGAGCGGAATCCACGAGAGGATGCCCGTGATCCTACCCTCCGACGCTTACAACGCCTGGCTCGACCCCGACGCGGACAGGGAAGAGCTCGGGGAGCTCATGATCCCCTACCCCGGCGACGACCTGGAGACCTACCCTGTCAGCCGCTTCGTAAACAGCCCGCGCAACAACGACGAGCGCTGCATAGAGCCGGCTGCTTGAGCTTCGAGGTCAGGGCCGACGTCGGGGAGGCCCTGAAGAGAGGGGCGCCCGTCGTGGCGCTGGAATCGACCTTGATTTCACACGGACTGCCCCGCCCCGACAACCTTACCGTCGCCCTTGAAGCGGAACACATCGTGCGCGCCGAAGGCGCCGTGCCGGCAACGATTGGCGTCGTAGGCGGGATGGCCAAGGTGGGCTTGAATGAGACTGAATTGGAGCTCATGGCTTCGACGGAAGGCATCCCGAAGCTCTCCGCCAGGGACCTTCCGGTGGCCATCGCAAAGGGAAGTCACGGGGCTACGACGGTCGCCGCCACCGCGCACCTCGCGAATCTCGCAGGCATTCGCCTCTTCGCCACGGGTGGCCTCGGCGGCGTGCACAGGGAGGCGCGCGAGAGCTGGGACGTCTCGGGGGACCTCGCGGCCCTCGCAAGGACGCCGGTGGCTGTGGTCTGCTCCGGGGTCAAGTCCATCCTCGATGTTCCCGCGACCCTCGAGTACCTGGAGACCATCGGTGTCCCCGTCGTCGGCTTCCGCACGCTCCGCTTCCCCGGCTTCTACCTCACCGACTCGGGGAGCCCTCTCGACTGGGCCGTGGACCACGAGAGAGAGGCGGCGCGTACGATCCAGGCCATGTCTTCCCTCGGCTTCGAGACCTCGGGTCTCGTGGTCGCGAACCCTCTCTCCGAAGAGGAACAGCTCGACCCCGACCTCCACGAACGTGCTCTTCGCGCGAGCCTCGAAGAACTGAAGAAGCGCGGCGTCCGCGGCAAGGACGTAACGCCCTTCCTCCTGGACCGCTTCACGGCGGAGACGAGAGGCGAGAGCCTGCGGGTAAACGAGTTGATCATCCTCAATAACGCGCGCCTGGCTGCGCGCATCGCCGCGGCGCTCTCGGATCTCGACGGCGGACGGTCCTGAGGCGTTGAAGACCCCGCGGGTCGTCGTGGTTGGTGACCTGCTCTACGACTTGCTCGCGAAGGTGGACGGGGACGTGGCCCTGGGAACCGACACCTTCACCCCGATACGAGCCATCGGCGGCGGTTCAGGCGCGAACGCCGCCACCTGGCTGGCCGCGACTGGCCTGGAGACGCACTTCGTCGGGAGGGTCGGCGACGACGTCTTCGGCGAGTTTCTGGAAAGGGACCTGCACGGGGCGGGCGTGAGGACGCACCTGACGCGCGACACTTCACTGGCCACTGGCAAGGTCTTCGTGCTCGTGGACGGAGCGGGGGACCGGACCATGGTAACCGACCGCGGCGCAGGCGAGTCCCTCAGCCCGGAGGACCTCCCGGGCTCACTCTTCAGCGCGGGACACCTGCACCTGTCCGGCTACACCTTCTCGGGCGGCAGCCGCAGGGAGACCGCCACCGAAGCCCTGCGCCTGGCGCGCGAGTCTGGGATGACCGTCTCCGTAGATCCCTCCTCAGTACCCTTGCTCGAGGGCGTAGGGTCCGAACGCTTCCTCGGATGGACCCGCGGCGCCGACCTCTGTTTCCCGAACCTCGAAGAAGGCGCTCTGCTCGCCGGAACCAAAGACCCCGAGCGCATAGCGAAGGCTTTTCTCGAGCACTACCAGGCCGTCGTCCTGAAGCTCGGGGCCGAGGGAGCTCTCTACGCGGACGCCGTCGGGAAACGGTCGCGCGTGCCGGCGGCGCGGGCGCGGGCTATAGATACCACCGGCGCCGGGGACGCCCTCTGCGCCGGTTTCCTGGCGGCATGGATCGCTGGGGCCGCACCCGAAGTGGCGCTGCGGCAGGGCGTCGGGCTCGCGGCGCGTGCCGTAGAGCGCGTGGGCGGTCGTCCGCACGGCTGATCCCTATCATATGTTCCACTCTCGCCCCCGTCACCCGTTCTGTAAGCACGTGCTTATGCCGTTCGTTGCGGCGCTGAGCGTCGCTGGGGAAGCGGTGGTTCCCTCGCCGGCGGAGGGGACAGAGGTTCTGGCGGAGGCGGAAACCGGATGAAGGGTCCGGACGAACCGGGTGGCCCTAACCACGAGTGGTTCCGCCGGGGTACGATAGAGCAGAGAAAGTTCTCCGAATACCTGTTCGTGGACCGCGGCAAGGCCCAAGGCTTCAGGCGGGTGTTCGGGCTCGGAAGCGGCGACGAGGAGAAAGCCATGCGGCTCATCCGCGAGCAACTCGAAAGGGCAACGATCGAGGAAATCGGGGCGCAGTTGCGAGGTGGCCGCACGTACAGAAGGTGGGAACTAATCATACCGGACTTCGAGGTAGGCCCAAGGATCGCACCGCTACTGACGGGATGGGCACTAGATCCCAAGAAGGATCGTCCGCATGTGACTACCGCCTATCTCTCTACGAGATAGCTACAATGCATGGAAATGACTACCACATATCGCGAACTCGATACGGTAGAGATACCCGGACGTGCCCGCCCTGGATGTCCGTCGGGGCGATCGCGGGGTGATCGCTACGGTGTGGGACGATGGCAGGATGCTGGATGTCGAAATTCCCAAAGACGACGGGACTTCTGCGGGGTTTGTTGATCTGGAGGTACTCGAAGGCGGCTCTACTAGGGTCGTCGGCTATGCCGCGTTGAGCTAGCGATCTCTTAAAACACCATTGTAGCTTAAGCCCCTTCTTTGGGAGGGGCTTTTCCATGCCGCCGCAAGCTGGCTTTCAGTTCCCTATCTAGCGGGAGTTGGTCTGCGACCTTCGGCGGCGCGGCAAGCGGCTCGTATACATTGCCTTTCAGTTCCCTATCTAGCGGGAGTTGGTCTGCGACCCGACCGCTAACCTCATCCGGCAGCCCGAGTATTCTTTCAGTTCCCTATCTAGCGGGAGTTGGTCTGCGACCGACCTTGTGACGCTTTGTTCTGGACATTATCCGCCACTCTTTCGGCGGTTTTCAAGGTTCTGGTCCGCTATTTCTAGGGATAGAGCTTCTTACAAGATGCTAGCACGGGTGCTTTTCGGCAACCAGGTTTCGCAAGCGTGGTTTCTGTCTGTAGACCTCGGGGGTTTGCGAAGGGCGTGATCTCTTGCTTTTGCAGCTAGAATACGTCCTGCTGCCCAGGACGCTGACGACGCGACTTCGGGCTTGTTACAGATCGTAACCAGGGTTTGCGAAAGGGGAGGGTTGTGGATGAGCGTTTCCAGACTGTTCGTGGCGTTCTGGTCTTGCTGAAATCTCTCTCCGAGGGTCCGGTGTCGACCCGCGAACTCGTCGATGTTCTCTCCGAGGCTGGTGTGCAGCGTAATGAGCGCACGGTGAGGCGCTGGCTGGAGGTCATGAGAGAGGAAGGGTTCGGGGTGCGGCACAGTGGCAGACGCCACGAGCTCTCCGGCTCGCCGCTACGTATTGCGCTCGGCAGACTACGAGGCGCTGGCCACCCTGAGCGTGCTGGAGTCCCTGGCGCAGAGAGAGCCTGTGTATGGCGATCATCTGAGATCCGCCGCGGAGAAGTTGCGCGAAGCCATCCCAGATGGCGCCTTGCGCTTCGCGGATTCGGGCAAGATCGAGTTCTCGCTCGACTCGGCCAGCGACCCTCCCGAGGACCCAAACATTATCGATACGCTCCGCCTTGCTATCCACCGCTCCCAGAAGGCCAGAGTGCTCTACTTTAGCCTCCGCTCCAACTCCGTACGCTGGAGAACCGTCGAGCCCGTACGCGTCGCCTACGTCCAGCGTGCCCACCGCCTCTTCGCCTACGAACGTGAGGAGCATCGCGTCAATGAGTTCAGGATCAACCGCATCCACAAGGCCAGCCTACTGCCGGATAAATTCGCCCCAGAGGCGCACAGACACGCCTTCGAGCCAGCCAGGGTCAGGCTATCCAGGAATGCATTCACCGCCTACGGTAAGACCATAATCCCCGACGACAGCGCAACCATCGAACGCCTGGAAGACGGCGGCGCTATCATCGAGGGTAGAACCCCCTCGGTGTTCTGGACCGTGCGCGAAGTCGCCGCCCTCGGTCCGGACGCCGAGGTCCTCGGCGGTCCCGAACTGAAAAGACAGCTCATCGTCATTCCTCGAGGATACCCTCAAAAAGTACGAGTAATCCCACCACAGCCCTTGAAACGGACACCCCGTGTCCGAACTCTTTGGGACAATCCTTTTGACGGTAAAGACTATAGATCCGGCAGATAGGATTTTGGGCGAGGTATTCGTAGAAGGTTTCGGGGTCTCGGTCTCCAAGAAGAGCGAGCGCCTGGTGGTCAAGAGGAAGGGCGAGGTTGTTTTCGAGCGGCCCTTCTTCGAGGTAGAACGTGTGATCGTCTCCACCGAGGCCGCGACCGTGTCGGCGGCCGCGATCCACGAGTGCGTCAAGAACGGCATCCCTGTTGAGTTCTTGAGCTTCTCCGGGGCGCCCTACGCTAGCCTCGTCTCCCCCAACCTCGGCGGTACGGTCAAGACCAGGCGGGCGCAGCTCCTGGCCTACGGGGACCTGCGCGGCGTACTCCTCGGCAAAGCCTTCGCGACCGGGAAGTTCAAGAGCGCGGCCAACAACCTCAAATACTACGCCAAAGTACCGTAAGGGTGCGGATCGCGCCGTCTACGACTACCTCTACCAGCGGGTGGACAAGATAGAGACGCTGGCTTCCCAGGTCGCCGAGATACAAGGCGACTGCGTGGACGAGGTGCGAGGCGCCCTTCTAAACGCCGAGGGACGAGGGGCTGCCCTCTACTGGGAGGGAGTAAAGCAGATGGTCCCCGACTTCGTGGGGCGTGAGGGCCGGGGCGCCACGGACCTGGTCAACTCCCTGCTCAACTATGGTTACGGCATCCTCTACAATCGCGTCCTCTCGGCCGCCACCCGAGCGGGCCTGGATCCCTTCGGCGGCTACGTCCATACCGACCGCCCAGGCAAGCCCTCACTCGTCCTGGATCTCATCGAGGAGTTCAGGGGACCTATCGTTGACCGGGCAATCCTCGGCACCCTGGGGACGGGCTTCAAGGTCGGGATGGACGGCGAGAGGCTCGACGAGAAGACCCGCAAGCTCACCGCACAGAGGGTCCGCGAAAGACTGGCCGTCAAGGTAACGCATAGGGGCAGGAAGCACACTTTAGAGAACGTCATCCACATCCAGGCCAGGAGCGTCGCGACCTTCGTGCGGGATGGGGTCGTGTACAAGCCGTTCGTGGGGAGCTGGTGATGGGGGAGGCATCAGGCATCAGGCTTCAGCAAGTGCGCAGCACCGGGGGCCTGAAGCCGAACCTACTTACTCGACCGCGTAAATCCCACGCACGTTTCAGCCCCGAGCAAAGACCTGAAACCTGTAGCCTGATGCCTGATGCCTAAATGGGATACGTCATCCTCATCTACGACATCCCGAATGACCGCATCCGGCACAAGGTCTCGGAGCGGTGCAAGGACTATGGGTTGGACCGCATCCAGTACTCGGCCTTCGCCGGCGACATCGACCGTAACCGCCGCGAGGAACTGATGCTGCGACTGAAGAAAACTCTGGGCAAGAAGGAAGGCGATATCCGTTTGCAGCCCGTCTGCACCCGCGACCTCGCCCTGGCGAAGAGATCATCGTTGAGCCCGCTTGAGCTGACCGTGACGGATATAAGGCAGCACGTCTATTGCCCTCGGATTCCGTATTACCGCTACACGCTGCCGCTGGAGCGTCCTGTAACGGCCAAGATGGACCTCGGCAAGGAGGAGCACGAGACGACATCAACGAAGGAGGCCCGCCGGACACTCAAGGCGTACGGCATAAAGGAGGGCGAGCGCAGGTTCGGGGTTGATCTTTATTCCGAGAATCTGGGTCTGCGGGGTAAGATCGACATGGTCATCTTCACCCCTCACGAGGTCATCCCCGTCGAGTACAAGATGGCGCGGGATCGGTCTTCACCACAAGTACCAGCTCACCGCCTACGCCATGCTCGCCGAGCACACCTTCGGCGGCACCGTAACCCGCGCCTTCGTCTACCTCACCCCGGTGAAGAGAGCCCTCGGAGGTCCCCATAACCAGCGCCATGCGCGCCCACGTAAAGAAGATCCTGGCCGGGCTCCACGCCTCCATCGAGAACGAACGCCTGCCCCGCCCGACCCCCACCGCAAACGCTGCACCGATTGCGAGTACCGCCGCTTCTGCGGCGACGTGCTCACGGGAGGATGATCCCATGTTCATGCCAACGGCAGAAGAGAAGAAACGCCTCCTCCGCGGGACCATCCCACGCGCCCGCAAGCTCGGCGTGGACGACACCCTGCGCGGCTGGAGCTGGTCCTCCCCGCCGCTCCTCTCCCCGTACGAGGTCCCCCTCGGCCTCTCCGAAGTCGCAAACGCCTACTGCACTACTGGCCGCGACGTCTACGCCAGGCGCGTCCTCGACGTGACCCCCGAGCCGAACGAGAAGATGCTCTTGGGTGGAGCGCTCCACAATACGTTTCGCGACTGGACCGTCCACGCCAAAAAGATCCTCTACGCCTGCGGTGCCGGACGTACCGAAGAAGCGATGCAGGAGATCCAGGATTTCCCACCTCCGGACCTCCCCGAAGCCCGCGTCCTCGTCAGCTACGAGACCGACGCCATAGAGTTCCGTCTGCGCGAGACCCTCGGCCAGTTCCCCCGCATAAAGACCGACGCCCTCGTCGCCCAGGTACTCCCCGTAACCCTCGGAGCCATGCTCGACGGCGCCTTCCTCAGCCCCGTCGCCTCTCCACCGACCTCCTCAACCTCGGCGAGCCCTGCATCCTCAACATCATCTTCAACGACGAAAAGAGAGACTTTCACCCCCTAACCCTCGCCGGCTACGCCCTCGTGCTGGAGGCAGTGTACGAATTCCGCGTAGACGTGGGCGTAACCGTCTACGCGACCATAGAAGACGATCGCCTCCACATAGAGCGCGAGTTCACGACCCTGGGCGACGAGCTGCGCATGGAGTTCGTCGAGATCAGGGACGAAAAACAGCGCATGGTCGCCGACGAGCTAGACCCCGGCCCTTGCGAGGGCTGCGAAGTGTGGTGTTCGGTTTGAAAAAGCGTACAATGACCACAAACGATATACGAAAGGTATCAACATGGCACGTTTTGTGGTTACGGTCCCGGAAGAGTTCCTGGAAGAGGTTGACGCCCGCGCCAAAGCCGAGCACAGGAGCAGGAGCGAGTTGGTGCGGGAGGCGCTCAGGAGCTATCTGCGTTCCGGGGGGCGTAGGGGGGACATCTCGGATCGGCCTGAATTCAAGAAGGCCATTCAATTTCAGGACGAGATGCGGCGTCGTCACGAAGGCTCAGGGTACAGTGGGTCGGAGGCCGTGCGGGAGATGCGAGACAGGATCTATTGAGTTACCCGTTCCGCGCCGCACTCCTCGACACCTCAGTCGCGGTCAAGTGGTTCATCCGCGAAGAGGATTCCGAGAAAGCCGCGGATCTACGGGAGGCTCATGGACGGGCCGAGATCCTGCTCCACGCGCCGGATATCTTGCTACTGGAGCTAACGAACGCGCTACGATATTCACCCCTGGTATCCGCCGAGGAGATACCACAAGCTCTCCGGTTGTTCCCAGGTCTGGGGATCCCGATCATTCCGTTCGATCTCGACGTCCTGATCACTTCCGCAACCCTCAGCCTGGAACACGACCTCGCCGTCTACGACGCCTATTTCCTCGCCCTGGCCCAAGCCCTCGAAATGCCCCTCATCACAGCAGACCGCAAGATGCTCTCCCGCCTCACGGCCGAAGACGGGGCGCTGAGCCTCAAGGACCTTTAGACAGCCCGCGAGGTCAAGGACTAGAGGTACGCATGGTCGCGGACGAGATCGACCCAGGCTCCTGCGAAGGCTGCGAGGAATGGTGCGCGAGATGAGGGACGCATGTACGATGATGTTCACAATGCGAAGGGAGGAGTCGTGGCCCGTCTGACCCTGGAACTGCCGCAAGAGTTGATCGCCGAGCTGGAGAAACGTGCCGGCAAGAGCGGCACGAGCATACCGGATTTCATCCGCGAGGAACTGGAGCTTCGCTATCTCCACCGGCTGCCAGAGCGCAAGAAGGGAGACATCTCCACCCGCCCAGAAGTCCAACGGGCTATCCAACTACAAGATGACACACGGCGCCGATTGGAAGGTTCTGGCTACAGCGGATCGGCGGCCGTGCGCGAGATGCGAAATCGAGACTAGTCTCTATAGGCGGCTATCCTGCCGGAGGGTGGCTCTCGAGGCCCCACTTCCGGGCACACGTTGGAACTACTGACATGAGCTACGACGGTCCACTCTGGGCGCCGCCCGCCGGGGTGCAATCCGCTGGCAAGAAACCGGCAATGGTGGAGGAATATCTCTGCGAAACGCTAGAGTTCTTCGTACTTGGCGGGAAAGAGTACCTTGAGCAACTGTGGGAAAGGGTCGTGGGAAGGGTCTCCCCATTTGCCAAGAAAAGCGTTCTTCAATTTCCTTACGAAGGTGTGCCGAACATCTCGGCTCTGTCGCCCGCTACTGCCTCGGCAACAACTCAGTCGCTCGGAGCTTTGCCGATGATCGAGCTCGGCTCCATGCCGAAACAGGCCCATCCTTATTTGATGCCCGTCAGGAGTAAGGCGGAGAGGAAACGTTCGGGAGGCTACGAAGTGATGTGGTCGCACGTCAACTGCGTCTGGGAGTCAGGATTGATGGTGCGGGAAGGCACGCCAGTGATCGGGAACTCCTTCTCGCGCTTCGAGAATCTGCTATCGGAACTCGAAGGAATGGACTACGGGCGCGAAGAGGTCCTGTTGGACGCGACAGGCGAGATGACCCCGATTCGCCTCGGGATGGCCCTGGTGGCGATGACGCGGGGCGAGGAGATGGTTCACCAGATGATGCCGCAGGTCTCCGTTAGTGGACGGTGGAAGTGGGACGAATCACGCGAGGTGGAAGTCGCCCCGATGGGGAAACCCCTCGTGGCGCCGGAGGCCAGGGCTGAGCCTGCACGTCATAGGGGTGTGTAGGAAGTGGCGCTCACAGGGTTGGATATACCGGAAAGCATCGTATCGGGGTTGAGAGAGGGGCTGGGCGATGAACTAGTGGCCGCCGTGTTGTTCGGTTCCAGGGCGCGCGGCGAGGCACGCGAGGGCAGCGACTGGGACTTTCTGGTTGTAGCCCGCGACCTGCCAAAGCGGACGTTGGAGCGCTCTTTCAGGCTCAAGAAAATGGTGCCACCTCTCCATCGTGGGGAGGCTAGCCTGTTGGCAAAGACGCCTGAGGAGTTCACGGCGGGTCTGCCTGACCTGTACCTGGACATCGCCCTGGACGGTGTGGTCTTCTACGACACGGACGGGTACATGACGGAACGTCTGGAATTCTTGAGGACCTTGATCCGACGAAAGGGATTGCGCCGTGAGAAGGAGGGGCGAGACCTGATCTGGCGCTGGGAGCAACCCCCAGGTCCCGACTGGTCGCTGGAGTGGGAGGAGAGTAGATAACCAGCCACGGACAGGCAACCAACCGGATCGCGTCGAAGCATAGCCAGGGAAGCCTGCTGTGGCACTGGAGCCAGAATGGATCGGGGAGATCAAAACCAGACCGAAGGAGACCGTCGTGAGCCCGGGCGGTTTACGTTCCTGCCTCACGCGCTCGAAGATATGGTGGAGCGGAACGTGACCGAGGAGCGGGTCAGGGCCACCGTCGAGGAGCCGGAGATGACGAGCCCAAGGACGTAAGGGACCAGCTGCGCCTGGAAGCGTGTACGAACCTTCGTGATCGCCCATTCGGAGAAGGCCAGGAGTCCGCCAGAGATGTATATGAAGGACGTCAGTATTCCGAGCATCACAACGAATGCGAGGATGTACATCTCCTCTGCGATGGCGCCTTCGGCGATGATCAGGCCTCCCGCCACCTCGGCGATAAGAGAGACGCTGGCGAGGATATCCCACTGGCTGTACATCAGCGCTCCGAGGACGATCCCGATCCCCAGCGACAGCAGTATTCGTCTGGTGGCGATAGCCAGACCGATCGCGACAACGGCGGAAGAAGTGAGAGGATAGACGGTTCCATTGGCAGAACCTCCTGATTGTGCGAAGCATTAATGCGCTGATCTTCGAGCTTCTACGGTCTGTGCGACGATGTTATGCCGTGGACTCGAACTGACAGAGTGCTCTTTGTCAGGCTACGCTGACCATCAGTCCCTACCTCCTCCTCGAAGGTACGTCCTCACACAGCAATAGTACCCAATGATGCATGGCCCAAACCTCCTGCACATCGGCTCCACGATGAGCTGCCCCGGGCCCTGGTCGGTCGAGGACAACCTCGCGGCAAGATCCATAGTATCTTCAGTTTCGTAGAAACCCTTGCGTTAAACAAACAGGAAGGTCGTATCCTTGAGCGCCGAGAGCCTGAGAAGAGAGTTTGGAGAGAGTCTCAACGGAAAGAAGCCCGCCCTCGTGGTCCTGCTCGGCATCATATTGTTGCTCGCGGCTGCATGCGGAGGGCAGCCTTCGGAAGGCTCCTCCAACGATTCAGGGAAACGGGAGGCCACAAGCGCCGCTTCGTCAGAGAAGAGCGTTGTCGAAGAGACCACTGTAGGGAAGTCCGGCCCCTCCGGGGAGGCGGCCGAGCTTGCCAGGGCCGAGTTGGGGAAGCGCGAGATCACCAACATGCTCCCGGCCGACGGAGAGAAGCCCGACGCGCCACAACCGCTGCCCACGAACCCGCCGAAGGGAATCGAGGTCTACCCGGCCACCACCAACCGCACCGTAGAGGGCCCCATCGAGTACGACAGAGAACCGCCCACCAACGGAAACCACGCCCCGCTGTGGCAGAATTGCGGCTTCTACCAGAAGTCCATACAAGACAGGCACGCCGTCCACAGCATGGACCACGGCGTGGTCTGGATCACCCACCGCCCCGACCTGCCACAACAGCAAATAGAATCCCTACGCCCCTACGGCAAAGAAAACTACGTCATAGTCAGCCCGTATCCAGGCCAGGACGCGCCCGTAACCGTCACCTCCTGGAGGGTCCAGCTAGAATTGAACGGCGCAAACGACCCACGCCTCGAACAGTTCGTAGACGAGTTCAAGGCCTCCGAACTAGCCCCCCTCTCAGGCAACCGCTGCACCCTTGGCGTCGGCGACCCGGAAGGGTGAAATCCCCTGTCTCGCTGGTAGGCGCCGTAAACCCTACCCCGATACCTGTAACGTGACGTCTCGGGTCGTCGTTGGGCGGTTCGCGAACCGCCCTTACACCGTACCGCTGTAGCCGTGAACCTTACCCTCATACCTGATGCCTGTGCCTGTAGCCTGAAACCTCTTCAACCCGGAATGCCCGCGACGGCGGCCTCTATCTCTTCGTCCGAGTGTTCGAGGTCGACCAGTTCTCCTGCGAGGTACTGTTGGTAGGCCGAGAAGTCGAAGTGGCCGTGCCCGCAGAAGTTGAAGAGGATGGTCTTCTCTTCTCCGGCCTCTCTAGCTTCGAGAGCCAGGTCTATGGTGGCTTTGATCGCGTGCGTCACCTCTGGCGCGGGCACGATGCCCTCCGTCCTGGCGAACGTCACCCCGGCCTCGAAGGTGGGGTTCTGGGCGTAGGCGCGGGCCTCGATGAGTCCCTCGTGCGCGAGCGCAGAGACTATGGGGGATTCGCCGTGGTAGCGCAGGCCACCGGCGTGGATGCCGCTCGGGACGAACGAGTGCCCGAGCGTGTACATCTTCATCATCGGTGTGGTGCCCGCGGTGTCGCCGAAATCGTAGGTGTAGCGGCCCTTGGTGAGCGTCGGGCACGAGGCTGGCTCGACGGCCACGATTCGCGTGTCCTTCCCGTTTTTCAGGTTCTCGCGGATGAAGGGGAAGGCGACCCCGCCGAAGTTCGAGCCCCCGCCCACGCAGCCGACCACCACGTCCGGGTACTCGCCGGCGAGCTCCATCTGCTGTAATGCTTCCTGCCCGATCACGGTCTGGTGCAACAGCACGTGGTTGAGCACGCTACCTAGCGAGTACTTCGCGTCGTCGTTCCCTACCGCGTCCTCGATCGCCTCGCTGATGGCGATGCCCAGAGATCCAGGCGAGTCGGGGTGCTCCTCCAGGATGTTGCGGCCTGCCTGCGTGAGGTCCGTCGGGCTGGCGTAGACCTCGGCGCCGTAGGTCTCCATCATGATGCGCCTGTAGGGTTTCTGGTCGTAGCTGACGCGAACCATGTAGACCGTGCAATCGAGGTCCATCACGCCGCAGGCGAAGGCCACGGAAGAGCCCCACTGGCCGGCCCCGGTCTCGGTGGCCAGGCGCCTGACGCCCTCCTCGCGGTTGTAGTAGGCCTGCGGGACGGCGGTGTTCGGCTTGTGGCTGCCCGACGGGCTGACGCCCTCGTACTTGTAGAAGATGTGGGCCGGGGTGTCGAGCAGCTTCTCCAGGCGGCGGGCGCGGAAGAGCGGCGTCGGGCGCCAGAGACTGTAGATCTCCCGCACCTCTTCGGGGATCGGAACGTACGAGTCCCGCGTCACCTCCTGCTCGATGATGGCCTGGGGGAAGATCGGGGCGAACGCCTCGGGCCCCACGGGCTCCATCGTGGCAGGATTGAGGGGCGGCTCCAACTGAAAAGGCAGGTCGGGCACAAGGTTGTACCAGCTCTCTGGGATAGCCTTCTCGTCGAGTAGGTACTTCGTGTATTCCATGGGAGCTCCGGTTCCTGTAGCCGTCAGCGGTCAACCGTCAGCTTACAGCTTTTCGCGGCGCCGGGTTCGAGGACCGCTCTTATCTTCGACACGTGACCACTGGCTACCGAAGGTTAACGAAGCACCACTACCGCGTCGCCTATGGCCCTCTCGCCGGTCGGGTCGGAAGGACGCGTCACGAGCCGCTGGCCCAACGTCATGCCCGTGGAGCCGCCGCCGTCGAGGTTGACGGCCTCCCGCGATCCGAGGACGTCCATGATGGCCGCGCTCTCTTCGAAGCTCGCCCCCACGCTGTAGCCGGGCCTACGGCCGTCCACGGCGACGAGGAGCAGGTCTCCGCCCCGCGTGACTCCGGCGAGGGTGCGCGGGTTGCGGCGCTCGCCGAAGCGGTAGTAGAACTCCGGGTTCTCCGGGTAGACGAAGCCCTCGGCGAAGGCGGTGATCTCGACCGCCCCACCCTCCACGAGCCGCGGACCACCGTTGACGACGCCCGTCCCGCCGTCGAGCGTCGCGCCGTCGCCGGAGACGACCTCGGAGACGCGGACGGTCTGGCCCGGTTGCGCGTGGGCGCGCAGCCAGTCGGCGCCCTCGCCGGTCCCGGATAGCACGGAGCCGTCGGCCGGTATGGGGCCGCCGCGTATCTCGCGCAGCTCCGTCACCCGGCCGGAGGCGTCGATGACGGCTTCGGCTCCGTCGCCGGGCTCTGTACTCGCGCCGAAGATGGGAGTGAAGTGGATCAGCTCGCTCTCGTCCGTGCAGGTGAAGTCGTGCTTCGGGGCCTCCGTCGGCGCGTCGCCGCCCTCGCCGCCGCAGCCCCGGATCAGACCCAGTTTGCGGTTCTTGCCGTCCACGAGGCGCGTCGCGCCATCGGATGAGGTGGCGAATGTGGTGTCAGAGAGCGCGGCTACGTCGGCGCCCTCGCCGTCGCCTTCGGGGAGGACGAGGCTCGTGCGGCCGTCCACGGCCTCGCTGACGAGGTCTCCTTCGAGCACGGAGATGCCGGCGAGGTCACCCGGCGTGCCGTCGGCCTCACCTATCACGAAGTACCCGCCGTTTATGGCGGCCAGGGCGTCCGTGCGGGCGGAGATGGAGGTCAGAAGCTCCCGCTCAGGCACGATCTCCGTCGCCAGCTCCGGCTCTAGCGTGCCGGCGTAGCGATCCGGGTCGACCCGCAGGACGTGGACCACCCACGGGCCCGTGGTCTCCCCACCGTCCTCACCGGTATACACGGTGCGGAGGCCCGTGTAGCCCTCCTGCGGTCAGCTCGGCGAGCAGGGCATCGGCCTTGGCCTGCCTGGCGAAGGAGCCCACGCGGACGAGGTATCCGAGGGGCCCGCTTGCCGGGTCGTCGGGGGCGCGGTCGGCGACCTCGACGATCACGGGCTCGTAGCCACCGGCCTCCAGCCTGGCGGCGATCTCCTCCGCGGATGCGCGGTCGGCCGTGAAAGCTACGTCAACGGTATAGAAGTCCTGTCCGGACTGCCGGCCCCGCTCTATCTTTGTGTAGGTGACGCCTGGCGCGATCCGCTCCGTGGTCCTGGTCTCTTTCAGGCCGGGCGCGCCGAGCGGCAGACCACCGTCCGGACTTTGCGGCGCGGCGTTGGCGAAGTCTGGCGCCAGCGCGGACGTCAGGCCAAGCGCGCCGAGCGCGAGCGCGATCAGGACGCATAGCGCACTCTTGCGAAGGCTCATGGTGGTCTCCTCTCCCCGGTCTACGGCGCTACTACGTTCTCCTCGATGATCTCCGGCTCGAAGGAGAAGACCTCCTCGTCGCGGGGGTCGACCGTCGCGCGCACCCAGTGTACGTCAGGGCTGCCGAAAGTCTCGACCCGGGTGAAGTTCGGGGGACGGGTCTCGGAGATCACCGGCTTGTCTATGCGGAACGTGTGGCTGTCGCCGTGGACGAGCACGACCGGCCCGTCGAAGGCGGTGACTTCTTCTTCGAGTGCCGCCTTGAACTCCGTGAAGCCCGAGGGCGTGGCGACGTCCTCCTCGAAGGGGTTGGCCTGGATCACGAGCATCACGCCAGGACTGCCGTTCGCCTTCGCCGCGTCAAACGTCTCCCGCATCCAGGCGATGTTGGCGGCGTTGCGGGCCTCGTACTCGGCCTCGTTGCCCACGACCGTGCCGTCAGGCAGGGTTGTGGGGCGGTTGTTGTTGGATCCAACAACGTGCAGCGTGGCGAAGGTCACGCCACCCCGGCTCCAGCGGGCGTTCTCCGGGTACTCTGCGCTCTGGCGCTGCAGAGGCATCTCCCTCTCACCCAGCGAGTCGCCGTCGGCGAAGAACGTGCTCCGCACGAGATCCAGGCGGTTCAGTGGGTCGGCCTCTTCGGGCGTGGGGTTCGGGGGGCGGTGGCAGTCGGTCCACTCGTTGTCGCCAGGCGTGTACACGAGCGGGTTGTTCGAGCCCTCGAAGCGCCGGAACTCCCTCTGGTACACGTCGTCGGTGCAGGCGGAGGAGCCGCTCTTTATGTCGCCGTCGTGGGTGATGAAGGCCAGCTTCTCGCCGTCGAGCTCCTGGAACAACCGGGCCGTCTGCTCCTCTTGCAAGGCGTTGTAGGGGATGTCCCCGATCAGGCCGATCTCGAACGCCCTACTGCCGGATTTCGCCTTCGGTTCGGCGAAGGCGGCGGTGGACGCGAAGGCGGCCACGAGGACCAGCATCAGGACCGTTGTCAGGTAGCTCTTGCGCAAAGTCTCTCCTCTCTTTCAGTGACGCGATGTCCCTCCCTCATTGCGACGGTAAGTGTAAGGACGGGGATGGCCCAGTGGGTTAACTGGTGCGAAAATCTGGGTTAAATGTGCCAATCGACCCCGCCAGCGGCAAAGGGACGGGCGCGTCCCGAAAGACGCGCCCGAAAGCCGAAGCCTACCCCTGCCTGGTCAACCTCTGCCCGAAGTCCGCGGGGATTCCGAAGGACTCCTGGCCGCCGACGTATGCCTCCAGCGCGTCAAGGTCGCTGCCCAGGGTCTCCTGGGTCGCGCTCGCCTCCTTGAAGACCGTGAACCCGTCGCCGCCGGTCGCGATGAAGCTGTTGGCCGCCACGGTGTAGGTTGTCTGGGTATCGTTGCGGTCGATCAGGGTACCGTCGGTGAGGGTTACGCCCGTGATCCTCTGCCCCACCGGGTTGGAGGCGTTGTAGGTGACCTTGATGCCGCTGATCTGGAGGATACGGCTGCTGCCGTCAGCCCTGAACTGCTGTTCGAGGAGGCGGTAGATCTGGTCCCCCGTAAGCTCCATCCTGACCACCTGGTTGTCGAAGGGCTGGACGGTGAACAGCTCCCCGTAGGTGACCTCGCCAGCCTGGATGTCAGCCCTGATGCCGCCTGGGTTCATGAAGGCGATCTGGGCTTCCGCGTACTCGCGCTGGGCGTCGGCTATGAGGTCGCCTAGCGCGCTCTCCCCGTCGGCGTCAGCGGTGCGCGTGATGGTCGTGGCGGCGTTGCCGACCACCCTGTTCTCTATCGTGGTTATCTGTTCGTCGTAGCTGTCTACGAGGGCTGCCGTCTCCGGGTCGGGCGCCACGCCGGCCGCCTCGTCGTTGTAGGTGGTGACCACCTCGCCGGAGGACTCGATCACCTCGCCGGTCCTGCGGTCCACCTTCATGTTCACCTGGTCGAAGGCCGTCCCGAAGCTGAAGGCCTCGATGATGAGCTTGCCGTTCACCCGGTTGTTCAGGAAGGAGTGGGAGTGGCCAGCTACGACCACGTCCACGAACCTGTTCATCTCGGCTGTCTCGTCGATGATCTCACCGGTCGCCTCCGTGGGGCTCTTGTACTGCCCACCGGCGTGGGCGAGCACCACGATGGCCTTGACGCCCCGGTCCTGAAGCTGCCTGGCCTGCCGGTTCACGGTCTCGGAGATGTCCGTGATCCTGAATGGCTCCATCGCGTCAGGCACCACGATGTTCGGGGTGTCCTCCGTGGTGACCCCGATGAACCCGACCCTCACGCCGTCGCGCTCGACCACCTGGGTCGGCGGCAACACCGTCTGGCCTGAGCTCTTGAGAATGGTGTTGGCCGCTATGTACGGGAAATCCGCGCCGGGGAAGTTCGGGTCCGAGGTGTTGATGGGCTGGCCGTCGGGTCCTTCCTTGAACTGCAGGCCGTCGTCGCGCTGCCCGCCGTTGATGAGGCGCAGCATCTCCTCGCCGCCCTCGTCGAACTCGTGGTTGCCCAATGTGCCCACGTCGAACTCCATATTGTTCATGGCGTAGACGGTCGGCTCGTCGTGGAAGTAGCTGGAGATGAGCGGCGAGGCCCCGACCATGTCGCCGGCGTGAACCCTGATGGTGCGCCCTGGGTTCTTCGCCTCGTACTCGTCCAGGTACGTGTCCAGGTAGGCGGCCCCGCCGACGGGGCGGCCGCCCACCCTCGTGGCCGGTGGCTCCAGGTTGCCGTGGAAGTCGTTGACGCCGAGGAGCTGGATGTTGGCCGTGCGGTCCTCGGGGGTGGGCTTCGACTGCGCGCTCGCGGCCCAGATGGAGACCACCGCGAGCATCAATGCCACACACAGCGCGACCACTAGGCCGACCGAACGTAATCTAACTGCCGTCATTCAAGACCTCCGGATCTCGATCGTCGTTCCTCCAAAAATAGCGGATCCTCCTCCGCCGCTCATAGGCTAGCAGGAACCGCCGTTCGCAATGTTCAACGCCGGTAAACTCTTGGTAAAACATCGGCCCGTCCGGATCGCGCCGGGCGGGCCGTTAATGGATCTCCTACTTGGAGAGCGTGAGGACCGGTGGATCGTGGTCCGAGACGTGGTGGCCGTCGGTGGGATCCTCGCGCCCGTGGTAGTCGTTGTCGAAGTGGGCGTAACGGAAGTCACCGACCTTACTCTGGAGGCCGTCGGTAACGAGAACATGGTCCAGGGTCTGGAGCCTGCCCTGGAAGGCGAAGCTGTATCGCTCCTGCTCCGGCGCTTCGTCCCACAGATTGTCCAGCGTCGTCGTGCCGTCCTGGAGTGTCGTGAGCGCCGACTCGTTCTCGAAGGCGTTGAGGTCTCCGGCTACAATGGAACGCTTGCCGGCGGTCTCGAGCTCCGCGACCCGGTCGCGGACGAAGGCGGCCTGCGCCTCGCGGCACGCGTCGGGGGCGGCCTTCGAGGCGAAGTGGTTGGAGAAGATCGTGAACCCTCCGAAACTTCCAGTTTGTACCCCAATTGCGAGCGGCGGACGGTCGAAGAGGCCGCCTTCCACGTCGGAACAGTCGAGGCCCTCCGGCGCGGCGGCCGTCTTGCCGTACTGCGCCACGCCCTCGACCTTCACCCCTTCCTTGACGAGAAAGCCAACATCTATGCCGCGAGAGTCGTTGCCCTCCTCCAAATAGGCGGTGTATCCGCCCGCGGAGTTGGCGAGTGCCTGGAGGGTCGCAAGGTCCTGGACTTCCTGTACGGCGATGACCTCGGGGCGCTTCAGCCGGTTGTTTATGGCGTCGGTGAGGCGGGCGGTCTTCTCGTCGAACTCCTCCTGGCTCACGGTCCCGCCGTCGAGCTGGCCCCCGACGGAGAAGTAGTTCTCGACGTTGAACGAGGCCACGCGGAACTGCTTGCGCCCCGAAGGCTCGAGCTCGTCGTAGGGATAGGCGACGCCGGTATCGGCGACGGCCGGAAGCTCTCCAGGCTGCACCATTATGCGGTAGTTCTCGAAGGCGAAGAGCATCGGGCCCGTCGCGCCGGTAACCGTGTCGAAGAGGTCGGCTTCGACCTCGGTGGTCGAGCCGTCCGGGTCGCGGTATGGGTTGTCCGGGTCGCCCGCGCCCGCGTCGGCGTCGGTGGCTATGAGGGCTGGCTCGGTGTCGGTGCGGAAGACGCGGTCCTGCTGCGTACCTGGCGTCATGAACAGCTCGCCGAACTTGTTGGTCCCGCCGGAGTTGGCGGTGCCGGTGGCGAGGCGCACGCGCATGCCCTCGAGCGTCTCGTAGTACGGGCGGGCTTGCGGGTCCTGGCCCTCGGCCCGCCCGGCGTCTATCTCGATCGGCTCCGGCACGGGCGCGCCCCCGATTTTTTCGGGCTCCTGGTTGATGGTCTCGCTCAGGATGGTCATGCCGAATTTCTCGGCCACCCGGCCGCTGACGCGCACCACGTCGCCAGGCTGGTAGTTGCCCCTCTCTCGGACGAAGCCGACGAAGACGCCCTCGGAGGTATCCGGGTTCGTGTCGGCGTCAGCGGGCTCTTCCTGGACGAAGATGCCTGCGTCTTCGGGGAAGCGGCGGATGGTGTTATTGTCGCCGAAGCTGGCCCCGATCTCATCGTCTATCCCGGTCACGACGCCCTCGATGGTCGCAGTCTGCCCGGTGATCGGCGATGAGGCGCCGGGACCCTGCACGTCGTGTATAGGCGTGATCTCGGGCTCCGGCGGCTCCGGAACGGAACCGCTATTCTGTGGGTTGCCAGCCTTCGGCCCCTCGAAGTCCGCGGCGTTATCGTCCGTGTCCTGCCGGCCACCGTTCTTGCGCTCGAAGGAGCTGTCGCCGTTCGTCGTTGGCGTGGTGATGCCCGCTCCTTCGCGGCACGGGCTGCCAGGGGAGCCCGCGCCATCTACGACCGAGCCAGAAGCGTCCACGATTCGCAGGCCACTCGCGTTGGTCCCGAAGTCCGTGAAGCCGGTCGTGTAAGTCCGGTCACCAGGCACGGAGCCGGAGTACCCGCCGCTCGCGGCGTTGGTGAACAGGTAGTGCTGGCCGGGCTGCAGGACTGTGCCGGATGGAACCGTCGCGCGGTCGGAGACGGCGCCGCTGGTGGAGGCGCACCCCTGGAGCCTGTAGCCGGAGATGTCAAAGCTGGAGGCGGAGGTGTTGAACAGTTCCACGAACTCGTCGTTGCCGCCAGCGGGGCCGCGGGTCCGGAGCTCGGAGACCACGACGCCGTTCGGCGAAGCCAGCGCCGGCGCGACCGCAAGCAGTGCTACTAGAAACGCCAGGAGAATCGTGAAGGGCGGGAGCAGTTTACGAACGTCGGGCGTCACGGAGAACCTCCTCACTCAGACCCCGCCTCGCAGGGCTTCGGCCCGCACGACGGAGTCCAGAACCTCGACCTCGCCGCTGCCGCCCCTCGCGGTCTCGTAGTCCACCAGAACGCGGTCCACGCGCAGGATGAAGTCTGAAGAGTTGGCCTTGGAGCCGTAGCCGTTGTCTGGCATGGCCCAATAGGTGTTCTTGCCCTTCGCGTCGAGCAGGGCCGAGTAGCCCCCGACCGGCTGGGCCGGGAACGGCTCAGGGGCCGACAGGCTGCCCTGCCCCCGGAGCTCCGCCGGGTAGATGGCTCTTCCTTCCAGCGTGGTCTCCAGCTCCTCCGACGGCGGCTGGGCCAGTACCGGCTGCGCCAGGAGCGCCGCGGCGAGCGCGGTCAGGATAAGGATTCTCGCTCTCATCGGGCCCCCCTAGAGTCTGGCCCGGCAGGCCGCTGAGGCGCTTCGGCCGCCAGCTTCGCGCCGGATTTTCCGCCGGCTGCGCTCTTGCCGAGCACCGCTTCCAGGCGGTCGGGGAAATTGGTGAACATGCCGTCCACGCCGAGGGCGATGAGGCCCTCCATCTCCTTCGTCTCGTTCACGGTGTACGGGTGGATGTCCAGGCAGCGGGCGTGGGCGGCCTCCACGAGCGCGGCGTCGACGTCGGACTTGGACGGGCCGATACCAACGGCGTAGGTTCGGGCCACGTCGAGCGTAGCCTGTATCGTCGCGCTACTCTCCGCGCCGAAGTAAAGTTGTATCAAGGGTAGCGATGGGTCGAGCGCGTGGATCTTCTGCAGGCTGAGCGGCGAGAAAGACTGGATGAGGACCTGCCACTTTGCGGCGGCGGGCTCCGTCAGGCCGTACTCGTCCATGAGGCGCAGCAGCTCCTCCTCCATGCCAGGCGCAGCCTCGGGGTTCTTGGTCTCGATGTAGTAGTTGACGCCCGTGCCGTAGCGCTGGAAGACCTCTTCGAGCGTCGGTATCTTCAGACCTACGTACTCGGGCTTGGCGTACTGGGGATATGTCTCGTTGAACCACGTGCCCACGTCGCAAGTCTTGATCTGGGCCAGCGTCTTCTCGATGACGAGGCCCGTGCAGTCGCCCGGCTCAGACTCGGCCGTCGGGCGTGCCGTCCGATCCAGAGTGTCGTCGTGCAATGCCACGAGCACGCCGTCCTTCGTAAGCTGGAGGTCCTGCTCGATGTAGTCAGCGCCCATCCTCAGGGCGAGGTCGTATGCCGGGATCGTGTGCTCCGGCGCATAGCCGGATGCCCCGCGGTGCCCGATGTTCAACACCGGCGCATCCTCCGGCGGCTTCTTGGCCGCCGATGCCGGCCCCACGGCCACCAACAGGACCGCAGCCAGCGCGGCGGCCAGCGCCAACATCAGGATCATCTGGTTCGTCCTTGCCATCGATCTACCTCCCCACACTTAGTTGCTCGTTCTCCACGCCCAGCGCGACCACACGCGTCACTTGGCCAGCGCTGAAGTTGTCGTCGCTCTGGAGCAGCAGAGCCCGGCTCCCGCCAGGCAAGCGCGACCCGAGCGCCAGGCTCTCGTAGTTATCCAGGAGCGGGTTGGGCTGCGTGCCTGGCGTCGTCGCATCGCCCGGCGGGCAGTCGGCGATGTCCACCAGCAGTTCTTTCTCCACCGGCTCCAGGCTAGGCGCTGCGAGGCTCGGCTCGTCGGAGACGTCCTCCGCCCCGTCGAGCGAGACGCGGAAGATCCTTACGGTGTTCCCCTCGCCGAGGACGAAGCCGCGCTCCAGCACCAGCAGCTCGCTCTCCGAGAGAGCCACGATCTCGACTACGCTCTGCCCCGGTTCAGTCAGGTAGAAGAATTCCTCGACCGGCTCGAAGCCGCCCGAACCGCGATCCTCGTAGCGTAGAATGCGGATGCGGTTCTCGCCTTCGGTAGTAGATCCATCAGAGGCCAGCGGTCCTTCGACCGCTGTGAACAGGTTGCGGTTGTTCGGGCTCAGAGAGAGGCTCTCGAAGGTCTGGTTGCGGGTGGCCTGTCCGTTCGGCGCGACCAGGAACTTCTGGGGTACCGGCAACTCTTCCAGGAAGGTTCCGTCGAGCGCGAAGCGTCGGATGGAAGGCTCCGTCTCCGAGGATACAAGCAACTCGTCGTCGCGCGTGAGCGTGAGACCCTCGCCGTCGAAGTCGGAGGCGGTGAAGGGCTGTCCGTCAGCTTTCCTCAAAGTCGTCACGTCCAGGATCTGCGGCTCGCCGAGCGTCCCGCCACTCGTCGGCAGCCGAAGCGTATAGAATCGGGCCTCCGAGGTGGCTGCCGGGCCGTTGTCAACGAGGCTGTAGTAGACGCCGCGCCGTTGATCGTAGGTCAGCGCAGACAACCCACCGACGCTCGTTCCTTCGTAAGTCTGCTTGTTCAGCGCATCCGAGAACCCGAGGAAGTCCACGCCGGTGGCGCACTCCGGGGCTTCGGTCTGGGCCGCAAGCCCGGAGCCCGCGAAGGCCGTTACGGCGACCGCCAGGAGGGCGGCCAGCGCGAGAATCAAGAATCGCGGTGCGCAGGTGGTACTTTTCGGATGATTCTGAGTCATCATTTTCTCCTGCCGGTGCTCATGGTGCTCGATCCTGGAAAAGTTCGGCGGCTTTACGGAGAAGCGGGAGAGTCTGAGACCCTCCCGCTTCGGCGGTGCTGTGCTGCTCTCGGATCGGGCCTACTAATTGGTCGGGGCTATCGACACGAACTGGTCGAGCACCGTGCCCTGTCCGGCGTGCTGGCGGTTGACAAAGAGGGACTCGTCGTTAACCAGCGCCTCGCGGGGCGTGCCCGCGGTGAATTCGCTGGTGCCTTCGAGGGCGAAGTACACGCCCGTGGGCTCGGCTATGCAGTCCTTGATCGAGGCGAAGCGCGCCACCTCCCCGGCGACCTGGCGACTGCCGCCCTGGGGTTCGGCGATCCAGATGTCATCGCCCATCATCTTGGCCGGTGGGACGCCGCCCGGGTCCTCGGTTATGGCGAGGTTGCCCTGGCGGTCGAGCGCCAGGTTGTCCGGCGAGTCGAACTCCGGAGGCGTAGCGTTTCCGGCCTCCGCGCCGACGTACTGGTAGGCGAACGGACGGTTCCTGGTGGAGAGATCCACCGCGATAACCTCGTCCGTGCCGGTCATGGCGACATAGAGGGTGTTTCCGCTGTTGTTCACGTCCACGCCGGTGCTCTCTCCGGTCTCGACATCCTCGGGCCTGTTGTAGCCGTTGGCGCCGCGTGCGGTCGCCGCTGCCTGGGCGTCGGTGCGTGCCTGCGGGGAGGGGATGGTCACCCACGTGCCCTGACCGGTGCGGCCGTTCTCGGTCCTCAGCGCCTGCAGGACCCCCTCGGAGAGGTCGCCCGCCCTTTCTGGCACGAAGCGGAAGACGCCGCCTGGGCTGCTCTCGGAGATGCCGTAGTGGTAACCTCGCCCATCGAAGCGCATGCCCTCGTGCGACTTGGAGCCAAGGGCCGGGCGGACGGCGACACCGTCGTCGAACGGGGCGACGTCGTCGCGCGGGTCGTTGGTGTCGAGCTCGCTCGGGTCATCGGGGTCTACAAAGTACTCGTAGACCAGCCCGGCCGTGGCATTCGGGACCTGCGGGTCGCGCACGGCCGCCCGGACCGTCTCTTCGGCGGCCAGGATCGTGCCCCAAGGCGTCCACACTATGCCGTCGAAGCGCTCCCAGTCGGGCCTCTGTGCCAGTACCTCGGTCTCACCGGTCTGAAGGTCGGTTACGGAGACCTGCGAACCCGGAGGCGCGCCGACCTCGTGCGTGCGGTAGACGTAGCGGCCCGCATCCTTGCCGAACTCGTTCTGGGTGTTCATGTCCCAGAGATCCACGGTGCCGCCATCGGGCTCCTGCGCCACTACTTGCTGACCGTAGCCCGAGGGCAGGACGAACGGGTCGTCGAGAGCCCCGACGCACGGCGAGGAAGCTGCCAGGGGTGTGAACTTTTCGCCCGGCGTATAGTCCGCCGCCGTGTTTCTCGCCTCGATGGCCTGCCCGACACTCGCCGCGCCAAGCGCCAATACGCCAGCCGCCGCCATGCCAATTGCAATAGCCAACGACCGGCGATGTCTTGCCAGCCTCTCATTCCACACGCTTTCCAAAGACCTGACCTCCTCGGGTTCATGGGTTGTGCCCAACCCTCCTCTAATGCCGCGCAAAGTATAGGAGCGGCATCTGGGCCATGGGTTAACGGCGTGAAAACTCTGGGTTAAATGGAGATGCACTGTGGCCCTGCGGAACGCCGGAGAACAGCGTGACTGCTCCCCTCTCCGGCGACTCTCGTCTACAGAGCCGTTTGCAATGGGATCCAATCCCATTGCAAGCATTTCAGCACGTCAGCACGTCAGCATTTCAGCCTTTCTCTTGCTGAAGTGCTGAAATGCTGACGTGCTGACGTGCGCGATATGCAGAGGTCAATACCTCTGCATATCGCTTTAGATGCGAGCCTTACTACGCCGCTGGAAGGGGCCGGTGATCGCGTAGGTCACCGCGTTCCCGTTTGGAGGTCCCGCCGAGAGGTCGCCGCGATCGCCCTGCTGGTTGAGGAAGAAGACCGTGCCGTCCGGTGAGAAACAGCCCCCGCAAAACTCGGTGTCGTTCGTGATCGTGCGGGCGAAGTCGTAGATCTTACCTTCCGGGGTGAGCCCGCGAACGAACTGATCGCCGTCAGAATCCTGCTGCAGGAAGATGTCACCGGTCTCTGGCATGATCACGATGTTGTCCGGGTTCTCGAGCGTCGCCACGTCGGTGGACTCGTAGATGAGCGTGATGGTCTGGCTTCGGGGGTCGAACTCGTAGACCTGGCCCAGGTCGTCCACGCCGCCTTCCGTACAGTCGAAGTAGACCTTGCCTCCTCCTACCCAGATACCTTCTTCGCGGTCGAAGATCGCCGCGCCCTGAGCTTTGGCCTGCTCGCCCACCGCCAGAGGCGAGCTGTCAGTGTCGTCGGCGGGATTCGGCTCTTCTATGGTCACCCACTCGACTTCATAGGACTTGCCGACCCTTGGGAAATCGTCCATGACCGCGTTGTCTTCGCCTTTGATCTTGAGCGCCTGAAGCACCCCATCGGTGTCCTGGAGGTCGCCGCTGCTCCTTTGGGGGATGTAACGATAGAAGAACGAGTCGTCCCGGCGATCCTCTGTCTCGTAGAGGACGCCGTCGAGCCAGGCCACGGCCTCGTGCACGAAGCGTCCGGCGGCGGTGACGGGCCTCGCTTGCACGGGTCCTCCGGCGGAGGCGTCGATCTCGAATATGTAGCCGTGCGGTGTGCCCGTGTCGCCCCGGTTTACGACCTCCTCACAGGTGATCCAGGATCCCCAAGGCATCTGTCCGCCGGCGCAGTTCTTGTCCGTGCCACCGAGGATGGCGAAGTCCTCGATCACCTTCAGGTTCCGATCCACGACGAGTTTGGTGTTGCCAGCGACGTAGGTCGGGTCCTGATCATAGCGATCATCCCCCGGTACCATCACGGGAATCTCCCCCGCCCTACGCTGGTTCTCGTGGTTGCGGATCAGGACGGTGCTCCCGTCCGGTCCCGGGAAGGCGCCCATGCCATCGAAGATGCCTGGCGTGAGGTTGCCGTCGCCCATGGGGTCGCCCTGGCGAGAGATCTCCTTGTAGCTGAAGCCGCGTGGCAGTGCCAGAGCACCCATCGGCACCAGAGACCCGTAGCCCTCGATGCGCTCTGCCAGCCCACCTTCGGCCTCGCACGCTCCGAGCGCCGTAAGGCCGCCACCGACAGCTACCGCCATCGCAGCCGCCCTTACGAAAGACCGACGGCTTATCCGCCCATCCCAATTGCCCGTAACGCCCGAGAGACCAGCCTCCTACCGGATTGATGTGTCTTTCGGGAAAGATACACCAATAAACCTCGAGGGCGTTCTCCGTGGTCGAAAACCCTTCGCTAGAGTTGAGTCCCTCTTTCCTCCTACTAGCGAGTCACTACGACAAGCGTGTGCTCGCCATCAGGGGCGGCTTTGACGAGAACCTCTTTGCCGCGGTTGGTGCTGCGGACTCTGTAGTCGGCAACGGGGGCGCCGTCGAGGGTAACGGAAGCTATCTCCTTGTCCGCCGGCACCGTGTGCCCGATGAGGAGCTCCCGCAACGCGACGTCCGGACTCACGGTGGTCGTGTAGGTGTCGCCTGTAGCATCGGCCGAGACCGCCACAGAACCGTTGCCCAGGCGGATGTTCTCGCCGGAGATCTCCGGCGAATCGGGCGGCACCTGCGGTACGACTTCAAGCACCCTGCGTCCAAGGTCGGGCCTGACAACCTGATGGGCTGGCATCAGACGCCCAGATGCTCGTCCAGGAAGGCGGCTATCTTGGGGTATGCGTCGAGCCGGTTTCCCAGTTTGGCGAGGCCGTGGCCCTCGTCCTCGTAGAGGAGGTACTCGACCGTGCCGCCGTTCCTCTGTACGCGCTCGACGATCTGCTCAGCCTCCCCCACGGGGACCCTCGGGTCGTTCTTGCCGTGGACTACCATGAGCGGGGCCGCGATGCTCTCGGCCTTGTGGATGGGGCTGATTGACTCCAGGAACTCGCTGTCTCTCTCGAGCGAGCCGTACTCTGGTTCGCGCAAGCGTCGGCGGTAGCTGCCCGTGTTCTCCAGGAACGTGACGAGGTTGGCGATTCCCACGATGTCCACGCCGGCTGCCCAGAGATCCGGGTACTCCGTGAGGGCTGCGAGCACCATAAACCCGCCGTAGGAGCCGCCCATGACGGCGACGCGCCCGTGGCCGAGCTCCCCGAGCCAGTACGCGGCGTGTGCCAGATCCCTCACTGAGTCCATCCGCAATTCGATGTCGTCGAGGTGCGTATACGCCTTGCCGTACCCCGTCGAGCCACGGACGTTGGGGGAGAACACTGCGTAGCCCCGATTCAGCAGGTACTGCGTCACGGGGGCGAAGGCGGGACGCGCCTGGCTCTCCGGCCCGCCGTGGACGTTGACGATTACGGGCGCCTTCTCCCCCTCCGGCTCGTGGAAGAGGGCCGGTATCTCCAGCCCGTCGAAGGTCGGATAACGTACGATTCGCGGCTTGCGGAAGGTTCTGGGCGGGATGCCCGCGGTCGAGGAGCGGGTGAGGCGGCGCGCCTCGCCCTCTACGAGGTCGAGGACCCAGACGTCGGGGTTGCGTTCGGGCGCGGTGAGTGTAAATGCGAGCCGCCCGGAGTCGGGGGAGAACTCGAAGCCGCCGACGATGCCCTCCGGTATCCGCGGGTCAGGCATCCTGCGTCCCCTGCCGTTGAAGAGCAGAACGTCCGAGTAGCCGTCCACGTTGCGGCTTGCGACGAGGTACCGGCCGTCCCTGGAAAGCTCGACGCCCTCGACGTCCCAATCGTCCGGGGTGAGGTAGACGAGATCCAACACTGCGAGGTCGAGCCGGGCGAGGCGCAGGAACTCCCCGTCGCGGTCCGTCGCCAGGTAGACGCTCCTGCCATCAGGGGTCGCGTTCGCGCCCGAGAAGCGCGCGTCGCCCTCGTGCGGGGTCAGGAGCCTGGCCTCGCCACTCGCCAGGTCGAGAAGATAAAGATCATTGTCCACGTTGGAGTGGTGGCGGGAGACGATAAGGGCCCTCCCGTCTGGCGCCCAGCCGGCCACGGTATGGTAGCCGGAGACCTCCCAGACCGTCTCCGGCTCCCCCCCGGTCGGGTCCTGCACGAAGACATCAAAGTCCGTCCCGTTGCGGCGGGTCGCCGTGTAGGCGATGCTCCGCCCGTCGGGCGAGAAACCTCCGGGATAGTGGATGGCGTCAGGGGCTCGGGTGAGGTCCGTGACCCCGCCGTCCCTGAGCAAGAAGAGCTGCGAGCGTTCGTTGCCGCCCGCGTCCATGCCGAAGAGCATCTCGTCCTCCGTCGGCGAATACGCCGCGTACGAGACGCGCTCCTCGTAAAACGTCAACTGCTCGGGCCACGAGGGGCCCTCTGCCGCCATCTCCCACACCTGGGGTACGCCGGTTATCTCCGTCAGGAACGAAACCTTTCTCCCATCCGGCGACCAGCCCGCACCCCAGGCCCCCCTGACCTTCAAATACCTGGCAAACTCGTAAGCCAACTGACCTCCCTCTCCGCCTGCCCGAGTGTAACAGCACGCTTCGGCCTGCGGCCTTCGCTTGTCAGCACGGCGCCTTCGGCGCCTTGTCAGCACGCTCGGGCTTACGGCCCTCGCTTGTCAGCAACGCTTCGCCCTCCGGGCTCGCTTTCAGCTTTTTGTTTCGGCCCCGCTCTGCGGCGTGCAACGAACCGCTGCCATTGGCGGTAGGGTTCTACGCTCATGGCCGCGCCCCAAGACGACTTCCTGACAAGGCGCCGACCGGAGGGAGGCGCCGGGCTGACAAGCAAGGGCGCTAGCCCGAGCGTGCCGACAAGCGGAGCCCGAAGGGCGCAGCGTGCTGATAAGCGGAGGCCGAAGGCCGAAGCGTGCTGGCGTAGCGGGCGCCTGTACCACATGGTGTGCTTCGCTGGTTTATGTAATTGGTTCACAAATAGACTAGATAGACGATATGTAGCGCCTTGTAACTCGGTTGTAACGTAGTAATGTCTTGGGCTTGTTGTGCAAGCGATCTGGAGGGGGACTCTATGAAGTCTTGTCTCAAGATGCTCTTAGTGGCCGGTGCGTTCGCTGTATCGCTGGTCGCTGTTCAGGACGATGCCCTGGCTGACACTCAGCTAGCGAGCTGGTACGGGCCTGGGTTGGAGGGCAATTATACGGCGAGTGGGGACATCTTCGAGCCCTACACTGAGTACACGGCGGCTTCGCCGTACCTGCCATTCGGCACGGACCTGCTGGTGACCTACGGGGGCTACTCCGTGGTCGTTGAGGTCACGGACCGTGGACCTTACGTTGGTGGCAGGGAGATCGACCTCTCCGCCGCGGCGGCCGAGGAGATCGGGCTGACCTACACCGGCGTAGACTACGTGGACGTGCAGGTGCTTGATTAGAGCACTTCAGCGGTCAGCACTTCAGCATTTCAGCTTGTTTTTGCTGACCGGCTGAAGGCAGGAGTCGCGGGGGATCGTCCCCGCGACTCGCTTACAAGGGTCATAGCCGGAACATGGGCGAGACCCCAGAGCGGGTGTGGCATTCTTGCCGCACCCGCTTCTTTTTGGCGGCCTCGTCGGCCGCAATCTTCCGCCATCGGCAATCGACCAGAAGAGAAAAGCTGAAATGCTGACCTGCTGAAATGCTGATCGCTAGTAATCGTTTCGTCGGGACACCTGTGGGCATATAATCGGGAGACGGAGGCATAGAGTACAAGGGGACGGAGGAAGGTGGAAGACGGGTTACAGGGGGTCAGGTTCTTCGAGTTTTTGACCGAGGAGGAGCGGGAAGAGTTCGCGGAGGTGGCTGAGCCCGTCTCTTTCGGGGCGGGGGAGGACATCATCGAGGAGGGCGAAGAGCAGGGGAGCCTGTTCGTGCTAGCCTCGGGCATGGTCGAGGTCAGGAAGAGCCTTTCGGGGGGAGGGAGTCGCGTATTGGCCGAGATCGACGCCTCGCGCGGGCGGACGGTCGTGGGGGAGAGGGGGCTCCTCGGAGAGAGCGGGGCATCCGCGACGGTCAGGACCGCGAGCGAGGTCGAGGCGGTAAAGATCCCGCGCGACACCTTCAGGCGCATGGTCGAAGAAGGCAGGCCGGCGGCCTTCAAGCTCTCCTATCGCATCGCCCGCACGTTGGCGAGGAGGCTCACGCGCCTCGACGAGGAGGTCGTCGAGGCCATAAGGGAGCTCGAGAGCAAGGGAGAGACCGACGTCGAGGCCTTTCGGGACAGGCTAATAACGGACTGGTCCGTGTGAGCGTTTAGGGAGAAGCTCTTATGCGAGAGACGCCAGACCTGGGGGACGTGCCGATCTTCAAGCACCTCGACGCCGACGAGCGGGCCGAGTTCGAGGAGCTCCTGGAGCCGGCAAGCTTCGAGGCGGGGATGATGATCTTCGAGGAGGGAGCCCCCGAGGAGCGTTTGTACGTGATCACCTCAGGAACAGCCGAGGTCTACAAGACGGTCCTCCCCGGCCGCAGGCAGCACCTGGCCACCATCGAGGCGCCGACCGTCGTCGGCGAGATGGGCCTCCTTACGGAGCCCCGCGCCGCGGCCAGCGTCGAGGCCGTGACGAGGGTCGAGGCCCACGGCGTGGGCAGGGACAGGCTCCTCGAGCTGCTCGACGACGACTCCCCGGCCGCCTGCAAGCTCGTCTACGAGATCGGGCGCACCCTCGCCGAACGCATGGCCCAGACCAACGCGACGGTCGCCGAGGTCGTCTCCCGCCTCGAGAACTCAAGAGAAGCCGAAGATATAGACATGTTCCGGGACCAGCTCGTCCAGGACTGGAGTTTTTAGCGGTTCGCGTCGCGAACCGCGGCTTCAGGATTCCTTGTCGGGGGCCGGTTCCGTACCAGGGTCCGGCTCGAGTGCTTGTCGGTGCTCTGTTCCAGTCTCTCCACGGCATTAACAAGGTCTCCCATGCCCTTGCGCCTTACGAGACGGGTGTCTTTATAGAGGAACGGGTTTAGTCTCCACTGACTTTGGTACAGGTCGCCCGAGAGGTCTCTGTATCTGACGGTAACGTGGATGCCGTTCTGGAGGTCTTTCGATTCTAGAAAGGGCAGGAGGGAGCCCAGCTCGTCCCAGTAGCAGGTGATCTCACCGTGCGGCGGCAAAAAGTCGAGCCCGTACTTGAAGTAGGGCAGGTCGGAGACCACGAAGCCGTTGGAGCTCTCTAGCGGCGCGGAGAACTCGAATTGTATGTCCCTGGCCGCGCCCTCGCTGACGTTGCGGATCGCTACGTCGAGCTCGGGCAGGCTGTCATAGTCCTCCTGCACTATCACGAGCGGACGGCCCATCGCCGTGCGCTGGGCGCGCATCTCCTGCAGCGTGGTCTGGCTCACCCGCCACGTGAAGTAGTAGCCGACGGCAAGAACGATCACGAAGAGCAAATTTGTCACGGAGGTGGCGACCTGTGCCAGCGTTGCAATGTCCATGGTCCGTACCTTAACCGAGGTTTCAGGCTACAGGCAACAGGTATCTTTTTGGGTTTCAGGCTACAGGCTTCAGGTAGGGACCGTTCTTGCAGCGGCCCCGCCGCGCACGCGCGAGGGGAGAAGCTCGGCGAAACGCGCGGTTTTCGCGGACGCCGTAACGCCAGGGCCAGTACCTGCTGAAGCCTGATGCCTTACACTTACATCCCCGGTTTCGGTACCTCGTCGAACATCTCTTTGTCGGCGCCGCAATCAGGGCACTTCTCGGGCAGCTCGCCCTCTACGCGGTAGCCGCAGTTCGTGCAGGCCCAGTTGAGGAGCTCGGCCTCGCCCTGCACGTCGTGCGTGTCGTCAGTCATTCCTGGTCCTCCTCTGTGTGTTCAGGGGCCATTATGGCACTGGCGTTGACGGGGTTCACGCCGGTGCTAGACTATCCGCGCCCGCCGTCCTGACTAGGAAAGGTTCCCGACCACGTTGCCAAACGGTCGCTCTATCGCTGCGCGCCTCTCCGCCCGTTCGCGGGGCGCGCCGCCGACGGCGCTCGTACTGCTCTCGATAGTCTCCGCCCAGATCGGAGCCGCCATAGCCAAGGGCCTCTTCGACTCCCTCGGTCCCGGCGGTACGGTCTTCTTGAGGATCTCGTTCGCCGCGCTGGTGCTGTTCGCGCTGGTGCGCCCGACCCTCGGCGGGCACGACCGGGCCGCGTATCTCGTCGCTGGGCTCTTCGGGCTAACGTTCGCGGGGATGAACTTATCGCTCTACCTTGCCATCGACCGCATACCCCTTGGCGTCGCCGTTACGCTGGAGTTCGTGGGGCCTCTCGGCGTGGCCGTCGCAGGCTCCCGGCGCTCTCTCGACCTGCTCTGGGTCGTGCTAGCCGCCACTGGCATCCTCCTGCTCGCCCCGCTCGGCGTGCTGGGGGGATGGATCTCGACCCCGTGGGCGTCGCCTTCGCGCTGCTGGCCGGATGCCTCTGGGCCTCCTACATCCTTCTCAGCGCCCGCACCGGGAGCGCTTTTCCGGGCGGAACGGGGCTCGTGATCGCGCTCTGCGTAGGAACGCTCGTCCTGTTTCCAGTCGGAGTTGCGGGCGCCGGCTACGCCCTGCTAGATCCGAAGCTCCTCCTCGCCGGCTTCGGCGTGGCGATGCTCTCTTCGGCGATTCCTTTCTCGATAGAGCTCGAAGCGCTGCGCAAGATCCCCGCCCGCGTCTTCGGCGTCCTGATGAGCCTCGAACCCGCCGTGGCCGCGCTCGCCGGCCTCATCGTCCTCGGCGAACGTCTGGAGACGCGCGCCGTGGCGGCCGTCTTCTTCGTGACCGTCGCCGCGGCCGGCTCCTCGCTGTTCGCCAGGCGCGACGAGGGTTGACGAGAGCGGGGTGGCGCGATTCCCTACCGCCCGTAGAATCAAGGGACCGTAGAGCGTGATCGCGAGGCGAAAGGGGACACCTGTGGCCGCTGAAGAGCGAAGCGTTTCGGGGGTGGCGCTGGTTACCGGGGGTGCCCGCGGCATCGGGTTCGAGGTCGGGCGCCAGCTCGCGCAACAGGGGATGACGGTGATCCTGGGCGCCCCCCCGCTCCCCGACGATGGCCCGTCCGGCGGACGACTGGCGCGACGGGCGGCCTAGCCGTACGGGCCGGGGTACTGACGCTCCGCGACGCAAGCGGAGCGGACCTCGCCGCCAGGGTAGTGGAAGGAATTCGGCCGCTCTACGGGCCGTCGAACGCCGCCGCCTTCGCCGACTGGTCGGAGCCGGCGTCGGGTGCGGACCTCGAAGCGTCCCGCGCGGTCCTCGAACAGGAACCTTTTCGGCCCTGGCGAGCTCTGCAGGCGTTCTTACCGCTGATGAGCGCGCAGCACTGTCGCTACGTCCCGTCGCAGCCGGGCGGTTCGCTCAGAGATCCGCGGTTCGGACTCGCTGACCGCCTGGTCGGGGCGGCAGCGAGCTACGGGATCTCCAAGGCCGCGGTCAACGCCGCGGACCTCGTCCCCTGCTAGCCGGGCTCGAACCCGACAGGGACCAGCGGCCCTCGCCTACGCCGTAGGACCAACCTCCCGCTCGTACAGGTGCCGCTCCGGCGGCGTGTGGGGCTACTCGGGAAAGGCGCCCTGCTACCCGAGAGGCTGGCTCGGCCGGTCGCCCTCCGGCCCTGAAGACCCGCGTAATCTCGTACTACAAGTACCTCGCGGCTTTCGGCCCGGCGACTGTGAGGGATGTTCAGACCTGGTCAGGCAGGATGCAACTCAAGCAGTCCTTAGAGGAGCTAAGGGCGGATCTGCGTACATTCAGCGACGAGAAGGGAAACGAGCTCTTCGACCTCCCCGATGCGCCTTTGCCTTCGGGGGACGCCCCTGCCCCACCCCGATTCGTACCCGACTACGACAACCTCGTCCTCTCCCACGTCGAAAGGGGGCGTGTGGTTCCCGATGAGCATCGCAAGAAGGTCTTCCTCTCGGCAGCCAGGGTCAGGGCCACGCTCCTCATCGACGGCTTCGTGCGCGGCGCCTGGAAGATCGAGCGAAAAGGCAAGACTGCGACCCTCCTGATCGAACCGTTCGAGCCCTTGTCCGGGGAAAACCGCGACGCCCTCAGCGACGAGGGCGAACGCCTCGTCCGCTTCGTGGACGAACCGCAGGGCGCCGAGACGTTCGAAGTCCGGTTCGTATGACAGCGCGCTAAGCGGCGGGTCCGCGACGGGCGAGGCAGTGGTACAACCTGAAACCTGAAGCCTGTAGCCTAAACTCACTTTCTCCACTCGCGCGAGATCGTCGCCTCGACCTCGACGGGCACCTTCTCGAGGATGTCCTCCCCGGCCCGAACCATCGCCGCCTGCGTCTTCTCGGAGACCTCCTTGGCCTGATCCTCGGCGCACTCGACGACGAACTCGTCGTGGATGGAGTTTATGAGCCTGGCGTCGAGTCCTTCGAGGCCCTCGCGAACGTACACAAGGGCCAGCTTGGCGATGTCGGCCGACGAGCCTTGTATGGGATAGTTCATTGCCTCGCGGCGCATTGCTCCCCGGTCGTCGGCTACGGGATCGTTACCGAACTTGCGTACTCGTCCGGCGAGGGTTCTTAGCGTCCTGTCCCGCATGGCGCGGTTGGCCGTCCTTTGCAGGAAGCGCTGCACCTTCGGGTAGTTCGCGAAGTACTCGTCTATGAGCTGGCGACCGCGCTCCTCGTCCGTGCCGAGCTGGGCGGAGAGGCTCCTCGCCCCGCGGCCGTACATCAGGCCGAAGTTTATGCGCTTGGCGTCCGAGCGCTGGTCCTTGGTGACCTCCTCCATCGGAACGCCGTACATCGTCGCTGCCGTCAGGCGGTGGAGGTCGTCGCCCCGCTGGAAGGCGGTGACGAAGGCCGGGTCGTCAGAGACCTCGGCCAGGATACGAAGCTCTATCTGGGAGTAGTCCGAGATCACGAGCGTGTTGCCAACCTCGGCGACGAAGCACGAGCGGAACTCGTCCTCGTGCGGTATCTGCTGGATATTGGGCGCCGTGCAATTATGAACGCAGATCCCACCGGCGATAAAGTTGTGGGTATCTTCGACCTCCAGGTCGTAGACGTGAACGTACCTACCCGTACGCTCGACCGACAGGATCTCGTGGTTGTGCGGCGCTGCCGGCGTGCCTTCGAATTTAGCTTTGATCTTCTTCCACCTGCGGGAGCCTATGCCCGATGCTTTCAGGCCCGCGTTGGAGCCGAGTTCGCGCATCCTCGTCTTGGTCGTTTCATAGAAGGATACGTCGATGAGCTCGCCAGCGGTAGTAAAGTTCTCGGCTATCGCTTTCCAATCGATGCCGTGAATCTTGAGATACTTGCAGGCCGTCGCGTAGTCTATACCGTGTACGTCTCTGAACGCCGTGGGCTTGCCCGCATTCTCCCACAGCACCTGTTCCATCCACTCTCCGTCGAGGCCAAGCCAGTTGCTGGACTCGTCGCCTCGCTTCAACGAGCGCATCCTACTGTCGCGATCCCTGACCCAGCTCTTCTTCACTATGTCAGCAAGCCTGGCCCGTTCGGCAGCGTCCATCCTGGCGTTGACGTGGTGCCTTATGTGTTCTGAGTTTGTCAGGCCGACGAGGTTCTCCGGCAGGTTGTTGAGCTTATTCTCGTCGATGTGGTGTACGTGCTCCGGCAGATAGCCGTTGGCGGCCTCGAAGACGAACCTGTGCTCCCTCATGGGTCCGGGATAACCCGTAGCGTAGATACGCGAATAGCCCCATCTTGTCACGTCTCTGCCGAGTGCCAATACCCTGTCTCCGGGCTTCAGCCGGTCCGCCCTCACGTACTCTCCGCTCGACAGCCTGACCTGATGGTCGGGTGTCACCTCGAGCACACCCTCGCGTTTATGGCTCCCCGAGCGCCACTTTACGCTTAGTACCTCTTTGCGACCCGTCTTTCCCGCCCACAGTACCTTGCGGAGCGTCAGGCGTCTGTTCTCGTCGTAGGTATACGCCAGGTCCCCGGCCTTGACACTCTCTATGGGTACGCCCGCAACGTTCTTGCTTTGATCCCTGGCAATCTCTATGAGCGTGTTCTCGGCGACGCAGGCCAACCTCCCCGTCGGGACCCTGCATTGCAGAAAGTTCGCGTGGATGCGCCCGGTCTTGGGGCTTATGAAGTTGGGATAGGTCTCCAGGTAGGTGCCGAGCTTCTTCTGAAGCTCCCTGTACTCCAGCAGCGCCTTCGCCGCAGGGTGGTCCACCTTGAGGAGGGTCCAGACCTTGGTGTCGGGGAGCTCTATGCCTAGAGTACCGAAGGCGTCGGTGATCTGCTTCGGGCTGTTCAGGTTGAGCCTGGGCCCAAGCCCTTCGAGCGGCAGCACCCCTTCTGGCGGCGGGAAGAAGGACTCCAGGCGCTCGGCGGCCTTGTCGCGCCGCTCGCGCACCGCCACCTCCAGCTCCCCCCAGCGGGCTACGTCGAGCTTTACGCCGGCGAGCTCCATCTCCGCTATCGTCGCTACGGCTTCGAACTCTATGCTCGAGATCCTGCCCAGCTCTTCCTCCTCGAGCGCCCCCGCGAGCCGCTCCCGCAGGGGCAATAGTATCCTGGCGTCGCGGGCGGCGTACTCGAGCTGGGCCCCGCTCAACTCACCCGACCAGTCGCTCCTCTGCTCGGATTTGTCGAGCGACTCGTCCAGGTAGCGTTCGGCCACGGCCTCCAGCGAGTAAGACGCCGCGTAGTTGCCGCCGGAGAGGACCTGGGCCGCGAGCATCGTGTCGAAGACGGGCGAGAGCGAGACGCCGTAAAGGGCGTGCAGGAACTGGTGGTCGAATTTCAGGTTGTGCCCCACCTTGACAGGTCCGGCCTCCAGGACCTCCTTTAGAGGCGACATTTCGGTGACCTCGAAGAGGTCTATGACGAAGGTCTCTTCCGGAGTGGCGAGCTGGAGCAGGCGCACCTTGCCGTCGCGGGGGGAGAGGGCGGTGGTCTCTGTGTCGAGGCCTATGGCCTCGGCCTCTTGAAGCGTCTTCGCGATGGCGGCGAGGTCGTTCCCTGCCGTGACCAGCCGGTAGCTCTCAGTGCGTTCCTCCACCCCTCGATTATAGCGGGTCAGCAAGTCAGCATTTCAGCTAGTCAGCCGGTCAGCACTTCAGCCAGTGCCTGACGGCGAGGCTCCTACAGGCGACCAGGCCCTCGTGAGAGGCGATGCGAAGTTCCGCCCACCGCGGCGCAAAACCAACGCGAGTTGCCCTCAATAAAGCTGACCGGCTGAAGTGCTGACTAGCTGAAATGCTAATCACACAGTTCTGCCCGGCGCGTGGGGTACACTCAAGGGGATGGGTGGCTCCTTCAAGATAGGGCGCGCTTTCGGGATAGACGTCAAGGTCCACTGGAGCTTCTTCCTGCTCCTTGCGTTCTTCGGCTACCTCGCGTTCAGGGATTCGGGCAGTCTGGTGGCGGCACTCATCACCGTAGGCATAGTCGTGGCCTTGTTCTTCTGCGTCCTGCTTCACGAGTACGGACACTCGCTCGTGGCCATACGCCTGGGCAGCGAGGTTGAGGACATTACGCTGTTGCCCATCGGTGGTCTCGCCAGGATGAAGTCTCTGCCGGAGAGGCCCATAGACGAGGTCAAGGTAGCCGTGGCCGGGCCGCTCGTCAACGTGGTGCTGGCCCCCATATTCTTCGGCCTCGCCCTGCTCTTCGGGGGCGATCTCTTGGTTCCTACGGACATACTCTCCGGGGTAGATTCGTTGGGTCAGGTCTTCGTCGCGCTCGGCACCATCAACGTCGCGCTCGTGGTCTTCAACATGATCCCGGCCTTCCCGATGGACGGCGGGCGCGTGCTGCGAGGCCTGCTCGCCACCCGACTCGGGCCCGTGCGCGCCACGGAAATCTCCTCGACCATAGGACAGGGCTTCGCTATCCTCTTCATCCTCGTCGGGTTTCTCAGCCAGAACTTCCTGCTCGCCATCGTCGGCTTCTTCGTATTCCTCGGTGCGAGCGGCGAGAATCAGATGGTTCGCCAGCGGGAGCAGTTGCGCGGGCTCGCCGTCTCCGACGTCATGGGTACCAAGGGTAGGACAGAGACAGTTACGCCCTACCACAACTTCGGACAGATACTCGACTCCGTCATCCACGGTTACCAGGAGGATTTTCCCGTCATCGACGAGGATGGAAACCTGGTCGGCATCATCACCCGCAACGAGATCATGGCCGCGGCCCACTCCCCCGACCGCTACGCCACCGTCCGCGACCTGATGAAGACGGAGTTCCCCACCATCTCACCCGACGCCGACCTGTTCACGGACGGCAACCGAATATTACAGGAGAGTGGCCTGAGGGCCCTGCCCGTCGTCAAGGACGGCAACCTCGTGGGGATGCTGACCGTTGACGACGTGGGCCAGGCCGCGCTATTGCGGGACCTTCGCAAACAGCGGTAGTATCAGGAGATCCAGCACGGCTCGCCGAGCTCGTCCACACGACCGTTGACGTTGTTGTCCCTATGGTCGTGAACGCCCCGGACCGCGATCGTGTCGCCCGGATCGGCAGCGTTGATAGCCTTCTGGATGGACTCGCCCGGCCCCACGAAGTCGTCAGCGGCCTGCGCGGAGCCCCTGGTCTGCGTGGCCGCCACGAGAACGACCGCCACCAACGCGCCGAGCAAACAGGCGGCCAGCGGGCGGGGTAAGTCCTTTATGGTAGTGCTCATGTACTTCTCCTTGTGTTGGGTAGGAGGACCGGCCCGTCCCGGCCCTCCAGGTACGGTGCGCTACACCCTTTCGTGTGCCTCCTTCACCGCCACGCTCAGTGCTGGAGCGCCTCGCACAGCGCGGTGTCCGCCTTCGACGTGCGAGTCTCGTAGAGGTCCATAAGATTTACTCAGATGGCCTCCACGTTGCACCCCATAAGCTTCCTCCTGTCTTTCGCCCGCGTTCTCTACGCACCAGGAACCCTAGAGAAGGAGGTCTCCCAAAGTCATGGGGGCTAGCCCCTATTCTGGTCGGGAAATCTTGTAGGTGCTAGCTCCTACGCGACACGCAATCCGGTAGATCGCTACTGGCCGGAAACAGGGAGATCCTACCTCGTCGTGGATCCCCGCTTGCGCGGGAATGACGTATGGGAGGGCCTCTTTGTGCCCGCAGTCCGAACACGCTTTCCTTTCAAACGGACTCAGCCTGACATGCTGAAATGCTGACCAGCTGAAGTGCTAACAAGCTGCTCTACGTATCGCCCCTGCCCAGTCCCGCTTCGCGGGCGCGGATGATGGCGTGTGCCCGGTCGGCGACCTGCAGTTTGGTGAAGATGTGGGAAATGTGGTTGGCCACGGTCTTGGGGCTGAGGTAGAGGCGCGCGGCGATCTTGGCGTTGGGGTGGCCCTGGGCGATGAGGTCGAGGATCTCGATCTCGCGGGCGGTGAGCTCGGGCAAGGCTTCGGCGGGAGACGCCGGCCTGGACGCGGAGAAGAAATCCATGAGACGACGGGCGATCTCAGGTCCGAAGTGGGCTTCCCCGTCCGCGACGGCGCGCAACACCTTCAGGATCTCGTTCGGAGGCGCACCCTTTAGCACATACCCTCTCGCCCCGGCGCGCATGGCCGAGAACACAGAATCGTCGTCCTCGAACATGGTGAGGACCACGATCACCGATTCCGGGTCGACCTGGAGGATGCGGCGGGTCGCCTCTATGCCGTTTACATCAGGCATCTGTATGTCCATGAGGATTACGTCAGGACGGAGCTCGGCGGCACGTTCGACTATCTCTTTTCCAGTGGCCGCTTCGCCCACGACCTCCATGTCGGGCTCCGAGCTGAGCACTGCGCGCAGTCCTTCCCGAACGATGCTGTGGTCGTCTGCTATGAGGACGCGGATGATGCTCTCCTTGACGAGGTCGCTCTTCGAGGGTGCTCTTTCGGTGCTGGAAGCGGCAGGCGCGCCAGCACGCGCGTCCCGCCTTCCGAACGACGTTCTATCTCCAGGGTCCCACCAAGCTCCTCCGCCCGCTCGCGCATGGAGGAGAGTCCTACTCCTGCGACCCGGTCCACGGGTATCCCTACGCCGTCGTCTGTGATCTCCACTTCCAGCCCCCCCGCCCCTCTCTCGACCGACAGACGGACGTAGCAAGTCCTGGCGTGGGCGTGGCGCGCGACGTTGGTTATGGCTTCCTGGACGATGCGGTAGCAGGCCACCTCAACGGCGGCGGGCAGCGGCGGCAGTTTCTCCGGGGCCTCCATCGAGAAGATCGGCCTGTTCTCCATAAGTTCGCTTGTCCTGGTGCCTTTGGGGAGGTCAACCATCCCGTGGCTCTGTGCCTGCTGGTAAATGGAGGGGATGAGCCCCAGGTCGTCCAGAGCGGGTGGACGCAAGCCGTAGATCAGCCGCCTCATCTCGGCTATGGTCTCCTCCGTTCGCACCTCGAGGCGGGCGAGCGTCTGTTCGGCATCCCCTGGCTTGCTCCTAACCAGTTCGCGCACCGCATGTAGCTGAAGGGCGAGGCCTGTCAGTGTAGGCCCTATGCCGTCGTGCAGGTCGCGCCTCAGGCGCCTCCTCTCCTCCTCGCGTGTAGTGACCAGCCGTTCGCGGGAGCTTTGCAGATCCGCCGTCAGCCTGACGGCGTGCACGGCCACCTCGGCCTGTCTGGCGAGGTCCTCTAGCAGACGCCGGTCGCCAGTGGAGAACTCCTCGCCGGGGGCCCTGGGCGAGATCACCAGGCGTCCGATCTCCTCCCTCTGGTAAACGAGTGGCAGGGCTTCGGGTTCAGCCGTGGGTGAGCCGTAGGAGGCGGCGCTCCGAAAGCCCTCTCCCTCCTTCATCAAAATGGCTGCGTAGGGAAGCTTGAGAGCCTGGGCTATGGTTTCGACGACCGTAGGCAGCACGGCTTCAGGTGCGAGTGTCGCTTCGAGGCGCCTCCCCAGGCGCGAGGTCACCGCGGAAGGGTCGTCCCGTTCGCCGTAGATCAAGCGGCTCACGCCGCGTTGGAGCCTGCTCCGAAGCGGCTGGAACAGGACGGCCACGACCACCGTGGCCACCAGCGAGATACCGAGGTTGCCCCGCGCTTGAAAGAGGGCTCCGAGACCTACTACTGCGAGCACGTAGGTACCAATGACACACGCGCTCAAAGCGCCGTACACAAGGGTACGGTGCACGAGGAGGTCTATGTCGTAGAGCCTATGGCGAAGGATGGCGATACATGCGAAGACCGCGAGAAAGAGCAAAGCGAACGCAGGCGTGTAAGAACTGGCATAATAAATAGGGTAGTCAAGTACGTTCAACGTGCCGAACATCAGGGTTTGCGTGTGGTTGCTGATCATTACTTCGATCAGGAACACTGATAGGCAGACAGTCGCCGGGGCAGCAGCGTACAAGAACCATTTGAGCTGTTGGCGCGCATCACCCGACGCACGGCGAAGCCGAACTGCAAGCGAGTATAGCGCCGCGAGGGTACTCACCAGTAGCAACGCCGAAGCGAGGAGCTTCGAGCCTGCCAGGGAGCCGTAATTCGTCAACTCCTGGCCCATCGTCCCCATGACCCCTAGCGGGTTCTCGACATAACCATGGGTGGCCAGACGTCCAGGATAGAAGCCATCGGTGAGCGCTGCCAAAGTCGCCCCCAAAGCCGCCGCCCACGCCACGACCCTCCACCGACGAGACAGTAGACGCCCGTCCGGGAACAGCAGCATCAGGAACACCCCCGCCAGGATCAATCCAGCGAACCCTACCCAAGTCGAGAACCAGGCTACTTGCTCGCCCCAGGGTAAGGAGAATTTCCCGGACACGGCGTAGTCGGAGTAGGCCAGGGTGAGGTGCTGTATCTGGTAAAGCAATCCAACGCCGCAGAAGATCCAGCCGATAGGATTTCTCGGAAGGCGCGAGACGATTAGTGCCCCTATAGTCGGGTACACCAGCGACACTATCCCCGTCAGTATGGCGTAGATAGGATACAGAGCCCTGTCGTTGCTTCGTACCTGCCAGGGGTAGGAAAGGATGTCATGATGGAGGAGGGAGTCGAGCAAGAGGGCGAGCGCGATGAGCGCTACGCATGCCACCCAAAGCGACCATGCCAGCCGGACAGCGCTACGGTGTTCGACCCAGCGAATCTTCACCTTGCCCTCTTGTTCCTTGCGACACAACACCACTATACAGGAATGTAGTAGCTGAAAGCCGCCGTAGGCGCCGTGCTGACAACGAAGGCGTAGCCTGAGCGTGCCGACAAGCTGCCGTAGGCAGCGTGCTGCGAAGCACTCGCACCGGCGGGGGCTATTCGCTAGACTCTCCACTTGTGAAGCCGGTCATGGAGGAGATAGAGGCGCTCGTCGCCAGGGTAGGGACGCACCCGGTCTACGGGTACACCCACTGCCTTAGGGTCTACGCCCTGGCCGAGCAGCTCGCGGCGATGGAGGACGTCACCTACGACACGGAGATACTGCGCGCCGCCGCCCTCCTGCACGATGTCGGTCTCTACAAGGCCTACGCCCGGCGGGAGCCGGCCGACCACGCGAAGCGCTCGGCTTTGGTGGCACGCCGCATACTGCAGGACTGGGACTTTCCCCCGCAGGCGAGCCAGGCGGTCATAGAGGCGATCGAACGCCACCCGCCCGGCGTCCCAGGCGGCGCCGCCTCGGAGACCGTACTTTTGAAGGACGCGATCGGCCTGGACTACCTCGGCGCCATAGGCATCTCCCGCATGCTGGCCATGGTCGGCACGGAAGACGACGTGCCCGACATACGGACCGCCATCTGGAACGCGGAGAGCCTGCGGCAGAAGATCCCGGACCTCCTCGTCCTGCAGAGCAGCAAGGACCTGGCCGGCCAGCGCATCCGCGAGATGGAGTACTTCTTCGAAGACCTGAGGGACGCCACGCAGGGATTGAAGCTGCTGTAGAAGCACGCTGCCTTCGGCAGCTTGTCAGCACGCTCCGGCCTGCGGCCTCCGCTTGTCAGCACGCATCGGGCTAGCGCCCTCGCTTGTCAGCAACGCTTCGCCCTCCGGGCTCGCTTTCAGCTTTTTTGGTTCAGGCCCCGCTCTGCGGCGTGCAACGTACCGCTGCCTTTGGCGGTAGTGGTCTACGCTCGTAGCGAGGCCTCAAGAAGACTTCCTGACAAGGCGCCGACCGGAGGGAGACGCCGGGCTGACAAGCTGCGAAGCGAGCGTGCTGACAAGCGGAGGCCGCAGGCCGAAGCGTGCTGACTAGCTTACAAGGAAGTAGATACCGGCGGCGAGGCTGATGCCCCCGATCACGAGCATCCTTACACCGGCGATGACGTGGATGCCGCGTTCTGAGATCGGGCCGATACCACCCTTCTGGTCCTTGCCACCACGCAGGAGGGCGTAGAATGCGAAGGCCAGGCACGCGAGCCCCGTGACGCTCAGCAGCAGGCCGAAAGCCAGGGAGGCCGGCATGTTAGCCCTGTCCGTTTCTCCCCTCGCGCACCATGCGGGAGAGGAGGGTCCGAAAGCGCGGGTCGGCGTGTAGGGGCGCGAACTCAAGGGCGCTCCTGAAGTGCTCGACGTCGCTCTCCCCGGCCTCCACGGCCCTCTCGATGTAGTCGAGGGCCTCGCCGAACTCGCCGCGCCTGGCCTGAATGCTGGCGAGGGCGGAGAGGGCCGGGGAGTAACGTGCGTCGGCGGCGATGGCCCGCTCGAGGATCTCCTCGGCGACCTCGAGGTCATCGGCCGTGTAGTAGAGGCTCGCGTATGAGTAGAGGGCGCGGGGGTTGGCTGGGTCGGACTTGAGCGACTCCACGAAGTGTTCCTCCGCGCTCTGCGTGTTTCCCATGCGTTCGTTGAGGATGGCCAGCTCCAGGTGGGCCTCCGGGTTCTCCGGGTCGAGGGCGAGTACGGCCTCGAAGGCCTCCGACGCCCCCGCTTCGTCTTCGAGGGCGAGCCTGGCCTCCCCGAGGGTCATGAGGTGCCGGATCTCATCGCGCCCCAGCGCCACGGCCTCCTCGGAGAGCGTGAGCGCCTCAGGCAGGTTCTTCCCGAGGGCGAGAAGGTGGGCGGCCAGCTCGTCCCTGATCTCGGGCGAGCCGGGACAGTCTTTCAGGCCACGCCTGAAGGTGGCCTCGGCCCCCTGAAGGTCGCCGTTGCGGGCGTGGCAGATCCCGAGGTTGGCGTGCGCCTCCCACCAGTCGGGAGTCCTTTCTATGACCTCCTCGTAGGCGGCCACGGCCTCCGCGTAGCGGCCGAGCATGTCGAGGGCGTTGGCCCTGAAGGTCCGCGCCCCACTCTTCTGCACCTCGTCGGCCGCGGCCTCGATTGCCTTCTCGAAGAACTCGAGGGCCTCGGCGTAGTCCGCGGCATCGAAGAGGGTCAGACCGGCGTTTATGAGCATGTCGGCGTCCTCGGGCACGCGGTTCGTCCAGCGCTCGAACGTTGCCTTCGCCAGCGCGGGTTCCCCCATGAACCCGTAGTAGCGGCCCAACTCGACGTAGGCGTCGGGATAAGCCGCATCCGCCTCTATAGCCCGTTCGAGGTGGTGCACGATCTTGAACGGCTCGTCGCGCGAGAGCGCCACCATCGCGAGCCCCATCCGCGGAGCGACCCACTCGGGGTCGAGCTCCAGGGCATCCAGGAAGCTGGCCTCGGCCTCCTCCAGCCGCCCCAGGTTCAAGAGCGCGCGTCCCACGGCCTCGATGACCTCGGGGTTCTCGGGGGCCGCATCGAGGGCCTGCTCGAAGCGCGCGAGCGCCTCCTCCACGAGGCCCTCACTCGCCAGGATCTCGCCCTGCTCCAGGTACGCGTCGTAGTCCATCACCCCTATTTAATCAGATAGGGCGCCCCATGAGTGTGTACAATCGTCCGCGGAGATCTATATAGAAGGGGACGCCACTTTGAAGAACCCTCCCGCCCCGACGCGGCTCGAGATCCGCTACGGGGACCTCGACCCCTACGGCCACGTCAACAACGCCGTCTACCTGGAGTTCTTCGAGAAGATCCGCCTCGATTACTGGCGCGCCGTCGCGGATCTGGCCGGCATAGATGAGCTGGAAGCCGGCGACGTCCCCGGCGCCCGCTACGTGATCGCCGAGACCACCATCAGGTTCAAAAAGGCGATCTTCTTCGAAGACGACCTCCACGGCGCGGCGCGGATGCGCACCGTCGGCAACCGCTCCTACACCATGGACTTCGAGCTGCGCACCGGAAAGAATTTCGAGAGCGGCACCCTCGCCGCGGAGGGCTCGGCCGCCCACGTCTTCTTCGACCCCGTACAAGACGCCGTCCAAGCGCGCCCCGACTGGTTCTTGCCCACCGTAGCGAAGCTCGAAGACCGTCCCGAGGGGACCTTCTTACCCGAGGGACGCTAGAGAACGTGCTGCGGCGCAAAGTATCCACCTGACCCCGGAGGAGGCCACGATGGAGTATCAGACGATAAAGGGCGAGAAGGTTCCCTCTTTAGGGCTGGGCACTTACAGGCTCACGGGAGAGACGTGCGAGCGGACCGTGGAGCGTGCCCTCTCCATTGGCTACAGGCACGTGGACACGGCCCAGATGTACGGCAACGAGGCCGAGGTGGGCCGGGGCATCGAAGGTTCGGGGGTAGAGAGGGGTGAGATCTTCCTCACCACCAAGGTCTGGCCGAGCGACTTCGCCCACGACCGCGTTATCAGCAAGACCCGAGAGAGCCTGAAGAAGCTGCGCACGGAATACGTAGACCTCCTGCTGATGCACTGGCCCGGCGACGGCGTGCCGCTGGAGGAGACCCTCTGGGCCATGCGGGAGCTGCAGGAAGATGGCGGCGTGCTGCGCATCGGGGTGAGCAACTTCTCCCCATCCCTCGTCGAGGAGGCAACAAAACACGCGGAAATCTTCTGCAACCAGGTCCAGTACCATCCCTACAGGAGCCAGGACGCGCTGCTCGACCAGGCGAGCAAGATGGACTACCTGCTCACCGCCTACACCCCACTCTCCCGCGGCGGCGTCCAGGACGACGCCACGTTGGTCGAGATAGGCGAGGCCCACGACAAGACGGCGACCCAGGTGGCCCTGCGCTGGTTCGTGCAGCAGGAGAAGGTCTCGGCCATCCCCAAGGCGACGGGCGAGGATCACCTCAGGGAGAACCTCGACGTCTTCGACTTCGAGCTCTCCGAAGAGGAGATGGACCGCGTCTTCTCCCTGGGTCGCTGAGGCCGCTTCGTGCGAGCCCGCGAGCTTGGAATGAGGATCGGCGAGCTTCCATCGGGGCCACATGATGCGATCACCGACGTCGACGGGGTGAGGGTCGGACACTCGACGATCGTGCGCGGTGAAGGACGCCTCGTCGTCGGCGAGGGGCCCGTCAGGACGGGCGTCACGGTCGTCTGTCCCCGCAAGGGGCTGGCGCGCGACGAGCCCGTCTTCGCCGGCTCTCACAGGTTCAACGGCAACGGCGAGATGACGGGGCTTGAGTGGATCAGGGAGGCGGGGATCCTCTCTACGCCCGTCGGGATTACCAACACCCACAGCGTAGGCGTCGTGCGCGATGCCCTGGTAAAGACCGAGATGGAGGCCCGCACCGACGAGATAGACCACTGGTGCCTCCCCGTCGTGGCCGAGACCTACGACGGCACCCTGAACGACATCAACGGCCAACACGTAACCGCGGAGCATTTGCGCGAAGCCCTCACCTCGGCGCGTACCGGGCCGGTACAGGAGGGCTCCGTCGGCGGGGGGACGGGTATGATCTGCCACGAGTTCAAGGGCGGCATCGGCACGGCCTCGCGCGGGCTCCCCGAAGAAGAGGGCGGCTGGACGGTCGGTGCCCTCGTGCAGGCTAACTACGGGCGCCGATCGATGCTGCGCGTCGACGGCGCGCCTGTGGGCCATGTTCTGAGAACGGAGGAGGTTCCTTCACCTTACGAGGACGAGGAGGTGACACAGCCGGCGGGGACGGGCTCCATAATAGTCGTCCTCGCCACTGACGCCCCGCTCCTGCCTACGGGGTGCGATAGGCTGGCGAAGCGCGCGAGCATCGGGCTCGGTCGGATGGGCGGCGGCCTCGATAACGGGAGCGGCGACATCTTCCTCGCCTTCGCCACGGGCAACGAAGGCATCCCGCGCGCCGGGCAACAAAGACCGCCAGCCACCGTGCCACTGCAGATGGTGTCTAACAGGTACATGACGCCGCTCTTCCACGCGGCGGCCGAGGCGACGGAGGCGGCCATCTTGAACGCCCTCCTCGCGGCCGGCGACATGACGGGGCGCGACGGCATCACGGCCCACGGTCTCACGGCGGAGTCGTTACTGGGCGCGCTCGAAGAGGCTCGAAAGACCCGGAGGTAGACCAGACGTGATAGACGGTGAGCGCTTGTGGCGCAGGCTCTCGGAGCTTGCGGAGGTGGGCAAACAGGAGTCGGGCGGCGTGACCCGCCTCTCCTTCACCGATGAGGAGCGGACCGCCAAGGACCTCGTCGTCTCCTACATGCAGGAGGCCGGCCTCACGGTCCGCGAGGACGCCGTAGGGAACCTCTTCGGCCGTCGCGAGGGAAGAGAGACGGACGCTCCGGCCGTCCTCGTCGGCTCTCACGTAGATTCTGTGTACCACGGCGGGAACTTCGATGGGCCTCTCGGCGTGCTCGCAGGCATCGAGGTAGCGCAGACGCTGGAGGAGGGTGGTGTCGAGACCGATCGACCGGTCGAGGTCGTCGCTTTCACGGACGAGGAGGGCGCCCGGTTCTCCTTCGGCATGATCGGCAGCCGCGCGCTGGCGGGCACCCTCTCTCCCGAAGATCTGGAACACGAGGACGGGGACGGCGTCTCCATAGCCGATGCGATGCAGGGTCTACGGCCTCGACCCGGAGAAGTTCGAAGAAGCCGCTCGTCCACCGGGCTCCCTCGCCGCCTACGTCGAGCTACACATAGAGCAGGGTCGGGTCCTCGAGAACGAGGGCTTGCCCGTTGGAGTCGTGACGGGCATAGCCGCGCCCGTGTGGCGCAGGCTCATCTTTGTGGGCGAGACGGGGCACGCGGGCACGACCCCCATGCAACTGCGCCACGACGCGCTGGCCGCGGCCGCCGAGGTCGCGACCGTCGTCGAGGACGAGGCGTCGGCTACCGGCTCGTCCGTCGGAACTGTAGGGCAAATGGGAGTCGAGCCGGGCGGTATCAACATAATCCCTGGCCGCGTCGAACTCTCGCTCGACATCAGGGACATAGACGAAGGGACGAGGGACCTCGTCGAAGACCGCATCCTGGAGCGCGCACGAGCCGTGTGCGGGAGGCGCGGCGTAGGTTTCGAGACGGAGGTCTTGCAGAGGATGACCCCGGTCTCCTGTTCGGAGACGGTTCGAGGCGCGGTGCAGGCGGCGTGCGAGGAGCTCGGCCTGAGGTCTTACGATCTCGCGAGCGGCGCCGCGCACGATGGAATGCAGCTCGTAGGCTCGTGCCCTATGGGTATGATCTTCGTCCGCTCGAAAGACGGCGTAAGCCACAACCCCGAGGAGTGGAGCTCGAAGGAGGATTGTACGGCCGGGGCGAACGTCCTCTACCACACGACGCTCGACCTGACTTCCCGCGGTAGGTAGAGTCGGTGGTCGCCGCGGCCAAAAAAGTGGCCTGGCTCTGGCTTGGTGTCCGAGTAGCCGTGGCGGAAGAGTAAAGGGAAGGAGGGCCCACCATGGCTGTCTTCCGGGCAGGAAAACGCCGCGAACGGCAGATCGAGGAGATCGCACGTTGGATCATGGACTCCGAGCACGTCGTCGCCTTTACGGGCGCGGGCATCAGCACCGACTCCGGCATCCCCGACTTCCGCGGTCCAGACGGAGTGTGGACGCGGCGCGACGCCGGCCTGCCGGCGCCCCGGTGGCGGGTTCCGCGTGAGCTGGTCGCGCCCAACGCATCCCACCTCTCCCTCGTCGAGCTCCAGCGCCTCGGCAAGCTCCGGTTCCTGATCACCCAGAACACCGACAACCTCCACCGCCGTTCGGGCATACGTCCCGAGCTACTGGCGGAGCTGCACGGCAACGGGCAGCTCATGCGCTGCACGAGCTGCGGACGGTCGTACACCCGGCAAGAGTCGGGATGGGATACGGGCCGGTGGGGCCCGGCTTACCGTACCCAGAGGCCGGTATCAGGGCAGCCGGTCTGCGCCGCCTGCAACGGTCGGCTCGTCTCGTCGGTGGTGAACTTCGGCGATTCCCTGCCGCAAGAAGAGCTGGCGCTCGCCGAGCATCACGCCCGTCGGTGCGGCCTGATGTTAGTGCTGGGCTCTTCGCTAATGGTGCAGCCGGCGGCCTCGCTCGTGCGGGTGGCGCTCAAATCCGGGAGCCGGGTGATCCTGATCAACCAGGGCAAGACCCCCTACGATAAGACGGTAACGCTGCGGGCGTGGGCCGGTATCGGCGAGGTCCTCCCGACGGCAGTCGAGCGAGTGAGGCAGGCACTCGAAGAGCGACCGAACGGGTCCTGATCCGGACCCGAGAACCGTCTGGATAGCCGCCTCTCGGAGCACGCGTCTCGTACCGAGCCCGCCCGAACGGGGGTCCTCTCATACCGAGTCCGCCTGAACGGGAGCGCGTCGCGACCGCGGGCACACGTGAGGTCCTCCCTCACACATCATTCCCGCGAAAGCGGGAATCCACGGGCAGTCGAAGGCGTGCGCCCTTGGTCGATGGTGGGCCGCGTCGTACCGTTGCCATCCACCCAGGCCCGGTATCAGCATGGAGGAGCGTAGCTTCTCGAAGAATCCTGAAGCCCCATCTCGCTAAAGTCGGCGGTCACCGTGTCCTAAAACAGGGCATGGAGTTTAGGGACTTCCAGGCGTTCGGCGAGCCAGGGGCTATCGTCTACCTCGCCGATTGTGTGGATCTCATGAAGATCATGCCCCCCGGCTGCGTGGACATGATCTTCGCCGATCCGCCTTACAGGCTCTCCACCGGCGGCGTGACCGTCAAGAACGGACGCCTTGCCCCCGTGGACAAGGGTGCCTGGGACAGGTCCATGGGTTTCGAATCGGATCACCACTTCAACGTCGGGTGGCTGCGAGAGGCGCGCCGCATCCTCAAGCCCGACGGAACCATCTGGGTCACGGGCACGCACCACATCATCTTCAGCCTCGGCTTCGCGCTCCAGAGCATGAACTTCAAGCTCATCAATCAGATCACCTGGCACAAACCGGACCCGCCCCCTAACGCCCTCCACACCGCCTTCACGCATGCCCATGAAACCCTGATCTGGGCCTCCAAAGATAAACGCTCCCGCCACACCTTCAACTACAACCTCATTAACACCCCCGATCCCAACTCCCAGGTCTCCTCCGTCTGGCGCATCCCCGCCGTGCCCATGACGGAGAAGCTCCACGGCCGCCACCCCACCCAGAAGCCCCTGCGCCTCCTCAGACGCGCCGTGCTGGCCTCTACGGGGGAGGGGGATCTGGTCTTCGATCCTTTCTGTGGATCTGGGACCTCAGGGGTTGCCGCAAAAGAGCTGGAGCGCTTCTTTGTGGGTGCTGAGATGGAGCGGGAGTTCGCCGGACTCGCGGCGCGTCGGATAGGTGCTGCGGTGCGTGGGAGAGTTCTCGCAGCACTTCCTCGCGCCGAAGATGATGGATAGGTAGCTCCACAAGGCAAATATACCTTTGCTGATCTCGAGGCGGCACGAAGTCTTGCGAGCGAAGGTTACACCGAGCAGAACGAGGTGGCTCGCGACCCTTCACCACAAAGCGGGGTAAGACTCTCGATGCGTTTGCACTCATACCAAGTCCGTTTGAGTAGTTTTGCTTCTCACGCTGCCTCCGGCCACCAGTGGTAGCGGATGTAAGAACGGATGAGTTCGGGCTGCTCTCGTAATGCCACGCAGCGGCCCACCAGTGCCTGCTGCAGATCCTCGATCGCCTCGAAGTAGCGGTTGGCCACTGCTTCGTCCGAGAGTGGCCATAGCCTCTCGGCGGGTTGCAGTTCGGGGGAACGGGAAGGCAGGAACTCACCACCAAAACCAGGGTGATCCAGCCGGGAGCCCATGGTGGGCGGAGAACGGTATCTGGCAAGACGGTGCAACGCTAATCCGGCGCCAAGACGACACCATCGTCGCCTTCCTGAACAAGTTCAAGTCCCAACAATACGAGACCGACCAGGACGGCCACCGCCTATAGTCCCAACCTTGATTCCCGACATCGCTTCTCATCCTAGCCCGGATTATTCACGAAGGTAGTTGAAGAGGGGGAGCCTTCTCCGCTATGGTCGGGTTGTTCGAAGACTCAACCTAGCCAAAGGAGGCTCCCTCATGAGCGATTGTGCCACATCGGGGATGCGTTTTGAGACGCAGACCGCCCTCGCCCTCGAAGCCGCCTTCGACGGAGGCCGCATCACCTCCGATGGAGGGCTCGTTTGGCTTGCCGAGGCGGATTCGGAGCTGGGCTTGTGCGAGGCCATCTCCGAACACGTGCCGGAGTGGAGGAAGAGGCGAGGGCGCCACTCCCTGGAGTCGCTCGTGAGGCAGCGTGTCTTCCAGATAGCGTGCGGCTACGAGGACCAGGACGACGCGGACTTCTTGCGCGAAGACCCCTTGCTCAAGCTCCTATGCGGATCGATGCCCCAGAGCGGGGCGGAGCTGGCCAGCCAGCCCACCCTCTCGCGCCTGGAGAACGCGGCCACCAGGCGTTCGTGCCATCGGATAGCCGAGGCCATCTTCGAACTCTACCTGAGCGAACGCGCCTCGGGCGGCGTCCCCCCGCGCAAGGTGCTCTTGGACCTCGACTCTACCGCGGATCCCACCCACGGCGATCAGGAAGGCTCCTACTACCACGGCTACTACCGTCAGCACATCTACCATCCGCTCCTCGTCTTCGACGGCGAGAGCGGGCACCTGATCAGGACGCTTTTGAGGGCGGGCAACACCCACGCGAGCAACTCGGCGGTGGCCCTCTTGAAGCGCATCGTCTCTCGCCTGAGGGGTAGATGGCCCGAGGCGGAGATAGAGATAAGGGCGGACGCGGGCTTCGCCGTGCCCGCCCTCTACGACTACTGCGAGGCCGAGAGCATCACCTACACCGTGGGCCTGATCACCAACGCTCGCCTCGAAGGGATGGGGGAGGATCTGCTGGCCAAGGCGAAAGAGAGCCATGAGGAAATAGGCGAGAAGGCGAGGCTCTTCTCCGAGGGCTCCTATGGGGCGGCGAGCTGGGAGCATGAGCGCAGGGTCGTCTACAAGGCCGAGGCGATGGAGAAAGGCACGAACACGCGCTTCGTCCTCACCACGAGGACCGACGGGCCGAAGGACCTCTACGAGTTCTACGCTAAGCGCGGAGAGAGCGAGAACTGGATCAAGGACCTAAAGGTGCACATGAAGGCGGATCGGCTGAGCTGCCATCGGTTCATCGCCAACCAGTTCAGGCTCTTGCTGCATGCCGCGGCTTACTGGCTCATGGATGCCCTCAGGAGGAAGCTGCTCCGTGGTGGGGCGCGGCGGATGCAGCTCGACAGCTTGCGGCTTCGGCTCATAAAGATCGGAGGCAGGGTCAGGGAACTGCTCACGAAGGTCCGACTACACCTGGCGTCGGGACATCCTGGGCAAGCCTTATGGCACGCCCTCTCGGGAGCTTTCGGAGCCGTTCATGAATAATCCGGGCTAGGCAACTCGTCCAGGGCGGACACCTTGAAAGGGAGCCCCTCCACCTCTGGTCGCGGAGGCTCTGGAAGGTCTGGAGGCTGAGGAGCAGAGTTTGCAGAACGACGAACTTTCCTCTGAGGATGCCAACCCTACCTGAGCAGTGGATGGGCGGTACCCTCCTGCTCATCGAGACGCATCTTCATTGAGCACAAGAAGATGTTGTGACAGCCCTTAGTTAGGTGGGGATACGGCACCCTCCCCACGAGAAGGCGGTCGCGGTCCGCCCCCGCCGGCGCCTCCCGTACGTATTCAAGCAGTTAGGGCGGTGCGGAACGTCTCGACGGGCGTCGCAAGGATCGGAGGGGTGACAAAACCCGCTCTGAATGCACACAATTTGCGCCGATCTTGTCGACTCTCTATCTTGGTACACGAGAGAGATGCATAATGGAGAGCGACATGACACCGCCTGCGGAGATGTCGGGGCACCATGAAACGGCACGCCAGCAAAGTAGGGCTGCATGGGGAGCCGTGGCTCGCGGCTGGTACGCTCAGCGCGAAGAACTCTGGAAGGCCTCTCGTCCAGTCACAGAGTGGATGGTCCGAAGGCTCGATCCTAAGCCGGGGGACACCGTGCTCGAACTGGCCGCCGGCCTGGCCGACACCGGGCTCATGGCGGCACCTCTGGTGGGCCAGTCGGGACGTGTCATAGTTACGGATTTCACACCCGAGATGGTTGCTGCGGCTCGCCGAAGGGCGGAGGAGCTGGGCGTGCGGAACGCGGAGTTTAGGGTACTCGATGCCGAGCGAATGGATCTCAAGACGGATAGTGTCGACGGCGTCCTCTGCCGCTGGGCCTACATGCTGATGATCGATCCCTCTGCAGCTTTCGCGGAAACCCGGCGCGTGCTGCGTCCGGGGGGTCGGCTAGCTTTCTCGGTCTGGGCCGCCCGCGAACGCAACCCGGCTCTCTCTCTCGTGGGCGGGGTACTGGAGTCACAGGGGCATATCCCGCCCCCCGATCCCAAGGCGCCCACCGCCTTCGCCATGGCCGACCCGGGGCACATCCGAGAGCTCGTGGTGGGTGCCGGCTTCGCAGAGCCCGAGATAGAGGAGATTGCCTTCCGTTGGCCTTTCGCCGATCAGGATGCTTACTGGCGCTATCTGACTGAGACGGCCGCGTCCGCCTCGACCGTCCTGCGGGCCCTTTCTCCCGAAGCGCAGAAAGCGGTTCGGGAGCAGGTGCACGAAGCGGCTCGACCGTACCGATCTGGCGAGGGCTACGACTTCCCGGCCGTATGCCTTAACGCCGTGACGTACTAAACCTGAGCCGACTCTACAGATTCGTGTACCGTTGTCCGTAGGTAGCCTCGCGGGTGCCTCCCCGCGTCCTTCGAGTTAAATTACTGGATCTCGGCACGCCCTTTGCGAGTGAGCCGAAGGTCGTCGCCTATGACCGTCATGTTCTCTTCGCGTCCGACGATCCGGCTGGTGCTGCCCGGCAACGCGCCCCCTGACCCATAAGCTCGACCCGGATCGACGAAGCCTTCGTCCACGAGATGCCCGAAGAGCTCGTAGGATTGGTTTTCACTCAAGCCGATGCCTTCGCCTATGCGTGCGACCTCGGTGTCGGGATCTACCTGGTCCCATCTGCCCTCGCGCTCGTGGATAGCCCTTAGCATCGCTCGGCACTGGTGGTCGGCAAACTCTGTCGGCACTACGCTCCCCTTCCGCTCGTTCCGCCGGCGCCTCCCCTCACGAACCAGGGGAAGACGGTAGGTCAGGTGGCGACGATGCTGGAGCCACAGTAAAGAGTTGCATCGTTTTCTATTTTACGAAACTGACAGGGCTCCCCAAACCGCTCGTGTTGAGATACCCTCAAATTCCCTATAGTGAAGCTACCCCTGCATGCGCTATAATAAACTTACGTTGTAAGTCAAGGGTCGGACGGAGGCGAGATGGTCGCGGGCAACGGGGAAGCGGAACACGGTGGGGGCACCGGGGCAACGCCCCTCGAAGAGCGCGTGCAGCGGTTGGAGAAGGACGTGGACGACCTCCGAGAGCAGGTGCGAACCCATGCACAGGTGCAGGCGCAGATGCAAGCTTGGGCTAGCGCAGAGACGCAAAACGAGGCGCGTGTGGAAACTCTCGGCGAGCCAGCGGCTCCCGCCGCAGAGCGTTCCACGCAAAGGGAACCCGTCTCTTCTCCCTTCGCCGAAGCCACCCGCAGTACCGTACGGCGCAGGGGCGAAAACACCCGAGAAAGGGAACCGCTCTTCGGGCTGTTTCCCGATGGGCTGCCGTCCGCGACATGGTGGGTGGCGAGAGCTGGCGTCGTCCTGCTTCTCGTGGGCGTGTCCTTCCTCTTGCGGATGGGCGTCGAGCAAGGATGGCTCACGCCAGCCGTGCGAGTGGCGGGCGGCGTGGCCATTGGCGTCGCACTCTCTGCCTTTGGGCTGCTTGCCAGAACCTCCCGTCCCGCCTACTCGCAGCTGCTCGTGGGCGGCGGTGTCGTGGCGTTCTACCTTTCCGCCTTCGGCGCGTGGAGCGTGTGGCAACTCGTGCCCTACGTGGCGGCGTTTGCCTTCTGCGTGCTCACCACCGCGTTCGCATTCGTGGCGGCGGTGCGTCTGAACGCGGAGTGGCTCGCGCTGCTAGGCGTCGTGGGCGGCTACGCGACGCCGTTCATGCTGCTCTCCCCCGACTCCAACGTGCCAGCCCTGGTCGCCTACTCCCTGCTACTGCTCGGTGGTTATTTGATGGTCTACGTCTTGAGAGGATGGCGTCCGCTGTATGGCACCGCCATCTTCGGCATATGGGCGATTCTCGCCGTGTCCGACCTCGGCGCACGCACCTATACCACCTCTATAGAGGGCGTACTGCCCACCGACGCCGCTTGGTCGGTGTCCACGGGGGCGCTCGTCGCCTGGCTGACGATACTCTTTCTCACCAGCGCCCGCCGCTACCTGCTAGCGGACGCCAGGGCAAGTGTCTCTTCGGAGAACGGGAGAAGCGGTAGTGGAGTCCTGGCGGAGGCGGCTGCAACCAGCGTCGCTCCACTCGTCGCTTTGTTGTTCGCGTGGAGCGCGTGGTCATCGGATAACCTCTCCGGCGTCCACCTCGCCTCCCTCGCTGTGGCGATGGCGCTCGTCCATCTCGCCGCCTATGCCATCGTTGCTAACAAAGCCATTCATTTACCCTCTTCCTCCGTCGCCGGTGCGTCCAGGGGGCGGCAGGGCAACGGAGGCAGGCAGGCGCCCGGTGGGTTCTTCGAGATATCCGCCCTTGCAGGGCTCCTGGAAGACCGCTCGACGGAAACGTCTCGTGAATCTTACGGGGAGCCTTCTAGGGAAAGCGGTATCTCCCTCGCACTGCGCTACGCCAGGACGCAGGTGATCGCCGCCGTCGTACTCCTCACGCTGGCCGTGGTGTTCCTTCTCGACGGGGTGGCGCTGGCAAGCGCTCTCGCTGTGGAAGGCGCGCTTCTCGCCTACCTCGTGCGTCCTTCCGAAAGTGACGACGCGACGATGAGGTTGGCCGGACGCCGCCTCATCGCCGTGATGTCCTGGCTCCTCCTGGCGTTCGCTACGCTCTACTCTTTGATCACCGTGGCGTGGCGCGCAACCAACCCGTTCGGCGCGACGGGCATGGGGGGCGATGCCGCCTACCTTCCTTTCCTGAACGGCGATGCCGTCTCCCTGCTCGGGGTGGTCGCCTCCCTGTTCTTCGTCGGCCGGATGGGAGAGGGGGCGGACGCCTCGCCCTGGCGCGGCGCGGCCGTGTGTTCCCGTTTGCATGGGCACCTGCTCCTGGCATTGGGTGTCGTCTCAGAGTTCGCCCGTGCGGACCTCCCTTCCGGGTCCTCCTTTGCCTTTATCGCGCTTTACGCACTCGCCCTGGCGCTCGCGCGATTCTTCTCCGAGCACAACCTGCTGACCACGGGCGGCTCGCTTGTACCATCGTGGGTGGCATCTTGGCTCGACGTCGGCGTGGTGCTCTGCGTGGTCGCGCCGTGGCTGTGGTCGCGCCTCGACACTGCCGGGACGTGGACGGGCTATCACTCCGACGCCTCCCAAGCATTGTTCGCGCCAGGTGCCCACTTCGCCAACCTCGTCGGCGTCCTCGTGCTGTTCGCCGTCACCGAGCTCCTCTTCTTATGGGGCAATGCACCCAGAGGTTCCTCTACCGCCTGGGAGCAGGAGAGCCTGCTCCCCTTGGCGGCGGTACCACTGCTTGCGTCTTCCACCTTCTTCGCGCTGTGTTGGTCGTGGACGGTTCTTGATCCTCTCTCGGGCGGGAGCGCGCTCGTTAGCGTCGCGTGGGGCGTGCTCTCCGTTGCACTTCTCGCCGGTCCCGCCCTCTTGCTGTCTCCCTCATCAGGAGATACTGGTTCGGCGGCGCTAGTCTACTGGTCCTCCAAGGCGGGCTACATCGTGCTCGCGCTGGTGGTGGCCAAGCTGTTCCTTTACGACCTCGCGGCAGTAGCGCCCATCCTGCGCATACTTCTGTTCTGCGGCTTCGGGACGGCGTTCCTGCTCGCTGCCTACCTGTTCGGCGGCGAAAGGGGCAGAACCCGTTCCAATACCTGATTGCCGCAAAAACGCATTCGTGAAGTTTGTAGGGCTTATCGAAGGTCTTCGGAGAAAGCACTGCCCCTAGATTTGCGGGTGCGGCGCTAGCTGTGAGGGCGGACAGCGTCAGGCTGAAGGACATGCGAGCCGTGGTCACGCCAGACCGACCCTTCAGTGTTCGCCTTGCTTGGCGGCATGTTCCCAGGGCGAGCCTTGCTCGTTCCCCTATCCTGTGCCTACGCGACGAGTCGTACGCTCATCGCCGCTTCGGAACCCATGCGTACCGTAAAGCTCAGCGCCGTTGTCGCGATCGGCGTCGACCGACACCCGGTCGGTACCGCCAACAGCGCCCGCCTAAGGCCATACCCTCGTGTAGCAATATGGTTAGAAAGTCGGAACGTGGCTACTTCTGCCGGTGTGTACCCGAGAGCCGTGAACGATGTTACTCTGCAGCAGCACCCGGGCTTGCTGGGTGCATAGCGCACCGAGAGGAGGTACCGACCGTGAGCGCGATCGATCCGTCCGACGCCTACGCCTTGGGCCGCTCCACGGCGGAGACCCAGCGCCTCATCCGCCAGGCACAGATCTACGGTCCCCTCACCCGCCGGCTCTTCGCCTCCGCTGGCATCACCGCCAGCATGAAGGTAATGGACGTCGGGAGCGGCGCCGGAGACGTGGCCCTGCTGCTCGCGGAGCTGGTCGGCCCGCGCGGCGCCGTGGTCGGGGTCGAGACGAACGCCACCATCTTGGAGACAGCGCGGGCGCGGGTCCGCGCCGCGGGGTGGACGAACGTGACGTTCCTCGAAGGGGACGTGCAAAGCGCCAGCTTGGACGAGGATTTCGATGCGGTGGTCGGTCGCTGGATCCTGATGTACCTTCCCGATCCGGTCGCCGTACTCCATCGGCTGCTACGGCGCTTGCAGCCGGGAGGCATCGTCGCCTTCCAGGAGAACGACTTCACCTACCCGCCGACGACCTTCCCACCAGCCCCCCTGCACCAACAGCTCGTGCGATGGACGACCCCACCGCCAGACAGCGGCGGACCAGATCAGCGGATGGGCTCGAAACTGTACCGAACCTACCTCGACGCTGGGCTGCCGATGCCGCAGCTACGCCTCGACGCACCCATCGGCGGCGGAGAGGACTGGCCCGGCTACGCCTACGTGGCCGACACGGTACGCAGCTTGCTCCCGATGCTGGAGCAAATGGGCGTGGCGACCCCCGAAGAGGTGGGCGTCGACACGCTCGCGGATCGGCTACGTGAGGAGGTGGTCGGCCAACGCGGAGTGCAAATGCTGCCGATCGTCGTCGGAGCCTGGGCCCGAAAACCATCGCTCACGCGATCGCCCGAAGCGCGCTGACGCACAGCAGTCTGAAGTCGAGGATGGACCGAAGCAGTTAACCTGATTTAACCACTCCTCCATCTCCGATGAACCTCATTAATCTAGAGCACTACCTCAAGCTTCACATGTTCCTCAGAAATCAGAGCGTGAAACGCCACGCGAGGCGTTGTCCCAGCTTGCGTGGACCCACTTGAAGGCGGTAGTGAGCTTCCCGTCGCTGGCCCCTATAGGCCCAAGAGCCGAGATCAAGTGCACAGACAATAGAGGAGTAGGTCGGATACACTGAGCGGCGCAAGGCACAAAGTGCCTCGACCAAAAATTCTCTTAGCGATTCATTCATAATTCATCGCCGATTCATTGCTGTCCGCTATACACCAAAGTAGGACACTTAGATGAGGCCCGGTCATAATTCATCAAGCGGCTCTGAGGAAGGGTTTTAGCCCACGATTAATGTCCAAGTTTCGCTCATGACGGTACAGGAGAGCCAGTTGGTAGACCAACACCGCTCCCACAGCGAAACGCTGAGTGTTGATCAATCCCCTAGTGGGAACCTGCCCGTGCACCTCGAAGATGGCCTTGAAATGCTCATTGAAGTTCTCGTTAGCCATGCTGCGCATCTTGTGCAAGATGCGCCTGACTTCGACCCCGGCATCGGTGTGGGGGTAAGCTACTCGTTTGGATGCCACCAAGAACCGCTGGGTGCTTTGGCATGCCTCTACATGTTTATGATCCAAAGCCAAATTCTGGATATAGAAAACAAATCTAACGCAATGGCAATGATCCGCACTCGACGACCTCGCTTGAGGGTTCAAGACTTGTGATTCTAACGGTCCAGGTTTCCGATCTAATCGTGGATTCACTCGAAATTCATCCGGAGTTCATCGCCCCCGTTATCGTCTTGTTTAGTTGGAATATGCCAAGTAGTGTGGAGAAAGGAAGGATGACCATGGCCAATGACCCTACCTACCAGGAAGGCACCAGTGTTGCTTTCCCCGAACTCGCCATGAAAGGCATGGCCCCGCCCGAAGAGGTAGAGTATGGAACGAATTCTGATGGACTTGCAGCCGCCGGAGTACAACTAGACAGCCGTATCGCTTTGTCAGAGCGGGGCGTCAGCGGCCTATATCGAGGCACGCGTGGCGACTTTCAGCTTGAGCTTCGGGTTGATGTCGACGGCAGCCGACCGATGAACCGCCTGAGCGGCGACTTGTTCCGAGTCACTGGCGCAACGACGAACTATTTTGGCTCGTTTATCGTCAACTCACCGAAGGTTACTCGGACTGCAAGTTCAGTTACGATTGAAGGCTTGGGCGAATACACATGGTCTACAGAAGCTCCGCGAGTCAAGGTAACCATGTCACCAGCTGCTCCAGTGACGATTCAGTTCTTTACGATTTCGGGCTCGCCAGGTAGCATCTACATTTGCCCGTTTGTATCAAGCTATTTCCGTAGTGTGCAGTGGGAACAGGATTCGGTAGTGGGTACGGTTCCGTTCGTCTCGTACAACACTGGTTCACTGCCACAGCCACCAAACAGCCCATCCCGTCAGCTGACCGTTTCCAAGGCTTATGCGGAAGCTGGCATCGAGCTACAGACTGCAGGCCTCACCAATATAGTCGACACCTCAGCGTCTGGAACCGATACCAAATGGAGTGACTCCGAACTGCATGCCGCCATGGTCAGCAACTTCAGCCTTTGGGAGAACGTTCCTCAGTGGAAGGTGTACCTAATCGTTGCCACCTCCCACGTCGACGGCTGGCGGGGCATAATGTACGATCAACAGGGGTTCCAGCGTCAGGGTTGCGCCGTGTTCTACGATGCCATCCAAGGTACTGATGCCGCAAGGCAGCGGGCGCAACTCCGCACCTATGTCCATGAGTTAGGACACTGCTTCAACCTGCTTCACGCGTGGCAGAAGGACCTGGCAGACCCACCGGCTCCGCTCGGTCCAAATGGTGGCTTGGGCGACCTATCATGGATGAACTACGTGCAGAACTACCAGCCGCCGCCACCGGCACCCGGCGGTGAAGCTGCATACTGGGCGAACTTCCCTTTCCAGTTCACGGACAACGAGATCATCCACCTCCGTCATGCCTTCTACCGCAACATCACCTTCGGCGGCAACGCCTTTGGCACTGGGGCAGCAGAGGTAGAGTCAGAGAAGTTCGCTGATCCGACAGAAGACAACTCTGGCTTGAAACTCGAGCTGAGATCGAAAGATGTATATGCTTATGGTGAGCCCGTCGTGGCCGAAATCAAGCTCTCGACGACCGACCTGCGTGGCAAGCGCGCCCACTCACATCTGCATCCGGACGGCGAGATGGTGCAAATTGCTATCCGCAAGCCTTCTGGCAGAACGGTGCTCTACCGGCCGATGATCGAGCACTGCGTAGATGAGGTCAAGACGGTCACCCTAACTTCAGAGCACCCGGCAATCTATGACAGCGCTTATATCGGCTACGGTAAGGATGGGTTCTACTTCGACCAGCCAGGAGCCTATCAACTGCGCGCCATATACATCGCGCAAGATGGTTCGCGGGTCGTATCGCCGACGCTCAATCTGCAGGTCCGTTCTCCATACACAGCCACCGACGAGGAAGTTGGCGAACTCTTCATGGGCGATGAGCAGGGCCAGCTCCTCAAGTTGCTTGGATCCGACTCAGAAGCTCTGAAACACGGTAACGAAGCCTTCGATCTCGTGTTGGACAAGCACTCGGAACATCCGCTGGCAGTCTACGCCCGACTGGTGAAGGGTATAAACGCACAGCGCAACTTCAAGAAGCTTGCGGTCGACAAGGTCGTGAAAGTCCGCGATGCAAAACCCCAAGAGAGCGTCGATTTCCTGTCTTCAGTAGTCGATGACTCCACCGTCGAAAAGGGCTTAGACAACATCACCCTCAATCTGGCTATGCGCCGCTTGGCACGCGCTCAGAAGGAAACCGGCGATCTGGAAAGGGCGGAGGCTACCATCGACAGAATGGTCGATGTTTTTGAGCAGAAGCAGCTAAAGCCATACATCCTTCAGCAGATCACAGCGGATGCAGAAGCCGAGAAAGCGGTGTTGAACGAAGCTTAACTGAAGTATCTCAAGTAGCATTTTGCAGTTTGGTCGAGCATGATCACCATTATGCTCGACCAAACTGCGTTATTGAGGGATGAATATGGATGGGTCTGAACTAACAGTCATGCTCCACAGCCCGGTGGAGGAGCAGGGCGTCGGGATGCCTATTCCGATCAAGATCGAGGTGCGCAACCTTTCCCAGCAGAGTGTGTGGATTGTAGGCGTAGTAGACGGCTCAGAAGACGCAATCCGCTATCCACACTATCTGCCCCGGATCGCCCTGGCGGGGCAGGTTGTCGCTGAGCCCCCTCCGCCTGAAGATCCGCTAGTGGGGCCTTTGCGTCTTGCTGATTTCCGGCTGCTGGCACCCGGCGAAGCGTTCGACCCAACCAATCCGCATCCGGGGGCGAAGTTTCTCCCCATCAGCACGTTCAGCAATTTTCGCTCGGCCGTGCCGGGCCGATTTGAATTCAGCCTAGTTCTCTCCACACAGAGCCAGTATCCAGAGCAGTGGCTAGGGTACTTTGGGCAAGACGCGGAACGCTCTGCTGTTTTGGAACGTATAGCACAGGTGCCGCGTCTCACCATCGGGTCGAACGTTCTCAAGGTCGAGGTGATCTAGATGCCGGTTGGCAACAAATCCCGAGAGCGCCGGGTCACGAACGCAGCTGAGGGGCTGCCCCCTCGGTTCGTTGGCCGCTGGTGGCACAGGTATTTCGGGGGCATGGATGATCTAGCATCACGACAGGCATGCTATGGAGCGGATGCGCGAACACTTGGCCGCGCCGACGATCAGGCTACCGGCAACGCCGGGGTGGCGCGCGCCGAGTTCCAACGCCACCTGAACACCGTCGCTCCAGCCGCCCACCACCGGACGCGCCAGTTCCAGCGCCGCGATCAGCGCTGCCACATCGTCGGCGATCAGTGGGTAGAAGAGTTCACTGGCCGGGTTCGTCGACCGGCCGTGCCCGCGACTATCTGGCGTGATCAGGCGGAAGCCATAGACTAGATGGGGCACCACCGTCGCCACATGGCGCTGGATACCAGCCCCCCGTGGATGAGGATGAGAGAATCGCCTTCCCCCTGCTCCTCGTAAAACAGCGCGACCCCGTTCACGTCGATGGAACGAATAGATGCTGAGGACGAGCTTGTCGCGGTGGTCATCGTTACTCCTCCATAAGCAGATGTGTTGTTCTCTGGTACTTGGAGGACACTATAGCCTGAGCGGCATTTAGGAGCTGCCTAGGGAAGCATGTGCCGAGCCAGATCAGATGCTCACGATGCCCATTTTTCGGCAGCAGCGGCATGAGCCTGCCCCACGCCGTGTCTGTCAGTTCGCCACATCTAGATACTTTTGTTACTAATTCCTCGCAATCTTTGGGGCAAGGCTAGCAGCACTGGCAAGGGTCTATCAGACACACCCTAGAGAATACGCTTTATGAACTCCATCGCGGCGGGCAGATTCTCTTCGAACGTTGGCTGGATCTGTTCGGGAGGGAGGATGAATCCCCCATTCTGAATCGAGTCGGGTCGTAACTCGATGGTGAACGACGGGATGCCGTATTCTCCGTAGGTCCAGTCAGTAGTGTCACCCGCTGTCAAATAAAGCTGCGACGAGTGCTGCGGCGTATAGGTTTTACCGTGCACCCCATGGATCAGTTGCTGCATCCGCTTAGCAAGCTTTGACATGGTGGATAGGTCGGACGAGTCTGGGATAGGCTCCAGGGTGTAACCCCACGGGTAGAGGATAAGCTGCGAAAAGCTATGGTAGGTGATGACCCCGCGGAACAGCTCCCTGGCAACCAGGTTCCGCACCGCTTGCGTTTCGGGCTCAGAGAACGCACGGGGGCCTACATAGGTCGGATCGCTAGGCACGTGACTTGAGGTGTTTATATTCAGCGTACCCCACATATAGCCGTAGTTGCGATTCGGGTCCACGCCAATGCTGCCGTCGGGGTTGGGACGCCGGTTCTTGCGCCACAGTCGGGTTGCTGGGCTGCGTGAGAATTCGTGGCCGTCGGGATTGACCATCGGGGCGACCCAAATCTCGCCCCTCTGCAGCCAATCCCCAACCGGAGCTTGGCCGGCATTTTTTACAAGATGCTCCGCCAGCAGGTAAGGTACTTCCACCGAGACCCATTCGCGGGCATGATGGCACCCCATAAACAGCAGCTTGTGCTCGCTGCCACGCCGCTCCCCGATCCGCAGGGCCCAGATCGGTCGGTTCTCCAAGCTACGCCCGATCTCCTGTAGTTCCGCGATCTCCGGCTGGCTCTCAGACAGCTGGCGCAAGTCTTGTTCTAGCGTTTCTGCCGAATGATAAGCGGCGATAGCCTCTGCGGTGGCGAACGTGGCGAGGTGGGTCTCGGTTTCGACAACCTCTTCGGTCGAATAGCCCATTTGGCGCAGCCGCGTGGCCTGCTCCTCGGCCGCGCGCAATACCACGTGGTCCGCCTTTACCTGCCAGATATCGAGGCCCAGGGGCAGATCGATCAACCGCGCGAGTGGCGGCGCTTGTGGCGAATCTGAACGAACCGTGTATACGATGTTCACCTCTGTAACTCCTCCTCGTCGCTTTCCTTTGTGTCCTTAGCGTCGTGTTGGTCTCGTGGGCGCGACTGGAACTCGGAGATGTATTCCTCCACCGTACAAAGCCGCTCCACGCTCGCCAGTCGGCGGCGCTCCAGCTCGCTGATCTGGCCTTCGGTTGCTGCGACGACCAGCACCTCGGGATCCCGCTTTCGCTCCCACACATCGAGGCCAAGCGGCATTTGGAGCAGACGGTCGAAATCGCTGTCCGGCGTGGGCCTCAGGCGTACAACCCACCGAGGGTCCTGGTCTTGTGTATTTGCCATCGCTGCTCCTATGTTTTACCTCCTGCAAAGATGACATGTCATGTCCCGCGCTCTTGTCTATTCTGAAGTTTGCCCCACGGCAATGAATTCCGAATGAATGCCGAATGAATTCGGGAGGTAGTACCCCATTGAAGCGTGGTCAGGGTGCACGCGCTGCCTCCACCAGCCATTTCGGTCGTCTCCCGCGCCACTTGGGTATCTCGGCCGGTGGCACACAGAAGCTCAACAACTCTTCGACCGACCAACGATGATCTGTCAGTCCCGCCGCCTGTGCGGGAGTGCTCTCTAACCACTTCCCACCCGGCGGGTCGCTTCCCTCGCGCTCCCGCCGCATACTCTTGTGCTCCCAGCAGAAGTTGTAGCAAGTGCCCATCAAGAACATCCCCGCCTCCAAGGTCTCCCTCAGCCTCACCGGCGCCCGCGAGCGACGAACCAACGCGGCAAGTCGGGAGCGGAAGGTGGCCTGTAGGCGCTCTATGTAGGCAGTGTTGATCACCGCCTCTTCCGAGCCTCCTTGGGTCGCTCCAAGGCGCGCCGCGACCGCCTCGCCGGCTCCTGTCACTACCCGCCGAACCACCCCGATGACCCGGCGCTTAGCGTACCTCTTGATGACCTGGGCGATCATGACTCCCTCCGGCAAGATGAGCCGAGGACGCCCTACCCTTCCGTTCCGGTTAGAAGAGGTTCCCTGAAGAGGTGGATGGCCGCTTTAGGGTAGCTGGCCAGTCCGTCGGTGCATAAAAGCATCGCTCGCGCCAATCCACACGCGCGTACCCGAGAAAGCAGTCGGCGGATCAGGTCTCGATCCCGCCTCATACTCACCACCCCTCCCAACCACAGCCTACTTTCGACCGCCAGGGCCCCGGCCAGCCACATAACCCCGCCGACCACCCGCACGCGCAACTCGTCGGCTTGAACCTGCCCCAACTCTACGCCCCCGGCCTCTACTACGTGCTCGTGTACCCGCTGGCATTGCATCCCGGCCTCTCGCTCCCAGCGCGCTACCGTTCGCTCGTCGAGACCGAAGGCGGCTCAGATCGCCTGCAGAGGGCAGCCGTGAGCCAACAGAGTGATGACTATGAACATCAGCTCTTTTGGCTTGTGCAAGCGGTAGAGGGCGGTGCCAGTCCTCTGGCTGAAGGTGCGCCGGCATCTTTTACATTGGTAGCGATCAAGGCCGATTCCCGAGTGACACACTCGCCATCCGATCCGATTATGGTGCGAAAGGATAAGCTCAGCGTTGTCTTAACTTGCGTGGGCCCATGCTCACGAAACCCTGATCTGGGCCTCCAAAGATAAACGCTCCCGCCACACCTTCAACTACAACCTCATTAACACCCCCGATCCCAACTCCCAGGTCTCCTCCGTCTGGCGCATCCCCGCCGTGCCCATGACGGAGAAGCTCCACGGCCGCCACCCCACCCAGAAGCCCCTGCGCCTCCTCAGACGCGCCGTGCTGGCCTCTACGGGGGAGGGGGATCTGGTCTTCGACCCTTTCTGTGGATCTGGGACCTCAGGGGTTGCCGCAAAAGAGCTGGAGCGCTTCTTTGTGGGTGCTGAGATGGAGCGGGAGTTCGCCGGACTCGCGGCGCGTCGGATAGGTGCTGCGGTGCGTGGGAGAGTTCTCGCAGCACTTCCTCGCGCCGAAGATGATGGATAGGTAGCTCCACAAGGCAAATATACCTTTGCTGATCTCGAGGCGGCACGAAGTCTTGCGAGCGAAGGCTACACCGAGCAGAACGAGGTGGCTCGCGGGCCTATCGAGCATCCTCTCGCTACGTCCGGTGCTGGGGACGTGCACCGGAATGGCCCGAGTGGCATCATGCCTACGGGCAAGGCATACGATGGCAACAGACTGGAGAGCATGGGGATGGGACGTTCGTCGCGGTCTGAGGGTTACGTCCTGCGAGGAGGCCGAGCGGGAGCGGAACGACTGCACCTCCTGAACCGGGTCAAATGGCCGACCACGGAGCCGCTGCTTAGGGTGGCCGGCCTGCGGGCCGGGATGAGTTGCCTGGACGTGGGGTGCGGCAGCGGTGATGTGACGCTGAAGATGGCCGCGCTCGTCGGGGCCGAAGGCAGCGTAGTTGGAATCGACCGCGACCAGTCGATCCTGCACCTTGCGCGTCAGGAGGCCGAAAAACAAGGTCTACCGGTGACCTTCCGAAAACTGGACACCGAGGAGTTAGTAGAGGAGTCGGCCTACGACCTGGTCTTCGCCCGCTACCTCCTCTCGCACCTGCCTCGGCCGCAACGGGCCGTCGAGTCGATGGTACGGGCCGCGCGGCCGGGCGGGCGCTTGGTCTTCGAAGACGTCTTCTTCCCTGGTCACGTCTGCTACCCGACCAACGCCGCTTTCGACCGCTTCGTTGAGCTCTACCAAGCCGTTGCCAGGATCAAGGAGGGCGGGGACGCGGCGATCGGGGTGCGCCTGCTGGGGATGGCGCTTGAGGCCGGGCTGGAAGAGGTGCGCGTAGGGCTCGTCGTGCCCACTTTCCGCGAAGGCGAGGGCAAGCTGGTTACGCAGGTTACGATGGAGCATATAAGGGAGGCGGTGGTTGGCGCGGGGTTGGCATCCGATCCCGAGGTGGATAACGTCGTCGGCGAGTTGGGCAGGCTCGCCGATGACGACAGGACGCTGATGAGCATGGCGCCCACTTTCCAAGTATGGGGCCGCAAGGCTCGTGCGTGAGAACCCCTTGCGTCGGCGGACGCTACGTAGTCGACCATGGCACGGACGCTACGCCCGGCGCGTTCGACGAAGTGCTAACTGCGCAGCTTACCTTCAGGTGCCGCGCTCGCCGTCCTCTTGCGTGGACGCCCCAGAGGGCAGGTCAAGGAGCACCGCTGCCAGATCGTCTGGCCTCGAGAACATCGGATAGTGACCCGTGGGCAGTTCGACGAACCGCCAGTTCGGGCCTGCCATCTCGCGGAATAGAGGGTTGCCGCTAGCTATGATCGCCTGCACCGCTTCGAGCGAGAGGCTGCAAAGGACACCCACCTTCGGCAGCGCTTCCCGGGCAGGGTTGTGCAACCGCAGCGGCCGCGTAAAGGTTCCGAACGGCTGGTCTACGGCGCGTGAACGCAACAGTTCTATCCGGTCGTCGTCTAGCCCTTCCAGGCTGCCGAAGGTGGCCAGCTCTTCTTGTGGCGGCATGGGGAAGCGCCACCCATCGCCCATTTCCTCCACCTGCTTCTCGATGTGCCATCTGGCTTCGGGCGGGAACGTCTCGATGAGGACGGTGCCGTCGGGGAGCGCTCCGGTGTCCAGGTACACCAGCTCGGAGATGCGATCGGGCACCCGATCGGCGACCCCCGTAACCACAAGTCCGGCGTAACTGTGACCCAAGAGCACAACGTCGTGGAGATCTTCGAACACTAGGAGATTGACTACATCGGTGATGTGGGTTTCGAGGTCGACTTCGGGGCTCGCTAGGTGCACCCGTTCGCCCAGACCGGTGAGGGTGGCCGGATAGACGTGGTGACCCTCACCTCTGAGCCGAGGGGCGACTTCCTGCCAACACCAGCCTCCGAGCCAACCACCGCCGACCAAGACGTAAACGGTCATTAGAAGGACCTCCTCGTTCGCCAGCTACCCGAACCGGATCATCGCACTTTATCTCTGCGCACGGTAGGGGCGCAGCGGAGGGTGTTCCTTATGCAACCTCGTAGAAACGGGACATACTCAGAGAACAACCTCCTTGGTGCCGCTAGAGAACCACGCCTAAATTCACGTCACCGCCTACCCTGAGCGCTGCCCGGAAGCTCAAGCCGGGCCCTGATCTGGGCGTCAAGGGGCAGACGCTCTTTCTCCCGCCCCTTGGATCCAGATCACCTTTCGTCCCTCCGAAGGTGGCGGGTTCGCGCCCCGCCGGCAACCCCACGATTTGCGGGAAATACAGGAACCCTGACTCTGTGGATAATCCACATCTTGCGTATCATCATCTACATGACTGATGTGCGGTTCTCAGCGGTTGCCTGATGTGGACTGCACCGTGTAGCATCGACACGAACGAGGACAGATGTACTTATGGGATGGAGGCTCGTATCCACCGCCCGTTGCACGGAAGACATACCGATAACGAACGAGTCATGCGGTTGGTCAACTGATCCGGAGGACGAATTCTATGTGTAGGAACATCAAGACGCTCTTCAACTTCGAACCACCGGCAGCCGAGGAGGAGATAAACGCCGCTTCGCTGCAGTACGTGAGGAAGATAACGGGCTTCAACAAGCCGTCCAAGACAAATGAAGCAGCCTTCTACTCCGCGGTCGAAGACATCGCGAAGATCTCGGAGCGTCTGCTCGCCTCGCTCGAAACCACTGCATCGGCAAAGAACCGGGAGGAAGAGGCGGCCAAGGCGAAAGCGCGCTCAGCCCTACGATTCGGTGGGTGATCACACCGATCGTCGTTTCACCAACCAGCACGTACCCATGAGCGTGCCGGCGCCGGACACCATCACCGCCAAGCCGGACCTGCCGATCGTCCCGTTCGCCTCCCGCGACGCGTGGAGGGCCTTCCTCGAAGGGTGGCACGCGTCGTCCGAGGGACTGTGGCTCAAGATCGCCAAGAAGGCATCGGGTATCGAGAGCGTCACCTACGATCAAGCCGTCGAAGTCGCCCTCTGCTACGGTTGGATCGACGGCCAGGCGCGCAGGTTCGACGAGGACTACTACCTGCAACGGTTCACGCCGCGTAGGCTCAGGAGCAAGTGGTCGAAGGTCAACCGCGAGAAGGCCACAAAGCTCATCGAGACGGGCGAGATGAAGCCTTCCGGCCTGCGGGAGGTCGAGCGGGCCAAGGACGATGGCCGATGGGATGCTGCCTACGACTCGCCGAGCACCGCCAAGGTGCCCGAAGACCTGCAAAGGGAGCTGGAGAAGAACGAGCAGGCTCGTAAGTTCTTCTCCGAGCTCGACGGCAGGAACAAGTACGCCATCCTGTACCAGATCCAGGATGCCAAGAGGCCCGAGACGCGGGCGCGGCGCATCGCCAAGTACGTGGCCATGCTGACCGAGCGAAAGAAGCCCTACCCCTGATGCCACCCCCAAGCTGCGTCCGGGGCCGACTCTACTCGTTTCCCTTATCCTGTGCCCACGCTAGAAGTCGTACGGCCAGCTCGTCGCTCATTCCCCGTAAACTACGGAACGGAACCCCACGTCAGCCGTTGTCGCAATCGGCGTTGGCCGAGGCGGGGTCGGTAGCGACAACAGAGCAGCAGCTTGCAATGGGGTTCAATCCCATTGCAAGCATTTCAGCTATTTGTTCTTGCTGATAGCTGATGGCTGATAGAGTGATTCAGCGAGGTCTTCGCCGGGGCATCGCGGCCCCTCATGGCTACAGGTTCTTGAAGTATCTGGCTACGGGAAGGAGGACGTAGCCGGCCTTCTCGTAGGTGCGCCGCGCCGCGGCGTGCCCGGGGTCGCCCCCCGTCTCGACCATAGCCACCTTCATCCCGGCGTCTTTGAGCCTGTCGAGCGCGAACTCGGTCAGCGCGGTCCCGATGCCGCCGCCCTGGTGGTCGGGGTCGACGGCCACCATGGAGGTCTGTCCCATGCTCACCTCGGCATCGAAAACCTCGGTCGCCACGAAGCCGACGACGCTCGCATCCACCTCGGTAACCCACACCTGCGTCTCTTGCGAGGCGCAGATTTCCTCCACCGCCCGCCGTTGATCCTCCCTCCAGTCCGGATGCTGTCGCCTAAAAATCTCGGAACCCAACACTTGCTCGAGAGACGCGAAGGCCGGAGCCCACGCCCTGAGCGAGAGGCCGACCACCGCCTCGGTGTCTCGCTCGTCGAATGGCCGAATCCGTGGCCGCATGGACTAAGCACCTCCCGGTTCTAAGGCTACTTGGGGTCGGCTTGGGTGTTCATCTTTTTGCCCAGGGCCCCCGCCGAGAAGAGGACTAGCGAGCAACCGACCGGGAAGATCACCTCGTTCACACCTACAGTCAAGGCCTCGGCGCCCGATGGAGGTGGTGTCGATCCCATCATGAGGGCGACGATCGTCCCCCCGAAAACCAGGCCGACCAAGAACCCTACCGCCATGTGTGCCGCCGCACCTCCCCAGGGGCGTTGGCTTACCCAGGCGATCGCCAGTCCCAGGCATCCGTACTCCAATGCCTTTATGAGGCCGACCAAGAGGGGGGAAAGGACCTCGCCCCCGCCCCCGGCGGTCGACATAGCCTCGAGCGTTCCTTTATGTAGCGCGCGAGAGACCTCTAACGCGGTGGGGGCGGCCAGGAGACCGAGAAAGCCCATAACCGGTACGCGCGCCTTCACGACGGCCGTCCCGACCGCCAGACCGCAGCAGACGAACACCGACCAAGAAACGTTCCCGACGAGACTCGCGACGATCGCCCCCAGCCCCAAAGACTTACCGAGCCCTGCGCCGAGCAGAAGAAGTAGGCCCTCCATAGCCATGCCGAGCGCGATCGCCAGCCAGGCCACCCGGAGGAGTGTGACCCCGAGGTTGGGTGAGGCGGCCGAATACCGCTCGCCCGGAGCGTCGGTGCGCGTCTCTTCTTCCATCCCGCCGGCCACCTGCCTCGCTCCTTTCCTCTGTCGTGGGCGTGAGAAGGGCCGGGGCCAAGAGAAGGTCCCCGGCCGATCCCCTTGCCGAGTGCCTTTCCTTCTAGCGGATAATCCGCGCGACGGTGCGGTTGAGGTCGGTCACCCTCTTATCCGTTACATTCACGAAGCGGGGGTTGGCCAGCGTCAGGTTCGCGTACGTGGTCTGTCCTCCCGCTCTGCTCGTGCAGAAAACCTGCTCGACGTCGGCCAGGCGGATGGTCACGGCCAAATCCCCCGTCTCCCGCACGAAGAAACGCGCCAGGTAGTCGAATTTGCTCTGTTGGGGGGCCGGCAACAGGCGGCAGAAGCCTGGCGATCCCTTGACATCCGCCGTGGGAACCCCGTACGGGTAGCCGCGCCCCGGCCCGCTCAGGGTCGGCACGTTGCGTTTGTTGACGTCTATCACGCCGAAGACCTGGGCATCGCGGCCAACCCCGCCGTAGAAATCGTCGTCGCCGTCGCCAGGGGCCCAGACGTTGGTGTCCGCGCCAACTCCGCCGAACATCGTGTCGAAGCTGGGCTCCTTGAATTGCTCGGTGCCGCCCACCAGGATGTCACGCCCACCTAAGCCCCGCAGGAAGTCGTTGCCCAGCCGGCCGATCTGCACGTCGTTGCCCGCCAGGCCATTTATGTAGTCGGTCTTCACAGTGCCCGTCAGCTTGTCGGCGGCTGTGGTGCCGGAGCAGGGTTTGGCCTTCGTGGTGCCCGCCGGGCACACCTTGCTCACCGCAAGCGCCGCCCCGCTGGCCGCAACGAGCGCCACCACCACCGCCAAGAGCAGCAGGAGCGCCCGCCTTCCTATCCTTACGTTTCCCTTTGCTCACCATCCCTAGCAGTTCCTTTCCTCGCCCGAAGTTTCTTGGTCGTTTCCTACCTTTCCAGAAGCAGCGTCGATCGAGGTTACTCCTTGGGAGATTGTTGGAGGAGGACGTCTGTCCGCCTCACCGTGCACCCCCTTCCCGCTTCGGGCCCACTAACCAAAGGATTAGGCATTGTACCGGGAGATAGGTCCCGGAGCATCACGCAAATGGACTATTTCGTGGGCCAAGCCTGGGCGTTACTTGCGAGCAGCGACCTTCGGAGAGACAAAACCCGAAGGAGGGGTCGCACGTGCAAGCGTTGTCGTGGCGAAAGGCTTAGCTTCAACCGCCGCGACCAGGAGGATGATCACCACCCCAGCGACCGCTGCGAAGGTCAACACCGCAGGGCGCAACCAGCGCTCCTTCAGGCGCTTGACGACCCACCGGCTCGCCCACAGACCGACGAGCAGCCCAGGCAACAGCTCCAGGGCCAGGACGAAGTGACGCCCTTCGACCTTACCGGCCAACCCCAGGCCAACCAGCGACATGGCGATCCCCACCACGAACGAGATCGACAGCGTGGAGCGCAGTTCGGACCCCGAGCGGTCCTGGTAGACGAGGGCGAGGGGCGTCCCCCCGAGTGCGGCGACCGTGCCAGCGATGCCTGATGCTATGCCGCCAGTCAGTCGGGTGCCGTCGCGTACCTCGAAGGACGGTTTGAGGAAGCTTGCGAGCGCGGCCGCCAGGATCAGCAGCCCCGTGAGCGTCGAGAGTGAGCCGCCCGGTACAAGAACAAGCAGCGCCACACCGGCGGCCGTGCCCACGAGGCGCCCGATGGTGATAAGGAAGAAGCCGCCGAAGTCGATGGCACCCCACTCCCTGGCGCTCATCAGCATGGTCATGGGCAGGGCCAGGAGCAAGGGGGTGGCCGGAACGGACCACGGAAGGAGCAGGACCAGCGCGGGCACCGCCACGAGGGCGTATCCGAAGCCGATCGAGCCCTGGATGACGGCCCCAAGCGCCACGGCGACGGAGATGATCGCTATGGTCGCTATCTCCGAGGCGCCTCCTGATAGGCGAGGAGGCAGACCAGGGAGGTCTCAGGCGTGCGTATCGATCCTGGCGTGCTCACGTGTTGTGGAAGACGGAGACCCTGTTCTTGCCCGTCTTCTTGGACCGGTACATCTCCGCGTCCGCGATCGCGATAAGGCGCTCCAGGCTCTTGGTTTCTTCCGAGAGGGGGACCACCCCTAACGACACGGTGATGGGATGCCCCGGCGGGTTCTCGGGCACGCATTTCCTCTCCACGGTCTCCCTGATGCGTTCGGCGACCTCCAGTGCCCCATCCGCCCCGCCGTTTACCAGCAACACGAACTCCTCGCCACCGTAGCGCCCCACCAGGTCGTCCGCCCTGGCCGACTCGCGCATGATCCTCGCGACGCAACGCAGGATCTCGTCGCCCGCGTCGTGGCCGTGGCTGTCGTTGTAGGCCTTGAAGTCGTCCACGTCGAGCAGGACGCACGACAGCGGCGTGCCGTTGTCCATGGCTTGCTCGACCATGCGCCCCGCGGCCCGCTCGAAGAAGGACCGGCTGCCCAGACCGGTTAGCCCATCCACGTTCGCGGATCGTCTGAGGTGTGAGATCTCCTCGCGCTCCACCCGGTAGAGGTAGTGAAGCACGGCCGCCGCGGCCGCGATGGCGATGAACTCCGCGAACCCCTCGACGACGTCGGTGAGCGTGCTTGGTCGCGTCAACGCCGCGGCTACCCCGATGATCTCGGAGGCCACGACGACCACGGCGGCCACGGCCAGCACCCACATGGCCCGCCGGTGGGAGGAGAGGGTGAGGGTGGAGGCGACGCGCAGCGCAGAGGCCACGACGAAGAGCCCGGCGGCAGCGCTCAGCGTACCGAAGCCAATCTCCAGTAACCTCGGTGCGGCAAAGAACTCTTCCATGTATACATTCTACCCAGTTCCTTTCGGCCGGGAGCCGTATGTCGCGCCCCCCGCCAGGGTCCATCCCAAGCCCTATACAGTCACCGGTGGCCGTGGACCGGATGGCTTTCTACTCCTGGCACCTCTCGCACTGCCGGGGAAGGGCAGAGGAGAACCTATCATCGTGTTCTGCCTACAGGAGATCTCCTGTGGAATAATTGGAGGGCATACGTTAGAGGAGGAGAAGCGACATGGCCCCGATCAGCACGACCCCGGAGTTCTCCAGGGAAGAGGTAGGACTCGCCCTGCGCAACTCCGGAATGCAACTCGAAGGGTTACGTTACCCGATCACGCCGGTAGGGATGCACTACCTCCTGATCCACTTCGACATCCCGCATATCGACCCCGCCTCCTACGCGCTTCCGGTGAAGGGATGTGTCGGCGACCCGCTCGAGCTGACCCTCGAAGAGATAAAGGCGCGCCCGAGGGTCACCATGCCAGTGATGATGGAGTGCGGCGGCAACGGGCGGGCGCACCTCTCCCCGCGTCCCGTCTCGGCCCCATGGCACGACGAGGCCGTCGGGTGCGCCGAGTGGACGGGAACCCCCTTGCGCCCGATTCTCGAGGAGGCCGGCCTGATGGACGACGCCCTGGAGATACTCTTCACAGGCCACGACAGGGGCCTGGATCAGGGCGTCGAGCACGACTACGGGCGCAGCCTGAAGGTGGAGGATGCCCTGCGGGAGGAGGTCTTTCTCGCCTACGAGATGAACGGGTTGCCGCTCCCTCCACAGCACGGCTCTCCCCTCCGGCTCGTCGTCCCAGACTGGTACGGCATGGCTTCGGTCAAGTGGCTCAAGGAGATCAAAGCGATAAGAGAACCCTTCGAGGGCGTCCAGCAAGTGCTCACGTACAACTACCGGCAGTCCGAGGAGGACCCGGGCACGCCCGTAACCCGCAAATTTCCGCACGCCCTCATGATCCCACCAGGCATCCCTGACTTCCTCTCCCGCAAGCGGCACGTAGGGGCGGGAAAGATAACCATAGAAGGCCGCGCCTGGTCCGGTTTCGGCCCCGTCGAGCGGGTCGAGTTCAGCGCGGATGGCGGCGGTAGCTGGCACGACGCGGACCTGGTAGAGGCGCTCGGACCCTACGGCTGGGCACCGTGGAGCATAGAGTGGGACGCGCGCCACGGCGAGTACGAGTTGTGTGCCAGGGCGACGGACGCCTCTGGAAAGACCCAACCGATAGGTGGCGAAGAGGTCTGGAACCAGGGCGGGTACGGGATCAATGCCGTCCAGCGGGTTCCCGTACGAGTCGGTTAGGGAGTTTCTCCGCGAGAACGTATGCCGTAAAGTACGGGGGCAAACGACCCACGAACGACGCAAGTTCGAAGAAACGCCAGGCACGGAGGCCAACGCGAGGAGGAGACGATGACGGAGACAGGAAACGGTGGAGCCTTCCCCGAGCTATTAGGGGTAGTTCGAGAATATGCGGAGGGTGATCACGCCCATCAGGTACAGGCGCTCAGGGTCATCGCCGCCGTCTACCTTCCTATGGACGAGGCGTCGCCCATGTACGATGCCAGGGAGGTCGTCGAGGGCGTACTGAGCAGGAACGGTTTCCTGCTCACCAACTTCGAGACCGGGGGGATCGAACCCTCCAGCGTGGACGCCGTGGTGAGCGTGGCGACCTCCCGCCTCGACGAGGAGGACCTGGAGTGGGGCGCGGGTTGCCTTATGAGTATGATGGACGCTCTCAGACAGAGGGCCCAGGGCGAAGGCTACGCGACCTTCGTGCTCGACGCCCAGGAGGTCCTCGATGGCCTGGAGACCATCCTGGCCGCCGACATAGTGGAGGACGTCATCGAAGAAGCTATCGAAGAGGTCCTCGAAGACGAGGACCTCTAGGAGTCTGCGGCGCGTACCGTCCCGGATCATTTATGTTAGGTGCCGGTGCTCGAGCTGCCTGAGAACGCGCTCGTCGTATTCCTCTCGGATTCACACATCGGGGGCGATCCTGGCTGCGACGGCTTCGAGTCGCCCGCCGAACTAGAGGCCTTCTTCGACGAGCTGGCGTCGCACGGGGGGCCGGTGGAGTTGATCCTGGCCGGCGACCTCTTCGACTTCCTTCAGATAAGCGAGGTGCCAGAGGGGAAAGACCGGGCCTCGCTCACGGTCTCGCGCCCAGAGTACGAGGGCACGTTCGCCGCCCTGCGAAACTTTCGGGAGCGGGAGGGAAAACGGGTCACCTATCTGCCTGGCAACCACGATGCGGAGGGTTGGTGGAACCCCCAGATCCAGAAGACCCTGCGGACCCTTGGGCTGGTAGACGATTTCGCCTACTACTACCTGGCTTCGGTAGAGACCGGAAGTGGGCGGCGGGTGATCTACTGCGAGCACGGGAACCAGTTGGATGCTGCGAACACCGTCGAGGACTACCACGACAGCCTGGACACGCCGCTCGGGCATCACGTCGTCATGGACTTCACCCGCCGCATCGCGCCCTACGGGGAGATCTCCCCAGGCCTTGACCTCGCGGAGATAAAGATGGTCTACCCGCTCGTGGCGATACCGACCTGGATCGCGAGCAGGTACTTCTACGATTTCGTAGGGAAGGCGACGAAGTACCTCCTGATCCCCCTGCTCGTGGCCTACGCCCTCTACAGGCTGGCCGTCTTTTTCATCGCAACGAGGCGGGGCGACCCGCGCGGCCTGATCGGGGGCTCCCGCGAACTGCCGGAGTTCCACATAATCTTCGTCGACATGAGTTTCTACGGCCTGGTGATCCTGATCCTGTTCGCGATCTTCTTCGTCATCGTCAGGCACGCCGTGCGTAGAACCTTGAGGACGATAAGCCCGGATTCACCGACGCCGCACTATTCCCCGGCCGAGGCTTCCGTGAACAAAGTGAAGGAGATCCTGACGGGAGCGCGAAGACCGCCCATGAACCCCTCCCTGGACCCCACTACGGTGGACGTCTTCGTCTCGGGCCACACGCACCTGCCCTCGCTCTCCGAGCTGGAGAGACCCGATGGCCGCCGCTGCGCGCTGGTCAACTCCGGATGCTACCTGCGCCAGTTGCAGCCCGTCTCGCCGCACCTGAAAGGCCCCCCTGTCTTCGTGTCCAAATTCGTCCTGACCCACGTGCGCGTCTTCGTGGAAGACGCGGATCTCCGCGTGGAACTGTGGGAGCAACCCAAGCCGGCCCACCAGAGCCTGACCCGCATCGAACGCCTGCTCTCCTCGGGCCGGCGCCCGCCCCAGCCGCCTCCCGACTCGAAGCCGCGCCTGCTGGCCTCGGCGACCTTATGAGAGGGGGAGCGATACTCCGCGCACGAGTGGTGCTAGCGGTGATCGTTGTACTATTCTCCCTGTCTTTGTTACCGATCTCCTGCTCCTCAGAAGAACAAGGAGGTCGGTCCGGCGAGGGGCAACGAGCGGATGCGAATCAAGGAAAGCAATCTGGCAGCGTCCGGACCGAAGGCGCGAAGGACGCCGGGCGCCCCGAACCGCCGGTGGCGCTCGTTCCTATCGCCCACCTCGGCTCGACCCTTGAGAACGTGAGCACGAAAGACCTCTCGGAGGCGCGGGGATTGGCCGTCGCGCGAACGTCGCGCGGGGAGGCCGGCGAGCTCGTCGGACGTTCGGAGTTCGAGAGCTTCGACTCCCCGGACGCCGTGGTCGAGCACGTGAGCACGACGCCTGGCGCGCTCGGGCTCGTTCCATGGAACGATGTAAGTCCCAGGGTCAAAGCCCTGCCTGTGAATGGCGAGTCGCTTCTGGACCCGGAAGCTTCCGGTGCAGAGAATTATCCCCTCAAGCCGGAAGGCGCCACGGTCCCCGACCCCAGGAAGCTGCGGCGTGTGGTCGTTGGCGGTGACATCGTGCTCGACCGCGGGCAGAACTACATGGTCATCCAGAAGGGGATGGGTGTAGACTTCCCGCTCGACGGGGGGTACGCGGCCGTAACGAGCCGGGTGCCCGAGCCGAGCGCCTACTCAGAGACCGGGACCATCCACCAGTTCACGGCCGAACGTACCGGAGGAGCGGGGGAGGTCAGGGAGTACCTCGCTGGCGCGGACCTCACGCTCGCGAACTTCGAGAACCCCGTCATAAGGGACGCCGTCTGGCACCCGGACGCGACTACCTTCACGGGGGATCTGCGGTTGATGCCGGTCCTGGATCAGGCCGGCATCGATGGCCTAACCCTCGGCAACAACCACATCCTTGACGCCGGGACCACGGGGCTGAACGAGACCATGAGCCACCTCGACGACGCAGGCATAGCACACGCCGGGGCCGGCATGAACCTGGAGGAAGCCCGCAAACCCATGGTCTTCGACCTCGGTGGGACGAGGGTCGGCGTCCTCTCCTACCTGGGCGTGCCCTCCTACGACTGGGCCTGGGCCACGCAGGCGGCCCCGGGCACGGCACCCCTACTCAAGAAAGTCATGCAGGAAGATATAAAACGTTTGCGGGAAAAGGTCGACCTGATCCTCGTGATGCCGCACTGGGGCATGGAGTACATGGCGACCCCGGAGCCGGAACAAGTCAAACTCGCGCACGCCGCCATAGATGCCGGGGCCGACCTCTTCATCGGCGGCCACGCCCACTGGCCCAAGGGGATAGAGATGTACGGCGGAAAGCCGATCTACTACGGCGTCGGCAACTTCCTCCTCGACCAATCCTGGTCCGAAGAAACCTCGACCGGCATCTTCGCGGAGGTCACGCTGTACGAAGATGACGTGATACAGACTCGTCCTGTCCCCTTCGTCATCCTCGACTACGCCCAACCCAACTTCCTACTGCCCGGAGCAGGCGGCAACAGGGCGTTGCGCAAGGTCTACTCTGCGTCCCTCGGTCCCGAGTTCGAGTCCTACAGGAACCCAGCCCGCTGACACGGCCCTCGTGGGGCTTGACAGGTGGACATCGTCGTCAAATGTTATCCCGATCCGCTTGGTTGATGGCATAACTACGGCATCGTCATTCCCGCGACCATAAGTGCTCGACCTGACCATTAGTATTTGAAGCGCGTGCGTCCTACAGGCCCTCGACCAGGAAGCGCAGGCGTGCGGCGGCGCCCGCAGTTATCGGGTCTCCGTGCCCGACGGCGAGGACCTCCGGGTCGAGTTCAGACATGCGTATTAGAGAGGCCCGATGTTGTGTCGGGTTGAGGGTGAATACGGGCCAGCCCGGCGCGAACACCGGGTATGTGGCTATCGCGTCGCCGGCGAAAAGGACCTTTCGGTCGGGCCACCAGAAGGCGAGGTGGCCTGGCGTGTGGCCAGGCGCGTGGATCACCCTGACGGGACCGACCGTATCCCCGTCTTCCAGCGTGGCGTCTACGGGGCAGGGCGGGTGTTTGCCGCGTCCCAGCGCAGCGCCGAACTGCAAGTAGTAGACGCGCCAGTAGGTGCGCAACGGGCGCATCGGCACCAGCGTGATGGGCTGGGCGGTGCGCTCACCGGCGACGATGTCGGCCTCCCACGCGTGGGAATAGACGGTCGCGCCGCTCAAACTCTTCAGGGTGGCCAGCCCGCCGAGGTGGGAGCGGTGGGCGTGTGTCAACACGATGTGTTTCAGGTCTTCCACCTTCTTGCCGATTGTTTCGATCCTGTCGAGTATCCGTCTGGCGTCCGTGTCGAAGAGCGTGTCGATCAGCGTTAAATCTTCACCGTCGTCGAGCAAAAAGGCGTGCACGTCGCCGCCCTTGCTCTGTTCCAGGCTATAGATGCCGGGGGCTATCTGCGTCATGGACCCGTCCTCTGCCACGGGGCGAAGGCGTTCTTCACGTCGCGGAGCGCGGGTAGAAGGTCGGGGAAGTGCCTGAGCAGGACGGTGGACATGTCGTTGTCGTCTATCCAGTCGAGGCCCGTCTGGGTGTAGATCCTGGCGTTGTAGTCCGTGGTGAAGAACCGGTCGCTGTTGAGCCGCCGCGACGCCATGAGGATGAAGATGCGGAAGGCGGTGTCGGAGAAACCGAACCCCTCGGGCACCGGCTCCGCGTACAGGCCGACGGTAAGGTCCACGCGGTCTACCTCGCCGTCGTAGACGCGCCGCAACTCGTCCGCCCACTCCGGTTTGTCGGTCAACTCCTCGAACGACTCGACCGGCGGGAGGTGTAGAAGCTTTCGGAACTCGTTGTAGCGGGGTACACCCAGCTCCCGGCTGCGCAGGATGTCCGTGGCGGCGAGGTCCATCAGGACGCCGTCGGGGCGCTCGTACTCCTGCAGGAAACGGGGGTAGTTGTGAAGTGTGATCGCGCCCGGATGCGCCACGCCGAACGAGTACAGAAGGTCCTTGATAGGCACCTGTTCCAGCAACCCGGGCACGTTTGGACCCGCGACCTCCCGGAAGTTGCGCTCTTGCAGAAGCTCGTCACCCGATACGGATCTCAAATCGAAGTCGTCGGGGACGAGGGGGTGCATGCGGTAGACGGCGACGAACTCCTCGGTGATGGCGTAGGGCACGCCGTAGTGGTCCTTCGGGGAGCCTGGGATGCCGCTGAGGACTTCGCTGGCACTTATCCTGCCGAGTATTTTGTGTAACCGCTCGCCCGCAACGCCCCACCAGTTTGCCCGCATGCCGATCTGCATGGTCGGATGCCCGAGGATGCCGGTAGTCCACTCGACGGTGTGGATCTTCGCCAAGAGCGCCGAGTTTATGAGCCTGGCGTGGTCGAAGAGGTCGTGGTCGGACCACGAAGGATACTCGGCGCGAAGCCTGTCGCAGATGGCGTTGTGCTCCAGCACGAAGAGTGTCTGCAACAGGGCCAGCCCGACCCAGAACCCAGGCTCCTTCGACGCCGCGGCGACCAGCTCCTCGGGCAGCGTGCTGTCGGGGCCAACGACGAGCTTGCCGCTCTCTCCAGTGCGTACCCTCTCCTGGGCCTCGGCGTTGCTGCCGTAGAGCTGGGAGCCGTCCCACCAATGGGTCTCGGTGTTCAGGTAGGTGGGAGGAGAGGTGTCGTCCGGCGGAAGGGAAGGGTCTTTGCGGGTGCGCATGACCTGCATCGGGCGTTCCTGCGTCCAGGGATCGTCCTCTGCCAGATCCAGCTTCCAAGGGTTCTCCGTCTCGCTCTTGCCGTGGCTGAACCAGTCCCGAATCATGAACTGCAACCACGCCCCGGCCAGCACGTTGAGCGAGGTCGCTGGCAGGAACTTGTGGCGGGTCAAAAGCTCGCGGCTGACCGTGCGCGGGCTCGGCCTGAGCAGCGCCCAGTCGTGCTCCGGGTACGTGATCTCGATGGGCACGTTGCGTCCGAAGCGCGTCCCGGCGCTGCCCATCGCGGGGTTCTCCAGGTCGTTGTACGTACCGTCCACCGTGCGCGCGGTGAGGTGCCGTCCGCCCTCCGGCGGAGATGGTTTCATCGCCGGCGCTGAAGACGTGTCGTGAAGGTTGCTCTCCCGCAGCCTCATGCGCAGGCCGACCAGGGTGAGGAGTCCCAGCGGGACGGGCAGTTTGTGCCACCGGAACTTTCGGTCGAGAGCTTCGGCCAGGTCGGTTAATACCCGCGAGAACAGAGATCTGATCATCCGTGAAGATCCTCCTTACGCGCCTCCTACCATCGCAGACCCTAGATTAACGCAGACAACGATGAACTGTCGATGAATCGGGGAAGACGCGCGACTTCCGATGGGCCTCTTGTCCGAGGTGCCTCTCTTGCCGGAGGCACTGGAGTTCGAGTTCGGCGGCGTGAGGGTGGCCATGATCCACGACTCCGGCCGTAAGTAGGGACGCCACGGCAGGATGAGGCGGCGTTTCCCTGAGGCGCGGCTCATCGTCTTCGGGCACTTCCACATCCCCTGGCAGCCCGACGGACAGGCGAAGGCAACCGGAGCACACGTTCGCAATCGCGAAGCGCCCCTGCAATGTGTCGCGTTGTCCCGACGTACCCGTGAGGGGTCATTCGCATACGCGTGGTTCGTACACGGATACTCCGCGTTCGTGCGGTTCGCGGCCGGCCGGTGTAGGGGCGGTTCGTGAACCGCCCAAATCAGGAACCGTCCTGCACCGTGTCGCGTTGGTCCACCACGTACCGCCCCTACCCTTTCGGACGGTAGATCACCATATCGGCGATGCGGTCCGTCCTCTGGTAGTGGGCGTCTATCTCCTTCAGCATCTGTGGGGTCCATCTGTCCCGCTTTATCTCCCTGGCGAAGGGGGGACTCCAGATCATGATCAAGGGGAACTTCTCCCTGGCGATGTCCTCGACGAATGGTCGCTGGTTCCAGTCGTCGTCGCGGGCGAGCTGGGTCATCTCGAACGGCTGGAAGTAGATCCTCTTCCCCCTCTCCGGCAGGAGCCCCATGTAGTCATCGGTAAGCACGGGCCCGTCGGCGCTCGCGACCATTCTAGATAGTTGCGCGACCTCGGCCCGCTGCTCGATGACGTAGTTCTGAAGGCCCGTAGGTACGCGCGACGACTGCGCGAGCGCCAGCATCTGGAGTGCGAGAAGCGCGATCAGGGCAATCCGCAACCGCGGACGCCTGCGTTGCCAGGCGATGAAAGCCCCGGTTGCGAGACCTAGCGCCGCTGAAAGCTCGAGGAGATAGTTCACGTCCGAGCCGACCTTGCCGACGAGCATCGCTAAGGGGACGCTGGCGATCAGGTAGGGCGCGATGAGCCACCACGCGCGGTTCCCTTTGCGCGGCGTTAGCAGTAGGTAAGCGAGCGAACCGAGAAGCAACAGGGGACAGGCCACGAGGGCCCCGAGGGCGTTGAGGCTGACCCGCTCCCACCTGAAGTCGTTGAGGTTGGCGGTTACGGTGTTGAGAAAGAACCCGCTCCCGGTAGAGATGTTCAGGGCCGCGAATAGAAGCAGGCTGGCGCCGCCGGCTATAGCGGCCGTCTCCAGGGCCCGGCGGCGCTGGCCCTGGGCTACGAGCCACACGAAGGCCGCGAGCGGCGCGGCCAGCATGTAGGTCTGGCGGGTATAGACGGCCGCCACGAGAAGCAGGGCCGAGGAGAAGACGCTCCAGCGCCTCTCGGGCCAGCGCGCGACGACGAAAAGCCCGGCCCAGGAGAGCGCCAGCCCCAGCGAATCGACCCGCGAGAGCGAAGACCAGCGCACCACGAAGGGCATGGCGGGGAAGATCAGAGCCCCGGCCACGGACGCGATCCTGTCCCTGGTCAGCGCGTGCAAAGTAAGCCCCACAAAGAGCGCGACAGCTGCGACGCTTATGAGTGAGATCAGACGCCCGTACCACAGCGCCGGCCCGAACAGCCACACGAAAGGCACCTGCGCGAGCATGAAGAGCGGGGGATAGTTGGTAACCACGTAGGGCGGCGCGCTGAGGTCTGTCCTGTAGATGTTCTCGAAACTCGCGAGCCTTACGGACTGGTCGAGCAATGGCCCCTCGCCGTAGTTGAGCGGGTACCCAAACGCGAGCGCGTCCCACCCGTGCCGCAAGAAGAGCACCACCGCAAGCCCCTGCGCCAGGAGCAGGCAGGCAATGGCGACCCCGAGCGCGACCCGGCGCGTCCGGCTGCCCTTGTGGGCCAATCTCTCTTTCTGCGAACCAGTACTCGTCGCCAGGCCCTTCCGCGCTATCGAACTCAAGCTCTGTATCCTACCGCTTTTGACACCTGGGCCGGGTTGACAACGCCCGATGCGCTCTATTGCCGCGCTACGACGGACCCTGTTTCTGGTTGTGCGGTGGGCCTCACGGTGTAGTATGGAGGCAAGCATCGCCCTAACATTCAGGAGGAAAATCTGGTGGAGACGCTCGGCGAGAGGGCGCGGGACCTTACGGAGGGAATAGCTCGGGAAGAATCCGAGCAGTTCAAGATCGACGCCAGGGACTTTCTCTCGGCGCGGGAGCGCGGGGGGACCACGGGGACCCGAATAGACCAGCAGACGGCGGCCCTCTCCGACGCGGCCGAGATCGTCAACCGCAGCTTCCCCACCCTTGAGCCGTCGGGGAGGTTCATAAACGCGATCTCGCCCGTCGTCATCCCGAACCGCCAGTCGCTTTTCTGGCGCCTGATGCCCATAGGGATGATGGGCGTATTCTTCTTCGTCGGCGTGCTGGCGACGCTCGGCCTAGCAAGCTTCGTCGGCGGTGGGGTGGCGCTCGCCGTCTTCGGGCCGCACCTCTGGCTGATCCTGGTCCTACTGGCCTTCTTCTCCTGGTGGCGCCAGAGCGTCGTGATGGTCCCCGACGGTTGCAGGGCCGTCGTCACCCGGTTCGGGAGGCTCGAAGAGGTCGTCGGGGCAGGGAGGAAGCTGCTCTTCAACCCGTGGAAGCAGGTCAGCTACATCGTCAACACCACGAGGGAGTACCCCTACAATGCCCCCATAAGGCAGGCTCCGACGGCCAGCAGGGTGAACGCGAGCGTCGATCTATTCCTGCAGTTCAGGATCGAGGAGCCCGCGGAGTTCATCTTCACGGTGGGCGGGGTCAAGGGGTTCTCGGACAAGCTGGAGAACGCCATAAGCGAGGTGACGCGGGCCCTGATCTACGAGCAGCGCGCCGAAGATATCTACGATCTGGTCGGGGAGAGCACCCAGAAATTCCTCGACTCTCTGAACGAGCAGTTCCTGCCCGCCGTGCGCTTCACCAACGCGAACATCACCCACGCCGAGCCCTCGAGCCAGGAGTACCGCATGGACCTTGCCGCCCCCGAGATGGTCAGGGTGGCGAAAGAGGCCTACACCTACGAGTACGAGCTCAGGCTCCGCAAGGAGCAGGACGAGGGCGAGCTCAGGGGCGAGCTGGCGTCACTCAGGGAGACGCGCTCTGCCATCAGCGCCGAAATAGCGACCTACCAGGCCCAGATCGACACGGCCCGCGAGCGTGAGACGAACCGGGCGAACGCCACCGCCCGCGAACGGATGGTCGAGGCCGAGAGCACGGCCAACGCCAACGCGGCCTTGCTAGAGGCGCAGGCCCTCGACATCAGGGCCGTAAGCAGCGCGGCGGCGCCGGAGATCCTGGAGTACCGCTTCCAGCAGCACGTTCTGGAGAGACTCGCGGCTGTCGCGGACAGGCTTCCTCAGATAGTACAGATCGGGTCCGCAGGCGGCGATGACGCGGTCGACTTCCTGCAGATCTCGCGTCGTATGATCGGGACCGGCAACGAGCCCCTGTTCACGCCCGAGGACATGCAAGCCATAAGGGACCGGATAGAGGAGATACGAGCCCGCATCAGTGAACGCTCCCGCGAACTCGAGAACCTCTCCGACGGCCCCGAGACGCGTCCCGAACAGGACCAGCCGCAAGAGCCGGCCATCGAAGACGAGAACGCCGACAGGGTCGAGGAGATCCGGCAGTCCGTAACCGACGAGGCCGTGCGCGAGCGCGTCGAAAGGCTTGGCCACGAGGAAGTAGGGGAGGAGGGATGACCGACACTATGGAGGAGCGGTTTCAGACGCAGACCGTCGCCAGGACGCAGGAGTTCTCCAGGATCAAAGAGGTCGTCTCGGGCTGGTCGGGGGTGAGGCAGTACCTCAGGGGCGGGGACGAGGGCCAGATCGTCCCGGTCGTCATACTGAAGGACCGCAGGCGCTACGGCTGGCTGTTCCTCGTGGGCGTGGCCGTGTACCTGCTCGGCTTCGCGCTCTTCTCGGGGAGCGCGGCGTTCGCTGTCCTTGCCGGGCTGGCCGCGGTCTTCTTTTTCGGCCTCGCGCTGCTGTGGTTGTGGCGGGGCGCCATCGTGGAGATCGAGCAGGGGACGACGGGGGTGCGCTCGCGCTACGGGAGAATAGAAGGCACCCTCCCGCCCGGACGCCACTACCTCTGGCGGCCGTGGGACAGGGTAGAGTTCGTCGTCGACACGGCGACGGAGATACCTTATCTGGCACCAGTGGCGGTCTGCCCGACGCGGGAGAACGTGCCCCTGAAGGCGATAGAGTTCTTCCTGAAGTTCCGCATAGTCGACCCGCTCGCCTTCGTGCGTGTGATCGGCGCCTCCAACTTCGACCTCGTCCTCTCGAGCGCGGTGCAGGATGCGATCCGCCAGCGCAGCCGCCAGGTGAGCACGGAGAAGGCCTACGACCTGCGCGGCAGCGACGTGGGGGACATGCAAGAGTACCTGAACCGCCAGCTGGCAAAGTACGGTGTCCGCATCCTTGGAGCCAACATCCCAGACGTGCAGCTCCCGGACCAGTACCAGCTGCACCTCGCCACGCGCGAGCGCGTGGCCAAGGAGCTCGCCGCCTACGAGCGCGAGTGGGAGCTGACCCGCAAGCAGCGCATCGACACCTTGCTCATGGAGATAGAACGCTCCAAGAAAGACCGCAACGCCCGTCTCATAGAGGTGAAGGAAGCCCGCAACCGCGCCCGCCAGGACGTTGCGCGTATGCTGGAAGAGCAGGAGACCGAGGCCCAGCGCGTGCGCCTGGAGATAGAGACGCGCGGCCGCGCCGCCCTCACCGAGGCGGAGAACGAGGCAACCGCCCTGCGTCACCTCGGCCAGGCCCACCGCGACAACCGCGCCGTCGTCCGCTACGAGCTCGCCCGTCGCAGGGTCGAGGTCGGCGAAAAGCTCATGCGGCGCGCCCCGCGCCCCGTCCTCATCCGCGGCGAAGGAGGTGAGCAGTCGGCCCTCTCCACCCTCCTCCTCGCCAGGCTACTCCCGCAACTGACCGCGGACGGTGCAACAGTCCAGAACACACACGAAACCCTTCGCGAGACGGTCCGAGATCTCAGCGACGGCGAAGGGTAGCCTCACAACATAACCGTCATTTCCGCCTCTCGTCATTCCCGCGGAAGCGGGAATCCATGTGTAGGCAGGATCTCCACGCTTCTAGCTACTCCGAGCGCCTTGCTCGGAGGCGGGAGAACGGTCGTCCGGCTAGCCCGCCATTACCCTTTGGTAGGCATCCGGGTCGGTGGCGCCCTCGCAGTTGAAGAGGAGGACGCTGGTCTCCCCGCTCACGCCGAGCGCCTGGCGTGCCTCTTCCCCTTCCTCGGCGCGCAGAAGCTCAAGCAGCCCGCCGAGTCCGGCCGCCCCGGTCTCGCCCGAGACGATGCCGGATCCGGCAGCGAGGCGCATGGCCTCGCGTGCCGGCTCGTCATCCACGGAGACGAGGAGGTCGATGCCCCTCGACACGGTCGGCCAGGCGACCAGCGAGGGCCTGCCGCAGTTGAGGCCGGCCATGATGGAGTCGTGCGGACCAGGCACGGACACGATGCGTCCGGCCGCGACCGACTCCAGTAAGCAATCGGCGCCAGCGGGTTCGACGCCGACGAGCCTCTGGCGCGGCGACGCCCCTGGGCGTCGGCAGTGGCGGGCCACGGCCGCGGCGAAGGCGCCGACGCCAACCTGCACGACGACGAGGTCGGGCCACTCTTCGTTCCTTCTTCGGAGCTCGTCGTCGATCTCCCAGAGCATCGTCGAGTAGCCTTCGATGACCCACGAGGGTACACGCTCGTAGCCGGGCCAGGACATGTCCGAGATCAAGAGCCCTTCTTCTTCGGCCGAACGCTCGACGGCCTCGTCGTAGGTGCCATCGACCACGACGACCTCGGCTCCCTCTCCGATTATGGCTTCCTGGCGCGCGGCGGCCATGTCCCCAGGAACGAAGATCTTCGCCCCTAAACTTAGTAGCCGCGCCACCCGCGCGAGCGCGCGCCCGTGGTTGCCGTCAGTGGCGGCCACGAGCGAGAGCGGCCGCAAGGGCTCGAGTCTGGCCCGCAACTCTCCGACTTCCTCCCAATCTCCGAAACCCCCGTCCCCCAGTCGCTCCTCCAGCGCCCTGTAAACCGCCCACGACGCGCCAAGGACCTTGAAAGCGGGCAGACCGAGCCGGCCCGATTCGTCCTTGACGAAGACCTTACCGACGCCCAGGACGTCGGCGAGTCGCGGGGCGTCCACCAGTGGGGTCTCCCCGTAGCCAGGCAGCCGGCGGTGCAGTCGCAGCGGCGCGCGATCCGGGGTCGGTCCATCGAGGGTCTCCCTGGCGTTCGGGTTGATGAGGATCCTGATGCTCATACCAGGTCAGGGTGGATGCCAGCGGCACGATTGAGCCGGCCACCGCGCACCGCCCAACCCTTCCGATTTCTGGATTCCCGCTTCCCCTCTTAAACCTTCTTCGTCCCGTTAACGCCGTACTCGAGGCCGTCGACAAGCGCCTGCCAGGAGGCTTCGATGATGTTCTCGGAGACGCCTACGGCCCCCCACATGCGTTTGCCGTCGGTGGAGTCTATAAGGACGCGGGTCGTGGCCGCGGTGGCGCGGTGCTCGTCGAGGATGCGGACCTTGTAGTTGGAGAGGTGGATCTCCTCAAGCTCAGGATAGTGCGGTCCGATGGCTTTTCTCAGTGCCGTGTCCATGGCGTTGACGGGGCCGTTGCCCTCGGCGGTGGAGATGACCCTGTGTCCATCCACGGAGAGCTTGATGGTCGCCTCTGTTGTCGTCTCCCCACCGGCCCGCTTCTCCGAGATGATCCTGAATGTCTCCAACTCGAAGAGCGGCCTGCCTTCGCCCATGGTCCGCCCGATCAGCAGCGCGAGCGACGCGTCGGCGGCCTCGTAGTGGTACCCTTCGTACTCGCGCCGCTTTATGGCGCTGAGGACCTCCGTGGCGTCCCCGGCCGCGAGCCCCAGCTCCTCGGCCTTGGCCCTGATGGAGTTCTTGCCCGAGAGCTCGCCCACGGGAGTACGCCTTACATTCCCCACGGCCTCGGGCGCGACGTGCTCGTAGGTCGCGGGGTCTTTGGAGATGCCGTCGACGTGCAGCCCGCCCTTGTGGGCGAAGGCGCTGCGCCCGACGTAGGGCCTGTGCGTGTCCGGCGTCAGGTTCATGAGCTCGGAGACGTAGTTGGAGACCTCGGTGAGCCGATATAACTCCCCGTTCTCCATCACCTTCAGGCCCATCTTGAGCTGCAAGTTGGCGATGGTCGTCACGAGGTCGCAGTTGCCGCACCGCTCCCCGACGCCGTTGACCGTCCCCTGCACGTGCGTCGCCCCCGCCTCTATCGCGGCCAGGGCATTGGCCACCCCGCAACCGGAGTCGTTGTGGGTGTGGATCCCGACCTCGACCTCGGGAAACTCGCGCACGGTACGGGCTACTATAGCTTTCAGCTCCGTCGGGAGCGTCCCGCCGTTGGTGTCGCAGAGGACGAGCGTCGTCGCGCCCGCCTCGGCAGCGGCTCGTAGCAGCGCGAGCGAGTATGCGGGGTCGTCCTTAAAGCCATCGAAGTAGTGCTCGGCGTCGAAGATGACCTCTTTGCCCGCTGCCACGAGGTACGCTACGGTGTCGCTCACGGACTCGAGGTTCTCCTCGGGCGTGGTCCTCAGGACCTTCTCTACGTGCAGCTTCCAGCCCTTGGCGACGATGCATGCGACGGGCGCGGTGAGGGAGGGGAGGAGCGTGACCGCGGGGTCGTCTTCGGCCCGCCCGTTCGGGCGACGCGCCCGGGTGAAGGCGACGAGCCTCGCCTGCGAGAGCGACGAAGTGTCGAAACCCTCGAAGAACTCGAGGTCCTTGGGGTTGGAGGCGGGGAAGCCCGCTTCGATGTAGTGGATTCCCAAAGAATCCAATTCGCGGGCTATACGGGCCTTGTCCTCGGCGGTCAGGCTCACGCCCTCGCGCTGGGTCCCGTCGCGTAGCGTCGTATCGAATAGCTTTATGCTCACATCACACCCTCTCCCGCCGCGACCCACCGGCCCACGGCCTCTGCTACCTCTTCTGTCGTCTTGGTCCCGCCGAGATCCGGGGTAAGGAAATGCGTCTCCAGGGCCACTGAGACGCCCTGCTCGATGGCCTCGGCCACGTCGGGGCGGCCCAGAGTGTGGCGGAACATCATCGCCGCGGAGAGGATTGTCGCGTATGGGTTGGCCTTCCCCTCCCCCGCGATGTCAGGGGCCGAGCCGTGTACTGGCTCGAAGATGCCGGGGGAGCCGGGCTCGCCCAGAGACGCGCTCGGAAGCATCCCCATCGAGCCTGGGAGCATCGCCGCCTCATCAGAGAGGATGTCCCCAAACAGATTCTCGGTCAGCAAGACGTCGAACCGCCTGGGAGACTGAACCATGTACATGGCCGCCGCGTCGACGAGAATATGGTCGAGGTCCACCCCGGGATAATCATTCGCGACCTCCGTAACCACCTTGCGCCACAGCCGGCTCGTCGCCATGACGTTCGCCTTATCCACGCTCGTTACCCGGCGCTTGCGCCGCTTTGCGGCGTCGAAGGCGACCCGGGCGACCCGCACTACCTCCTCCCGCGTGTACACGCTGAGGTCGCTCGCCCTCTCCTCGCCCTCCTCCTTCTCCCCGAAGTAGGCCCCGCCCGTCAGCTCGCGGACGATCAGTACGTCCACGCCCTCGACCACCTCGCGCTTGAGGGGCGAGGAGCCGAGCAGCGCGGGCAATGCCTCGATGGGTCTCAGGTTGGCAAAGGCCCCCAGATGCTTCCTCAACCTGAGCAAGCCGGCTTCGGGGCGCACGGGCGCGTCGTCGAAATCCGGGTGGCCGACCGCGCCGAGCAGGACCGAGTCCGAAGCGCTGGCGGCCTCGAGCGTCTCTGCGGAGACGGGCTCACCCTCTTCGCGGATGGCCGTGCCGCCGATCCTGCGTTCCTCGTAGCGCATTTCGATGCCGAAATGCTCGGCCGCTGAGCCTATGACCTCGCGCGCGGCCCCGACCACCTCGGGCCCGATGCCGTCTCCGGGGAGAAGTAATATCTCGAACGAGCTTCGCAAATCGTATCCTCCTAGAACTCGGGCCTCGACGCCAACCACTCCGGAGCACCGGGACCAAGGGCGTCCGCAAGCAACTCTTCCGCCCTCTCCTCACCGACCATCTCGCCTTCCTCCCGGAGACCATGGAAGAGCCTCTTCAAGAAGCCCTCTCCGAACTCCTCCAGTGCCGCCGCGCCCAGAACGAGCAGCAGGTTCTGGAACGACATCTGATCCCGCGCCCCCGCCGGACCACGAAGACTTCGCACCGTAAACCCGGGCTCCCCGCCTATATATGAGAGATGTTCCTCTATCGACAGCTCGGCTCTACCGGCGATCGCCGCCGATGCGGCCTGCGGTACGAACTCCCCGAGCCACGCCGGGGTCCTGACGACCTCTCGCCCGAGCAAGAACGCGTGGGCCAGCTCGTGCCAGATGGTCAGGGGTAGGGTGGCTCTGGTGCGCGGCTCGATCACCGGCGAGAACTTCTCCGGTAGCACCAGGGCCGGTGGCTCGACGGAGCGGGTGAAGTATGGGAGCCCCGGCGGATAAGGACGCGCGTTCTCGCGCGGCGCGTCCTTCCAGTCCTCATCGGCCACGAGGTAAGCAGAGATCCCGGGCGGCTCGACGGAGAGTATCTCGGCTAGCGCCCTGTGGCCCTCTTCGAGATAGTCTCGGACCTCCCCGGCCTTCTCCCCCAGCCGTGGGGCGTAGAGGACGGGGACCTCCCCGCCCAGGCGTCCGTAGCCAGGCAGGGGTACGTCCTGACCCTGCGGGCTCTCTACGGCGCTACCTGCGCGTCCCACCTGGCTCCGACCATGCCTGCCGTGTAGACGTTGACGGCCCGCACGTAGGCGCGCGCCGCCGCCTCGACGACGTCCTGGGAGAGGCCGCGTCCGGCGTAGTCGCCGCCCTCGAACTCAACGGAGACCCTGACCTCGCCGAGGGCGTCCTTGCCGCCCGTTACGGCGTCGATGCGGAAGTCCGTGAGCCTGCCCTTGATGTTAGTGGCCGCATCGATGGCGCGGAAGACCGCGTCGACGGGCCCCTCGCCCTCGGCCTCGGCTTCGAACGTGCCGTGCTCGGCGTGCGAGATCGTCACGGCGGCCCTGCTCTGGCGGCCGGTGGCGGCGACCACCCTGAACGACTCGAGGACGAACTTGCCGGCGAAGGAGCCGACCTCGTCCGCGGCTATGGCCTCGAGGTCGGCGGCGGTCACGGTCTTCTTGTGATCCGCTATCTCCTTGAAGCGCGTGAAGGCCCGCTTGAGCACCTCGCCCTCGACGTAGTAGCCGAGCTCTTCGAGGGCGTCCTTGAGTGCGTGGCGGCCCGAGTGCTTGCCCAGGAAGATGTTCGTCCCCTCGAGGCCGATGTCTTCTTTGGTCATGATCTCGAACGTCCGCCGGTCCTTGAGCACGCCGTCCTGGTGGATGCCCGACTCGTGCAGGAAGGCGTTGCGCCCGACGATGGCCTTGTTGGGCGGCACCTCGTAGCCCGTGATGTTAGAGACCATGCGGCTCGTGTTGGCGAGCTGGCGGGCCTCGACCCCGACGTCCGCCCCGTAGAAGTCGGAGCGGGTGGCGAGCGCCATCACGACCTCCTCCAGGGAAGCATTTCCGGCCCTCTCCCCGATGCCGTTGACGGCGACCTCGACCTGGCCGGCCCCCACCTCGACCCCGGCGAGCGAGTTGGCGACGGCCATCCCGAGGTCGTCGTGGCAGTGAACCGAGAGGACGCGCTCCTCGAGCCCTGGCACCCGCTCCTTTAGCTCCTTCAGGAAGGCCGTGAACTCGACCGGCGTCGTGTAGCCAACCGTGTCGGCTATGTTGATGACGTCGGCCCCGGCCTCGACCGCCGCGGCGACGACCTCGGATAGGTACCCTATGTCCGTACGCGTCGCGTCCATGGGGGAGAACTCGACGTTCTCGCACATGCCTTTGGCGAAGGCGACGGCCTCCCCGGCCCGCCGCAAAATGTCCTCGCGGTTCGAGCGCATCTGGTGCTCTATGTGCAGGTCGCTGGTCCCGACGAAGGTGTGGATGCGGGGCCTCTCGGACCACTGCACCGCCTCCCAGGCCCGCACGATGTCCTGCTCGTGGATGCGGGCGAGGCCGGCGATTCTGGGTCCCTTCACCTCCGAGGCGATGCGGCTGACCGACTCGAAGTCCCCCTCGCTGGTGATGGGGAAGCCCGCCTCTATCACGTCCACCTTCAGACGGGCGAGTTGGCGGGCTATCTCTACTTTCTCCTCCACGGACAGGGAGATGCCAGGCGATTGCTCGCCGTCGCGAAGGGTGGTGTCGAAGATCTCTACTCGACGCATGTGTCTCTCCTCTACGTTGAAAACAAACTGCGGCCCTTCTTGGGAGATCGGTGGCCGCCTGGCGCAGGCCCGCCCGGCTAGAGACCGGGACGGGTAATTCGCCCTGAGGCCACCCTGGTTAGTCGTAGAGTGAGGAGAGAGGAACGCACGATGTGTCAGAGATAAGCCTTCATGAAGGGTGGCAGTATCTCACCGCCTCGCCCCTTCCGCAACCTCGACGGCCACCGTCCAGCCCGCGTACTCGTCCCACCCGCCGCGCGCGGCCCTGAAGTACAGTTCCTGCAGCCGCTCGACAACGGGCCCGATGCTGCCAGTCCCTATCGGTCGGTCGTCGACCTCGACTACGGGCGCGATCTGGAACCCCGTCCCTGAGAGGAAGACCTCGTCGGCGGCGTAGAGCTCCGTGCGGCCCACCTCGCGCTCTATGACGGGCAACCCGAGCTCATTGCCCGCGAGCTCCATGACGGCGTCGCGCGTTATACCCTCGAGGATGTCTGCCGTAACGGGCGGCGTGATGAGCTCTCCCTTTCTGACGAGGAAGATGTTTGCTGCGCTCGCTTCGGAGACCTGCCCGTCCTGGGTAAGAAATATGGCGTCGTCGTAGCCAGCCCTGTGCGCCTCGTCGACCGCGAGCGCGGTGTTGACGTAGGAGCCAGTGCACTTGGCGCGTGCCGGGATGGCGTTGTCCGGCGTGCGCCGCCACGAGGAGACGCAGACCTTCAGGCCCGTGAGCTCGACGTAGTTGCCCATCGGGACCGTGAAGATGGAGAGCTCCGACTCCCCCTTGAGGTTCACCCCGACCGACTCGACGGACTTGAACGCCAGCGGCCTGACGTAGGTATCCACGCGCGGGGCGTTGCGACGCAGGATCTCCAGCGTAACGTCGCATAGCTCGTCTACGCCGATCGGCAGGTCTATGCGGAGCAGCCTGCAGGACTTCTCGAAACGCTCGTAGTGCTCGCGCATCTTGAGGACCTGCAGCGTCCCCCGCTCCTCGCTCCAGTACGCCCTGATCCCCTCGAAGACGCCGGTGCCGTAGTTGAGGGCGTGGGTAGCGGGGGAGAGGCGTATCTCGCCCATCTTGACCAACTCGCCACCGTGGTAGGCCCATTCGGCGTCTGACGCCGCGAACGCTTTACGACTCACAGTCTCTCACCTCCGGCAGGGCCCGCGGGCGTCTCTATGCCCTCCGCCGCGAGATCCCGCAATTCCTGTCCGACTTTTTCGACCTGCGACTCGGCCTCACGCCGGCGCATCGCGAGGAAGCTCGAACCGCCGGCCTGGTTCTCCAGTATCCAGTCTTTCGCCCATTTGCCGCTCTGGATGTCGGCGAGGATAGCGCGCATCCTCTCTTTAGCAGCCTCGTCGATGATCTTGGGTCCAGCCGTATAGTCGCCGTATTCGGCGGTGTTCGAGATCGAATACCGCATCCCGGCGAGGCCGCCCTCGTAGATCAAATCCACGATCAACTTCAGCTCGTTTACGCACTCATAGTAGGCGAGCTCCGGCTGATAACCGGCCTCCACAAGCGTTTCGAACCCGGCTTTCAGCAACGCCGTCAACCCCCCGCACAGCACCGCCTGCTCCCCGAAGAGGTCGGTCTCGGTCTCCTCGGCGAAGGTTGTCTCGATGATCCCGGCGCGCCCGCTCCCGATGGCGCGGGCGTAGGAGAGGATGACGTCCCTCGCCCTCCCTGAGGCGTCGTTCTCGACCGCGAACAGCGAAGGCATACCTTTTCCTTCGACGTAGAGGCGCCTGAGCACGTGGCCCGGGCCCTTTGGGGCGACGAGACCGAGGTCTACGTCGGGGGGGACGGAGACCTGGTTGAAATGGATGTTGAAGCCGTGGGCGAAGAGCATGAGGTCTCCCTCGGAGAGGTTCGGCCCGACCTCGGCCCTGAAGACGGCCGGCTGCCTCTCGTCCGGGAGGAGCATCATAACCACGTCCGCATTCTTTACAGCGTCCGCGATGGTCTTGACAGTGAGGCCGTCCTCTTCGGCCTTGGGCCAGCTTTTCGAGCCCTCATAGAGCCCGACGGTAACGTCGCAGCCAGACTCCTTCAGGTTGAGGGCGTGGGCGTGGCCCTGGCTTCCGTAGCCCAGGATGGCGACCTGCCTGGTCGTGATCTCATCCCCTATATCTGCCTCGCGATACACCCGCGCCATCTAGACCCCTCCCCGAATTTCGCCTTCAGGACGGGCTATGGGACCCAGCCTGACCACGTCTTCTATGTTCTCGCCAAGAGCGGCGAGAAAGCCATCGACCTTCTCGGGCCCACCCGTTGCCACGACCATCCCGTCGTTCTCGTGCGCTTCGATGCCTGTTCTCTCGGCGGCCGCACGCCAGTCCGCCGCGGTCTCGAGGAGGGCCACCTCTATCGTCTGGGCCGGTCCCGCTTCACTTACGTCTTCGAGGGCCGAGATGAGGGCCGTGTAGCGGAGCGCCGACTCGGTCGGGCAGTCGAGCAGGATGGTGGCCCGCATTCCTTCCCCGTCGCGCCCGAGGGTGAAACCGGCCACGGGCATGCGCTTGTTCTGGAGCGTCATCAGGAGCCGGTTCAGGGCGAGCATCCCGCCCGTGAAGCGGACCTCGACGGTGTTCAGGGCAACCCCGGTTGCCGTATCAGGCACCGTCTTCCTCGATCATCTCGTTGACCGACATGCCTGAGGGGATCATGGGGTATACGTTCGCCTCCGGGTCGATGTGGAAGTCGAGAATGGTGCAGCCTTCCTGCTCCTGCGCCCACCTCACGGCCTCCCCGACGTCGTCGCCTTCGCGTACGGTGCGTCCGGCGAGCCCGTAGGCTGCGGTGAGTTGCTCGTAGTCAGGACCCGTTATGGGCGTCTCCGAGTAGCGGCGGTTGTGGAAGAACTGCTGCCACTGGCGGACCATCCCGAGGTAGCCGTTGTTGAGGACGGCGATCTTTATGTTCAGCCCGAACTCCCTTATCGTCGCGAGCTCCTGGATGTTCATCTGGATGCCGCCGTCGCCCGCGATGACCCAGACGGGCTCTTCGGGATAGGCGAACGCCACGCCCATCGCCGCGGGCAGCGCGAAGCCCATCGTGCCGAGGCCGCCGCTCGTGATATGGCTGTTCGGCTTCGTGAACTCGAAGAACTGGGCGGCCCACATCTGGTGCTGCCCGACGTCCGTGACGAGCCGTAACCCGGGGCCGGCCGCGCCCTTTATGGCCTCCATCACCTGTATGGGGCCGTACTCGTCCCGCGCCGACTCCTTGCGCCGCCTCTCCGGCTCCTGGCTCTTCGCGAGTTCCTTAAGCCACCGCTCGCAGCCATCGCCCTCCGAAGCATCGTCCAGGTGGCCGAGGATGGTGCGCATCGCTGCCTTCGCGTCGGCGGCGATGCCGACGGTCGGCTTTATGACCTTGCCGAGCTCGGAGGGGTCGATGTCTATGTGGATGACCTTAGCGTCTTTGGCGAACTTGTGGGCCGCGCCGGTGATCCTGTCGTCGAAGCGCATCCCGACCGCGAAGAGCACATCGGAGCGGTCTATGGCGCGGTTGACAGATGCCTGCCCGTGCATCCCAGGCCAGCCCAAATACAGCGGGTGGTCGTCGGGGAAGGCGCTGATGCCGAGAAGCGTCGTCACGACGGGGATGCCCGTCCTCTCCGCGAGCAGCCTGAGCTCCATCTCCGCGCCCCCCAGCGTTACGCCGTGCCCGGCCAGGATCAGGGGCCGCTTCGCGTTCCTGAGGAGCATCGCGGCCCGCTCCAACCCGGGCGACTCGACCGGGGGCTGGGCTTCCTTCAGGCGCCGGTAGCCGTTGTCGTTGCAGGCCGCGAACTGCACGTCTTTGGGGACGTCGATGAGGACGGGACCGGGTCTGCCGGTGCGGGCGATCTCGAACGCCCGACGCATGGTCGGATACAGCTCGTCGGGGTCCTCGACCAGGAAAGAATGCTTGGTGAAGGGCAGCGTCATGCCCATCACGTTCGTCTCCTGGAATGAGTCCTTGCCGAGAGCCGGCCTTCCGACCTGGCCAGTGATCGCCACGAGCGGCACCGAGTCCATCTGCGCCGTGGCTAGCCCCGTAACCAGGTTCGTCGCCCCTGGTCCGCTCGTCGCCACGCACACCCCCACCTGGCCGGTCGCCCTCGCATACCCGTCGGCGGCGTGGGCGGCGGCCTGTTCGTGGCGGGTAAGGACGTGTTTTAGCGGGTAGTCGGGGAGGGCGTCGTAGAAAGGCATGATCGCTCCCCCCGGGTACCCGAAGAGGTACTCGACCCCTTCGTCGAGTAGAGCCTCGCACATAGCCTCGCTACCTGTGCGCGGCCTGTATTCGATGTTGAGTGCTGTGTTTTCCACGGTTTACCCCATTCATAAAGAAGAAATCTGTCTCGGCCTTGCCGAAGAACGGGGCCTGCCCGTCTTGCGGCTCTAGGCGGACCGGGGAGCGCCGTCCCGGCCCGCCCGGCTAATTAGTCGTAGGGCGGAGGGTACGGCTACCGTGGATACTCGCGGGTGGATGGGCGGAGCGAGCAGGCGTGAGATCTTGAGCATCAAGCCCGAAACCTTCCTCTGCGCCGTTTTCGAGACCGTCTTCAAAAGTCCTCGCTCGCTTAGCCCGCAAGTGGAATGAAGAGTTACACAACGGTACAGGCTTGTCAAGTTGCACATAGTTCGTATTCAGCCGGGTTCGGCCTGATACTCGCACCAATGGGTGATCTGCTCCGTATTGTCCCGGCGCTGGATCGCTAGTTTCTCCGAACGACGCCTCCGCCGTCCCCTGGTACTTCGAGGGACGGCGGAGAGAGGTGTGCTTACGTCGTCGGCTGAGCGTCGGGTGTGTTCCTACCCACTACTGATTATGGTATGTCCGTCTTGGAATCCCCGCTGCGGCGTTGTAGTCCGTGGCGGCGTCCGTGCCCGCGCCACCGTCGAAAGTGTCGGAGCCCCTACCGCCGGCCCGCTTCGCCCACCAGCAGCGCCGCCGCCTCGTCCACGCCCTCCAGAACCCCTCGCGCCTCGGCCAGCGCGCCGGCTTGGGCGACGACCTCGAAGCCCGGCTCGCGGTCGAAGGTCGAGGCGAAGAGCTCGCGGAAGATGGCGTGTTCCTCGGGCCTTCGCTGCAAGATCTGATAACCTCCGTTTGGCATCTCGTACTCCTTCTCCTCGCCATCCGAGCGCCGGTCTGGTCGCCCGTTACCTCCGGGCTTCTTACCTCCTCTAGCACCCCGTGGACCTCGCCTCCTCTCGGCCCGTTGCTCCGGGGGGGACGCCGATGCTCCTGGCAGGGCTCATCACACCAGGGTAAGCAGCGGCACGACGGCTTCCTTTCGTGATCCCTTCGTTTCTGCGAGAACATCTACGGAGCCATCTCGGCATAGCCCTTCGGTAGGGATTATCAGGGGACGCGGCGCGGACCGACTAACAGGATCTTGCTCTTTTTCGAGAGAAGCGGAGGGCGCTAGCGCGTACCCTCCCGGCGCAGGGCACCGGGGGAGACGCCCAGCAGCCGCCTGACGTGGTGGGCGAGGTGGCTCGGGTTGGAGAAGCCTACGGCCGCGGCGACCTCTGCGACGGTCAGGTCGGTGTCTGAGATCAGGCTCTTCGCCCACTCGACGCGTCGGTGGATCACGTACCGGTGCGGCGTGAGCCCCGTGGTCGCCTTGAACGAGCGCGCGAAGTGGTGGGGGCCTCCCGGTTATCTCGCCGACTGACGGCATGAGCATGCCTGCGATGCCGGGATACAGCGAGACTTTTGGGGCCCATCTCCTCCTCTTCTCGAAGGCAGTGTTCCTTACTTCCTCTGGTAACGATAACAGCGTACGCACGGCGCAGTGGCGGCGCATCCCCCAAATGGACCATTTTCGAGAACTAATTTGCGAGTAGACGGTCGGGGTTGCGCGAGCATTCGCCCGACCCACGAACTCCGGCGTTCGACGCCGTGAGAGAGGCTCGTCCGGGTGCTAACCCACCCGCCGGGTCGAGGACAGCGCCGATCTGCACCAGCATGGATGCATCCTCATCAACAACGCGTCTCTAGCGAGAGGCCCCTGTTTCAGCCTTCCAGGAACGAAAAACGGACTGAGGTGCTGAGAGCTTGCAAAGAGGTGTTCACACCTCTTTGCAAGCTGCTCTAGTCCGGCGGCTCTACGCGGGCTCCTGCCAGGTCCACGTCCAACGCCCAGGACTTTGCAACGACGCCCCGCGTCTCGAAAGCGGATTTCATCGCCGAGGCTATCGTAATTGCGCTATCTTCGGGAGCGAAGGCGAGAACGGTGGGGCCAGAACCTGAGAGGCAGGCGCCGTGGGCGCCGTTTGTGAGTGCCGCTTCTATGACGTCCTCCAGGCCGGGGATGAGGTAGGCGCGGTAGGGTTGGTGGAGCCTGTCCTGCATCGCCACGCGCAGGAGGTGGTATTCGCCCGTGGCAAGTGCCCCGAGCAGTAGTCCCGAGCGTCCGACGTTGAAGGCGGCGTCGCGGTGGGGGACGGAGTCGGGGAGTGCGCGCCGGGCCGCCGTGGTCGAGACGGCGAAGTCGGGGACGGCGACGACCACCTTGAGGCCTTTCGGTTCCAGGCGCACGGCGCTCACGCCGAGGGGGGTGAGGGTTCCGATCACGAGCCCACCGAGGAGGGCCGGGGCCGCGTTGTCAGGGTGTCCGTCCAGCTCGCAGACGATGTTGAGCAGGTCGGGAGGCGCGATCTGGCCCCCGAACAACTCGTTGGCCGCAACGGCCCCGCCCACCAGCGCGGCCGCGCTCCCACCCAGGCCTCGGGTGGGGGGAATATCGTTCTCCTGCACGAGACGGAAATGGACGTTCGACTCGCCGACGAGCTCCGCAACGAACCGCGCGGCCCTGTAGGCGGGATGCTCGGGGCCGCGCGGGATGAGGCCAGCGCCGGTGCCCCGTATCTCTATCTCCGGATGGGGAGACCTGTCCAGCCCTATCCTCATGCTCAGGGTGAGCGCGAGTCCCACCGCGTCGTAGCCAGGCCCCAGATTCGCGGACGTGGCGGGGACGCGGACGGAGATCATCTACCTCTCCATCTGTCCTGCGACTGCCTCGAAGGTCGCTGGTACGGGGTCGGGGAGCTGCACGCGACCCAGGATGACATCGGGGTCCTTGAGCCCGTGTCCGGTCAGCACGCTCACGACCGTGCCCCCGGGTCCCCTGCCTTCGGCGGCGAGCTTTATGAGGCCGGCTATTCCCGCCGCGGAGGCCGGCTCGCAGAAGACACCCTCCTCGCGGGCTAGCATCTCCTGGGCGGCCAGGATCTCCGCGTCCGTGACGCTCTCGATGAGCCCGCCGGAATCGCGCGCCGCAGAGAGGGCCCCTTCTTTACTGGCCGGAGACCCTATCCTGATGGCGCTTGCCACCGTCTCGGGGCTCTCGAAGTCGTGACCGGCAACCAGGGGCGAGGCGCCTTCGGCCTGAAAACCGAGCATGCGCGGCGCCGAGTCGGCCTGCCCCGCCTCGCGCCACTCCCTGAAGCCCTTCCAGTACGATGTGATGTTCCCCGCGTTGCCCACGGGCAGGGCCAGGGCGTCGGGGGGACTTCCGAGGACTTCCGCAACCTCGAAGGCGGCCGTCTTCTGACCCTCGATGCGGTCTGGGTTGACGGAGTTCACCAGCGTGACCTCGCCGATCTCCCTCTCGATCCTCTGCGAGAGCCCGAGGGCAGCGTCGAAGTTGCCCTCGATCTGGACTATCCGGGCCCCGTGCGCGAGAACCTGCACCGCCTTGCCCAAGGCGATCTTGCCCGCAGGCACGACCACGAAACACTCGACGCCGGCCCTCGCGGCGTAGGCCGCGGCCGAGGCCGCCGTGTTCCCCGTCGAGGCGCAGACGCAGGCGCGGCTTCCCGCCGCGACGGCCCTGCTCATGGCCACCGTCATGCCGCGGTCCTTGAACGAGGCCGTCGGGTTCATTCCCTCGAACTTCAGGAACAGGCGGGCGCCGACGCGCTCGGAGATCGTCGGAGCTTCTATCAGGGGCGTCCCGCCCTCGCCAATGGTGGCGATGGCATCGTCGGGTATCTCGGGCAACCACCCACGATACCTCTCTATTACACCCTGCCTGGACACCCGCGCCCGAATACTCAAAACAAACCTGGCCTTTCGTCGAAGGTCGATTCCATCTCAAAGACCGGAGGATCTGACAAACGTATCACGCATCGGCGCAAGCTTTCAACAACCTGGCGACTCTAGTAGGCTGTAGGCATCAGCTATCGGGCTTTTCCTGAAACCTGTAGCCTGAAACCTGTAGCCTCCAGAAGGAGCACTTTGCAGCGACAGAAACGGACCATCCTCGTCACCGGCGGCGCCGGCTTCATTGGAGGCAACTTCGTCCTCGATGCGGTGGCCTCCGGCGAGTTCGGGGTGGTCAACCTGGACGCTCTTACCTACGCGGGCAATCCCGAGACCCTCGCGCCGGTCACGGAGAATTCTGACCACGTCTTCGTGCGGGGGAGGATCGGGGACAGGGAACTGGTGGACCGCCTGCTCGCCGAGTACCGTCCCTCGGCCGTCGTGAACTTCGCGGCAGAGACGCACGTCGACCGCTCCATAGACGGTCCGAAGGCATTCGTGCAGACCAACGTGGTCGAGACGCACGAGCTCCTTGAGGCCGTGCTCTCCTACTGGGGTGTGTTGGAGGGTGACGAGCACGGCGCCTTCCGCTTTCTGCACGTCTCCACTGACGAGGTGTACGGGACGCTCGGGCCGGTGGGCTACTTCACCGAGGAGAGTCCCTTCAGGCCAAACTCGCCTTACGCGGCCTCCAAGGCGGCCTCAGACCACCTGGTGCGGGCCTACCACCATACTTACGGGCTGCCCGTGCTGAACACCAACTGCTCCAACAACTACGGGCCCTATCACTTTCCGGAGAAGCTCATACCGCTCATGATCCTGACCGCCCTGCGCGGCGAACCCCTGCCGGTCTACGGTGACGGGCAGCAGGTACGGGACTGGCTCTACGTGAAGGACCACTGCAGGGCTATCCGTACGGTTCTGGATCGCGGGCTTCCGGGCGAGACGTACAACGTGGGCGGCCACAACGAGCGGACGAACCTGGAGGTCGTCAAGACCATCTGCGCCCTGCTCGACGAGCTGGCGCCAGATTCTCCTCACGCGCCGCACGCGTCGCTGATCACCTTCGTCACGGACAGGCCGGGCCACGACAGACGCTACGCTATAGACGCGGGGAAGATCGAACGCGAGCTCGGCTGGGTGCCCGAGGAGACGCTAGATACCGGGATGGAGAGGACGGTGCGCTGGTACCTCGAGAACCGGGAGTGGTGCGAGGCCGTGCTCTCGCGGGGCTACGGGGGAGAGCGGCTCGGCCTGGGAAGCCGTGGAGGGTTGGCGTGAGAGGCATCGTGCTCGCTGGGGGGTCGGGGACGCGACTCTATCCGCTAACCAGGGCGGTGAGCAAGCAACTGTTGCCCGTCTACGACAAGCCCATGATCTACTACCCCCTGACCACGTTGATGCTCGCGGGGATCAGGGAGATACTCGTTATCTCTACCCCCGAGGACCTCTCCCGCTTCGAGGAACTGCTCGGCGACGGCTCCCAGTGGGGCGTCAACTTCGAGTACGCCGTGCAGCCGAAGCCTGAGGGGCTCGCCCAGGCCTTCGTCATCGGTCGGGAGTTCGTCGGCTCCGAGAGCGTCTCGCTGGTCCTCGGGGACAACATCTTCTTCGGGCAGGGCTTCTCTGGACTCCTGGAGAGGTCGGCGGGCAGGCCGGACGGGGCCACCGTCTTCGGGTACTACGTCCGTGACCCCGAGCGCTACGGCGTCGTCGAGTTCGACGGCGAAGGGACGGTCTTGAGCATCGAGGAGAAGCCGGAGCGGCCCCGATCACACTACGCCGTAACGGGCCTCTACTTCTACGACAACAGGGTGCTCGACGTGGCCTCAGACCTCAAGCCTTCGGCGCGGGGGGAGCTGGAGATAACGGATGTCAACGTGGATTACCTGGAGCGCGGGGAACTGCAGGTCGAGCTCATGGGACGCGGGATGGCGTGGCTCGACGCGGGCACGCACGAATCGCTACACCAGTCGGCCAACTTCATCGAGACCATCGAACAGCGGCAGGGCCTCAAGGTAGGCTGCCCGGAGGAGATCTCCTACCGCAAAGGCTACATCGACGCGGGCCAACTCGAACGCCTCGCTTACCCGATGAGGAAGAACGACTACGGACGGTACCTGCTCGAGCTCCTCGGCAGCGAGGAGTTCGTGACGTGAACGTCATCGAGACGGAGCTTCCCGGCGTCCTGATCGTCGAGCCGAATGTATTCGGCGACGCCCGCGGCTTCTTTATGGAGGGCTGGAACGGCGCCCGCTACGAGGAGCACGGCATCCCGAACCGCTTCGTGCAGGATAACCTCTCGTTCTCGGACCACGGCGTGCTGCGCGGCCTCCACTTCCAGAACCCCAAAGCCCAGGGGAAGCTAGTATCCGTCTTGATCGGCGAGGTCTTCGACGTGGCAGTGGACATCCGCGTGGGTTCCCCGGCCTTCGGCAAGTGGACGGGCGTGACCCTCTCTGCCGAGAACAAGCGCCAGTTTTGGGTGCCGCCCGGCTTCGCCCACGGCTTCGTCGTTACCGGCGAGAACGCGCTCTTCTCCTACAAATGCACCAACTACTACGCCCCCGAATTCGACGGGTCCATCCTGTGGAACGACCCGGGGATAGGGATAGATTGGCCCCTCGAAGGCCCGTCCCTCTCGGACAAGGACCTCGCCGCCCCGCCGCTCGACGGGATGCCGGAAGCGAGGCTTCCGCGATATACAGGAGGCTGACATGAGCACAGCCAGTTTGCCGGACCTGCTAGGAGGCATCGCTACAAAAGGCTGACCACCTTCTGCACGAGCGGGGAGACGGTCTCCACGCCCCTCTGGTTCAGGGGCAGGCCCAGATCTCAAAGCACCTCACCCCCGATCCTCTGATCCCGTACCTGGTTGGGGGACCCCTTGAACGGTGCCGCTCCCGAGGGATGCCGCCCCGGCGAGGGCTTTTTCAGGGCTGCGTTGGCGCCGGGGAGGTCCGTATTATCGAGGCACCGGATGGCTTCTCCGAGGAGCCGGACAAGTTCGGTGGGGATGTTATCGACCCCGGATTCTGCGCTCTCGCGTGCGGGTTTCATGGCGGGATCTCCTTCGCGGAGCACGCCGCCGTGAGTCCGGTAGCGACGGCGAAGGCTACCGCCGACCTCGCCTCGGCGCCGACTGGAGCGCCGTACAGTCGGGGACACTCTGGGCAGTCGAGCCGCCCGACAGGACGAAAAGGCAAACCGAGATGGTCGCATGCTCGCCGATCCTGCAGACTGCCGTGGCCGCGTGCGCGGCGTGGTTTCTCGCGGTCTTGCTGCTGGGATTAGACCGGCCCACCTTCGCGCCCATAGCGGCGGTTATCTGCCTGGGTCTCGCGGTGGGCGAGCGCGCCCGGCGGGCGGTCGAGTTGACGCTCGGGGTGGCCTTCGGCGTCGCCATCGCCGATCTGCTCGTCTCCGCCGTCGGGGTCGGGGCCTTGCAAGCCGGGCTCGTCGTCGTCTTGGCCATGGCCCTGGCCGTTTTCCTGGGTCGCGAAGAGACCGGCATAAAGGAGGCCGCCATCTCGGCGATGATCATAATGATAACCTTCCACTCACCCGACACCAGCCTCCCGCTGGAGCGCTTTCTGGAGGCCTTGATCGGGGGCGGTACCGCCCTACTCATTAACGCCTTGCTCCCCGTAAACCCCGAGCGCATGGTAGAAGAGGCCGCCCACCCCCTCTTCGACGAGTCGGTGGCCGTGCTCGAGGAGGTCGCCGGAGCGCTGGAGGGTGGCGACGTCGAGCGGGCTCAGGGTGCTTACGTGAAAGCCCGCGAGATCGACGCCAGGGTGAGCGGACTCAAGGAGGCCGTCGCGGCTGGCAGGGAGACCGCGCGCCTAGCCCCACCCCGCCGCAGAAGTCTGCGTCACCTCGAACTCTACGCCGCAGCCGCCGACCAGATAGACCTGACGGTCCGCGACGTGCGCGCCCTGGAAGACGCCACCGGGCGCGCGTCTTGAGAGAGGCTTCTGGCTTCAGCAAACACAAGGAACTGACGAGCTGAAATGAGCGGGTCAACGGAGTGTCAAGCCTTCCCCAATCCGCTGCAACAGCGAGGCTCCGAGCTTGGCAAACGCGCGCAGGGTGAGCCCGGCCAGGACCACCGCGCTGAAAAGTCCGACCGGTCCGTGGGCGCCGTGCTTGCGGTGGTAGAGGAAGGCGCTCTTGTGGAGTAGCCAGATGGCCCTCGGTTTGCTGCGGCTGCTCGCACCGGTCTGGTGGATTATCTCGATGTGGGGGAGATAGTAGACGAGCCATCCGGCGGCACGGGCGCGCCGGCAGAGGTCGGCGTCCTCGAAGTACATGAAGAAGCGTTCGTCGAGGCGCCCTATCTCCCTTAGTGTGTCCCCGCGGATCACCATGCAGGCACCGGAGACCCAGTCAACCGAAGAAGGATGGGTCTGGTCGGTGACCGCGGGGAACTGGCTCTTCACGAGCGAGCTCTTCGGGAAGAGGCGGGTCAGGAGGGAGGTACGCCCGAGGAACCCGGAGAGGGCGCTGATCTCCCGCCGCGCCGAGAGCTGGAGTTGCCCCTCCGAATCCAGGATCTTCGGTCCCGCGACGCCAACCCTCGGGTTCTCCCCGAAGAACTCCTCCAGGCTCCGGAAGAAGTCTCTCTCGACGACCGTATCCGGGTTTATAAGGACAAGGAGGTCTCCGGTCGAGGCGGCTATGCCCCTGTTGTGGGCGCGGGCGAAGCCGACGTTCTCTTTGTTCCGGATCAGACGCACGGGAGGTGGAAGATCCGGCGGCTGCACGCTGTCGTTGTCTACGACGATGGTTTCGAAGCCTTCGTAGTCTGTCCCTTGCAGAGACTGGATGCAGCGCAAGGTCAGGGGCCACGAGGCGTAGTTGACGATGAGCACGGAGAACTTCATCGCGAGAGGACCCCGTCCCGCAGCCGGCGCGCAATGCTCGCTGCCGCCGCGAGCGAGGACTCCCTGAGAAGCCTGCGCACCTCGGCGTCAGAGACCCTTTTGCGCTCCTGGATCGCAGTCCGCTTCTCGAGCATGAGCGGGAGGTGGCGCCACGCCCCAGCGAGCCCCTTCAGATGTGCCCCCAAAGTGCCCGTCGCGGCGGCGGTGAGGAGGCGCGCGATCTGCCCGAGAACGAAGAAGGGCAGTATGTGCGGCACCGCCGAGAGGGGCAGGTCCTTGACTAGCAGGCTGAGGGAGTTGCGGGTACCCAGCCGGGTTGCGGTCTCGCTGCGCTTGCCGCCGGTCGAGGCGCTTCCCATGTGGTAGACGACGGCGCCAGGGACGTAGAAGCAGCGGTGGCCGGCGAGCTGGGCTCGGAAGCTCAGGTCCCCGTCCTCGCAGTAGGAGACGAAGTCCTCGTCGAAGGACCCGATGTCTTCGAAGAGCGTCTTCCGGTATAGCGCGGCGGCGGCACAGGCCCCGAAGACGTGGACCGGCGTGTCGAAGCGGCCCGCGTCACGCTCGCCGTGGCCGAGGCGGTAGGGGAGCCCGCTCAAGCGCATGGCGTCCCCGGCCCCGTCGAGCACTCCGCGGTCGTGGAAGTCGAGTAGCTTGCTGGCGAAGAGGCCGGACTCGGGACGGTCCTCCGCCGCCTGCACCAGCGCCTCGAGCCAACCCGGGTCCTGCTCGGTGTCGTTGTTGAGCAGAGCCACGTACGCGGTCTCCGACGCCTTGATTCCGGCGTTCACGGCCCCCGCGAAACCCCTGTTCACCCCCAGGCTGATGGTCTTTACTTCGGGGTAATTCTCGGCGGTGAAGCCCAGCGAGCCGTCCTTCGAACCGTTATCCACGAGAATGGTTTCGAAGTCTCCGAAAGACTGATTCCGCAAGGATCCCAGACAGAGGTCCAGGAACCGCTCGCCGTTCCAGTTGGGGATGACGACCGTGACGCGGGGGGGCACGGGTCTCAGGTGGCCTGGCCCTGCTCTTCGGGATCCCGGCCGTGAACCTCGACTGTCGTGGGCACTTGGATCAGACCCCGCACCTCATGCTCTTCCGCGACGACCTCGAAGGCCGTCTTCTCTTCGCTCTGTCCAAGGAGCCTGTCCCCGTCCCCGGTGACGGTGGCCTCGACGCCGTAGCTGCCGGGGGCAAGCGGTACCCCGAAGGTGAAGTCCACCGTCACGACCTCGACCTCCGACCTTGCGCCGAGCGAAACGTTCTCTGAATTTGTAGAGGTCGCGAACAGGAGCGTCCCAGACCGGTCGCGCAGGACGACGCCGAACGAGCTCTGCTGAACGGCCCGCGCGTAGCGGGCGCGCACCCTGACGGTCAGGTCGCTCCCCGCGGATATCTGGTCGGCGGGCTCGCGGTTCTCGTCGAGCAGCTCTACGCCGAGAACCTCGGCCTCCCCGGTAGCCCGGCGCGACTCCCGACTTCCCGCGCCGTTGGGGGAGTCGGGCATGTCGTCCTCGTCTTCGTGGGCGATCGTGTAGTCCAGTTGCCGGTCTCGCTCGGCGTTCTTGGTGACCTTCTGGCCCTGGGCCTTCTCCAGCACGTCTCGGTACTCGCTTACTATCTCGTCCGGGGTGCCTGAGGCGATCAAGTGTCCCCTATGCAGCAGCACGGCGTCCGTGCAGAACCTGCTGACCATGCCCATACTGTGGGAGACGAACAGGACGGTGGTCCCCGAGTCCCTGAGCTCGTACATCCTCTGCAGGGCCTTCTTCTTGAAGGCCGCGTCGCCGGCCGAGAGGGCCTCGTCTATGACCAGGATATCCGGCTCGACGTTGACCGCGACGGCGAAGCCCAGTCGGGACTTCATGCCGCTCGAGTAGGTCCTGACGGGGTGGTCGATAAAGTCCCCGATATCCGCGAACGCCTCTATCTCCTCGAACCGGTCGAGCATCTGGCGGCGGTCCATCCCCAGGATCAGGCCGTTCATCATGGCGTTCTCGCGGCCCGTGAACTCGGGGTTGAAGCCTGACCCCAGCCCGAAGATGGCGGTGAGGCGGCCGTTTACCTCGACCGTGCCCGTCGTCGGCTGCAAGACGCCGGAGACGATCTGGAGCAACGTGCTCTTCCCAGCCCCGTTGCGGCCGACGATGCCTAGGGTCGTGCCAGGCTGCACCTCCAGGTCTATGTCCTGGAGGGCCCAGAAATCCTGGCTGTGCTGCTTCTTGCCGAAGCTCAAGATCTCCCTCAGACGCAGGGACTTGCTCGACGCGATCCTGTACTTCTTCCCTATTCCTCTGAGGGAGATGGCCGGCATCACAGGTGATCCGCGAACCTGGGCCTGAGCTGGACGAACAGCGCGAAGCCCAAGACGAAGATGGCCACGGAGAAGAGCGCGAAGTAGAGGGTCGAAAGGGCGCCAGGCAGGGTGCCGGCCAGGATCAAGTCCCTGTAAGCGTTGACCAGGTAAGCCAGCGGGTTGTAGTCCTCGATCCAACTGAGAGACTCGGGCAGCCGGTCCGGCGGCCAGAGGATGGGCGTGACGAAGAACATCCCCCTTATGACTGGGCGCATGACCTCCCCCACGTCCGGCAAGAAGGTCCCCAGGACCGCCATTATGTAGGTGAGACCGAGGATGAACAGCAACTGCAGCACCACAATGACGGGCATGTAGAGGAGCGTCCAGTGCAAGGTCCTACCGAAAAACAGCAGCATGATCAGGAGCGCCCCGAACCCGAAGACCTTGTCTACCATGGAGGCGATGGCGTTGGTGAAGGGAAGTATCTCCAGCGGAAAGACGACCTTCTGGACCAACCCCGAGTTGCTTCTGATGCTGTTGAGGCCCTTGTTGAGCGCCTCGGAGAAGGCCAGAAACGGGAGAAGCCCGCAGTAAAGGTAGAGCCCGAAGTTGAGCGTGGGATCGCCCTCTACCCCCCGGTTCTTTATCCCGATCACGTGTGAGAAGATGAGCGCGAGGAAGAACACCCAGACCAGGGGTCCCAGTACCGCCCACGTCAGGCCCAGGTAGGACCTCCTGTAGGAGCGGGTCACCTGGCGGTGAATAAAGTACCCGAGCAGCCACCGCCTGCGGTAGAAGGTGCCCAAAGCGTCGAAGAACGCGCCACCGAGGCCCCGTTTTTCGCTGGAAGTGTACGTCGCCAAGAGTGTCCCTCGTCTAGCCGATGCCGAAGGGTAGTGTAAACCCTGGACTTCAAAAATCTAGGCCGCTGGGGTCCACAGTGAGGGCGCCGAATTTCGGGTCGTTCGGTACCCAGGAAGCTCTACGGGTGTAGTCTGCGGCCTCGACGCGCCGTTCGTCCCGGAGGTTCCTGAGCTTCCTCCCCAGGGCTCGTTCCCTGGCCTCCCTCGACTCCTCGCTTCGTATGTGTCCATAGCTCAACCACTTATGCCGCCCCCCAGCCTGTAACGTGGCGCAAATTGTGCAGATCACCGTTCCACGCATTCGCGTCCATTAGCTGGCCTGCTACCTTGGCCGTGCTTGTAAACTGGCTGACCTTCTTGCGGCGGTGGCCCCAACGGGCTTTGGCAAACGGTTGATGGCCGCTGTTGACGATCTCGCGCCAGAGATCGGAGGCGTAGCCGCGCTTGAAGCCAAGGTAGTAGGCGGCATCCCAGAGGCGCACGTTGTTAAACGTGCTTAGGTCTATGCCGCCTATGGAGTCGGTGTAGCCCTTGCCAGCGTACACAAATATGAGCGGCTCGCGGCCTATCCTGCGCCTGAGCTCGCGGATGAAGGCGAACAGGTGGTCCTTTTTAGGGCTCAAGGACGGGTAGTTCGGGTAGGCCTCGAAGTCGATCAGCGGGCATTTTCCGCGCTGCCAGCCGCCGCCAGCCACGCGTAGGAAGTGCGCCACCTGCCGGCGGACCGGGGCGTTCACGAGGAAGTGGTACGGGAAGCGCACGAACCCTCTGGCCTTGGTGCGCCTGGCGTTCCTAGCGTACCAAGGGTCCGTGTACTTCTTGCCGTTGGGATACGGTCCCTCCGTGGCCTTTATCCCTGAGAAGCGAAAGCCCCCGTTCCAGATCCTCAGCCAGTTAAGCTCGCCTTGCCAATTGGATACGTCGATGCCAAACACCACATTGAGCAGGTCGCGCTGCATAGCCGCAACGCCAGGCTCCGCATTCGCCTCATCTTCTTTGCGCGCGGCACGTTGCTCGGCTAGAAACTCCTCGGGCGTAAGGATGCCCGCTTTCATCCCGCCAAACTCGTGCTCTACCTGCGTATTGCTTTTGATACCCGCGTAAAAGCGTTCCAGGTCAGCCGCCTGTGCCGCTTCGGCTTGGCGCTGATTGAGTAGCGTTCCCGCTGCCACGGCGCCTACAGCAGCCGCCCCTGCCTTGCTAAGGAACGCCCGCCTGCTCATCCGCCCTTCGAACTCCGAGGCGACCTCCTTATCCCGCCTCCTGTCCGAACCTCTCAGCCTGTCGCCCTCTTGCTCGCTCATGCTCTTTGCCTCTCCCTCTTCTCGTACCAGCCGCCGAGATCTGATGGCTTCCGCGTGCCCGCCAGGACCGCGGCTCCGCCGCGCACGTAGCCCATCGCGAGGAGCAGATCCCGCGGAACGCCGTACTCCCTCGAGGTGCGGCCGACCTCATCCGCCAGAGACGTTTGCCTGGCATCGACGCTTGCGCCGGAGCCGACCGAAGTCACACATATCACCGGTAGGACTGAATGCGAGATCAACGCTCTGTAACGCAAGTTCCCCCTCCAGGAAAGATGCCCGTCGTGACGGCCACCATTATCTGTCAGGTTCCGAGAAAAGTTAAGGGTTCTGTGACACACTTTTCGGGAGGTTTCCACGACGGAGGTCGCAAGAGATTGCCTTTTGGCCGCGTATTCAACACTCCACCCCATACTCCCGGTGAGGGCGATGCTTGAGGGCCTGAGGGCGCGCGTCCGGGAGCTCGGGCAAACCGTGCGCGGCGTGGGAAAGAGGAGCCAGACGCTCACCCGGCTCTACAGCGCCATCATCGGCCAGCGCGAGCGGGCCTACCTCGAGCTGGGACGCTTGAGATCCAGGGAAAGCATCGACCCGGCGAGGATGGTCTGGATCTTCGGCTCCGGGCGGAGCGGGAGCACCTGGCTGCGCAACATGATGGGAGAGCTTGGCGGAGCCAAGGTCTGGGAGGAGCCGATGGTAGGGAGGCTCTTCGGGGAGTTCTATGCCAGGGCGCCGAAAGACAACCTCCGCTCCGCCGACTTCGTCATGGGCGATCCTATCCGGAGGGGTTGGATCTCGTCCATAAGAAACTTCGTCCTCGACGGGGCGAGATACTCGAACCCCCGCCTCGGCGCGGGGGAGTACCTGGTGATCAAAGAGCCCAACGGCTCCGTCGGCGCACCCCTCCTGATGGAGGCTCTGCCCGAGAGCCGTATGATCCTGCTTCTCCGCGACCCTAGGGACGTGGTCGCCTCCGTCCTCGACGCCGCCACGGAGGGCGGCTGGCTCTACGAGAGCAGGGAAGGAAGAACCGGCGCGGGCCGTACGAACTCTTTCGTCAGGGAGAGGGCGAACGTGTACCGGCGGGGCGTCGAGGGCGCCTGGTGGGCCTACGACGCCCACAATGGACCCAAGGTGCTTGTCCGCTACGAGGATCTCAGGGCAGAAACGTTGGGCGAGATGAGGCGCATCTACTCGGTTCTGGGCATCCCCGCGGAAGAAGGGGATCTAGAGAAAGCGGTCGAGAAGCACTCCTGGCAGAACGTGCCGGAGCGGGAGAAAGGCAGGGGCAAGTTCTACCGCAGGGGGACGGCGGGCGGTTGGAGGGAGGATTTGACCCCGAAGCAGGTCGAGGTCGTAGAGAAGGCGACCGCCTCGCTGCTGGAGAGGTTCTACCCCGAGGCTTGAGATTGCCTGAGGCATCGGTCGTGATCCCCACCTTCGAGGCCGGTCCCGGCTTCGACGAGTTATTGAAGCGCCTCTTCTCCCAGCGGACAAACTTCGGCTACGAGGTGCTCGTGATCGACTCCGGCTCCACGGACGGCACGGTCGAGCTCGCCGAACGCTACGGCGCCTCCGTACGCCTGATCGATCCCGGCGAGTTCGACCACGGCGCGACGCGCAACCTCGGCGCCTCGCTCACTTCGGGACGCTACGTCGCCTTCCTCGTGCAGGACGCCTTGCCCAAAGACGACAACTGGCTCGCGGCGATGGTCGATGTCCTCGACGCCGACGAGACGGTCGCAGGGGTGTACGGGCGTCAGATCCCACGCCCCGACAGCGGCCCGCTGACCCGCGCCCTGATGCGAGACTGGCCCACCTCAGGCCGGGAGCGTCGCGAGCAGTTCGCCGGTGGCCCTGAGTCTTACGGCGCATTGTCCCCAGCCACCCGGCGCTCGCTCGCCGCCTTCGACAACGTGAACTCCTGCGTGCGCCGCTCGGTGTGGGAGAGTCTCCCCTTCGAGCAGACCCATTTCGGGGAGGACCTCAGATGGGGTAAGACCGTCGTCGAGGCGGGCTACACTCTCGTCTACAACCCGCGCTCGACTGTACTCCACTCCCACGAGCGCGGCGCCCTCTACGACCTCAGGCGCCACTACGCGGACGCGTTGGTCCTGCAAGAGCTCTTCGGCCTCACACCAACCCCGAACGTGGCACGGCTGCTAGTAAACGCCATCCGAACCTCCGGCCACCTCTATCTCCGCCGGGACGGCGGCACGACGGGAGCAGCCCCCCAGTTCCTCCTACTCGCCGTAAGGTACGCCCTCTGTTCCCAAACAGGCGCCTACCTCGCCGCCCGCAGAGGACGAAGACCAAGAACCGGTTCTCGAATGTCCGCCAGAATGGACCGTTTCTTGCTGAAGGGAATCTAACCACACCATGGTCCCCGGGCGAGGAAACCTGAAACCTGATGCCTGATGTTCCGTATAATCCACCGTTGTGCACGCAGAACACCACGCCAGACCTCCCGATACTCTACGGTGAGGATCCTCTTTACCGCCCACCAGTTCTTCCCCGAGAGCCGGGCTGGTGTGGAGATCGTGACGCTCGGGCTGGCGCGGGAGTTGAAGGCGTGCGGGCACGAGCCCTTCATCCTGGCCGCCAGGCGCACCGTCCCCCACAGCAACCTCTTGCCCGGCGAGACGGAGGACTACGAGTTCGAGGGTGTCCCCGTCCGCAGGATAGGCCGCCCGGAGGAGGGCCTCTCCCGTCCCTACGAGCTCAACTACCACAATGACGCGGCTGCCGGCAAGACGAGGGAGTACGTGCGGGAGGTCGGTCCCGACGTGGTCCACGCCATGCACCTGCAGGGGCTCTCGGCGAGCGTTCTGCCGGTCTTCGGGGAGTTCGGGTTGCCCGTCGTCTTCACGGCCGCGGACTTCTGGACGGTGTGCCCGGTCGTCGACCTGAGGAGGCACGACGACGTCATGTGCGGGGGGCCCGACGTATCCCACTGCATCAGGTGCATAGCCAGCAGGAGCACGGACCCCCGCCTGCGGAGGGCGGCCCGTCTGGTGCCGGCAGCGGTCACCCGCGCTGCCGACCTGGTATCGCGCCAGCCCCTCTCGCGCTTCTCATTTCCCTTGCGCCAGGTCGAGGCCGTGAGGGGGCGTCCCGCCTACATCAGGGACCGGATGCGGCACGTGGACCGCATTCTCGCCTACACCCACCTGACGCGGGACCTCCTCGTCGCGAACGGCGTAGGCAGAGGCAAGATCCAGGTCTCCCCCTACGGCATAGACACCTCCCACGTCGCTGAGGCCCGCACCGAACGTCGCCCATCCCCGACGCTCAGGTTCGGGTTCGTGGGGACCCTGGCGCCCCACAAGGGCCCCGACGTGCTCATCCGGGCCTTCAAGATGCTGCCGTCAGGAGTCCGGGCGACGCTCGCCATCCATGGGAGTGAGAAGGGCTATGGGTCCTACGCCGGGGGGTTGCGCGCCCTCGCCGGGGACGACGGAAGAATCTCTTTTTGTGGTCCTTTCCTGCGGGACGAGCTAGAGGGTGTCCTCGCTGATCTCGACGTCCTCGTGGTCCCTTCCCGCTGGTACGAGAACGCCCCCGGAGTGATCTTCGAGGCTTTCGCCGCCGGGATGCCGGTGGTCGCCACCGACCTCGGCGGCATGTCCGAGTTCGTGAGACCGGGCGAGAACGGCCTGCTCTTCGGCCTCGATGACGCGGATGATCTCGCCGGGCAGTTGCGCACCCTGGCCGGAGATAGGGATCTCCTCGAGCGCTTGCGCGCGGGGATCGAACCCGTCAAGACCGTCGGTGAGTACGCGGGCGAGCTGATAGAACTCTATGATACGCTCCGAAAAGACAGAAAGGGACTCTAGAAGGACCGTGGGGAGAACCCGGATACGCAGAGGGGTTTCGCGTGGAACGTAACGTGCGTGAGGGTTTCGGCCTCCGCCCTTGCGGGGTGTCCTCGTGAGGGTCTTACTGGCCGGCGCCGGCGGACAGCTCGGCCTGGAGTTGGCCGGAATCCTTCCCGACAGGGGCCACGAGGTCGTGGCGCTGGATCGGCTGGCGCTCGACGTGGCCGACCCAGAAGCCGTGGAGGGTGCCATCGACGAGCATACGCCCGAGATAGTCGTCAACGCCGCCGCCTACACCAACGTGGACGGTTGCGAGGAGGCGATGGATCTCGCGTTCTCCGTAAACGCCCTGGGGCCGCGCAACCTGGCACAGGCCTGCGAGCGGCGGGGCTGCGGGCTCCTGCACGTGAGCACCAACTACGTCTTCGACGGTAGGGACGAGAGGCCCTACGAGCCCTTCGACCCCCCGAACCCCATCAGCGCCTACGGCCGCACCAAGCTCGCCGGGGAGGAGCACGTCATGAGGCTCACGAACCGCTGGTACGTCGTGCGCTCCGCCGGCGTGTATGGGCGGGGTCACAATTTCGTGCGCACCATGCTGCGTGTGGCCAAGGAGCGTGGCTCGCTCAAGGTCAAGGACGACGAGTTCATCTCACCGACCTACGCCCGCGACCTCGCGGAGGGCATCGCCGGGATCGTCGAAGACGGCCGTTACGGCCTCTACCACCTGACAAATGCGGGGTCCTGCTCCTGGTACGAGTTCACGCGCGAGATCTTCCGCCTCGCCGGGGTAGAGACGGAGGTCGTACCCATCCCTGGCTCCGAGTATCCCTTGCCGGCGGCGCGTCCTGCCAACGGGGTCCTCTCCTCCCTTGGCAGCCCGAAGCTCAGGCACTGGGGCGAGGCCCTCGCGGACTACCTCTTGCGAGAGGCCGTGGCCTGACCCCCCGTAGACGCAGGCCGGTAGAGATGCTGAAGGTGGCAAAGGCGACCATGGACAGCGCGACCGGCGCCCTACGGTCGAGAGTAAGCAGACGGGCCCGCAGAGAGCTCGCGCTGAAAGACGCGGAGATCGCCGCTCTGAGGAGGGAGCTTACGCGCCTACGCGGCGGGGAGGACCTTCCTACCGTGAGCGTGCCCGTGTTCTTCGTCGTCGGCAACCAGAAGTCGGGCACCACCTGGCTGATGCGGATGCTCGACGCGCACCCCGAGATACTTTGCAGGGGCGAGGGCCGCTTCTTCGGGGGGAGCTGGAGGCAGAAGAGCCTGAAACGCAGGGACGCGCTGAGGCCCGCAAGCTCACTATACAACGCCGTACTGGACGCCGAGTATCTCAGGCTCTGGATAGAGCGCTCCGTGTGGAGCAGGAACGACGATGCCGTCGAGCACCTCGACAACCTCACCCGCATGGCCATAGACTACTTCCTCGGGGGCGAGCTCCTGAAGAGCGGAAAGAGGGTCGTCGGGGACAAGTCGCCCCTCCTCACCCCCGAGACGATACGCGAGATCTCAACCATCTACCCCGAGGCGAAGGTGATCCACATTATCAGGGACGGCAGGGACGTGGCCGTCTCCGCTATGTACCACGCACGCAACTTCGGCAGGGGCCGCGAGCTTAACGGGCCGCGCGGAGGGAGCGTGTTCCCCGAAGGCAACCTGGAAAAACTGGCGGCGGAGTGGGCCTCGAAGGTGGGCAAGACCGTAGAAGACGGTCCCGAACTCCTGGGCGGGAACTACACCGAGGTGCGCTACGAGGCCCTGCTGGAGTGGCCCGCGAGAGAGGTCAGGCGACTGCTGAAGTTCCTAGGGGTCGGCTCCGACGAGGAGACCGCGAGACGGTGTGTAGACGCCGCCAGCTTCGAGAGGCTCTCCAGGGGCAGGAAACGGGGAGAGGAAGACCCCTCCTCGTTCTTCAGGAAGGGCGTCGCCGGAGATTGGGAGAACGTCTTTACAGGGCAGGACAGGGAGACCTTCGACCAGGAGGCGGGCGGACTGCTAGCCAGGCTCGGCTACTAAAGCGATTTGCAGAGGTCTTGACCTCTGCAAATCGCGCACTTCAGCAAGAGGAAGCTGAAATGCTGACGTGCTGACCGGCTGAAATGCTAAAGTGCGCGGGTCGGCAAAGCGGGCGCCGGCCGCTATACTCGCGCAGTCGGTCGTCGGCATGTTTCGGAGGTCTACGATCAGCAGCCGTCGGGATATCTTTGTATAGTGCGCGGCGGGAGATTTCCAAAGAGGTACACAGGTTTTGAGTGATCAATTAATCATCGCGGGTTTTCACCGGAGCGGGACCTCGGCGACCTCCCGGTTGTTGCATCGCGCCGGGCTGTTCCTTGGATACGAGCTGCTCGAGGCGCTGCCGTCCAACCCTTACGGCCACTTCGAGGACAGGGAGATCGTGAAACTCCACACCCGCATCCTCGCCGACAACGAGAAGACCTGGGCCGTCGACGAGACCTTCCTGCCCATCGTTATCCAGCAGCGCTGGCAACTCATGCAGAGCATCATAGACCGGCGCAACTCGGAGCATAGGCTCTGGGGTTTCAAGGACCCGCGGGCGTGCCTGTTTCTGATGCTCTGGAAGCACCTGCTCCCCAACGCCAGGATCCTCATCGTCTACCGGCACTTCTCGGGCTCGACGTACTCGCTGGGGCAGCGTCACTCCAGCGACATGTTCCTCGGGAGAGGATCCGAGCTCGTGCACCGGCGGTTCTGGGAGGAGCCGGATTATGCGTTGCGGATGTGGCTCGTGCACAACAACGCGCTGCTCGCGTTCGCCCGCGCCTTTCCCGAGGACACCATGACCGTCTCGCTGGACATGATCAGGGACGGGTTCCCGGTCGTCTGGGCCCTGAACCGGAGGTGGAGATTGGGCCTCGAAGACGTGCCCGTCGCCGAGGCGTTCGACCAGAGCATAAGCCCGCGCCGCATCCGCAGGCAGCCGGTCTCCGACCTCGGGCTAATCGAAAGTGTTCGTGAGACCTGGCGCAGGCTCGAGGACCTGGCCGGCGAGACGGAGATGCTGCTAGGAAAGGAAGCCCCGGTTGTCTGAGAACGACTTCTACACGCCGACCGACCTGGATCGGCTGAGGATGGAGAACGAGCTCCTGGCCTTCGAGGTGCGTTTCCTCAAGGCCCGTTCGGGTGGCCCTGCGGAGGTCTCGGGTTCCCCCATCTCGTTGAGCCGGATGACGCACCTCGAGGAGGCAGAGACTGACCTGAAACTGCTCCTGAGGCGGATACAAAAAAGCCCACTCGGTCCCGTCGCCAGGACGAACAGGAACTTTCGGACCCTGATCGGCCGTTATCTGAAGCGGTCCCCCAACGTCGGGTCTATGTCCCCGACGCAGCGGGCCGCGTACTTCGAAGGGGCTGAGAGAGACCTCGTGCTCTTGTTGAAGCGTCTGGGCCGCGGCCCACTCGGCGTTGTGTTCCGCGGCAGGAAGAGCTTCCGTACCCTGCAAGAGCGCTACCTGTAGACGAAGATGGAGAGTATCTCGACAAACAAGGCGGACCTCCCGGTTTTCTACGCTGGCAGGTTCCTGGACAGGGTGGCGGACGCGGGCCTGCTGGGGGATCACGCCGTCCTCAGCGACTGGGACGTACTACCCGCGCAGCTCTCGGCGGCGCTGGAGCGGGCGAGCGCCGTCGTCGTCCTCGACATGTTCTCGTTCCCCTTCGAGTCCCTCGTCGGAGACCTGCAGGACGTGCCCCTGATCCTACTGCTCCCCCCGCAGCTCGATGCCGGGTTCCTTACTACGGTCTTCGGCCAGGCGGCCTTCGCGAGGCTCGGCTTCTTCGACCGGATCGCGGTCAGGAACACGGGCCTGTGGGAGAAATTGCGCCGGAGGTACAACTGGGCGGAGGGCCAGCGCGTCGAGGTCGAAGAAGACCGTCCGGAGCACGCGGCGGCGGAGATTTCGGCCGCGCTGGAGGCGGAGTCGGCGCTCCACGCCACTTTCGGGGATGGTGACTACGAGGCCGATAGGTACTGGACCGAGCGCGGCGACGCCCTGGCCGGAGGCGCGCCGCACCGCGCGGTCTGCAGCGTCAACCACAGCCCGAGGTTCAACAAGGCCATTCACCGGGTTCAGACGGCGGCCCTCCTTCCCCAGTTCGCCGCGGCGCGCGGGACCCAGGACGAGGAGGTCCCTTTCGATGTCCTCGAGGTCGGTGTCGGGGTCGGACGCTGGGCGGCGAGCTTCGATCCGGCCATGACCCGGTTTACCGGGGTGGATATCAGCGGGGCCATGGTCCAGGCCGCCCGTCAGAACTTTCCCGAGCGTCGCTTCGACCGGCTCGGCGACGAGCAGATCCTCCCTTACGGGGACGAGAGCTTCGACCTGTCATTCAGCGTTACCGTCATGCACCACAACCCGACGCCGACCAAGCGCGCCCTGATCGCCGAGATGTGGCGGGTGACACGTCCCGGCGGGCGGTTGATGTTCCTGGAGGACTTCGTGAGCGGCGGGTGGTCGTCGAAGTCCACGGTATACCCGATGTCGGTGTCGAAGTTCGCAGCGTTGTTGGTCGAGGCGACGGCCGGGCAGGTGGTGCTTGAGCACATGGAGTCGGTCAGGTACCAGCACGACGACTTTACGAGGGGTGGCCTGCTGAGCGTCTCCAAGCTGGGGGTTGCGAGGACTTGGTGAGTTCCGGAGGCAGGGTGTTCATCATCTCCAACGACATCGTCCCTGGTCTGGGGATGCCCGTCGCGGCCCCCGGACTCAGGGCCTTCGGCCTGGCGGAGGGCCTGCGCGCCAACGGCGCCAGCGTAAAGACCCTCGTGGTCAAGGGGTTCGTGGACAGGCAGTGGATGCGGTTCGGCAAGTCCGTTCCGCACCCCATGGGCCCTGATACCGAGATCGTCGGGGGCTGGCGGCTATCCCGCTACCTGAGAACCCACGCGCCAGCCACGGTCATCATCATCAACAGCAACCAGGTGGACAACCTGAGGCCGATCCCCGGCATCAAGTACGTGCTCGACTTCTTCGCGCCCAAGATGCTTGAGATGCTCTACCACCACAGCGGCGAGTACCCCGAGAAGGAGATCAGCGAGCTCAGGCAGCGCAAGATCCGGGCCATAAAGCTGGCGGACGGCTTTATCGTGAACGGGGCGAAGAAGGTGCCTTACTTCCTCGGGTGGATGCTCCAGGCTGACAGGGACATACGCGAGCTGCCCTTCGAGGTCGTCAACATGTGCGCCCCGCTGGTTTGGTCAGGGCCTGAGAAGACCGGACCGGATGCCGCCGGACCAGTCAGGTTCGCCGTCGCCGGCTACCTACACTCGTGGAGCACGCTAGGGAACTGGGTCCAGGTGATGGAGCGTCACCTCGGCCCGTCGGACGTGAGCCTGGATCTGATGGTACCGTGGCACTGGAGCGTCAGCGAGTACGAGCACACGTCGAGGAGCGACCTCGACCGGCTCGCCGGCTACGGGTCGGTCACGACGCACGGCCCCATGACCTTCTCCAACTTCCAGAGGTTCCTCTCGGGCATCGACGTAGCGATAGACCTCTTCGAGCACAACCTGGAGCGGGAGTACGCCATGGTCACGCGTTCGATCATCGCCCTGGCGTGCGGGGTTCCAGTGCTTCACCCGCCCTTCACGGAGGTGTCGCCCATGATCGCCGCGTACGACGCAGGGTGGCTCGTCGATCCTGAGGACACGGCGGCGCTCGAGGCCGTGATCTCAGGGATCATCAACGACCCCGACGGACTGCGCCGGAAGAAGGAGAATGCCAGGAAGCTCGCCGCCGCCGTGATAGAACCCGAAGTGGCGGTCAAGCCGCTGGTGCGGATTATGGAGGCCTGGTAGTGGACGATGCAACACGGATGTATTTCATGACCCCGACGTTCCGCCCCGTCGGGGGGGTCGTGAAGGTCCTCGACTACGTCAACCACGCCAAATCCCTGGGCTACAGACCGGTGATCGCCTGTCCTGAGCAGTACAAACCTGGGCTGCCCGTCTTCGAGATACCACGCTTCTCCGGCATCTCGCCCGAGAACGGGGTCAAGTTCACCGACCTGGAGGAGGTCTCCATCGCGCCGCACGAGCTCGCCTTCCTCTCCTGGCCTACGCACTACGAGATACTCGAGCCCCGCCTGAGCCGGTGGACCCGCCACGAGCAGGTAATCTTCATCGTTCAGAACGTCCGCTGGGCCAACCCGTCCTTCACAAACGGCTACGCCGTGCGCCTACTCTCGCGCCCGATGGCCAGAATCATGACCAACGACGTGGTCCTCGAGGCGGTAAAGCCGTACCTGAACCCGTCCTCGATCACCGAGGTCATCGAGCTTGGCAATGACTCGGACTTCTTCGCCAGGAAGAGAAGCGGCGGTCTTGGCTCCCCGATCAAGGTCGGGTACACGACGTGGAAGTCCGGCGTCGGCGATGAGGTCGCGACCTCGCTCTCGGGCTCGCCTGCGTTCGAGTTTCGCGCGATCCGGGACCCGGTCGGCTGGGCCGAGCTGCGCGAGCTCTACCACTGGGCAGACGTGTTCCTCGCCACGCCGCTGGTGGAGGAGGGTTTCTACATGCCAGGCCTCGAGGCGATGGCCGCGGGGGCTGTGGTGATCTCCTCCGACGCGGGAGGAAACCGCGCCTACTGCAACTTCGGCGAGAACTGCATCGAGGTCGACTTGGACGACGCACCCGGCTACGTTAGTGCGCTCGAAGGCCTGCGCACGGCGGGCGCGGGAGAGGTAGAGCGGCTGCGTCGCAACGGTTACGAGACGTTGGGCCGGCACACGCTCGAGCACGAGCGGAAACGCTTCGGGGAGTTCATGGGGCGGCTCACTGAACATCTCCGCCGGCTGGGTCCCAGGATAGAATCCCGTGGCCCATAGTGAAGCTTGCTGGCACGGTGGCGTCCGAGAGGTAAACTTGGCGGATTCGCACCCGGTCCCCGATCGACCGTTCGCGAGCAGGAAACGATACCAGTAGCGGGAGGATGGCGATGTATCCGGATTTCATAGGCATAGGAGCGCAGAAATCGGGCACCACCTGGCTGCACCGGAACCTGCACGCCCACCCCCAGCTGTGGTTGCCCCGGAAAGAAGTCCACTACTTCGACAAGAAGATCAACGACAACTCCAACGCGCTCTCCAGGCTCCTGGGCAAGGGCGACGAAGACGCGCGTTGGCGCAGGCAGACCTGGCACTGGCTCAAGATCCACACGCTCAAGAGACCCTCCCTGAGGGAGTTGCACTGGATCTTCAAGTACTACATGAGGCCATACAACGACGGCTGGTACGGTGAAATCTTCGAACCAAAAAGGGGCAGGATAGCCGGCGAGATCACACCGGCCTACTCGGTCCTTAGCGAGGATAGGGTGGCCCACGTCCACAGGCTAGTGCCAGGGGCGAAGCTGATCTTCATGATGCGCAACCCGATCGAACGGGCCTGGTCCCAGGCCGTGATGAGCTTCGACAAGGAGGCGAAGGGATCCGCGGAGTCGGCCTCCGAGAAAGAGCTTCTCAAGCGCTTCGGGCGCAACAGCAGCAGGCTGCTGACGGACTACCTGCGCACGCTCGAGAACTGGAGCGCGTTCTATCCGGAGGAGCAGATCTTCGTTGGCTTCCTCGAAGACGTGAGCCTCTTTCCCGGGGAGTTGCTCGGGAGGATCTATGGCTTCCTGGGGGCCGACACCTCCTTCGAGCCGCCGTCGCTCAACAAGAAGATTCACTCCCGCTCCTCGGACTCCATGCCTACCAGTCTGGCCGCCTACCTGGCGCACGAATACAGGGAGGAGACAGAGCGCCTGGCCAGCCTTTTCGGGGGATACGCTTCCTTCTGGAGTTACTGCGCCAGACGGCTGATCGATGACCCTCCCGAGGAGGAGAGGATCCCCTATCCCCTCTGGGGCTCGTCGCTGTGGGAGGACTGGAAGGATGAGATCGCGGCGGATGAGGAGCCCGTCCCGCACAGCGGACCGCTCTCCTCCATCCAGGTTGCGAGTTGAGGGGAGCATGGTGTATCCAGACTTCCTCGTAGTCGGGGCGCAGAAGGCGGGCACGACCTGGCTGTACCGGAGTCTCAGGACCCATCCCCAGGTCTGGATGCCGAGGGAGAAGGAGCTTCATTACTTCGACGAGAAGATCCGGCTGGACGGCGGGCTCTTCTCCAGGCTCAGGGGCGACCGCCCGGCCGACTGGCGCTGGCGCAGGCAGGTCAAGTCCCGCCTCAAGCGCTCTCGGAAGGACCTGAAATGGCGGGACGTAGCCTGGGACCTGAAGTACTTCCTGCGGGAGCCCAACGACCGCTGGTACGCCTCCCTCTTCGATCCGGGGGACGATCAGATCGCGGGCGAGACGACCCCGGACTACTCCATCCTCGGGAAGCGCACGATCTCCCACGTACGCGACATCATGCCCGAGGCGAAGATCATCCTCATGATGCGCAACCCCGTCGAGCGTCCATGGTCCGTCGCCGATATGGGGCGCAGAATCAAGGGCGAGTCTCTGGAAGATGCCTCGGAGGACGAGTACTACGCCCAGTTGGACAATCGGCGGGTACGGCTGATGACGGATTACCTTAAAATGCTTGAGAACTGGAGCGCGTTCTATCCGGAGGAGCAGATCTTTGCGGGCTTTTTGGAGGACATCCACTTCTTCCCCGAAGAGTTACTGCTGAAGCTTTACGAGTTCCTGGGCGTGGACTCTTCCGCAAAATACCGGATCATAAGACGCAAGATCCACTCTGGTTTTCAGAGCACGATGCCGACCAGGTACGCCGTCCACCTGGCCAACTCCTACTACGACGAGACCAGGCGTCTGAGCGAGCGCTTCGGTGGCTACGCTTCGTTCTGGCTCCACTGCGCCCACAGGCTGATAGAAGACCCCCCGACAGGGGAGCAGGTACCCTACCCGTTCTGGGAGTCGCCGCTGTGGGCGGAATGGAAAGAAGGCAGGGAGGTCGCGATGCAGAGTGGGCCACTCCCCTCCGTGTGGGCCGCGTCCGGGTGAGCCCCCCGTAGAGATGCAAAGAGATGTGCCTCCCCCGGACTTCATCGGTATAGGGGCCCAGAAGGCGGGGACTACCTGGTTGGGCCACAACCTGCAACTTCACCCCGAGATCTGGATGCCGGGGATCAAGGAACTCCACTACTTCAACGAGCGGATAAACGACCCCAAGTACCTGATCCCACGGCTCTACGCCAAGATAAAGGGTGAAGGCACCGTGAACCGGCGCTGGCGCCGGCAGGTCAGGAGTCGCCTCCAACGCCACCGGAGCCGTTTCTCTAAGGAGGATTTTCTCTGGGACCTGAAGTATTACGCCGGGGCGCCCGGGGACGGATGGTACACCTCGCTCTTCGAGCCGGGACGGGGCAAGGTCAGGGGTGAGATCACACCAGCATACTCCATGCTCGGCCGCGACAGCATAGCCCGCGTCCACGACCTCGCCCCGGAAGCGAAGCTCATGTTCATGATGCGTAACCCGATAGAGCGGGCCTGGTCTCAACTCGTAATGCGGCTCGACAAGGCCGGTAAGGGTGATGCGGGCTCAGCCCGACGCAAGAGGATCTATCGTAACTTCGAGAGCGAGGGGTCGAGGTCGAGGACGAATTACCTGCGTACGCTTGAGAACTGGAGCACGTTCTATCCGGAGGAGCGGATCTTCGTCGGTTTTCTCGAGGACATCCATTTCTACCCCGAGGAACTCCTGGGCAGCTTGTACGGGTTTCTCGGCGTGGATACCTCCTTCGTGCCGCAGGGGGTCGGCGAGAGGGTCCACGCCAGGTCGGCGGGCCGTATGCTGGCAGAATCAGCAGTCTACCTGGCACGACTCTACAGGGGAGAGATCTCGCGCCTGAACGAGCACTTCGGCGGCTACGCTTCGTTCTGGCTCTACTCCGCCGAGAGGCTGGCCGGGAGCCCTCCCGAGGAAGAGCATCTACCCTATCCGCTGTGGGAATCGGCGATCTGGGAAGCGTGGATGCAAGAAGCAATAGAGAAGCCGGCCTTCCAGAGCGGCCGACTCTCCGCCGTACGATCAGCGTAGTCCGGGACTCTGCGGCTCAGCGGCCTTCTTTCCTCTCATGCTCTCCGGCGCGGGAGTTACGCTCTCTACGCCAGGCGCGAAATTGTTCCAATACCGCCTGTAAACTATCCATGGTCGCAGGTTCTTCTGGTCTGCGCAGGACTTTTCGCTGGAGCGCGCCAAGGGCATGGCTGGCCTTCCACTGCCGTGAGTTCGAAAGAGCGAAAATCCCCTCGCCCAGTTCCTCTATCCAGAGTACCAACCTTGCAATTTCCCCTTCGGCTACCTTCAGTCTCTGACGCTCTACCCTCAATTCTTCGTGGGCTCTCTTGAGCTTCTGTCGGACCTCCCTGAGGTTGCGGCGTACTTGCTCGAGCTCCTGTCGCCCTTGCCGAAGCTCCCGCCGCCCTTGCCGAAGCTCCTGCCGTCCTTGCCGAAGCTCCTGCCTCGTTTCTCTGAGTTCTCGGCTCTCCACGTCCAGCCGCCGCTGGTACTCCCTGCGTTCCTCTTGCTGGCGCACCTGCAGTTCCAGTCGTGCCTTCTCGACTCCCTGCACGTAGCGTTCGACCAATGGAGAGAAATCTAACTCGCTCAATAGCCGGGCGAGATCCGGGTTCTGTCTCTTGAGTGGCGCAGGAGTGAGGATGCCGAGGCCGTGAACGCCGGGAAGTTCGAGTAGGTCAAGCGCGTACTGCGATGCGCCCAGAAAGTCCTCGATAGCCGTCAGCACCCCGTCTTTCGGCTCGTGCTCGCGGACGGCGTTGTTGAGGTGACGGTTCATGCCGCCTACTTCGACCAGGTCGGGTACTGAGGGCAGCATCCCCTTCTTGTTATAGGGTTTACGGTGCTCATCGGGGATGGAGTCGGGGTCGTAGTAGAGGTCGCGCCTACCGTAGGGCCAGCCGATGTCGTGCAGCAGAACGAGGGGAAAGTCTTGTGAACGCTCCGCGCATAGCCGCTCGAGTGTCTTGAGCTCGTTGAAGACGGTGTACCAGTTGTGGTCGCCATCTATCAGCACCACGTCGAAGTCCTCTATCGAAGGAAGGGCGTTCAGGCTGAGCTCTTTGTGGAAGACGAGACAGTCGCCGTACTCGCTTTGCCACTTTGAGACGTCGTACCCTGGCGCCGGGTCTATGACGTGCAACGTTGCGCCGGTCTGCCTGCAGAACTCCAGCAAGTTCGCCGTGTTGACACCCTGGTCGGAGCCGACCTCCACGATAATCTCAGGTTGTACAGCCTCGAGAACCGGCTCGATCACCGTGCTCCAGAAACGTTGCATGTACTCTTACCTCGTCCGTATCTTCTGAAATCTTCATAGTAGTAACGAGATTACCGTCCCCACAGCCGGACCGCAACATCCAGCAGACGTCTCGACCACACTTGCAGAACGCTCGAGCGTTCAAACCTGTGAGGTCCGCACGAGATAGGGACGGCAGGGTGATGCTAATATTGCCAGATGCCAGAGTACAGAAAGCAAACGGTCCTGGAGATCGCCCGTGGAGTAAGGGCCTTTTTCACCCTGGCTGTGGGCGTTACCCGCGGAGACGTGCCTGATGCAGAGTCCCTGCGCAGCGAACTTCGGGCGCAGACCCAGAAGCTCGCCCAGGCTCAACGTCACATAGAGAAGCAGAACCGGCGTGTGCAACAACTGCGTCGGTCAACCCTTGGAAGCGGCGGGCAGACCGTGCTCCCGGGCGGCATCAATCCGGAGAATATGGTCTGGATACTCGGCTCCCCCAGGACTGGCAGCACGTGGCTGGGTGAGATCCTGGGAGCACCGAGAGGACATGCCCTCTGGAAAGAACCCTTCTTCGGCGTCCTCCTGAATTCCCGCAACAACCTGGCGCATAGGGGATACATAAACAGCAAACAGTTCCTCCTCGGTGATCCCTACAGGGACGTTTGGGTCGGGTCGATGAGAAGGTTGTTTCTCGACGTGGGTCAGGCCAAGTTCCCGAACATCTCTCCGAGGCATCACCTCATCATCAAGGAGCCCAACGGGTCCGTGAGCGCGTCCCTGATCCTGGAAGCGTTCCCCGAGAGCAAGCTCGTCTTCCTCGTGCGCGACAGTCGCGACGTGGTGGCATCCCTCCTCGATGCTGCGGAGGAGGGAAGCTGGTACGGGTACGACAGGTTCGAGGCATCGGTAGCCGACGCCGTACTGCGCAGCGGGTGTCCCGACCTGGCCGAAGACCGCTCGAAGGACGAGTTCGTCGAACGGTTGGCCAGAAACTACGTCGACAACGTGAGCGCCGTCAAGGAGGCTTATGCCAGACATCCCGACGGGTCGAAGGTCCTGGTCAGGTACGAAGACCTGCGAGCGACCACCAGAGACTGTGTCTCCTACATCTGCGATTCGCTGAGCATCGAGGTGGATAGGGAGCAGCTGGAACAGGCAATAGCGAGGCACACCTTCGAAAGTATCCCGGAGGAGAACAAAGGCCGGGGCAAATTCAATCGCAGAGCTACCCCCGGTGGATGGAGAGAGGACCTCACACCCGAGCAGGCGCGGACGGTGGAGGAGGTCACCGGCCCACTGCTAAGGGAGTTCTACCCGGACAGTAAACAGTAGCGTACTAAAGCGAATAGCAGAGGTCTAGACCTCTGCTATTCGCGCATTTCAGCCGGTCAGCACTTCAGCATTTCAGCTTTTTCTTGCTGAAGTGCTGACCGGCTGAAATGCTGAGAGCTTTCAATGAGGTCCAACCTCATTGAAAGCTGCTGTCAGAGCGTCCCGCAGGCTGGGGTCGAAAACCACAGGATGCCTATCGCCGAAGACGTCCAGGAAATCGTCCTCGTAGCTGTTTGCCGCCCACTCCTCGTCTATGGCCTTCTCGTCTCGTAGTGCCGCCAACCTGCGCCTGTTTCGTCCCTGGTTCGGGTTACGTCCCGCCGCCGCCGCACGGCTCGCGGAGGTTACCCGCTCGACGAGTGCGGCCCGTGAGCGCATCGGCGCGTGTAGACACACGATCCTTTCGGTCCGCATTCTCGGGCCGTCGGCCCCGGAGATCGAATGGTGGCCTGTTTCGATCTCGACCTCTGCCGTCGGGCGGCAGATGCATTTTTGTGGGTAGGCTTTCTCTACGAAGGCAATTTCCCGAGACTCGACGAGGCTTTGGGCATGGCCCGGCGGCCCTACAGGTAACTCGGTTCGTCTGGTCATGTAGATCAAGGCGTCGGGTGAGGATTCCCTCTGGCTCCGCCGCTGGATGAAGTTTACCGCTTGCGCCCGAAGCACCCCTACCTCCTCGTTCTCGAGCACCCTCCTCAGGTCGCCTCCCCGAGCGTGCCAGAACTCGTCGGCGTCGACCGGCACGACCCAATCTGCGCCTTCTTCGAAGGCCTCGCGTGCCAGCTTCGTCATGACCCTCGACGGCAGAAAAGGACCGTCGTCCCTGGACCACCGCACCTCGGCGTGTTGGAGGCTGAGTTGTTGCAGGATCTCGTCGGTGCCGTCGGTCGAGCCGTTGTCCACAACGAGCATCCTATCGATGCCCGACGCCAGGTGATACAGAACGTTCAGGCGAATCAGGTCCGCCTCGTTGCGGACCATGGATACACCGTATACCAACACGGCTACCAGCCGAAATCTACAGCTTTGCCGAACCGGAGAGTCGGCAAGTTGGTCCTCCATTCGCTCCGCGTTCTTCCCTCGCGACCGCGGCGTATCTTCACAGAACGCCACCGGATTTTCAAGCGACAGGAGCCTGCCTTCCCTTACCATCCTGCGGCTCACTTTCTTGTAGGAATTCTTTCCGTTAGACTTCGCAGGGCTCGCAAGCCTGGCTAGATCTGTCCAAAGGATGAACGATGCGATATCAGGACCACGAGAATGTACGCGGCCCAAGCCCACTGCCGGACGCTGCAGAGAAGAGCAAGCTCCTCGATGGCCGACTCGAGGGGCAGTCTCAGAAGCAAACCCTCGAACGCGGCCTGGAACACCTACACGGGCCGGAAAGAGTCGATTACGAGATAGACGAGCTCGTCGTCCTCTGCCTGGTCCGGAACGGCCGACCTTATGTGAAAGCGTTCGTAGATCATTACCTCGCCCTCGGGGTAAGGCACATGTTTTTCTTGGACAACGGTTCGACCGACGGCACCGTCGAGTTCCTCCAAGTCTATGAGAACGTAACCGTGCTTCGAACAGAACTGCCCTTCAAGGAATACCAGATGTCGATGAAACAGTACATGTTCGAGCGTTTCGGCCAGGGGCGATGGGCCTTGTTCGCGGACATAGACGAACTGTTCGACTATCCTTACTCAGAGACCGTCGATCTCGGGTCTCTTCTCAGGTATCTGACCCAGAGGTCATACACCGCCGTGGCGGCACAGATGCTCGACATGTTTCCGGAGAGGCCGATTTCGGAGGCTGCGGCAGCCGTCGAGGACGAACCCGTGAAGGAGACCAATCGTTTCTACGACATCTCGAACGTAAGATTGCGCAATTACTGGGACTATCCGATCGTGTGCGGCACCGGGAACGTGTTGGCAAGCGACGAGATCAAGGTTCTGAGAAAAGGTATCCAGGCAACCCTGTTCGGCGGGATCCCGCCCTTGACCAAACACCCCCTGGTTCTCTCCGACGGCAAGGCAAAGCCCATGGACGGATCGTCGCACGCTGTCAGTCACGCGCGGGTTGCGGACCTTACTTGCGTGCTATTCCACTACAAATTTCTCGACCATTTGTACGAGCAGATCCGAAGCGCTGTTCGCGAAGAGAACTACATGAAGGACTCTCGCAAGCACAAAAAGCGTCTCGAGACGCTCGAGCGGAACGCCACCCTTCAGATAAAACGCGACACCTCCAGGAAGCTCGATAACGTGAACGAACTGGTCGAAAACGGATTCTTGGTGGTGTCCGAGGATTATCTAGAATGGGCCGAAAGCGAAGACAGGGCAAAGAACGTCGGCGCTTCACGGAACGAACCGTATGAACTGTCCGAGGCCAGGTCGGATCAGAGGTCCAAGGACGCGAAGATCGGCCGGCTCGAGCGAGAGCTCGAGGAATCGCGGCACGGCCTGGCAAGCAAACGCCGCAGAATCCGGAAGTTGAAAGGGAAGAACCGAAAACTGAAGGTGCAGGTGCGTGAGCTGCAGGCTTCCGGAACCTCGCGGCCACTTGCCGCGCTAAGACGTTTGCGGGCCAGGATGCTCTCTACCAAGCGCGATAGGTAGAAGAGATGCCGCTTCGCTTCACACGCCCTTCTCGATGAGAAGGGTGCCTTTCTCTTGTTCGACGAACTCTTTCCAGGGAGCTCTATCGTCCCTCCGCCGACCGGCACCCCGCCCCCTCGCATCCGGCCAGTGAGGAGAGCCGGCTTCGCAGGTGCTGCTTCAGGGAGTCTCTCGCCCCCGGGTAAAAGTTCCTGAGTTCGTAGGGGTCGCGCTTGAGGTTGTAGAGTTCCTTCTCGCCGTTCTTGTAGGAGACGTAGAGGTATTTCTCGGTCCTGACGGCGCGGTAGGCCGGGCGCCCGACCCGCTTGTGGGGGGCGGCCTCCGCGAGGAAAGCCGTCCTCCAGCCTGAAGGCGGGGTTGGCCTTAGCACCGGGACGAGCGAGCGCCCGTCGACGTGCTCATCGACGGGCAGCGGGGTCGCGCCGGTCCACTCGGCGAAGGTGGGGGCGAGGTCGTTGTTTAGGACCATCCGACCCCGCGTCACCCCGGCGGGGACGCCAGGGCCGCGCACGATCAGGGGCACCCTAATGTCCTCATCGTAGGCCAATCGCTTGCCTTCCGTGAGCCGGTGGTGGCCCAGGTGGATGCCGTTGTCGGAGGTGAAGACGACGTAGGTGTTGTCGAGCTCTCCGGTTTTACGCAGCGTTGCAACGAGGCGGCCTACCATCTCGTCGACGGCCTTCATAGAGCGCAGGCGGTTGCGGTGGAGCTTGTTGAGGGTGTCGATTTTGTCCCGAGTAAGGGGCTTGAGCTTTCTCACGTAGCGCGGCTTGTCGGAGACGTCCCTCTCGTCGAAGGAGGGTGGTTGGGGCGCCTTCTCGCCCGCAAAGAGGCCGGAGTGGCGCGGGTAGGGTCGGGCGGGCCCGTGCGGGGCGATGGGTGCGACCTGCAGGAAGAACGGCGCAGCGGACCTACCGGCGCGACGCTTCACGAACGTGTCGGCCTGTTTGGAGAAGACGTCGGTCCTCTGCCCGACCTCGCGGTCCGCACCAGTGCCAGTGTCTATGCCCTGCCACTCGTCCCAGCCGGGAGGGTCGTAGACGCCATCGTACCCGTTGAGGTACTTGCCGACGTATCCGGTGTCGTAGCCTTCTTTGTGAAGCCACACCGGCAGCGCCGTCGGCTCCAGGGTACGGAAGGCCGATGCGCCCCCGCCGGGAGCGGTGTTGGTCATGACGCCGTGGTTGTGGGAGTAGAGACCCGTAAGGATGGTGGAGCGGCTCGGGCAGCACAAGGCGTTGGTTACGAAGGCGTTCTCGAAGGTGACGCCGTTGGCGGCGAGGTTTCGGATGTTGGGGTAGGCGGAGAGGTGGCTCGCGAGAAGCCGACTGTCCAGGTCGTCGGTGAGGATAAAGACGACGTTCGGCCTCTCGGCGGTCTTCTTGGTCTCCTTGGTCTCTTTTGTCTGGGCCGAGGCCCCGCAGCCGACCACCAATAGTACCAGCATGGCTATGAGGATCAGCCGGTACATTGCACTCCCTACGACGGCCCGGTGGTCTTCGCCAGGCGCTCTCCCGTTCATCTCTATCACGGCTTCACCTCGATAGCGTTCCAGGTCGCCAGTAATTTTGAAACTCTTGCCGTCGTTCGTAGCCCAACTACCTCGTTGCCGCGTAGCACTGTAATGGGCACACCCCTCCTTGTAAAGCGTTTTGCCCGACGGAGATGGGGCCACAACCCGAAACCGCCGCTCGCCCGTGAGCGCATCTTCAATGGGAGACGCCACCCTAACTACAATAGCGCAAATGGACGGTCGTGGCGATCATGGCCGAACTGACGAAGACGTCCTGCATCTCCGTCGCAAGCAGATTCCCTACCAGCCGAGGTCGACGCCAAGGAAGTCATAGAGGCGCTTGTTGTGTGGCTCGAAGTAGTCTTCTAGCCGCCGGCGGGTGGCTGGGTCCATCTGATCGTATTCTCCCTCGTTGCGTTCTCCGGTGACCCCTGTACCTTGATACGGCAGTCCGAGAAACTCGAGGACGCGTTCGAACACGGCCTGCGGGTCCTCGAAGAAGTCTTCGCTCTTGAGCACCAGTAGCTGCCCCTCGTCGAAGTATCCGCGCCAATCCTCGAGTTGATCCACGTAGACGCCCCTGGAGAGGTAGGAGAACCTCCGGTAGTTGGGGCTGGAGTAAGTTTCGTCGGCGAGCATTCTCTCCTTCTCACCCCTGAGCCGCTTTTCCTCGGAGGCGATGGCCTCCTCGAAGCTCAGGGACTCTCGCCCCTCCCGCGCCTTGTGGTTGTAGTCGGAGAAGGCCCTGTCCACGGGGTTCCTGAGCAGCGCGATCAACCGGACTCCTGGGACCACTTGCGCCGCCCTCTGTGCGGCGCGGGGGTGGTAGATGTAGTAGGGGCTCGACTCCCCCGTGAGGACCTTGCGTCCCTCCTTCTGCGTCGGGGGCGAGAAGCGCGAGCGATACCACTCCACGCCCCTGTCGAAGTTGATGTCGAAGAAGTGGACCTCTTTGGTGGCTGCGGGCTCGACGTAGGGGTGCTGGCAGAGAAGATGGTAAAGGAAGGTGGTACCGCCCTTCTGGGCACCGATGATCAAGAAGTCGGGCAACGCGCCCGACACACCGGCGACGGCGGGTCCCTCCCCGGCGCCCCTCGCCGACCCGTCCACGGCCGAAAGCTTCATCTTCAGGCGGGTGATCTCCCGGTTCTGCTTGCCCAGGAGCTTGCGCTGTTTCTCCACCCGCTTCAAGGCCGAGCTGAGCCGTTCGGCGTCAGGCACAGCCCCACGCGTGACACCAAATTCCAGGTTCAAGAACGCCTTCGCCCCCCGCGTTACCTCGAACACTCTGTTGAACCGAAGAGCTGGCAACTCCCTCCTCCTTGGCACACGAATCTAGTCGCGCGCGACTACTATCCGTATCGGTCGCGTTTGTGACGGTAGCCCATGTTTACAGAACATCTCCGAGTTTTCAATCGAGCATAGGCCTCTGCGAAGTAGAGTCTCTTCCGGACGGTGGAGCACGTGGGCCAAGATCTGCCATGACACCGTTGACACAGAACGTGCGTGGCGGTTCGCGTGGGTAAAGCTCTGTATGAGCCGAGCGCCCTACCCTTCGCGCTCGGCTTCCTGGCTCTTGATCGCCTTCGAAGTACCGAGCACCCGCCCCGAGCCGTCCTCGGCCCGTACGGCCACGTACGGCTCGTCGGTACGGACCGCCAGGGTCGTCTCGAAGCCCTTCCACGGCCCTGACCCCAGAGGCTCGAGCTCGTCGGGACTTGCTCCGGCGAGTACCTGCCAGGTGGCCACTTCCGTGGCCCCGTTCCAACTGGCGTAGACGGTTACCTTGTCCTCGGGGCCCTTCTCGGCCGCCGCGGCGGGATCTTCGTCCGGGCTCCCACTCCACGGGAGGCGAAACGCCCGGTAGGATTGGGTCTCACCCGGCAACTCGATGTCGAAGATCAGCTTGCCGTCCTTGCTGTACTCGGAGAGGAACGGCTCGGTTCCCCAACCGATGAACACGTTGCCGTTCGGCAGGACCTGCATGTTGCCCTGGGACGTCGCGAGCGGCTCTTCTGGATGGGTGTACTCCCGCACCAGGGTGGCCGTCATTGCATCCATGTCGAGCTCCACCACGATCCCGCGGGACTTCTCGTGTACCTGCGGTGAGGCGCCGTTGTCGAAGATGGTGATGGTGCCGTCGGGCAGGCGGCGGGCGTCGTGCTGGTAGGCGAACCGGGTGCCCGGTCCCATCTCGAAGTCGCTCCTCTTGCCACCGAGGCGCCACAGTACCTCGCCCGTCCCGCGGTCGACCTTGTAGACGCCCCAGGTTCCCTTGGCGTCGATAAGGAAGTTGCCGTCGGGCTCCACGTCTATAGAGTTGATGTGGAAGTAGTCGAGGGGCACGTCGGGGTCATCCGGTACCCCGCGGTAGGACTCCTCGACGCCTACGTGATCCAGGCTGTGCCACTCGAAGAGGACCTCCCCGCTCTCGAGGTCCAGCTCCTGGGCGATGCCGTCCCACACCAGGCCGTCTCTCGGTCCCCCGATGGGGGAGAGGTCCGTTCTCGTCTCGGCGTAGATCGTTATCAGCGCCGTATCCTGGGGGGTAATGGAGAACTCGTGCAGGTCTCCGCTGTAGCCGTTGCCCGCCCCAACCCTGCGCACCTCGCGGTAAGAGGAGTCGAAGATCACGTACTCGCCGACGCCGTGGCCTGCCACGACACCGCCCTCCCACCAGGTGAGCACCGGCTCGCCCCCGTAAGATTGCACCTTGAAGTCCGTAACGTAGCGGTCCCTGGCGAACCATATAAGGCGCCCCTGGTTGTCCACGATCATGGGCCCGTCCTGCCCCTCGCCCTTCTTCGGGCCGACGAAGACGTAGCCTGGGGCCAACCCGTCGGACGCCCGCACGTTCACCTCGACGACGGGCGGCCTGAGATCCGGGCGCGAGCGGAAGCTGTGCGTGGCCCCTGCCTGCCCAGATGACGCGATCGTCGAGATCCAATCTGGAGGTCTGCATCCCAGGGTGTTCAGCAGGGCGGCCCCCACGATACCGGCCCCGGCGACCTTGATAAATTCCCGCCGGGTGCGCCTCGCGCTCAAGTCGTTCCTCGTTCAGTCATCGAGCCTTCCATCTGCTGGTTCGCCAAAAGCAATCCGGAGTACCGGAATAGGACCGGACAAGAGTAATTCGTCGGTTCGATTGACGCAAGTCGGCCCGCGCGTTTTAGCACTTCAGCATTTCAGCTTTCCCTTTGCTGAGATGCTGAGACCTTTCAAAGAGGTTCAACCTCTTTGCTAGCTGCTGTAAGATGTGGCGTCATGTCCGGGGGCCAGGAATGAGAGCATTGTGGGGGATCGTGGTATCGCTGGCATTGGTGTTCTCCGTCGTTGGCTGTGGCGCGAGCGACGCCGACAGAGGGGTGAACCTCGCGGGCGGTAATACTTCGCGGGCCGGCGAGGCGACCCGGCCGCGGCACGCCGACGGCAGGCCGAACATCGTGTTCGTGATGACCGATGACATGGACGAGAGGATGCTCGCGCGGATGCCCACCGTAGGGTCGCGCATGATGGACGCGGGGGTCACCTTCGACAACGCCTTCGTTACGCAGTCGCTGTGCTGCCCCTCGCGGGCGACGGCCCTGCGGGGCCAGTACTCCCACAACCACTCCATAACGACGAACGACCTTCCCGAAGGCGGCGCGGCGATGTTCCGGAGGCGCGGTCTCGACGAGTCCACGTTCGCCACGTGGCTGCAGGACTCGGGGTACCGTACCGGGCTGGTCGGGAAGTATCTGAACAACGAAGAGGAGGACTACGTACCGCCCGGGTGGGACGAGTGGTACGGGATGACCGGCATGGCCTCGGACCACGCTCTCAACCAGAACGGCAACGTTCGTCACTACCCCCGCACGGCCCTCATGACCGACGTGTACACACGGAAGTCCCTGGATTTCCTGAGGCGGGCGACCGACGATGCCTCCGACCCCCCCTTCATGCTCTGGGCGAGCCCCTTCGCGCCCCATCTGCCGGCTGACTACGCCGAGGCCGACGCCGACCTGTACACGGACGCGCCGCTCCCAAGACCTCCGTCTTTCAACGAGGCCGACGTCTCGGACAAGCCGGAGTTCATCCGCGAAACGCCCAGGCTGACGCCCGAGGAGATCCAGACCCTGCAGGCCCAACACCGCGACAGGCTGCGGTCGCTCAGGGACGTGGACGAGATGGTGGGCGACATCCTTGGCCTGCTAGAGGACAGGGGCGAACTGGGCAACACCTACGTGATGTTCACCACGGACAACGGGCTGCTAAGGGGCCAGCACCGGCTGACCAAGAAATCCACGCCCTACGAGGCGGCGGCCGGGGTGCCGCTCGTCGTCAGGGGCCCCGGCGTGCCGGCCGGGGTGGTGCGAGATCAACTAGTGGTCAACAACGACTTCGCTCCGACCTTCGCCGATTGGGCCGGCGTAGACCCCCCCGGCTTCGTCGATGGCCGGAGCCTCGCCCCGCTCCTGCAGCCGGACCGGCCGGCCGGCTTTGCCTGGCGGACGGCCATCCTCAACGAACATGGCCAGAGGCATAGGTTCATTATCCCCGACTACCAGGCTGTCAGGACCAGGACCCACACCTACGTGCAGTGGAAGACAGGAGAGCGGGAGCTCTACGACGTGCGGCGTGACCCCTACGAGCTCGAGAACATAAACCAGACCGCCTCCCACCTCCTGAGTTCGCGCCTGAAGACGCGCCTGCAGTCGCTCGCTACCTGCGAGGGTTCTACCTGCGTGGCGACCGAAGGACCGTGACGCCCCGGTAAGGAGTGGCCCCCCGAGATCCGCGCCTCCGGAGCCGGTTGATAACCGTTCGACCTTTCTGGTAGTTTGACCCGGGTAATCCCCCAGATGGATAGGCTAAGGAGATCCCCATGCGTCTCAGAGAGAGCCCGGCCGTATCCCCGCTCCTCCCATTCGTACTCTCCCTCGTGCTCGTCGGATTCCTGGCCGGTTGCGGCGCAGGAAGCGGCCAATCAGAGGGCGGCCAGGAGAAAAAACAGGAGAGCAAGCCCGCCGGCGAGGCCGCCAAGAAGGAGCCGGTCCCTAGGAAGATGGCCTTCGGAACTGTAAGGGCCTTCAAGGACGACAAGAGGAGGCTCTCCCTGCGCCCGACGGTGAACGCCCAGGGCAAGAAACCGATCGGTTTCAAGGTCAGGAAGAACGCCCAGATCACATTTGCCGGTAAGAAGGCGGAGCAGGGAGACATAAAGGAAGGCCAACATGCCCAGATCTCATACGTCGTCAAGAACGATGTAAACCGGGCCGTCGTCGTGAACCTCTTCGAGCCTGAGGACAAGTCCTCCGGGGGAGGCGAGAAGAAGACGGAACAGCCCTCCGGTGGGGACGAGAAGGCCGGCTAGGGACGAGCGTCCGCGGCACGCGCAGACGAAGTGGCCCCCGCATGAGAGTGCTCCTGACAGGCGCCACTGGCCTCCTCGGGGGCGAACTCCTGAAGCTACTGTTGGCCGACGGATACGAAATCCGCTGCCTCCTTCGCCCGAACAGCCCGAACGCCTCGCGTCTAGACGGGGAGCGGGTGGACATCTTCCGCGGCGACGCAGGAGATGAGGGTGATCTCTTCGGGGCGCTGGGGGGCATGGACGCCCTTCTGCACGTCGCTGGGATCGAACACTCTCCCACCGTCGTGCGGGCGGCCCTCCGGGCCGGCGTCGGACGTCTTGTGGTAGTCGGCAGCACGAGCGCGCACTCGGCCTACGCCTTCCGCTCCGGTCCGAAGCTGCAGATGGAGAAGGTCGTGCGCGCGAGCGGGCTCGCCTGGACGATAGCGCGTCCGTCCATGATCTACGGCTCCGAGCGGGACAGGAACGTGCACCGCCTGCTTCGCTTCCTCGACCACTGGCCCGTCTTCCCGATGTTCGGCCCTGGCACGAACCTCTGGCAACCCGTCTACCACGAAGACTGCGCGAGGGGCGTGTTGGAAGCCCTGAAGCGCCCCGGCGCCGTGCACAAGAGCTATGACCTGCCAGGCGCAGAGCCACTGACCTACCTGGATCTGGTAAGGACGGCCGCCGCTGCCCTGAAGAGGGAGCCGCGTGTCGTCCGGCTGCCCGTAGAACCCGTCCGCCGGGTCCTCGTCGCGGCGGAGAGACTGCGTTTGCCCCTGCCTATAGACTCAGGCCAGGTGACGAGGCTGCGCGAGGACAAGTCCTACCCGTACGAGGACGCCCGCCAAGACCTCGGCTACGCGCCGCGCCCATTTCGCGAAGGCGTGGCGCTAGAAGTCGCCCGCCTGCGCAGGCTCGGGATGCTGCGCGCGTAGGTTGCTACACTGGAGCCGTGTGGCGTGGGAGGAGCAAGTTTGGCCAGGCTGAAACTGGACCGGGACGCCAGGATCGTCGAGGCGGGCGCCGGCCGGTTGCCCACCGAGGACATCGAAGGTATGCGCGTTGAGAACCCGCTCTTGTAGGGCGCCGCGGTGACCGGATTGGTCGCGGGGGCCCTGGCCTTCCTGGTCGCCGGGACGCTCGTGCCGCTGCTCGTGAGGTTCGCCGTCGGAAGGAACCTGCTCGACGTGCCGAACCTCCGCAGTTCGCACGAGGTCCCTACCCCGAGGCTCGGGGGCGTCGCAATATTCCTGGGGACACTCGCGGGCGCGGTGCTCCTGCGCCCGGAAGGGATGTGGCCGCTGCTCTCTGCAGCGGCCCTGGTCTGGGCCGTCGGGCTCGCAGACGACCTCTCGAACCTCCACTTCGGCGTCAAGGCCGCCTTCCAGGCGCTTGCCGCCGCCGGTCTACTACTCTACTACCCGCCGACCATCCTCTCGGACGCCCCCGGCATAATGGGGATCATCGTCTTCGTCGTAGCGGTGTTCTGGATCGTCTCCCTAAGCAATGCCTTCAACTTCATGGACGGCATAGACGGTTTCACGGGTGGGGTCGCGCTCGTGAACGCGCTCTTTCTCGCGCCGCTCGTCGGGACCGTGGGCGGTTTCCTGCCCGCGCTCATCGGGGCTACCGCGGGATTCCTGGTCTGGAATATGAGCCCGGCATCCATCTTCATCGGGGATTCGGGGGCCTATTTCCTCGGCTTCAGCCTGGCCGCGGCAGCCCTCTACGCGCCCTCGCTCTCTGGACAGGAATGGACACCTCTAGGTTTCCTAGCCTGCGTAGTGGTCTTTACGCCCTACCTCTTCGACACCGGATACACCCTGATCCGGCGCCTCAGAGGCGGGGCCGGAAAGAATATATTCCTGGCCCACAGGGAGCACATCTACCAGCGAATAACACCTACTACCGCCATGCACAGGCGCACGAGCAACCTCTACTACGGCATAAGCATCATCTCCGGCTTCGCCGCCCTGCTCGTCTCCCGAGGCGGCGCGTCTGCCATAGCCGGCCTCGCCCTCGCCCTGGCATGCTGCGCCCTCCTGGCCACGCTTCCCAAGCTAGTCAGCTAGTCGGCACGCTTCGGCCGACAAGCGGAGGCGAAGCCGGAGCGAGGAAAACTGGTTAGTTCCCCCAACAAAAGTTAATATACAACCTTATGTGGATCTTTCAGAGAACGGGGCAGAGGCTTCTCGGTTTAGTGGACCGGTTGCAGAGGGCCTTCCATCGCTCGCCGCCCGCGTTCAGGCGTGGGGCGGCGATGCTCGTCGACGCCCTCATAGTTATCGAGTCGTTCGCCATAGCCCTGCTCTTCCGGTTCGCCGGAGAGGTGCCCGGGGCCTTCTGGAGCCTGTTCTGGCCTTTCGCCATCTTTTCGGCGGTCGCTTTCGTCTTGCTCTTGAACGGGAACGGGGTCTACCAGAGCATCCTCCGTTACACGGGCATCTACCAGGGCGTTCGCGTGTTCAGCGCGACGGCCATGGCGGCCGGCGGGCTCTTTATCGCCGTGTTCGCAATAGGCCCGGGGGGCTTCGGCCTCATGGAGTTCAACCCCGTTCCGCTCTCCGTTCCGCTCATGGGGTCCGTGCTGGCCTACGTGCAGCTCGTCGCAGTGCGGCTATATCCCAGGGTGTTCTACGAGATGTCTTTGAGAGAGGTCGGGCGCAGGACGCGGACGGCCATCGTGGGTACTGGGGAGCCTGGGGTCGCGCTGGCGGGGCACATCTGGCGCACGGCCGCCTCCGAGGCCCAGGTCGTAGGCTTCGTCAGCCACTCGCGGGCGGAGGTAGGCAGGCACATCGAGGGCGCGCAGGTTCTCGGTGTCGTCGATGACCTGCAAGACCTCATCTCCCAACACGGCATAGACCAGATCATCATCGCGACGCCGCAGGCGGGGCGGGAGGAGATGGATTGGATCTGGCGAACCTCTACCCGCGCCTCGGCCGAGGTGAAGGTAATGCCTGACCTCGGCGAGTTTCTGGCCGAGGGCGCCATCAGGCTGCGAGAGTTCCAGATCGAAGACCTCCTCGGGCGCGAGCCCGTGGATATCGACCTCGACGCCCTCTCCGGCTACATCAACGGCAAGCGGGTCCTGGTAACCGGCGCCGGTGGCTCCATCGGCAAGGAGCTCTCGCGCCAGATCTCACGCCTCGGACCCGCGAAACTCATACTGCTCGACCGCGACGAGAGCGGCCTCTATTACCTGAACACGGAGCTCGGGCGCGAGGATTTCTACGACGCCGAGGTCTTCGTCGGCGATGTCACCCAGGCCGAGCGCGTCAGCTTCGCCTTCGAGACCTTCAGGCCTGAACTCGTCTTCCACGCCGCAGCCTACAAGCATGTACCCATGATGGAGTTGCAGGCGACCGAGGCCGTCGTCAACAACGTCTTGGGCACCCTCAACGTCGCCCGCGCCGCCGGAGCCTACGGCACGAGCAAGTTCATCAACGTCTCTACCGACAAGGCCGTAAACCCTGTCAATGTTATGGGCGCGACCAAACGCCTGGCCGAGATGGTCGTCAAGAACCTCGCGGTTGAGTACCCCGAGACCGTCTACGCCTCCGTTCGCTTCGGGAACGTGCTCGGCAGCCGCGGCTCCGTCGTTCCGACCTTCCGCCAGCAGATAGAGTTCGGCGGCCCTGTGACGGTCACGCATCCCGACATGATCCGGTACTTCATGACCATCCCCGAGGCAGTCTCCCTGATCCTGCAGGCGGGGGCGATGGCCGATGGCTACGGGACATACGTGCTGGAGATGGGCCGTCCCGTCGCCATAACCGACCTGGCGAGGAAGATGATCGAGATAATGGGCGCGCCGAACGTGAAGATCAAATTCGTCGGCCTGCGCCCTGGCGAGAAACTGAAAGAGGAACTCTTCGAGGAGGGAGAGGAACGCGAGCCGACACCGCACCAGATGGTCTTCAAGCTCTCCTCGGAGAATATGGACCCCCCCGGCGACCGGAACCTCGCCGAACTGGTCGATGCCATGGTCTTCCACGCCCGCGGCCAAGAGGCGGGAAGATCCCTCGAACTCCTGCGCACGGCCGTCCCCAACTACTCGGCCGTGGACCTGCCGGAAGTCACGGAGAGCAGGCTAGATCGCCCACTCTAGTACGCTTCGGCCTACGGCCTCCGCTTGTCAGCACGCTCCCTACGGTCGCTTGTCAGCACACTCGGGCCTTACGGCCCTCGCTTGTCAGCAACGCTTCGCCCTTCGGGCTCGCTTTCAGCTTTTTTGTTCCGGCCACGCTCTGCGGCGCAAGACGAACCGCTGCCTTTGGCGGTAGGATTCTACGCTCAAGGCGACGCCCCAAGACGACTTCCTGACAAGGCGCCGACCGGAGGGAGGCGCCGGGCTGACAAGCGAAGCGTGCTGACAAGCGGAGCCCGAAGGGCGGAGCGTGCTGACAAGCGGAGGCCGTAGGCCGAAGCGTGCTAAGAGGCCGCTCTGCGGCCTCTTATGCCGAGATACGAAAGATACACGCCGATAGCCAGGCCTATGACGACGAGCGAGAAGTGGATGGCGGGTGCGACGAGGGTTCCCGCGCGGAACTCGGCGAGGAAGGTGAAGACCCGCGTGCCCCAGGTCAGGAGCATGTAGATGCCGATGACTAGCAGGATAGTCGCGTTGCGTCGGGAGAGCTTCACCTTGCCCTCGAGTGTAACAGAGCAGGCCGTCCCCAACTAGCAACACAAAGGCGCAAAGGTTATACTGCCTGTAATAGTTGGACGTTTTTTGTAACAGCAAGTATCTGGTGTATACAGTGTTCGGAGGGAAAGATCTTGGCTGAATTGAAGCGGCGAAATCTTGACGAGGTAAAGGCTCTCAGCAGGAACGAGGCCGTCGAGATCATGCGCCAGGCCGGCATCGTTGGGGCTGGTGGTGGTGGTTTCCCGACATACTTCAAGTGGAAGAACCCTCAGCCGAATTTGATCGTGAACTGTACCGAGTCCGAGCCGGGCTACTGGGCGGACAAGGTGCTCCACAGGGATTACTTCGACGAGTTCCTAGAACTCTTCGACGTGATGAAGACGATCTTCGGGATCGAGAACGTTATCATGGGTGTCCACTTCAAGGACGAGGAGTGGTTTAGCCGGTACGACGAGAGCGCCGACGGCCTGTACGAGGTTGTCCACGTGCCCGATAAGTACTCGATGGGCGAGGAGAAGACGCTCATCAAGAACATTTTCAACGAGGACAAGGGCAAGTGGGTGCCGCGCCGCGTGGAGCTACCCGACGGGGGCAAGCGCCCCGGCCTACCGCTTGATGCCGGGCACATCGTCAACAACTCCGAGACACTTCTCAATATCTACAACGCGTTCTTTTTGGGCAAGCCCGTGACGACCAAGTACCTGCAGATTTTCGGCCCCGACCTCGAGCTCAAGCTGTTCGAGGCGCCGCTCGGGTCTTCCGCCACGGAGCTGGTGAAGCTCGCCGGCGTGGACGTCGAGGCCGAGGCGGGCAACCTCTCGGTCATCGACGGCGGTCCTTACCTGAACGAGATGGGCATAGAGTCGCTCGGCGATGGCGACGCCTATGTCAGGCGCACCACCAACGGCTTCCTCGTCATTCCCAGGGAGGTCGCCTCTAAGGAGTACGCGGGGATCAAGACCAGGCAACCCGAGGGCGTCATCTCGCTCGTCGGCAAGGTGGAAGGCGTGAGCGTCCCGCTTGGTGGCCGGTTCCTCACGCCGGCGACCGCGCTCGTCTCCGAAGGGGATAAGGTCTCCTTCGGGCAGAAGCTCGGCGAGCCTGTCGACGAAGGCTTCTCCATCGGCGTGTGGTCCGGCATGGACGGCACCGTCTCCGCCATCGAGGAGGACCTCGTCCAGATCTCCGGCGGCGCGATGCCCCTCGAAGAGGCCGAGGCCGAGACGGAGGCGGAAGCGGCCAGATAGGTTTCGTTTCAGGCTACAGGCATCAGGTTTCAGGCATCAGCGCGTTGGAGCGAAACTCATCTCCGTGGCGGGACACATACCGAACTGGCAAATACCCGCTTCCGTCCGGTATCAAGAGCGCGCGTCGCTGCAACCTAGCACTTCCTGAAGACTATTCGCCCGGCAGCAAATTCTGGGCCTGCCCGTAGAGGCGGGTGCGCAGGTCTTCGAAGGTGATGCCCTTGAGGGAGGGCAGTTCGAAATCCTTCAGCATCCTGGTCAGGACGCCGCCACCGCCGAGCTCGATCCACTCCTCCACCCTCATCTTCGCCAGCGTCTCGACGACTTTGACCCAGCGCACGGGGGCGACCATCTGTTCCTTGAGCGCGCCCTTGACGGTTTCGGCCTTCGTGAGCACCGCGCCGTCCATGGCGCTGACTATCGGGACCTGCGGCGCGCGGAACTCGACGGAATCGAGGACGTCGCGCATCTTCTCGCCAGCCGCCGCCACGTAAGGAGAGTGGGCGGCGAAGGAGACGTTTAGTGGGATCTTGCGCCCCCGAATCTTGGAGACGGCGTCACCGAGGGCGTCGCGCAGCCCGGAGACGACCGTCTGGCGCGGGGTGTTGTAGTTGGCGACGACGGGTCCACCCGGACCGCCGAGCGCCTTCTCGACCTCGGCGGGGTCCGTCCTCAGGATAGCGACCATCCCGCCGGGACACTCTTCGGCGGCCTCTGCGAGAAAACGATCGCGCTGTGCCACCAGCCAGAGGCCGGTCTCGAAGTCGAAGCAGCCGGCCGCGTAGGCCGCACCGTACTCGCCGAGCGAGTGCCCCGCCACCACGTCGGGACGCACCTTGAGGATACGGCTCTCGTCGGCGTCGCGCGCCGCGCGGGCGAAGATCTTGACCTGATCGGGGATACGCTCCCCGACGACGCGCCGGATCTCCGGCACTATCTCGGGAGCAGGCTCGGATACTCCGCCGCCCTGACCAGGAAATACGAATGCTCTCATGTTTTCGCCGGACCCTCTGACATTCGGAAACACGACCTCGCACCCCACAGTGCAGAATGCGTTTTACCACAAGAGCCAACCCTTTAAAGCGAATAGCAGAGGTCTTGACCTCTGCTATTCGCGCACTTCAGCCGGTCAGCATTTCAGCACTTCAGCAAGAGGAAGCTGAAATGCTGACGTGCTGACCGGCTGAGAGCTTGCAAAGTGGTTCAACCACTTTGCAAGCTGCTGTAATAGTTCTGTAGAAGCGCCACGCAGGGACCGGGGTACGCCCAGGCCATCGGAGAGAGCCTGTTCCTCCACGGCATCGCCCGCTCCACTTGCCCCGTGAGCTCCAGGGCCGGTCGCACCAGGAGGTCCCCGATCACGGCACCATGACGCGCAGCGCCCCAGGTAGCACCCGCGCCCGGAAGTGGCGCGTGGGGGCCAGCATCTCACCGTCGACGTGGGCCGGGATCTCCTCAGCGAGGTCCAGGGAGACCTCCCGCGCGCGGGCCGTATGCACCTTCCGGCGTTTGGCGAGCGTACCCCCGAGCGCCGCCGGTATGAGCCGCAAGACCTCGGCCCTGTTCACCTCTTCGGACCAGATGACATCGAAGAGACCATCATCCAGCACGGCCTCAGGCGTGAGCCGGAAGATCGAACCGTATGTGGTGCCGAGCGCCACGGCGACGAGTATGGTCCTTGACTCCACGACGTCTCCGTCGAGAACGAGTCTGGCTTCGTGGCACCGGAAGTCCTTGAGCAACCGCCCGACAGACCACAGGTACCGCCCCGTCCCCCCCAGATACGCCGGCGCCTCGGCGACGCCGGCCGCGACCTCGGCGTCGAAGCCGACGCCGAGGCCGTTGTTGAAAGGGATCCCGTTGACCTCCGCCGCATCCACGACGCGGACGCTTCCCCCGACGAGAACCTCGAGCGCCCGCCGGAGATTCGTCCCAACCCCGAGCGCCTTGACGTAATCGTTGCCGCTACCGGCGGGCAACACGCCCAGGATCCGGCGCGTCCCGGCGCACGCCGCCGCCACCTCGTGCACCGTCCCGTCACCACCGACCGCGATCACCGGTACTTCCCCGGGTAACTCCCCCACGATGCTGCCGGCGTGGCCAGGCCCCTCCGTAACGTGCCAGACCGGCCGCAATCCCCGCCCTTCGAGGAACCGCGAGACCGACGCCCGCAGCCGGCCAGCCCGCCCCTTGCCGGCCGACGGGTTGAAGATGAGATGCGCCTCTCCTCCACCGAAAACCACAGCCGAAAAATACCAGAACCGCGGTCCAGGGACCCGACGGAGGGCCACTCAGGCTCTACTTGACGTACAGACCGCAGCCGACATCGAAGGAGCCACCCAACCGGCGGTGTTCCCGCCACCGGCACAGTGCCCGCGGGCGCGGAGAGATCCGACACACACGCCCTTGCGGATAAAGCCCCGCACAGCCTGCTGCGGAAGGTGACCCGTGATCCGCTCGAGGGCCCATGCCACCATGGACTTCAGGTATATATAAAGTTAAGGTCGAGGCACAGAGAAACTTTGCGGTTCGGGTGAGAGTCGCGTAGGGGTGGGAAAAGAGTACAATACTAGCCTACATGGCAGATCTGGTCGAAAATTGCCTGCACCTCCAGGGCCTCAAGGTCGGTATCGGATCCGAGTACCGGTGTCCGGTGTGCGAGGAGAGCCTGGATATCGAGGGCGTCGCCAGGTGGGTCTGGGAGGCCGAGAAGAGTCGCGATGAGGCTTACTCTATGGTTGAAGGTGACGGGTTCGGAAGAATAGCACGCGAAGAATTACAACGGGAAGTCTACCGGCGACGGAGGGTGATGTACGAGCTTGAGAACGTGCCCCGGGTGGTAACGGCGAGGCCGGAGATGATCCTGGTTATCCACAACGCGATGAAGGCGTCGTATGAGTGCCGGATCTTCTACAAGGAGCCGCGACCGGCGGGGGTTGTGGAGCAGGCGAGCGTTGGGGCTGGACTGGAGCGGATCCTCGAATTGCGTTCGGACCCTGATCCGGTGGTGAGACTCATCTCCGAGAAGGTCGAGGAGTTTCACGCCTTCCGCTCGAAGCTCACCGAAGGCGGGGAGCCGGCGCCGGAGCGCAGAGTTTTCTACGCCAACGAACTCTGAAAGCGAATTGCAGAGGTCTTGACCTCTGCAATTCGCGCCTGTCAGCAATTCAGCTAGTCAGCACTTCAGCAAGAAGAAGACCTGAAATGCTGAAATGGGGCGCTGGCGGCGGCGGCGGCCAGCGGCTAGAATTGATCGCCAGATGGATACGAACCCAAAAAGCGCGGTCGCATGAGCAGTAGCACCTTCATAGCCCTGGTCGTCATGATCCTGATCCTGCTTTTCATCCTCATGTCTATAGGGCCTCTGATCTCGGCGTTTTAGCACGCTCCAGCCTTCGGCTTCCGCTAGTCAGCACTTCAGCATTTCAGGTTTAGTTCTTGCTGAAGTGCTGACTAGCTGAATTGCTGAGAGCTAGCAAAGAGGTCTTGACCTCTTTGCTAGCTGCTGTAAAAGGGATAGGTTGTCAGGACCTGGTAGGTGATTCCGGTCTTCGCGGGTACGCTCTCTACCAGCTCTACGCCGGATACCGTGAAGCGAAGCGCGGGGGCAGAGACTCCTGCACCGTCGAGTCTTGCTTGTCGGCCCTTTGCCCGGCCGAGGGTCAGGTGGGGTACGTAGGGTCGGTTCTCTCGATCGAAGCCGAGACGCTCCAGGAGATCCTCTACGTCACCGGCGACTGCGCGCAGTGGAGATGCTCCTTCTCCGATACCGGCCCAGAGGATGCGGGCTTTGCGTTCGGAAGGGAAGGCTCCGAAGCCCGAGATCGAGACTTCGAACGGCTCTCGTCCCTCGCTTACCGGCTCGAGAGCCCTCTTCACCCGGCCCAGCTCGTCCTCTGTGACGTCGCCGAGGAACTTCAGGGTGAGGTGTATCTTCTCCTGGCCTACGAGGCGAAAGTCCTTGCCCGTCGGCAGGTCGCGTGCCGCGCGGAACAACGCTTCCCTGACTTCTGGCGGCGGGAAGACGGCGACGAACGTTCGCACCGCTGTCCTAAACGGGCTCTCTGCTGTTCTCGTGGGCTGCGCGGCCTTCGGCGGCGCGGCTGGCGATCAAGGCTGCGGTGGCCCCTGCTCCGACGCCGTTGTCCACGTTGACGACCGAGAGGCCTGGGGAGCAAGACTGGAGCATGCCCAGGATGGCGGCGGTCCCGTCGCCGCCGAGGCCGTATCCGGTGGAGGTCGGAAGCCCTATGACCGGTACGGAGACGAGACCGGAGACAACGCTCGGCAGAGCGCCCTCCATCCCCGCCGCGACGACCAGGCAGTCAGGGTCGAACCCCCTCAGCTCCATTAGTGGGGCGGCGAGGCGGTGGACGCCGGCAACCCCGACGTCGTGAAAGCTCATGACGGACGCGCCCATCTCGCGGGCCACGGTGAGCGCCTCTTCGAGCACGGGAAGGTCGCTGGTGCCCGCGCTCAGGGCGCCGACGCGCCCGCCGGTCGTCGGGGACTCGCCGCCACCGAGCACCATTGAGCGTCCGGCCCGCCGGAGTGGGGTCTCGGGGAGCGTCGCGCGGATCTGTGCCTCTTGCTCCTGGGTCGGGGAACTGACGATCACACGCCCGCGCGATTCCAGCAGGGCCGCGCAGATGCTGGCGACCTGGGCTGGGTTCTTGCCGCGGGCGTAGACGACCTCTGGGACGCCCTTCCTGACGGAGCGGCCGAGGTCCAGGGCCGCGAACTCGCCGAGGTAGCGAACTTCGCCCCTCTTCAGGCGTCCGGCGGCCGACTCCGGGGAGAGGCCGCCGCTGGCGACTTCTCTCAGCGTCTTCTCGAGTTCGTCCATTTCCTCCGCGTCCAGGTATATTAATAATGCCAACGGGTAAGAATCTAGCACGTCCTTACCCAGTACGATTGGAAGAAGGCCTCATGACGGTAATCGAGCTGGTGCTCTCCCTGGCAGCGATACTAGGGGCCGCGATCCTTTTCACGAACGCGATCGAGATCCTGGGCGAGCGGCTCAACCTTGGCGCTGGGGCCGTGGGGAGCTTGCTGGCCGCCGTTGGGACGGCGTTGCCCGAGACCATGATCCCCGTAGTCGCCATCTTGGGTGCTCTGATCCTTGGCTCGGGCGGGGCCGCAGCCAGCGAGATAGGCATCGGCGCGATCCTGGGCGCCCCGTTCCTGCTCGCGACGCTAGCCTTTTTTATCGTCGGGGTGGCGGCCATGACCTATCGGGGCCGCAGGAAGACGGGGAGCGAGATCACGGCGGACCGTCAGACCGCCATCCCTGACCTCGGGTTCTTCCTCGTCTGCTTCACCCTGGCCGCCGGGGCCGGTTTGGTGTCCCTGCCTCTGTTCTTGAAGATTCTGCTCGCGGTATTTCTGCTCGCCGCCTACGTCTTCTACGTGGTGCGCACCTTGAAGAAGGATGACGAGCCAGAGGAGGGGGATGCCCCCTCCAGCCTTACGCTGTGGCCCTCTAGCTCTCAGGCCCCGACGTGGGCCGTCGCGGCGCAGGTTCTCGGGACGATCGTCGTGATGGGCGCAGGCGCCCACTTCTTCGTGAGCTCCGTGGAGCACATATCGGTGGCCATTGGCATCCCGGCGGGCCTGATCGCCCTCGTCCTCGCCCCTCTGGCGACGGAGCTGCCCGAGAAGTTCAACTCGGTCATCTGGCTCAGGGATAACAAGGACACCCTGGCCATCGGCAACATCACCGGCGCTATGGTCTTCCAGAGTACTATCCCGGTCTCTATCGGGATACTGTTTACGCCGTGGAAGTTGGACTTCTTGACCTCGCTGGCCTCTGTATTCGCCATCCTCTCAGGCATAGTCTTTCTAGGGTTCTTGTTACGCAAAGCCCCGCTCAAGGCTTTCGTCATGCTCGGCGCGGGGTCGCTCTACATCGTGTTCGTCGTGACCGCGGTCGTCTCACTCATCAGGGGCTGAGGTATTTGTCCCCGGGCCGCTTGAGTAATGCTTTCCTGGTAAGATAGTCGCCTGCACGCAGGCCTGAAGGTGAAGGGGGACGGCAGGGTAGATGGACTTTATAACCGGAGAGTGGCTCGGCAGACTCGTCGGGGTACTCGTCGTGAACCTTATCCTCTCTGGAGACAACGCCGTGGTAATCGCCATGGCGGCCCGCAGCCTCGAGGGCGCCAACCGTCGCAGGGCGATCATCTGGGGCGCCGCCGGCGCTGTGATACTCAGGCTCATCTTCGCGGCCATCATCACTTACCTTCTGGTGATCCCGTTCTTGCAGGTGGTGGGTGGACTGCTCTTGATCTGGATAGCCTGGAAGCTCATCCACGACGACGAGCCCGAGGAGGGGAAGGTCGAGGCCGGGCAGAGTGCCTGGCAGGCCATCAGAATAATCATCGTGGCCGACGCGGTGATGTCTTTGGACAACGTGATCGCGCTGGTCCAGGCGGCGAGGATCGACGGCGAAGTGAGCATGTCGCTGCTCGTGATCGGGCTCGCGACAACGATACCGCTCGTCGTTTTCGGCGCGGCGCTCTTGACCTCCTTGCTCGACCGCTTCCCCGTGCTGGTCTACATCGGGGCTGGGCTGCTGGTGTACCTGGCGGTGGAGATGTTCTTCGCTGATGTGTTCTTGCACCACTACCTCGAGCCCTACGCAAGCATCGAGTGGATCATCGGCCTGACCGCCGCGGTAATCTTTATGGCCGTCGCCTGGTTGTGGGCGAGACGCTCGGGCCCGACCGAAACAGGCTAAACAGCAGCTTGCAAAGAGGTTTAACCTCTTTGCAAGCTCTCAGCAAGTCAGCACTTCAGCATTTCAGCCAAAGCAAAAAGCTGAAATGCTGACTTGCTGAAATGCTGACAAGCCGCCAAAGGCGGCGTGCTGAACCGCGCCAGCGGTTCGTCAGCGGTTCAACATCCTTGCCAGTAGTCTCCTGTTCTTGAGGCGCTCGAGCTCGGAGGAGCTCTCCTCGAGATCCTGCTCCACACGGGCTATGTGCTCGATGCGCTCCATGAGCATGAGCCGCTCTTCGGCCGCGGCCCGCAGCTCCAGCACCTCTTCCGTCAGACGCCTGCGCTCCTCGACCGAGTCCTTTTGTTCTTTCAGGAGCCGCGCATTGGAGGCGCGTACCTCCTTCAGCTGGCCCGACAATCGGCCCACCTCTTCGCGGGCGAGACCTAGCTCCCTCGCGATGGCTGCCGCCCCGGCCCGGCTCCTGACCGTCTCGGGGGGGACGTTTCCATCGGCATCGGCCAGTTCGCGCACTTCCTCTTCGGTAACGCCCAGAAAGCGGGCTGCGTCAGACACGGGGATGGAGGGTTCGGGCATGGATCAGCCCACGTCGGGGTCGGCGCCGGGGGAAGGTTCGACCGTGTGGCCAGCCTCCTCTATGGCGCCCTCGATCCTCCCTAACTCCGCCTCCCCACCCTCGTAGGAGACGGCGACCAGCCCCTTCTCCGCGTCCACGTTCACGAGGTCAACGAACTCCAAACGCGTCAGGGCTCGCTCCAGCTTCTCGGACCTCTCAGCACCCGCAAAGTCGCTCACGATGAAAGTTACGTCAGGCACTATCGCTCCCTCCGGTCGCTCAGCTAGTCAGCAAGTCAGCACTTCAGCATTTCAGCTTTCTGTCGGCGAGACTGTCACCCGGCCACGCCACTCTATCAAGGATGTAAGTTTGGTCTATCGGCGTCCAGATGTCATCTCCAGCGTTCCCCAACCGCGTTCTTGCTGAAGTGCTGACTTGCTGAAGTGCTGACTTGCTACTCTGTCGGCTGTTCTCGGGGTCTCACGGTGAGCGAGAGCTCCCTGTTGCCCCGCAGGACGCGCAGTGTGGAGTTCTGGTCGATGGAAGATGCGTCGAGTAGGTTCAGGAGGTCGTCGTTGGAGTGGACGGGCTCCCCTTTCAGGCCGATGATGACGTCGCCGGGTTTCACGCCGGCCCTCTCGGCTGGGCTGTTCGGGGCGATGTTCCTCACCCCGGCGCCGCCCTCGAACTCGCCGCGCGCCTGGCGGCTCTCCACGACGACTCCCAGATAGGCGCGGCGGACGCGTCCCTCCGTCACGAGGGTGAAGATTACGCGGCGGAACGTGCCTGAGACGGGGACGGCGAAGCCTATGCCTTGCGCGCCGCCGATGATCGCCGTGTTGATGCCGACTACCCTCGAGGAGGCGTCGGCCAGGGGACCGCCCGAGTTGCCCGGGTTGATGGCGGCGTCGGTCTGGATCACGTTCTCTATGAGCCGGCCACTCTCGCCCCGGATAGAACGCCCGAGGGCACTCACCACCCCAGCCGTGACGCTCCGCTGGAAGCCCAGAGGGTTCCCGATCGCGACGACGAGCTGGCCGACGACGAGGTCCCCAGCGTCGCCCAGCGTGGCGACCGTGGGCTCCTCCTCGGGCTCGAAGCGGACCACGGCGAGATCGCTGGGCGGGTCGTCGCCGAGCACCTCGGCAGGCGCCGATGTCCCGTCCGAGAGCGTGACCTGGATGTCCCCGTTGGTGTTTCCGGCCCTGCGGCTGCGCAGGCCGCGCACCACGTGGCTGTTGGTGACGGCGGTGGCCGAGTCGCCTTCGACGCCGAGTATGACGCCGCTTCCTCCACCGCGCCCGTCGGGTAGGCCGACCAGGATCACCGCCGGCTCCAGCTTCTCCGTTACGTCCCGCACCGCCCGAGAGTAGGAGTCGAGCTCCGGGCTCTCGAGTCGCGAACTCGCCGAGAGGTTCTCGAAGATCTCCATTCGCTATTTGTACCGCACACCCAGGGGCGCGCCACCCGGAAGAATGGCCAGGTATCGCAGTAAAGGCATCAGGCATCAGGCTACAGGTTTCAGGAAGGATAAGTGCAGCCAGGGCTTGGGTGGAAGGGGATCGAGTGTGCTAGCTTTCCCCGATGGAGACGTCCGAGACCAGCGCGGTAGCCCGGTGAAATCGAAGTCCCAGGCGGATCTTATCGCCGGCCTGCGGCGTCCGAGGTCAATAGATTCGCGTGTGTTGCTCTCCTGCGCGGTGGCTGTGGTTTTTCTCTTGCCGTTGAGAGGTCTCTCCGAAACAATACCTCTGGTCGCCTTCGCGGCCACTCTCGTCCTGTTCACGGCACCCGGGTTGCTCTTGTCCTACTGGGTTTTCGGGGATGACTTGTCCGGGGTCGCCCTGGTGCCCGTGGGGTTCGCGATCAGCACGGGTGTCTTCGGGATACTTGGTGTGCCGGCCTTGATCCTGCACCTCAGCACCGACGCTTTCCTCCTGGCTGCTGGGGCCGTGCTCTGCGCCTTCCTCGCTGTAGCGGCGTGGAGAACCTTGCGCGTGAAGTCCCGCGCTGTGGAGCCGCCTGAGGGAGAAAGCCCCCCTTACGGACCTCCTGCGGGCTGGTTGTGGGCACCGTTCGCGTTGCTCTGTGGGGTTCTGGCCTTCGTTGGGATCAGGAGGGTTCCAAATAGCTACGACGACGTGTGGGTCTACCTCTCCTGGGTGAAGGACTTCGCGAACTCCGACAACCTCGCGTTGCGGGATCCTTACTTCGACGAGAAGGTCGCAGAGTTCAGCCGCGCGAAGGTCAACGGGTGGCTGCTCGAGCAAGCCTCCCTCTCGCGCGTCTCCGGCCTTGATACGATCGAACTGGTCCTACGGTACCTGACGCCGACGCTCGTTATCGTTGCCTTACTGATGGTCTACGCCCTTGCCCGCACCTTGCTAAAGAACGAGCGGGCCGCGGTTCTCACCGCCTCCGTCTACGCCTTGTTTCACGTCGTCTTTATCCAGCCCTCGGTACATAACGTCGGGGTGGAGCTGGCGGCCCGTATCTCGGAGGACAAGTACGCGGCACGGTTCCTGATCCTACCCGCCACCCTGCTCTTCGCCGCGCTCTTCGTAGAAAGCAGGAGATGGAGGCACCTCGGTCTGTTCACGTTCTTCTGCTGGGCCGCGGTGGCCGTGCATCCTTCCGTGCTGCCCGCCATCGGGCTGTGCATGCTTGGCTTCGGCGCGGCGCACTTGGCGGTAAACCTGCACCTTCGGGCCGCCTGGACCGGGATGTTAGCCCTCGCGCTCGGGATGTGGAGCGTCGTTCTCGGGCCGGCTCTCCTGCTGTTCACTGGCGGGTCTCCTGCCGCCGTGTTGTTCTCAGCGGATATCAACGCCACGCCCCCGAAAGTGCTCGAGTACACGGTCTTCATAACGGAGAGCTGGAGGCACATTTACGAGCTGGGGAATGGACTCTACATCATGCATCCCTGGCTGCTGCTCAACCCCATGATACTTGGCTCTTACGTTTTGGGTGTTCCTTTCCTGCTGTGGCGGGTAAAGACGAGTTTGGCTGCCCAGCTCCTCCTCGGCGGCCTGACCGTTGTTACTGTGGCGGTGTACGTACCTCCCGTGGCCACCTTCTTGGGCGATCACCTCATCGTCCCCGGTCTCCTGTGGCGTCTCGCGTGGCCCATCCCGCTGCTCGCCTTGATAACCACCGGCTGGATGGTGTGCGAGGCACTGGGTTACGCGGAGGTGCGCTTGAGGGAACTCCGGATCGGACGCGGCGCGATCAAAGCCCTCCCGCTAGCGCTCGTGGTGCTTCTCACGGCCGCCGCAGCGCCGTTCTCCGTGGAGAAGGCCGTGGACCTTTACCGCAAGTTCGAGGTTGCGAGGACCTCCGACTACGACCCAGACTCCATCTACCCCTGGATGCAGGGACAACATAGAAAAGCCGGGCGTGCTGCTCGCGCGCGACAGCGCGAACAACGCCATCCCCGCTTACTCGACTGCGTTGAACGTCGTGAGCCAGAGGGGAGAGGGCATGATCCGGGACCGCGAAGAGTTGGAAGATCTGGCCGGGTCTCACATAAACATCCCCCGGCGCTACCTGGACGTGCACAGCTTCTTCTTCGGACCGACCCTTGATGCAGAGTCCTACGAAATACTTCGCCGCTACCACGCGGATTACCTGATGGTCTACGCTGGCAGCCCCCTCGATGAGCGACTGGAGACCCTGTCAGGCTTCTCTCCAGTACGCGACGCCCCCAAAGAGAAATACAGCCTCTACAAAGTGGATCTCGGGAACCTCGGCAAACCGGCCAGCGGTTCCGACAGGCCCAGCGAGACCGCCCCGCCTGAGTCCCAGGGTGGCACGGAGAAACCACCAAACACCTGAACCGTTGCCGGGAACCGCTCTAACAAACGAGAAGTAGGTAAGAAACGTCCAACGTAATGACTACGAGGTGCGCGGTTGGATGAGGCCGGTCGAGATAATGTTCACTGGGAGGCGCACTCTTATCTCTCGGAAGCGTTCCACGCAGAGCGGGCCTCCACTGCGGATATAATCCGCGCCATGAGTCCTATAGACCCCCGTCTCTCCGCCGCGATACTGGCCGCCAGGTCTGCCCGGCTTGCTAGCCGCACGCTGAAGACCGGCGGAGGTTCCACGATGCCCGGGGTCGTGGCGCGCAGGGTGGACCCGAAGGTTCTGACCAAGCTCTCGCAGCGGCTTCCCCTGGGTTCGGCGGCCCTTACTGGCACTAACGGCAAGACGACAACGACCAGGATGGTGTCCAAAATCCTGCAGACTGCCGGTATCGGGGCCGTGAACAACTCGACGGGGGCTAACCTGGTCACAGGCGTAACCGCGGCCGTCGTCTCGGACTCGGGACTTGCCGGTACGCCCTCCTCCAAGATGGGGCTCTTCGAGGTGGACGAGGCGAGCGTGCCGAGGGTGGCCGCGGAGGCGGGGATCGAGATCCTTGCGGTCCTCAACCTTTTCAGGGACCAGCTCGACCGCTACGGAGAGCTTGCCTACACGGGCAAGGTCATCGCCTCGGCCTTCGGAGACCTGCCGCAGGAAGGCGCGGTGATCCTGAACGCCGACGACCCCCTGGTCGCGAGCCTCGGGCGGTCTGCAAGGAGACCTGTCTTCTTCGGCGTGGACGAGCCCGCTCTGGACACCGGGCGACTGCAGCATGTCGCTGACTCAAAGGACTGTCCGGTGTGTGGGACGGCACTCCTCTACGAGACCGTGTACATGGGGCACGTCGGCGTCTACGACTGTCCGCGCTGTGACTTCTCGCGGCCCTGGGCTGCTTACCGCGCGAGCAGGGTGCGGCTCGAAGGGGCCAAAGGGTCGGAGTTTCTGCTCTCGACCCCGAAGGGCGAGACGGTCGTGAGGATAGGGCTTCCTGGTCTTTACAACGTCTACAATGCGCTTGCTGCGGCTGCGGTGGCCAGCGAGGCTGGGATCGGACTGCGGGAGATCTCAGACGGCCTCGGGGAGTTCGAGGGGGCATTCGGGAGGGTCGAGCGGGTAAAGGTGGGGGAGAGGGAGGCCTTCTTGCTCCTGATCAAGAACCCCGTCGGCTTCAACGAGATCCTACGCACCTTCGTAACGACCGCGGAAGCCAAGAACGTTCTCATCGCCATCAACGATAACGATGCCGACGGCCGCGACGTCTCCTGGCTGTGGGACGTTGACTTCGAGATGCTAGCCGACGCACGCGCCGAGGGGAAAACGGACGCAGCCCCTTTCACCGTCAGCGGCATCAGGGCCGAAGACATGGCCGTGCGCCTCAAGTACGCAGAGCTTCCCGTTGGCCCCGTGATCCCTGATCGCGAGGAGGCCATAAAGGCCGCGCTACAGGCGACCCCGCCAGGCGAGACGCTCTACGTGCTACCGACGTACACGGCTATGTTGGAGATCCGCAAGACCCTGAGCGATATGGGTTATACGCACCCGTTCTGGGAGGATGTGTAAGGCTCCCTGCGCTTTCTGGCGTCCTCGCTCGACCGTGTCTGAATGGAGGAAGAGCCGCAAGTCATGCGGCGGCAATACCCGCTGCGTGAAGATGATGATTGCGACAAATGCGGTGGCAGTCTACTATTCGCTTAGAACACTATCCGCGCGAAGCCTTTCGCGGCCGGAAGGGAGCGCACCTTGCCAGACGAGAAGAGGGCTGAGAAGAAGAGGGCTGCCGGTGCGCCGGGAATGGGGGTCAGGCCTACTCCCATCCGGATCTCGAAGCTGACCCGGAACTTGCTCTTGCTCGTTGCCCTCATCGTCGTGGCCTACATCATGTGGGCTGTTCCGGCCGCCCCGATCGCGATCATCGGTGGCTTCGCGCTGGCCCTCGTACTCTCCTTCCCTGTATGGGGTCTCTCCTACGTCATGCCACGCGGTCTGGCCATCTTCGTCTCGTTCATGATTCTGGCCGGGCTTATCCTGGTGGCGTTCTTCGTCGTGGTCCCGCTGCTCGTGCAACAGCTCGTGGCCCTGGCCAGAGCCGTGCCTGGCCTCGTCGCCGACGCCGAGAAGTACGGGCTCGTGGGGCTCCGCCTGGTCAGGGATGCCGGTTACCTGCCTGGCGCGCCCAAGGAGATCATCTCCTCGGTAGAGCAATACCTCGCAGACAGCGCCAGTGGGATCTCCAGGAACGCCCTTGGTGGACTCTTCGGTTACGTCACGGGTACGTTCAGCTTCGTGCTGTCTCTCTTCGGGATTATCTTCATCGCGGCGTACCTGCTCGCTGATGTCCGTAAACTGAAGGCCGCTTATCTGTTTGCGATACCCCACCACTACCGGCACGACGGGCGGGATCTTTGGAACGCCTTCGGCTACTCGCTCTCACGCTACCTGAGTGGGCTCGCCCTCGTGTGTGCCATCCAGGGGGTACTCTCGAGCACGGCTCTCTACCTGCTGGGCGTGCCCTACGCCCTCGTCCTCGGAGCCTGGGTCGCCCTGACTGCCCTCATCCCCCTCCTCGGAGCCTGGCTCGGCGCGATACCAGCGGTGATAGTAGCGTTCACCCACTCGGTCGCGGCGGGGTTTCTAACGATGCTGCTCTTCCTGATAATCCAACAACTGGAGGGCAACGTCCTGACGCCCCGGATCCAGGGTCGGGTGATGAGGGTGCACCCGATCCTGGTCTTCCTGGCCGTGATCATCGGTGGTGGTCTTGGGGGTATCGTGGGCGTGCTCCTCGCCGTTCCAACCCTCGCCGTGCTAAGGGTCAGCTTCGACTTTCTGCGCCCAAGGCTCCGCACCGACGAACCTAGCGAGACCCCGAAGGACGGCGAGCCAGTGAGGCGGTCGGCCCTGGAGGGGGGAGCACAAGACGTCCGCGGTTAGGTGGACCCTGGGGTTGCTGTTCTCGCCGAGTGCCATCTCTGGCTCTAGGCGCGCGTTTGTGCTACTTTCGCTTCCGTGAGAGCGACTTCTTCGGCGGCCCTGTTCTTCCTGGATGTTGGCGAGTGACCTGAAAGGGGTGTTGTGCCATTGATCGGCGTGACGATCCACCACCTCTACGCGGACATGATGAACCTCTACGGCGACCGTGGAAACGTCATATCCATCAAGAAGCGCTGCGAGTGGCGCGGTATCCCCGTCGAGGTCGTTGACGTTGGTCTTGGAGAGAGGGTCAAACCCACCGGCTGCGACATCTTCCTCTTCGGAGGCGGCCAGGACAGGGAGCAGGCCTTGCTCGCAGAAGACCTCTCGGGCTCCAAGGGCGCTGACCTGAGGGCCATCGTGGACGAAGGTGGCGTGGTCCTCGGGGTGTGCGGCGGGTACCAGCTCATGGGTCACTCCTACGAGACGCCGGAGGGCGAGAAGCTGCCCGGCGCGGGCATCTTCGACCTGCACACAGAGCCGAAGAAGCCAGACGAAGAGCGCCTGATCGGCAACGTGCTGGTCCGCTGGAAGGTTCCCGAGACGGGCGAGACGCGCGAGGTAGTCGGCTTCGAGAACCACGGCGGTCGTACCTACCTCGGCGAAGACGTGGAGCCGCTGGGCGAAGTCGTCGTAGGTTACGGCAACAACGGTAAGGACGGCACCGAAGGAGCGAGGAGGCTGAACGCCTACGGCACCTACCTGCACGGCTCGTTACTTCCCAAGAACCCCTGGCTTACGGATCAACATCATCTCGAACGCCTTGAGCCGGGTTGACGAAGCCTTCGAGCTCGAACCCCTGGACGATACGGTAGAGCGCAGCGCTTTCGCGTCGGTGGCCGGACGCGTAGCCGGCAGGCGGTAGGGCCAGCTACGCTCACCGATCCGGCAGCTCGACGTCCTCCCGGTGCGCGCCCAAGGCACCGGTGTAGCGGCGCAGCATCTCGGGCATCATTGTTCCGGTCGGCCCTCGCCCGACGCCGAAGACGGTGCCGGGGAAGTCCAGGGGCTCCTGCAGTTCCCAGATCCTTTCGTGCTCGCCGGGCGGCAGGATCTCGGCCGGGTCGCCCACCGCCACCCAGCCTATGGGCACCACCGCATCGGGAGGCAGCACCGTCCTCAGGTGGACAGTCCCGTTGACGCGCACTTCGGCGCCGTTCCCGACGACCGCCCCGTTGAAGACGGTCGAGCCGGTCGCGAGGAAGACGTTGTCTCCGACCCGGCAGCCAACCAGGTGGGCTCCAGGACCTACCACGCAGTTCCCCCCGATCTTCGTGGGGTGCCTCTCGGTGCCCCGCACCACGGCGTTCTCCATTACCACGCAGTTGGACCCGACCTCCACGGGGCCGCCCTCCGCGGTCAGGGTCGCGCCGAACATGACGCGGGAATTCTCGCCGACGGTGACGTCGCCGCAGAGGGTGGCGTTGGGCGCGACGTAGGCCGAGTCGTGCACCTTCGGGCGATTGCCCCGGTGTTCCAGCAGCACTGCTCTCTGACCTCCTGCCAGTTGTTGCCCGTCGCCGGTCTTTGTACCCCAGGAACGTTCGTTCGTCGGCTACCGACCGGAGAAGGCGCGGGCGAGTCCTTCAGCCAAAGTTTGGGCTGTGGAACCGTCCTCATCGCCGTGGTCCGGGTTGAACTCAGTGACGGTCACTGCCGCCAGCTTCTTGCTCCCGAGCAACTCCCGCAGCGCCCTCACCGCCGTGTCGAACGCCAGGCCCTCGTTGCGCCCCGTGTTCTCCGAGAGCGGAAGGTCGGTGAAATCCACGGTGTCCACGTCGAAGTGGACCAGCAGGCGGTCGACACGCGGCTCCACCTCGGCCAACGCGCGGGCCGCCGCTGCCTTTGGATCCGCGGCGACCTCTCCGACCGGCAGACCCGCGAGCCCGCGGCGCTCGATCACGCCGTGCTCCCATTCGGTCGCCTGCTCAGGGCCGTAGGAGAAAAGAAACACGTCCCCGTTCTCGAGAAGCGGGAAACGGTCACTGAGCCGGCCGAGCTCCGGCACCATACCCTCCTCGCCGAGCATGTGTGCCACGCCCATCCAGTCGAGCGCGCCCTCCTTGACGCTGCTCGGAAGATTGAGATCGGGATGCACGTCGAAGTAGAGGAGGCCCAGGCGCCCACCGGAAGGCAGAAGGCCCGCGACGGTGCCAAGTTCGATGGTGCAGTCGCCGCCGACCACCAGCGGCAGATGTCCGGCCTCAGCCGCCTCCCCAACCCTCCCCGCCGTCTCACGGGCGATCTCGGCAACGGCGGCAGCGTTCTGCGCGCGGCGGTTGTCCTTGTCCGGTCGCCAGCGCCGAACTCCGCCGTCCCCGTAGTCCTCCACCCGCACGCCGCCGCGGGAGAGATACCCGACGAGACCGGCTTCCCTCAGCACGCGAGGACCCTTCTCCTGGCCGGGTGCGAACGCCCCCATGCTCGTCGGAACCCCGATCAAGCCCACCGTTTTCATTACGGCCACTTTTTCCCCCAGTACCGTCGCCCGTGCACCCAAAGAGCGTTCGCCAGCGTTCTCGGCCTGCGAGTTACGCCTGAGCTACTGAAGCCCTACCCCTGTCGCCTGATGCCTCTTCAAAAGCTCTCCACCGAAGGCCGCAGGTCCAACTCCAGCGTCCAGGTCGTAGGGTTTTGCGCGTGGAGTTGCCAGTAAGTCTCGGCGATGGCGTCGGGGGAGAGCATGGTGTGCTCCTCACGGTCCGGCATCATCCCTTGCACCCTGGGTGTGTTGATTTGGCCGTCTATGATGACGTGCGAGACGTGTATGCCCCGCGGCCCGAACTCCCTCGCCATGGACTGTGCCAGTGCGCGCAAACCAAACTTGCCGACGGCGAGCGCCGAGAAGTTCGCCTTGCCGCGCAGCGCCGCCGAGGCTCCGGTGAGAAGTATAGTGCCACGTCCGGTTTCGACCATAGCAGGTAGCACCTGTTGGGCGGCGTAGAAGGCCCCGGCGCAGTTGGCCCGGAAGCACACGTCGAACTGCTGCGGCGAGAGGTCCAGGATCCCGCCCATCTGGAAGGCGCCGGCGTTGTAGACGAAGACTTCTGGATCTCCTAGCTCGCCTCGTACCCGCTCGAAGCTTTCCGCGACCGAGTCGGGATCCGTGGCGTCGGTGGAGACGGGTAGCGCCGTGCCACCTGCGTCTTCGATCTCCTCCCTGACCTCCGCAACGCTCTCCTCGCTACGCGCCATGAGGGCCACACCGAAGCCTTCGCCCGCGAAGCGCCGGGCGATAGCCGCGCCGAGGCCAGGCCCGACTCCAAGGACCGCCGCCACCCCGTTGCTCATACGCTGCTCCTTTTTTCTGTTCAGGCATCACCGTCAGGAAACTCGTACGCCGCGGGCAACTACCTCCGTATGGTCAACGACATACCTATCCCTCCACGCCGGTCGTTTGTCCGACCAATCTCAGGCCAAGGACGACAAGGTCCCTCTCGACGCCGTCGAGTTCGGCGACCCCCGGGAAGTGGGCCCACTCGCGAAAGCCCATAGCTCCGAAGAGCCTGACGCTGGCCTCGTTGTGGCCGAAGGCGCCGGCGGTAAGGGTCTTCAGGCCTAGCTCAGGGGCGCGGCTTATGGCCTCTTCCACCAGACGACGGCCTATGCCCCTGCCGCGGTAATCTTCCCTGACGTAGACCCCGATCTCGGCGGTGGCGTCGTAGGCGGGGCGCGCATCATAGAAGTCGCTCAGGCTCAGCCAGCCGGCCACCTCTCCTCCGTCCTCCATCACCCAGATCGGACGCCGCGAGGGCTCGTGCTCGCGAAACCACGGCAACCTTTGCTCGACAGATATAGGCTCGGTGTCGGCAGACACTATTCTGCTTGGGATGGTGGAGTTGTAGATCTCGACTATGGCAGGGAGGTCCCCTGCGATGGCGTCGCGTATCTTCATCGGGCCGGACCCTTGCGTGCCAAAACCCAGAGCCAGGTCTCGGCGCCGCCGGTGCCTGACTCGCTCACCGGGCCGTCACGCCTCCGTCCACTATCATGCACGCCCCGATCACCGACGCCGATTCGTCGGAGGCCAGGTAGGCGGCCATAGCGGCGATCTCCTCCGGCGTTACGAACCGGCCGTGTGGCTGGCGGGCCTGCATGTTGGCGCGGGCCTCCTCGGGGTCGTCGTAGCCCGAGGTGATGCGCCCTATCCAGGGCGTGTCGACGGTGCCAGGGGCGATGCAGTTGACCCTCACGCCTTCTTCCACGTGGTCGATGGCCGCGGCGCGGGTTATGGCCAGGATGGCGCCCTTGGCCGCGCTGTATACGGCCCTGTCGGGGATCCCAACCAGCGCGGCCACCGATGACATGTTGATGACAGACCCGCCTCCGGACTCGCGGATGGCCGGGATCGCGTACTTCATCCCGAAGAACGTGCCCTTTAGACACACGTCCATCACCATCTCGTAGTCTTCCTCCTGGGTATCCGCGACCGTGCCGGCCACGCCTATTCCCGCGTTATTGACCATTACGTCGAGGCCGTCCCACTCATCGACCGCGGTCCCTACCAGCGCCTCGACCTCGTTCGGGTTCGTGACGTCCGTCTTTCGGACGAGGGTTTCGCCGCCTATCTCCCGGGCGACCGCTTTCGCCGCCACCTCCTCCACGTCCGAAACGATCACGCGTGCGCCCTCCGCGGCGAGTCGTAGGGCGACGGCGCGGCCTATGCCGGATCCCGCGCCGGTGACTATGGCCCTCTTGCCTCTCAGGCGTTCCATCTCACCCTCCGGGGACGTAGGAACGATCAGTATAATGACGCCCTGACCGGTGGCGCAAACGCACCACCCGAGGGAAAGGAGCAGATTTGAACCCTTATGCGTCTTGGATACGGAACCTCCCGCAGGTAGACACGCCCTTCGATGGGTTGGAAGGGCGTATGATCTCCGGTCCCGACGGCCAGGCGGTCTTCTTCCGGGCCGCGGAGACGGTTGAAGTCCCTCCCCACGCCCACGGCGCGCAGTGGGGCGTAGTCGTGACCGGCCGCCTGCACCTGACCATCGACGGTGAACAGGCTAACCACGAGCCGGGCGATACCTACGACATACCCGCGGGGGCGGAACACTCGGCCATCCTCGAGGCCGGGACCTGCGTCATAGACGTCTTCGAGGACCCCGACCGCTACAGCACGAAGTAGAGCCGGTACTCTCTGCCGTACGGCTTCATACCGTGTCCGGAAGAAGAGTGGTGTGTTCCGCGTCGCCACGGACCTCCGCCACTTCCGATAACGGCTCTAGAGGACGTGGATTCCCGCTTTCGCGGGAATGACAGTCTATCCTATGGCGATCAGGCGGACTTGGTATCAGCCCTCGCGGGGCGGCGGCGAAGACTTCAAGAGTACAGTCGCAGGCCTGTGGTCCCGACTTCGAAGACCTCCAAGCGGCCGAACTCGACTTCCGTGACGTAGATCCTCTGTTCTCCCGACCCGCCGAAGGCGACGTTGGTCGGCAGGCTCCCCGCCGTCTCTATGCGTTCCACCACCTCACCATCCGGCGAAAGCAAGCTCACGTCGCCCTGGCCGAATACCGATACGTAGAGGTTCCCGTCAGCACCGAAGGCCATGCCGTCGGGACCGGTGGGGAACGCTTTGGACTCCCTGTACGCCACGTTTCCGAAGTCCTCCCTGCCGCCGACGATCTCACCGCCTTCGTACCTGTAGCGGTACACCATGCCGGTCAGGGTCTCGCTGACGTAGAGATTCTCGTCAGGCCCGAAGGCTATGCCGTTCGTGAAGCGGATGCCCGAGTCTAGCTTCTCGATTCCTGAGTTCCTTGGGTCTATCCGGTAGACCCGGCCGTCTATCTCCGCCTCCATGAAGTCCTCTCGGATCTGTCCTCCCGGCTCCCAATCCTCGACGAGGAGTCCCGAGTCGGTCATGTACAGGGCGCCATCGGGACCGAAACAGAGGTCGTTGGGGAACAGGAACGGCTCGCCGTCGCATTCGGTCAGAGAAACCTCGGCCCGACCATCCATGCCGAGACGGATCAGGGAGGGTTCCTGCGACTCGGCGACCCAGATGGTCCCATCCCCACCCACGGCCAACCCGTTCGGACGCCCGGTGCGGGCGATTACCCGATCTATACGCCCGTCTCTGTCCAGCAGGGTGACGCAACCCCGCTCAGGGCCCATCTCGACGACCAGCCATCTCCCGTCGGCCAGCGCCACAGGACCTTCGGGCACGCCCAGGTTGTCCGCGAAGATCATCCGTCCACACCTCCCGTCACCAGAACCCTGCAATATACAGAGAGCCTCGTCCCCGCGCGACGCTGGGAAGTATCCGGATGAACACTTCCCGCCTAATATTCACTACCCGACCCACGACCGCTTCGGCAAAGTCCTCTTACGAGTCCTTTCGGGGCCGGAGACAGGGTCTTGTTCCGCTACGGGTCAGACCGCAGGTGGAAGCTTGACCCTGAGGGTAAGATAATCAATCGAGGGAAGCCCGCAACTGGAAGGGGAAGGTATGAAGGGGATCGTATGGCACGGGCCCGAGCAGATGTCCGTCGATGAGGTGCCGGAGCCGGCAGTCGAGCCTGGGAGCGTCGTCGTCCGGCCGACGGCGACGGGGATCTGCGGTTCTGAGATAGAAGGCTACCTCGGCAAGATGGGCAACCGTACCCCGCCCCTCGTGATGGGCCACGAGTTCGCCGGTACCATTACGGAGGTGGGGGAGGGTGTGGACGAAGACCTCCTTGGTCGCCTGGTGGCGGTGAACCCGCTCTCCTCCGACGGCACATGTCGCCTGTGTCGGGCCGGGCTGACCAACCTGTGCCCGGACCGAAAGCTCGTCGGCATCCACTCCCCCGGTGGCTTCGCCGAGTACACGCTCGCGCCTGCGGCCAACGTCTACCCGCTACCCGACGGCGTCGAGGCCCGCACGGGCGCGCTGGCGGAGCCGCTGGCGAACGGTGTCCACGCGGCGCGCTTGGGGCTCGACGGACATCACGTGACGCACGCCGTCGTGATCGGGGCCGGCACCATCGGCCTGATGTGCCTGCAGGCCGCTGTCCTCGACGGCATCCCGGAAGTACGCGCCGTCGAGCCCGTAAAGGCGCGCCGTGAGCAGGCCCTCGCCCTCGGCGCTGGCGCGGCCCACGAGTCCGGTGAGGAGGCGCGCGAGGCCATGGAAGGCCCCACGGAGGGACTTGGCGCCGACCTCGTCATAGACGCCGTCGGGGCCGAGGCCACGCGGCGGATGGCCCTGGATCTCCTGCGACCCGGCGGCCGGGTCGTGTACATTGGGCTGCACGACGACGACACGACCCTCGGGTTCCACGACGTGGTGCGGGGCCAGCTCGACCTGCAGGGCTCTTACGCTTATACCGCTGAAGACTACGAGCAGGCGCTCGAATGGCTCGCAGGTGGCAGGGCAGGCATCGGGGAGCTGCCACCCGTCTTGCCCCTGGAAGAGGGCCCGGAGGCGTTCGCCGAGTTGGTGCGTGGTCCGTCGGAGCAGATAAAGATCTTCCTCGCTGAGGCGGAGTAGTGGAGACCCTCTCGGGCAAGTCGGCGCTCGTCATAGGCGCGAGCAGCGGCATCGGACTCGAAACCGCCAACCTCTTCGCCGACGCGGGCGCGAAGGTCCACGCCGCAGCCCGACGCAGTGAGGCTATACAGGAAGGTGCCGTTGGGCGTAACGTCACGGCTCACGCGCTGGATATCTCGGATAAGGACGCCGTATGGCGGGTCGTCGAAGAGGTGGGGGAAAACGACGGCATAGACATCCTCGTCGTGGCTGCCGGGATGAACTTTCCGGAGCGGCGGCTGGAGCAGCTGACGGCCGATGGGTGGGACGCCATGATCTCGGTGAACCTAAGCGGCGCTTTCTACGCTATACGGGCCGCGCTTCCTTACCTCAGGTCTTCGCGAGGTCTCGTCATCCTTATCGCAAGCGTCTCCGGACGGTGGCCAGACGCCTCGGGCCCGGCCTACCAGGCTTCGAAGGCTGGGATGGTCGAGCTCGGACATGCCGCTGGCTTCGAGGAACACGCGAACGGCGTGCGCTTCAGCTCTATCCTACCAGGCATCGTTGATACCCCGATCCTGGACAACCGCCCTGAGCCGCCCCCGAGGGAGGTCCGCGACGCGGCCCTGGGGCCGGGGGACGTCGCGCAGGCCTGCCTCTTCCTCGCCACGCTCCCGCCGCACGCCTACGTGCCCGAGCTGACGATGGTCCCGACCGCGATACAGGCCCTGGGCAAGACATCAACGGCGACGCCTCCCGTCTCACGGGGCGATGATTAGGACGAAGGCCCGACAAGGAGGTCAGCAATGATTTCAGAGAACGGACGGCCCGCGCGTCGCTTCCGCTCGCGCGAGTGGTTCGACGACCCGCACCGCAGGGACCAGAGCGCGCTGTACCTGGAGCGCTTTATGAACTACGGGATCACGCCCGACGAGCTGCGCTCAGGCAGGCCCATCGTCGGGATCTCCCAGTCAGGCAGCGACCTCTCGCCTTGCAACAGGCATCATCTGGACCTCGCTGGCCGCGTGCGCGACGGGATACGCGACGGCGGTGGGATCCCGATGGAGTTCCCCGTGCACCCCATCAACGAGAACTGCCGCAGGCCGACCGCCGCGCTTGACCGTAATTTGTCTTATCTTGGACTCGTGGAGATACTCTACGGCTACTTTATCGACGCCGTGGTCCTCACGACGGGCTGCGACAAGACGACGCCGGCGGCGATCATGGCCGCCTCGACCGTGGACATCCCCGCCATCGTGCTCTCCGGCGGACCCATGCTCGACGGATACTTCGAGGGCGAGCTGGTCGGTTCGGGCACGGCTATCTGGAAGAGCCGCCGCCGTCTGGCCGCCGGCCAGATCGATGAGGAGGAGTTCTTCGAGACGGCCCTGGCCTCGGCTCCGTCGGCGGGCCACTGTAACACCATGGGGACGGCCTCGACCATGAACGCCCTGGCCGAGGTGCTGGGATTATCACTTCCCGGGTGCGCGGCCATCCCGGCCCCTTACCGCGAGCGAGGCCAGATGGCCTACGACACGGGCAAGCGCGCCGCCGAGATGGCCTACGAGGATTTGCGACCGTCGAAGATCCTGACCCGCCAGTCCTTCTTGAACGCGATCGTCGCGACCACGGCCCTCGGCGGCTCGACCAACGCCCAGCCGCACATCATGGCCATGGCGCGCCACGCCGGGGTCGAGATCGAACCTCGCGACTGGGAGCAGGGCTACGACGTACCCCTGCTCGTCAACATGCAGCCCGCCGGCGAGTACCTCGGTGAAGGTTTCCACCGCGCGGGAGGCGTGCCAGCCGTCGTCACCGAGCTCTTGCGGGCCGAAAAACTGGACGGAGAGGCCTTGACCGTGACGGGAGGGACGCTCGCCGGGAGCGTGGCCGGGCACGAAAGCGTAGACCGCTCGGTCATCGCGGCCTACGACGAGCCGCTGCAGGAGCGGGCTGGCTTCAGGGTGCTCTCGGGCAACCTCTTCGACTTCGCGATCATCAAGACTAGCGTGATCTCCGACGATTTCCGCAAACGCTATCTCAACAACGAAGGCGTCTTCGAGGGCCGCGCGGTCGTCTTCGACGGATCGGACGACTACCACAGGCGCATCAACGACTCGAAACTAGGCATCGACGAGCATTCCATTCTGGTAATTAGGGGCGCCGGCCCGATAGGGTGGCCCGGCTCGGCCGAGGTCGTCAATATGCAGCCCCCCGACTCGCTCATAAAGCGTGGGATCGACACGCTTCCCACCATCGGCGACGGCAGGCAGTCGGGTACCTCGGACAGCCCTTCGATCCTGAACGCCGCGCCAGAGAGCGCCGTCGGGGGCGGCCTGGCCTGGCTGCGGACGGGAGACACCATCCGCATCGACCTCGAGGCGGGAAGCTGCGACATGCTCGTCCCCGAGGAGGAGATAGAACGCCGCAAGCGGGAGGAAGGCATCCCCGACTTCCCCGAAAGCAAGACGCCCTGGCAGGAGATCTACCGCTCCTCGGTGGACCAACTCGACGGCGGCGGGGTGCTCGAAGCCGCCCTGAAGTACAGGGGCATCGCCTCGGAGACCCCCCGCCACAACCACTGACAGAGGGACCATCGAAGGCGGGCGAGCACTTCGTCCCCGCCGAGGCGTCGGACCTCGGCCCCGAGTCGGTGTTAGGGGCGATCCGGCACAGAGAAGGAGCGGGCTGAGGTTCTGCCTGGTCTTTCTCGAGATCTAGTTCACTTGTATGATGTATGTTCCAGGTGTTCTGCTTTAGGGTAAAACTCGATGTGTCTAACGGGCAGGCGATTGGCGGGGAGGTGTGGCGATGAAGCGCATGATGATCGTAGAAGACCACTCGGCGTTCGCGCAGGCCCTGCAGCTCGTCCTTGGGGAGGGTACGGACGTAATTCTGGCCCGAACGCTCGAAGAAGGGAGGGCCCTGGTCAGGGACGGCGACCTCTTCGACGTGGTGGTGCTAGATCTGGCGCTCCCTGACGGAATGGGCACGGATCTCATCCCCGACATCAGAGAACGCCACCCGCAAACGCGCGTCGCCGTCCTCAGCGCCAGGGACGACATCGGTGAGGTCGCCTCTAGGGCCGGGGCCGACGCTGCGATACCCAAGGAGACACCCCTGCCGGAGATAATCTCTTCCCTCAGAGGACTGACACCCTGATGCCTGTAACCTGAAGCCTGATGCCGCGGTTTGCTGAGGCGCAGCCTCGGCAAACCGCCTTAGGTAAACAAGAGAAGAGGCCGGGACGACTCGTCCCGACCTCCCTTGTTCATGCCATGACGGCCCGGATGTTAATCGTCGTTGGGCTCGTCCTTATCATCGTTGGGCTCGTTCTTATCGTCGTTGGGTTCGTCCTTATCGTCGTCAGGCTCGTCCTTGTCGTCGTTGGGCTCGTCCTTGTCGTCGGAGCCTTCGTCGTCGACCGGCGTGCTCAGTACCTTGAAGTCCTTGTCGAGGTGGACGTCGACCTCGCTGCCGTCGTCTTTGGTGACCTCGATCTCGTAGTAGCCCTCTTCGTCCTCTACCTCGGTGCCCGTAACGCGGCCACCGTTGGTCTCACTGAGCGCGGCGCTCTTGGCCTTCTCGACGCCGGGTCCCGTTGCCTGTGACGAAGAGTCGTCGCCGGTACCGGATGCGTAGGCCACGCCAGCCCCGACGAGCAGCAGCAGCGCGGCCGCTGCGGCCACCAGCCCCGCTTTCAGGTTTCTTCCTCTCGCGTGCATTAGATCATCTCCTCTTGATAATCTTCTGTGTTTCAACGCCTGGGCGAATATAGGACGAGAACCTGAGAAACGCATGAGAAGCTGCGCCTGCCGCCCCGGTGGACGCGGCCCCCTTGGCCCTGCCAACAAAGCTGACAAGCTGAAGTGCTGACCGGCTGAAATGCTTCTTGACTCCGACGCCCCCGTATGGTAGTTGTGCCGTATATAGGAAAGGAATTCGCTATGCGCAACAAACCTCGAATTGGCCCGTACCGGTTCCGTCACGCGGCGGGGTCTTCCAGGGTGTGGGGCGGAGGGAGCGGGGATCTCGCGCCGCTGGCCCGGTCTTGGCGGCTCGAGGTGGTGTATGGAGAGTAGTGCGGGGGTTGTGATCGTTGGGGCCGGGATCGTCGGCTGCAGTGTCGCCGAGCATCTGAGCCGGCTCGGATGGCGGGATGTGGTGGTCCTGGATCAGGGGCCGCTCTTCGAGACGGGCGGGTCCACCTCCCACGCCCCTGGGCTCATGTTCCAGACCAACCCGTCCAAGACCATGACCGACCTGGCTAAATACAGCGTCGGGCGCTACACGGAGCTCGAGCTTGACGGCGAGCCGTGTGGCTACCAGGTGGGCGGCATAGAAGTCGCCGAGACCCCGGAGCGGTGGGAGGACCTCAAACGTAAGCACGGGCTCGCGACCTCGTGGGGACTCGAATCCGAGACTCATCTCGCCTGAGGAGTGCGCGGAGAGGGTACCGCTACTGGACGAGGACAGGATCAAGGGCGGCTTCTACGTCCCCACGGACGGCATCGCCAAAGCCGTAAGGGCGTGCGAGGCGATGGCCAGGCTGGCCGGGGAGCGCGGCGCGAAGTTCTACGGCGAGACCGAGGTCACGGGCATCGTGGTCAAGGATGGCCGTGTCAGCGCCGTCGAGACGGACAGGGGCCGCGTCGAGACGGAGACCGTCCTTAGCTGCGCGGGGATGTGGGGGCCAAGGCTCGGGCGGATGGTCGGCATGAACGTTCCGCTGGTGCCGATGCAGCACCAGTTCGCGTGGACCACGCCTCTCGCTGAGCTCGAGGGTGAGACGCGCGAGGTCATTCATCCCATCCTGCGCCACCAGGACTTCTCGATGTACTTTCGGCAGAGGGGGGACCACTACGGCATCGGGGCCTACAGGCACCGTCCCATGCCCGTCTCCGTCGACGACATCGGAAGGAATTACAGGGGTGAAGGCGAGCTTCCATCGGTCCTGGAGTTCACGCCAGAGGACTTCGAGCCCACCTGGCAGGAGGCGCGCAAGATGATTCCGGCCCTTGAGAGGGTGGAGATAGACAGGCCGATGAACGGGCTGTTCTCATTCACGCCGGATGGCGGGCCCTTGCTCGGCGAATCGAGGGAGGTCAAGGGGTTCTGGATCGCCGAGGCGGTCTGGATCACCCACGCCATCGGCGTGGGGAAGGTGATGGCCGAGTGGATCACCGACGGCGTTCCCAGCATTGATCTCGCCGGCGCCGACGTCCACCGCTTCGAGTCCTACGCCCTTAGCCCTTCTTACATCTTGGACCGCAGCGCGCAGTCGTTCCGGGAGGTCTACGACATCATCCATCCCCAGCAACCCATGGAGGAACCGCGCCCCCTGCGCACGAGTCCCTTCTATCCACGCCAGAAGGAGCTGGGAGCCTACTTCCTGGAGGCCTCCGGCTGGGAACGACCGCAATGGTTCGAGGCCAACGAGTCGCTGCCAGGTGGGCAGAGAATTCCCGTTCGCGGAGAGTGGGCCGGAAGGTACTGGTCGAAGGTCGTCGCCGCCGAGGCCAGGGCCACCCGCGAGCGCGTCGCCCTCTATGACATGACCTCCCTGAAGAGGGCCGAGGTGGGTGGACCCGGTGCCCTGGATTTCTTGCAGCGACTCACCACAGGACAGCTCGACAAGCCCGTCGGCAAAGTTACCTACACGCTCATGCTGGATGAGGCGGCGGGAATCCGGAGCGACATAACCGTAGCGCGCCTCGGCGAGGACCAATTCCAGCTTGGCCTCAACGGCCCACGGGACATCGAGTGGATGGAACGCCACCTGCCTACCGACGGCTCCGTTCGGGTGCGTGACATCACCCCTGGCACGTGTTGCATCGGGGTGTGGGGCCCGGCCGCCCGCGACGTGGTGCAGAGCCTCTCCGGGGACGACTTCTCGAACGAGGCCTTCGGGTTCTTCAACGCCGGGCGGGCGTACCTGCGCGAGGTGCCTGTAACGGCGCTCAGGCTCTCCTACGTAGGGGAGTTGGGGTGGGAAATCTACACCTCCGCGGACCTGGGGTTGAGACTGTGGGACCTTCTGTGGGAGGCTGGGCGGCCCTATGGCGTACTCGCGGGCGGGCGCGGCGCCTTCAACGCGCTGCGCGTGGAGAAAGGCTACCGCGCCTGGGGAACCGACATGACCACCGAGCATGACCCTTACGAGGCGGGTCTCGAGTTCGCCGTCAAGCCGGACAAGGGCGATTTCGTCGGCCGCGAGGCGTTGCTCCGGCGTAAAGAAGCCGGACCACGCCGCAAGCTGGTGTGCCTCGTGCTCGACGACCCGAAATGCGTGGTCATGGGCAGCGAGCCTGTCTGGGCCGGCACGACGGTCGGGTACGTGACCAGTGCCGACTTCGGGTACTCCCTCGGGCAGAGCATCGCGTACGCCTGGGTCTCACCCGAGCACGCCGGGGTGGGGGAGAGGCTGGAGATCGAGTACTTCGGCGAGCGCTATCCGGCCACTGTCACCGAGGAGCCGCTCTTCGATCCGGCGATGAAGCGGATGCGGGTTTGAAGAAGAGGTGATGTGAAGGACACGAAACAACATTTCGGATAAGCGACGCGGTCCGAGGCCGCACGAGAGAGAGGAGAACCATTCGATGGACGGCAACATCAATCCCGACCCTGGCATCCTGCAGTACACGAGGATCTTCAAATCCCCTTACTTCTACGGTTCGCGCCGGCACGGGGTCCAGAAATACAGCGTCTACAACCACCATTACCACCCGCGCTACTACAGGGACCCGGTTGATGAGTACTGGCAGCTTCTCGAGGGCGTTACCCTCTGGGACGTCGGGGGGGCCGAGAGGCAGGTCGAGATCACGGGCCCCGACGCCTTCGAGTTCACCAACATGCTCACCCCGCGCAATCTCAACAAGTGCGCCGTAGGACAGTGCAAGTACGCCTTCATCACCAACGCCGAGGGCGGCATCATCAACGACCCCGTACTGCTGCGCCTCGACGAGAACCACTTCTGGCTCTCCCTGGCCGACAGCGACGTGCTGCTCTGGGCGCAGGGACTCGCCTACAACATGGGGCTGAACGTGGAGATCAGGGAGCCCGACGTCGGCCCGATACAGGTACAGGGACCCAGGTCCAGGGAGGTGATGACCGACCTCTTCGGCGAAGAGATACTCGACGTGCCCTACTACTACATGGTGAACAGGGAGCTCGACGGGATGGAGCTCGTGATCTCCCGCACCGGATACTCGGGGGAGCTGGGGTACGAACTCTACCTGAAGAACGCGAGCCGCGACGGGCTCAAGCTCTGGGACCGGGTGCTACAGGCCGGCGAGCCACACGGGATTTCCCCGATCGGGCCTTGTCACATCCGTAGGATCGAGGGCGGCATCCTGGCCCTCGGCTGCGACATGTGGTACGACACCAACCCCTACGAGGTCGGCTACGGCTACAAGTGGATGGTCGAGTTGGAGCAGGAGCAGGACTTCGTCGGCCGCGAGGCGCTGAAGAGGGTCAGCGAGGAGGGCGTCAGCCGCAAGCTGGTAGGCGTCGAGATCGGGGGTGGGGACCTCGGGTCGTACAACGACGGCTCCATGATCGACTACTTCCCGGTCTACAAGGACGGCGAGAGTATCGGCAGGGTAACCTCGGCCTGCTACTCACCGCGCCTGGACAAGAACATCGGGTACGCGATGGTGCCCGTCGAGTACAGCGAGATAGGAATCGGGCTCGAGGTCGAGCGGCCGGAGGAGATGGTCTCAGCCACCGTCGCCGACCGCGTCTTCTTCAAACCCGAGAGGGCGGAGCAGGATCTGAGCGCCACCAGCTCGTCCAAGGGGGCCTGAGAGAGGCGACACTGGCCGGGTACACTTACGCCCGGCCACCCCGGCCTTCGGCCTGTGGAGAAGGACGTGTCGACGGAGCAGAACACCGAGCAGAGAAAAGAAGCGGACCGTAGGCTGGCCGAGTTCCTGCGGCATCTGGGCTACGAGGTGATACCCCTCGAAGGGGCGGAGGAGTCGGTCGTCGAGCACGTCCCGAAGGATATAGGGCGGCTCGCGGTTACGGCCTCACCGAGCAAGGGAACGGGGGCCACGATAGAGCTCGCCGAGCGCCTGGCAGGGGATGGTTTTAGTGTGGCGCCTCACCTCTCGGCCCGGCTCATCAGGGACAGGGTGGAGCTGGGTGAGATCCTGCAGCGGCTGCGAGAGGCGAAGATACGGGACGCCTTCGTCGTCGCCGGCGACGTCGAGGAGCCCGCCGGGCAGTTCGATGGCGCGGTCGGGTTGCTCGAGGCGATGTCGGAGATCGGGCACGATCTCGACGAGGTGGGCGTCACCGGCTACCCGGAGAGCCACCCCAAGATCAGCGACGAGACGACTATCCAGGCCATGTACGACAAGGCGCCCTACGCAACCTACATCATCAGCCAGATCTGCTTCGACCCGGAGGTGACCTCGGACTGGGCCAGGAAGGTGTGGCGACGGGGCGTGAAGCTGCCGATTCGCATCGGTATGCCGGGCTACGTGAACCGCCAGAAGCTCATGCGGATCTCGGCGAGCATCGGCCTCGGCGAGTCGGCGCGTTTCCTGAAGCACCAGCGCAACTGGCTCCTAAGGCTGTTATTGCCCGGTGGCTATAGCCCCGAACGCCTGATCGAAGGCCTCAATCTCGGCTTCGCCGACCCCGAAAGCAACATCCAGGGTCTCCACATCTACACCTTCAACGAGTTCCAGAAAACCGAGGAGTGGCGGCGCGCGTGGCTCGAGCGCGTCGAGGAAACGTAACCGCTAGAGCGAAGAGGAGAGTACGGTTCTGATGCACACACCAGAGAACACCGCACCGGACTATCTGAATCTTTCACTCGGGGAATTCCTCGACCGCGTTGCCTCTGGTGGACCTGCTCCCGGCGGAGGCTCCGTGGCCGCCGTAGCCGTCGCCCTCGCTGCGGGGTTGTCGGGTATGGCCGCCCGCCTGTCTGCCGACCAACTAACCGCCGCCCCCGAGCTGGCCGACCGTTCTGATGACCTGAGGAGGAGGGTCGCACTCCTCGCCCGGGCCGACGCGGAGTCCTACGGGCGAGTCCTCGACGCCTACCGCCTCCCAGGTGAGCCCGACCCGGAGAGCGTCAAGGATGCCCTTTCGGGGGCCGCCGACGTGCCGCTTGCTGTCGCTGAGGTCGGGAACGAGGTCGCTGGAATCGCGGTCCGGCTCCTTGATGAGGGCAACCCGAACCTCGAAGGAGATGCGTTGACCGCGGTCTTGCTGGCCGCTGCGGGGGTACGCGCCGCGGCGGCGTTGGCCCGCATCAACCTGTCCACGGCGAATTTGGACGACGGCAGGCTCGGGCGGGCGGACGAGCTCGTCGAGGAGACCGCGGCGACCGTGCGGCGGGCCACGGAAGGCGATGGACGGGGATGAACGTGACCGGAGCTTGCAGTATAGTTTACAAACACTCTTTCTAAGAGAGGGGTAGTTCATGCTGGAGAGAAGGACGCCGTTCTACGACTTCCACAGCCGTTCGGCCAGGAGCCTCATCAAGGGTGGCGGGGATTTCATGTTTCCCACCTCCTACGCTTCGTCTTTGGAGGAGCACCTGAACGTGCGCAGGAACGTCGGGGTGCAGGATCTCTCGACGATGGGCGAGGTGGACATCAAGGGGCCTGGCGCCGAGCGGCTTGTGAGGCGACTGCTGGTGAACGAGGTCCAGGACATGGAGCCAGGGCAGCTCAGGTACTCTACGATGTGCAACGAGGACGGTGGCATAGTAGACGACATCACCGTCTACAAGTTCGACGACGAGCACTTCATGATCGTCACCGGTTCAGGGCCGCGCGAGAAGGCTTGCCGTTGGATCTCCGAACACGCCGTCGGCTCCAGCGCCTACGTGACCGACTTGACGGCGGCCATCGCCCTGCCTGTGGTCCAGGGGCCGCGTTCGCGCGGCTACCTCAAGACCGTGGTCGAGGGCGTGGACCTCGACGAGCTAAGGTTCTTCCGTTTCGCGCCGTGCCGGATCGGGGACGTCGAGCTGCTCATCTCGCGCTCGGGCTACACGGGCGAGCTGGGCTACGAACTGTACACACCAGCGGATCAGGCCGCCGCGTTGTGGGAGTATATCTTGCAGACGGGCCGCGATTTCAACCTGAAGCCCTACGGTGTGGAGGCCATGCAGTCCCTGCGTATCGAGAAGGGACTTCCCCTCTACGGCCCCGACATAAGCGAAGAAGACACCCCTTTCCACGTTGGGCTCGGTCGCTGGGTCCGGTTCGACAAACGCGACTTCGTCGGCCGCGAGTCCCTGCTACGCGTCCAGGAACGTGGCCTACAGAGGCGCTGGGTCGGCCTGACCCTGGAGAGCGAGGTGTCCGCCGCCACCGGCGCCGGGGTCTACGGTATCGCCGATGTCGCCACGTTCAGGGAGGTTGCGGAGACAGGAGCCGAGGCGGGCGAGCACGAGGACGAGTTCTTGGCTGGTCAACGGCAGGTCGGGCGTGTCACCTCGAGCGCCATGGGGCACACCGTAGGTAGGATGCTTGCCATGGCCTACCTGGACACCGCCCACTCCTGGCCAGGCAACAACCTGATCGTCGAGTCGGACGGCCGGGCCGTTCCGGCCAGGGTCGTCCAGACGCCCTTCTTCGACCCTGAGAACGCCCGCGTCAGGGCCAGGCCCCACGAGGACGATCGGTTCTCCGAACTGGTCCCCGAGCCGGCGCGGCTGACAAACGCCAGGGTACCCGCGAGGCAGTCTCCGAACGGGAACGCCAGATAGTGAGCGCCCCGTACTCCGGTCGCTATGACGCCATCATCGTCGGCGTGGGTGGGATGGGCAGCGCCACCGCCTACTACCTCGCCCGCAGGGGCAAGCGGGTGTTGGGCCTGGAGCGCTTCGGCATCCCGCACGCGATGGGCTCATCGCACGGGCACACGCGCATCATCCGCCTGGCCTACTACGAAGACCCCTCCTACGTGCTACTTCTCAGGCGTGCCTACGAGCTTTGGCGGGAGATCCAGGGCAAGGCCGGTGAGAAGCTGTTGCACGTCACGGGCTCCGTAGATGCCGGACCCGAGGAATCCTGGGTCTTCAAGGGCTCGTGGGAGTCCTGCAAGCTCCACGACCTCCCACACGAGGTACTGACCGGCGCGGAGCTCGGGCGGCGCTACCCCGGCTACCATCTTCCCCCGGAGCACCTCGCGCTCATCCAGCCCGAGGGAGGTTTCCTTACGCCGGAGCGGTGCATAGTCTCCTACGTGATGGCAGCGCAGTCCCTGGGGGCCGAGATCCACGGCCACGAGCGGGTCCTTGAGTGGCACCCTCTGGAGGGAGGTGTGCGTGTCCGTACCGACCGCGGCACCTACGAGGCCGACAGGCTCGTGATGACCGCCGGCGCCTGGAATGGGGATCTCATCGACGTCTTGGGCGGGCTAGCCGTGCCTGAGAGGCAGGTCCTTGCCTGGCTGCAGCCGACGAGGCCCGACCGTTTCCGGCCAGACACCTTCCCCGTCTTCAACCTGCTCGTGGACGAAGGCCGCTTCTACGGCTTCCCCGTCTACGGTGTGCCAGGCTTCAAGTTCGGCAAGTACTTCCACCTTGGCGAGACCGGCAATGCCGACGAGATCGACCGCCAGCCCCGCGACTACGACGAGCGGCTCCTCAGGAGCTTCGCCGAACGATACTTTCCCGAAGGCTGCGGCCCCACGATGGACCTCCAGACCTGCATGTTCACGAACACCCCAGACCACCACTTCGTCATAGACCTGCACCCCGACTACCCTCAGGTATCTATCGCCTCACCCTGCTCGGGGCACGGCTTCAAGTTCGCCAGCGTCGTCGGCGAGATCATGGCCGACCTGGCCGAGAAGGGGTTTACCCGCCACGATATCGGCCTCTTCCGCCTCGACCGGCTGAGACAACAGGCCGCAGGACACCAGTCGATCAGTGGCGGGCAACCGGCGCAGCAGACCGACGGTCGTCCTCGCTCCTTCACCAGGACGGGGGACATAAGGACGTTTTGGTAGCCGCGGGCTACCCTCTAGCCAACGGGACGCCGCCGAAGCAGATCGCCGCACCTCTCGTCGCAGATCTCCGGTAGTAAGAGAACGAACGCCCTGAGTCCCCACGGCCACGTGTCTTTCTCCTCTCAAGCCATGATACAAAAGGTGGTGTAGGATCTGCGTTTATGTGCGCCGTAGTCCGCAGGAGCCCCTCGCTACAGTCGGTCGACAGGGCCGTCTCCGTTATGGAGTTCTTGTCGCGCCGTGGGTGGTCGGGCGTGACCGAGGTCGCCAGGGAGCTGGACATCCACAAATCTACCGCGTACCGGCTGCTCACGACGTTGAGAGACCGGGGGCTGGTCGAGCAGGACGCGGCGACCGAGAAGTACAGGCTCGGCTTTGGTATGGTGCTGCTCGCGAGATCGGTGAGTGCCGACCTCGACATCCTTCGCTGCGCCCGCCCGGTCTGCGAGCGATTGAGCGAGCGCACGAAGGAGACGGTCACCATCGCGGTCCTCGAGGGCGATGACGCGGTCGTTATCCACCAGAGCATCTCGCGGGCGTCTGCCCTTAGCGTCGACTGGACGGGACGTCACACGCCGCTGCACGCCACGGCCGCAGGGAAGATATTCCTGGTCTACATGCCAGAAGATCAAAGACAGCGCATCCTGGAAGGAGCGCTGGAGCGCTATACCGAGTACACCATCGTGGACCCGGCGAGCCTGAATGACCACATAGAGAAGATTCGGGGCGCGGGGTACGGCCATACAGTCGAGGAACTGGAGGCGGGGCTGAACGCGGTCGGGGCGCCGATCCGCGGCGCCGACGGCGCCGTCGTGGGTGCGGTGAGCGTGTCCGGCCCGGCCTTCCGCTTGCCACCGGATGCTTTCCCCGAGGTCGGCGAACTGTCCATACGTGCCGCCACGGAGATCTCTCGGTGCCTGGGGTTCCAGGGCTGATAAGGGACCCTGATAATGACTTCGCGTCGTTCGTGGGGTGGGAGTAGGGAGGCGCTCGTTACGCTTCGCTTGGGGAGTGGGGAGTAGGGGAAAAGGTCTCGCCTTCTTCGAAACGCATCGGTTGGGGATCTTCCAGGACCTCCAGCCGCTCGTTGGCTTTCACCTCTTGCAGTAGCGCCTCGGAGACCCAGATTTTCCCCAGCTTGAGGGTGTTTTCTATCCTCACCAGGCGGGCATCGCGCGGTTCTACGCCGGCGCACATGGTCAGGGCAGCTGCTACCGCCATCTCATCAGTCGGCATGACCATTGGCGTCTTTACAGGGGCCGGTGTGGTCGAGGTGAGGGCGTTCAAGTAGGTTGCGGGACGGTCCATCGAGCCGGCGAGGCGCTCGGTGACGACGTCCGCCATGCCCAGGCCGTTCGCGTTGCCGCCGGTCTCCTCGGTCAGGCCGAGGTAGACCATGCGCTCGACCCTAGGACCGCCCGACGCTGCGGTGGTCGGGTAGCGGCCCGTGACGTTGGGGTCGGCGCCGTCGCCCGAGATGTTCTTCCCGATCTCATCGACGATGAGAATGTCGATCTCGTCGAACGGAAGCCGCGCCAGGTTCTTCTTCGCCTCTTCGAGGAGCGGCGCTTCGGCTTGCTCCAGCTTCTCGGCGGGGATCGCGACTATCCTGCACGGCTCCTCGCCTGAGTTCTCGACGGTGGCGAGCCCGAAGGCGACCTTGCCGCTCTCGACGGCGACGCGGGCCGCCTCGGGGATGGTCCTGTGGATATTCTCCCAGCCCGCTGAGTGGATGGAGTGTGCCCCCCGCTGCTTGCCGAGCCCGATGGCGAGCATCTTCGTCGGCCCGCTCTCCACCGTTCCCCTGAACGCGGTGTGGGGCTTGACCCTGTTGACGACGATGACCGAGTCTGCCTCGTAGGCGTTGCGGTCCATGTAAACGGCCACGCCAGAGGCTGTCTCACCGATCTTTACGGTCTCCATCGTCGCCCGCACCGGACATCCGACGCTCTCTTCCCCAACCCCGAGGTGCGCGAGGACCTCCGCCTGGCCCTCCGCGGTCGATGCGCCGTGGCTCCCCATTGCGGGAACCACGAACGGCTCAGCCCCTGACTCCTGCAGGGCCTCGACCAGCGCTGCGACGACCCCCCCAACGCCCGCGACCCCCCGGCTCCCGACGCCTATGGCCACCGAGCCCGACGGCAGCTCCACGGCGTCGAGCGCCTCGCGTACGCTCTCCCTGATGTCCGTGAGGGCCGGCGGCGAATCTATCCGCTGCCCGACGAGCGCGACGCGGGGTAGCTCGACGGGGCGCAAGACCTCCTGTATCTCCTCGTAGACGGGGTTCTCTGTCTGCACTGCCTCACCTCCGTGGAGACGGCGTTTGCATCGCTAGTCCGGCCCGCTGCCCTGCTCGAACCTGGGCAGCCCGTCTTCGACGCCCTCCCAGGCGAGCTTGTCTTCCAGCCAGATGTGGCGCGCGGGAGGAAACTCGTCGGGACGGTCCAGGCTCGCGGCGGTCACGTCGACCGTATCAGGGTCCTCGTCGTGCCTGTAGGTGAGCGACGTGCCGCAACCCTGGCAGAAGGTCCTGCTCACCTCGTCGGAAGAACGGTAGTCGGCGGGCTCACCCGAGACGAAGGAGAGGCTTCTGTAGGGGAAGGTAAGCCACGCCACCGACGGCGCACCCGAGGTCCTGCGGCACGAGACGCAGTGGCAAACCGCTGACCCCAGGGGCTCACCGGCCACCCTGTATCTCACCCTGCCGCAGAAACACCCACCCTCGTGCGGACCACCGGCCATCACGTCTCCCCTTCTCGGCGCCAGCGACCATTCTAGCAGCACATCGCGGGATCGGGTCTGTGGGCGTTGCTATACTCCGTTTGGGAAGTTCGACGGTGGAAAGGTCGTGGACGTTTGAGGGTGGCCCTGTTCGTACCGTGCTACGTGGACCTGATCAACCCCGGCGTAGGCGTAAGCGTAGTGCGCGTACTAAGGAGGCTTGGCGTCGACGTAGTTTATCCTGAAGGCCAGACCTGCTGCGGTCAACCTGCCTTCAACTCCGGCTTCTTCGACGAGGCCCGCGCCGTGGGGCGTCACTTCCTCGACGTCTTCGAGAAGGAACGTTTCGACTACGTAGTCTGTCCTTCGGGATCTTGCACCACCATGGTCTCCCACTACTATCCCTTCATCTTCAAGGACCTGCCGGAAGAGCGCGAGCGTTCCGAGACCCTCGGAGGGTGCGTTCGGGAGTTCTCGGACTTCCTGGTCAACGTGATGGGCGTTCAGGATCTCGGGGCGCATCTCGAAGGGAAGGCTGTCTTCCACTGCGGATGCCATCAGCGGCGCGAGCTCGGGGTTCTCGACGAACCACGCGGGCTGCTTTCGAAAGTTGAGGGCCTAGATCTCGTGGATTGGGAGAACGAGGAACTGTGCTGCGGGTTCGGGGGAACCTTCGCGGTAAAGATGCCTGACGTCTCGACGGCGATGGCGGACGAGAAGATAAAGGCGTTGGAGAAAAGCGGAGCGGACACCCTGATCTCCGGCGACTCGAGCTGTCTGATGCACCTCGAAGGACGCCTCAGACGCACCGGACACGACACCCGCGTCCTTCACCTCGCGCAAGTCCTCGATTCCAACGACGGAAAGGCTGGTTGAGAGCGTGGAGACCCAGAAGCCGGCCCGCAGGCGCGAGACGGAGGACCATCGCCACGAGGGCATCTCCAGCGGCGTCGAGGGCTTCAACGAAAGGGCGCGCGGGGCCATCGCGGACGAGCAGCTCCACGACTCCGTGGAGCTCTTCACCCACAAGTCCGTCGCCGCGCGCAACGCCGGGTTGGACGCCCTGCCCGAGGCGCCCGAGCTCAGGGAGCGGGCATACCGCATAAAGCAGGAGACGATGGCCAACCTCGACCGTTATTTGGAACAGATGGCCGATGCCGTCGAGGCGCGCGGCGGCAACGTCTTCTTCGCCGGGGACGGGGAGGACGTCGTACGCTACATTGGGGACCTTGCGCGGAGAAAGGGCGCGGAGGTCATCACCAAGTCCAAGAGCATGGCGACCGAGGAGATCGAGCTGAACAGACGGCTTGAGGAAGACTACGCTGACCTCGGGCTCGAGATCGTCGAGACGGACCTGGGGGAGTGGATCGCGCAGCTCGCAGGCGACACGCCCTCGCACATCGTCGGCCCCATCCTGCACATGAACCGCAAACGCATTACGGAGGTACTATCTCGAACCGCTGGCGAGGAGCTGCCGCCCGACGTCGAGGCCCTCGGCTCCTTCGCCCGCAGACGCCTGCGCGAGAAGTTCCTCACCGCCGACATCGGCATAACGGGCGCCAACTTCGGGGTCGCCGAGACGGGGACGGTCGTCAACCGTCACCAACGAGGGCAACGCCAGGCTCGTCACCAGCGTCCCCCCTGTTCACGTCGTCGTGATGGGGATAGAGAAGCTCGTCCCACGCTTCGCGGACCTCTCGGTCTTCATCAAGCTCCTGGCCAGGAGCAGTACGGGGCAGGAACTCACCGTGTACACGAACTTCATCACGGGCCCCCGCGCTACTGGCGAGCTCGACGGGGCCGAAGAACTGCACCTCATCCTCATGGACAACGGCCGCTCCAAGCTGCTCGGAACGGAATTCGAGGAGGCGTTGTACTGTATCCGCTGCGGAGCGTGCCTGAACGTCTGCCCCGTCTACCGCCAGACTGGCGGCCACGCCTACGGTTCGACCTACTCGGGCCCGATAGGCGCCGTCATAACACCACTTCTGAAAGGCCAAGGCGAGGCGAAGGACCTACCCCACGCCTCGAGCCTCTGTGGCGCTTGCTGGGAGGCGTGTCCCGTCGGCATCCCGCTGCACGATCTCTTGTTGAAGCTGCGCAACCAGCAGGTCGAGGAGGGGATTGCCGGCAAGGCGCAGGAGATCGCCTTCAAGGGCTTCGAGACCACGATGAAGAGGCCCGTTCTCTACAACATCTCCACGAAGGCAGGCCGTCTGGCCCAGAAGCCGATCAAGAAGAACGGTTCCGTGAGATCCCTTCCTGGGCCCTTGAGATCCTGGACGGACTCGCGCGATCTGCCGCCGCTGGCCGAGAAATCCTTTCGGGAGTTGTGGAGAGAGGGGATTTAGGGTGTCAGGCAGGGACGAGTTCCTCGCGTCTATCCGCCACCGCACCCAGGCGGGACGCTACAAGCCGACCAAAGCCCCCGACGTCGCCTGGACACCGAAAGTCGAGCCCCGCGAGAGCGAACCCATCGACAACCCGCCTGCCCGCTTCATCGAGGAGCTCGAAGCCCTGGGCGGCCATGGCAAGCGGGTCGGGAGCCTGGACGAGGCTCGCGAGTACGTGGTCGAGCTGGCCCGCGAGAGAGAAGCGAAGCTACTCGTCCGTTGGGACGTCGATGGGCTCGAGGAGCTAGGGGTAGACGCACCGCTGGGCGAGGCCGGGGTCGAGGTCGTCGTGTGGCGGGACCTCGAAGATTTTCGTGAGGTAGCAGGCAACGCTGATATCGGGCTCTCCACAGCGGCGTGGGCGATAGCTGAGACGGGGACTCTGGTTCTGGAAGGCGGGCCTGGGAAAGGCCGCACCGTAACGCTACTGCCGCCGACCTACGTGGCGGTGGTGCCGGTAGAGAGGATCTTGAGCACCGTCCCCGAGGCCATCGACAAGTACGCAGGTGACGACGCAGGAGGTCTGCCGGCCAACGTATGTTTCCACACGGGGCCGAGCCGTTCGGGGGACATCGAGATGTCACTCTTCGTCGGGATGCACGGTCCAGGGGATGTGCACGTCGTCCTGGTCGGCTGAGGGCTGCGGAGCGTTGCAATGTTCTTCGTACTCCCAACGGAATGCTGGCCGCCTCACGCGTTCTTGAGCACCCTTCCGTAAAGCTTGGTGAGGGGCGTGGCGCTCACGCCGTGTCGACTGGGACGACCACGCTCCGAAGCACTTGTCGAAGAACGTCGAGAGGCGTATAATGAGCATATACTCAAATTTCTGAGCAATTGCTCAACAGGAGGTTTGTCCTGTGTCGGAGCCACGGAGGGACGAGGTGCGCGATCTGGTCGTCCGTGCCCGAAGGGAGCAGATCGTTGGGGCGGCCACGCGGGTGTTCGCGGAGAAGGGGTTCCGCCGCGCCACCACCAGGGAGGTGGCGCGGGCGGCGGGCATCTCGGAGGGGACCATCTACAACTACTTCGAGGGCAAGGACGCCCTCCTGATGGCGATCCTCGACGGGTTGAACGAGACGGAGCGGCGGGCGGCTGACTTCGAGGAGGGGATGGCCACGGATTTCCGGGGTTTCCTCAAGCAATACTTGCGCCGGCGCATGTCTTTGATCTGGGAGAACCAGGAGGTCTTTCGGGTCGTCCTCTCGGAGATGCTGGTGAACGCCGAATTGCGCGAACGCTACCTTCGGCACGTGGTGGACCCGACCATGAGGATCGCCGAGGCGAACTTTCGGTCGAGGATGGAGCAGGGGGAAGTGCGGGAGACGGACGCGCCCCTGGCGATGCGGTCCGTGGCCGGGGCCGTGCTGGGGGTCCTGGTCCTGGGACTTCTGGGCGACGAGGAGATAGGTTCACGGGCCGACGAGGTGCCCGACGTCCTCGCCGGGTTGCTGATCTACGGCCTTGGGGCTGCTGAGGGGGATCGGCATGGATAGGAGCTTGAAAGCAGCCAGCCCGGGAGGGATTATCGCACCCGACCTCGCCAGTCCGGCCTTCAAAGCCAACCCATATCCGTTCTACGCCCGCCTGCGTGCCGAGGCCCCCGTTTGGCGCGCGACTCTTCGCGACCGGCGGGCGGCGTGGTTGGTTACCCGCTACGAGGACGTAGCAAGGGTGTTGAAGGATGACACGTTCGCCAAGGATAAGCTGAATGCTATGGACCTGGAGCAGAGGGCGAAGACACCGTGGGTCCCGGGATTCCTCAAGCCGCTCGAACGCAACATGCTCGACCTGGACGATCCGGACCATGCGCGGCTGCGTGCCCTCGTTTCCAAGGCGTTCACCCCTCGCCTTATCGAGCGGCTGCGGGGGCGGATCGAGGCGCTCTGCGAAGAACTCCTCGACCATATGCAACGCGTAAGGGGGCGCCGGGACGGGACAGACCTGGTCGCCGGCTACGCGCTGCCCCTGCCCGCTACCGTCATCGCCGAACTCCTGGGAGTACCAGCGGAAGACCATGCCAGGTTCCACCGGTGGTCGAACAGGTTGGTCTCAATCTCCTCGGGTCGCGACATGTTGCGTGCCCTCCCCGCCGCGCATTCCTTCGTGGGCTACCTCCGCAAGCTCGTGGAGGGGCGGCGCGCCGCCCCCCAGGACGATCTCATCACGGCGCTGATCCGGGCGGAGGAGGCGGGCGACAAGCTGAGCGAGGACGAACTCCTGGCAATGGCGTTCCTGCTCCTGGTGGCCGGCCACGAAACCACCGTCAACCTGATCGCCAGCGGCACGCTCGCCCTCCTAGAGCATCCAGAGCAGGCGGAGAGGCTCAGGCGCGATCCTTCGCTCGTGAAGCCGGCGGTCGAGGAACTCTTGCGCTACACCAGCCCCGTGGAGATGGCGACCGAGCGTTACGCGCGCGAGGACACGGAGATCGTGGGCACGACGATACCGCGCGGAGAACTGGTACTGGCGGTTCTCGGGTCGGCCAACCGCGACGAGGGGCATTTCGAGGACCCCGACGCCCTCGACCTTGCGCGCGATCCGAACAGGCACCTCGCCTTCGGGCGGGGCGGCGTGCACCATTGCCTGGGGGCACCACTCGCCCGGATGGAGGGACAGATCGCATTGACTGCTCTCTTGCGGCGTTTCCCTGGTGTGCGCCTGGCGATGACGCCCGAAACCCTGCGCTGGCGGCGCGGATTGTTTCTGCGCGGGCTCGAGAGGCTGCCGCTGGTCCTCTAGGGCATGAGGTATCCGCGCCCAGGATGCCGCCACTGACGGTACGGACAAGCATCCCGGCCGCGCATCACTCTCAAGAGTCCGATGCCCCCCTCGGAGGACAAAGCCCGGCCGTGGGCAGTGCTCCGGTCGTCGGGCGGTCGTCTCTTACTCGCGCACCACGAACACGGGGCAGTGGGCATGCCTGATCACCGACTCCGAAACACTGCCCATTAGCGCTCTGCTCATGGCGCCCAGTCCTCTGCTTCCTATCACGATCGTCCCAACATTCAGCTCCTCGCTTAGCCTCACGATCTCGTTGTCTGGCTTTCCCGTCTTGAGGTGCGTCTCAGCCAACTTACCGCCGGAAGCTTCGATCTGCCTGGCCTGCTCCTCGAGCAACGAACGGGCCTCGCCCTCAGCTTGCTCGAGGACCGACCGCATGACCTCCTCAGAGTAGAGGTGGTGTCCTCTGAGCTCCGTAGGAGACGGCAGCACGTAGGCAACGTGCACCTCCGAGCCGGTATCCCTGGAGAGCTCGGCGGCCGCGTGTGCGGCCAGGCGTGCCTCCTCGGAACCGTCGGTGGCCAGAAGAATCGTAGTGGGGAAGATACGCATCTGGATGACCTCCTTACTCTAGACGTTTCCCTTGCATGCCATCATGCCATGTGGAGGAACCCGGCGCATTTGTCCAGCAGCAGCTACTCGGGTCACTACGAGAGCAACCCGAGCAGATAGACGATCGTGATCAGGACGCAGAAGATCAACATAGCCAGCAGGATGGTTATCCTGAGCCGCTTGAACACCCCCGCTGAGCCCTCTTACCCTCCGTTCTTCTACAGTTGTCCCGTCATGGCGGCGTTGACGTAGTAGTAGACCAGGTACATCGAGAGCACCGCGAAGACCGCGAACGTAAGGGCAACGATGATCAGGCGAGCGCCCTTTATCTTGATGGGTTCGGGCAGGATGCGGCGGTTGAGCCAGATCAGCACCCCTGCGAGCAAGGCGATAAAGGGCTACGCTCCTTGAGAACGCCACCGAGCATCCCGAGAAGCAACAGCGGCCCTCCCACAGCCGCCAAGGACACGCACAATAGCTCAATTCAGGCCTCCGTTGGGTCGTCGTTGTCGCTTAGCCTCGTCAATATCCTATGCTGCGGCCAACGTAGAGCTTTATTTCCCGCGGCCCATTCGCCGCAGGTGATGGAAGTAGAGAATATTCCCGAAGTTCGGCCTCCTTCCGCTCCTCAGGGTCCACCACACCCCCGGGTAGTACAATCGCGCCACCAAGCTCGAAGGGAGGAAGGGTGGATGAGCCGTCTACGACAACCGGCAAGGGCACCAGGCTACCGGGGTTGCGCGGCATAGAACACGTCGGCATCACCGTGCCGGACATAGAGCAGGCGACTGCGTTCTTCGTCGACGTACTCGGCTGCGAACTGCTCTACGAGCGTGAACCTCCGAAGGATGACTCCCCGCGTGATCGGCTCGGCGTGCCCGCCGGTAGCCGAATCCAGGCCGTCCGGTTCTTGCGCTGTGCCAAAGGCGCAAACGTCGAGCTGTTCGAGTTCTACTCGCCCGACCAGCGTGAGGAGTTTCCGCGCCCGAGCGACTTCGGGATACAGCACCTGGCGCTCTACGTGGACGACCTGGACGCCGCCGTGAAGCACCTGGAGGGGCACGAGGTGGAGTTGCTCGACGGCCCTAATCCCCTGCCAGGGCCGGAGGCTGGGGAGGGCAACCGGTTCATTTATGCCAGGACGCCATGGGGCTTGACCGTTGAACTCATCAGCTACCCGGCGTCGATGATCTATGAGCAGCACAGCGACGCCCGCCGTTGGAGGCCCATGCCAACCGATCGATAGACGCACACGTTGCTCTATTCACCCAGGAATGCTGGTCACTAACGGCAAACGCGTGCGCCTCGCTCGGTGCATCCGGCGGGGCGAAGCGGTAGGTGATCTCTACGCTCGTCTGCCCGGCTTCGTTCCTGCGGAGCGCGATCCCCTCGACTAGCAGAGCTCGACTAGCAGAGCCCGACGAGCTGGCGAGGCTTCGCGAACGCCTCGGGCGTGTCCGCTGGCCAAGCGACCCGCGCCTGTCTCCCTAAGCAGTTCCGTGCTCGAGCACGCCGGCCCGGACGGTCGTCTTCTCTACCACTCGGCGGCTGCGGAGCTCTAGCACGATCGACTTGATGCCCTGCAGATGCGGTAGGTGCGAGAGCACCAGTCCGGCTGGCCCGCTCCGACGATACCCACCTGTGTACGCATACGCCCTGCTCCTCCGTAACTATTAGGTTACTCTCATCAAGGACTCCGCTCATAATGGGAGGATGCCACCATCACGACGCATCGAGTTGACCGAAGAGGAAGACATGAAGCTGAGGGAGGTCGAGCAGAACCCCCATCTCAGAGCCAAAGTGCGCCTTCGCGCCCAGGTCTTGCGTCTCTCCAACCGAGGTTCGAACATGGCGCAGATCGCCTCATACACCGGACGCAGCCCCACAAGCGTAGCTCGCGACCTCGACCGATCGGACACAGCGGGGCTTGGAGGGACTCGCCGACGGCGCGGCCCCGGGCAACCCACCGCGCGTTACCGAGGAAGCGAGAGAGTACATGCAAAGAAGACTCGGCGAGGAGCGCACCTGGAACGCAACCCAACTGGCCGAGGCGCTCGAAGAGAGGTTCGGGCTTGCGGTGACGCCGGAGGCCGTCCGCCAGCATTTGCTTTCGATGGGATACTCGTGGAAACGCACCCGCTACGCGCCATCGAAGGAGCCGGACCCCGAAGAGGAGAGGGAAGCTAGAGACGAACTGGAGAGGCTCAAAAAGGGGCTTCCGAGGGGCGGATAGTCCTGAAGTACCTCGACGAGAGCGGCTTCTCGTTGTGTGTGCCTCCCACGAGTTGCTGGAGGAGGAAGGGTCAGGCCTATCCCCATCGCGTCCCGAATATTCGAGCCGAGGCGGAGCGTACGGCCGACGCAGGTAGCAGAAAAACTATGGATCTGATAGAGATTCTATACGGTTATAGATCGACCAGCGAACCTCTCCAGAACATCGTACTCAGTACTGGAGAAAAGAACAGCCAAACCCAAAAAAAAAATAAAAAAGCTAGTCTCCAGTGCGAACTCCGAGCAGCCTCCCTCAACATTAGCTAGTTTCCGAGGGGCGGATCCTCCATAAACCACTCTACGAGAGCGGATTCTCGTTGTATCTCCCTCTCACGAGTTGCTGTACGAGGAAGGCTCAGGCCTATCCGCATCGCGTCCCCACACGATGGGGATCGAAAGGACGCATGAACCTCATCGGCACGCTTTCGCTCCAAGGGGATCTCAAGCGGCTGGAGTACTCGATGATCGAGGGTCCTTGCCGCAGCGCGGAGGTGGTGGCTTACCTGGATGCTTTGGCCGAGGAGGCGCGCGGCAAGGAGGTTGTGGTGCTCTTGGACAACGCGCCTTTCCACACGGCGGGGATGGTGAAGGAGAGGCGAACCTTCTGGGAAGAGCGCGGACTCACTCTGCGCTACCTGCCGGCGTATTGTCCACACCTCAACCTCATCGAGGGGGTGTGGCGCAGAGCCAAGAGCTTCCTCATGCCCCGCCGCTTCTACGACTCCGTCTGCGAACTGAAGGAGGCCGTGTTAGCCGCTCTACGCTTGCTGGGCGCGGTGGAGATTCATAGTAAAGTTGGAGATACTTAGCTATAAGGAAATCTTCCATAGTCCTGCTTAGGCCTTCTTCCGTGATGCCTCGGTCCTAGCCTTTAGTTCGCGCAGGATGTCCAGCTCCTTCTCCGTCGGTGGATCGGTCGTCTCCAGTTCTTCCGCCACCTTGAGGTCCCACCCCGTCGCCTCCTTCGCCTCCTGAACTGTGGCGCCGGGGTGGAGGGCGGTCATCGTGAGCTCCTTGGTCTCAGGATCGGGCCTCAAGATGCCGAGGTCTGTGATAACTATGGTCGGGCCGGCGCCGACGTAGCCGAGCTCCTTGCGGGAGTCGCCGCCGTAGCGGTGCCCGACCGAGGTGACGAACGCGAGCTCCTCGACGAAAGAGCGAGGCTTCTGCCTCAGGATCACGGCCACCTCCTTTGCCGAAGCCGCGATCTCAGGTGCTCCGCCTGCGCCGGGGAGGCGCACGTTGGGACTCTCGTAAGGCCCGATGACCGTGGTGTTGATGTTCCCGTAGCGGTCCATCTGGGCGGCCCCGAGGAAGCCGACGTCCACGCGCCCGGCTTGCAGCCAGTAGTTGAAGATCTCGGGCACGGAGACGACCGAGTCGGCGTACGCAGCCAGCACCCCATCCCCTATGGAGAGCGGAAGGACATCGGGCTTGGCGCCTACTGTCCCCGACTCGTAGATCAGGACGCAATTGGGGGCGTGGGTGGCCCTGGCCAGGTTCGTCGCCTCGCTCGGCAAACCTATACCCACGAAGCACACCGCGCCGTCCTTGAGCTCGCGGGCGGCGGCTACGGTCATCATCTCGTCGGTGGTGTGCTCCCGTGCCGCGGTACCCGTCACCTGAGCGTCTCCTCTCTCTCGATGCTCTTCATATACTCGGCGAAGTCTTTCGTGCCGAGTACGTGGCGTCCCATCCACTCCCCAAAACGTTCACGGTCGCGGCTTACTCCATCCCACGCCTCATAGAAGGAGTTGTTGCGGTCGTAGTAACCGTCGGCGTAGGACGGGTGTGAACCTCCGGGCTCGACCGCTACTGCGTTTACGGCCACAGCCGGAAGCACGATCTGAAACGGTCGTGGCTCGAAATCCTCAACTATCTCCTCGACGGTGACGATCACACGCTTCGCCGAAAGCGCTGCCTCCTTCTGGATGCCGCTTATGCCCCAGATAGCCACATTGCCGCGTCTGTCGGCTTGCTGGGCGTGGATCACCGTAACGTCCGGGTTCAGCGCCGGTACGGCTACAAGCTCCTCGCCTGTGAAAGGGCATGTGATCGGGGCGATGGTGGAGGTGACTTTCGGCAAGTCGGTGCCGACGTAGCCCCTCAATACGGCGAAAGGGAGGTTCGAGGCCCCAGCGACGTACCGGTTTGCCATGCCGGCGTGAGAGTGCTCCTCTATCTCCAGCGGACGTGGCCAGCCGTTCTCCACGGCGTCGCGGAAGCGGTGCAGGGAGCCGACGCCGGGGTTACCGCCCCAGGAGAAGACGAGCTTCTTCGCACAGTCCGTCCCTATCATCTGGTCGTAGATCAGGTCCGGCGTCATCCGTATTAGTACAAGGTCCCTTTTCTCCTGCCTGATGATCTCGTGCGCGGCGGCGGTCGGGATCAAATGCGTGAACCCCTCCAGGGCCACGGAGTCGCCATCGCTCACCAACTCTGCTACCGCCTCCCGCAACTCTACTACCTCAGCCACTCCGGACCCCAACGCGCATCCTTGCCGTGTCCTCCTTCCGGTTACTGCAAGCGGGGAGAGCGAAGCGCCTCGACTTCGCTCTCCGCACGATCCGACCGCCTGTTCGTCCCAAGTGCTCGTCTGTGTTGCTCTTTCTCACCCCTTCCATTATTCTGGCCGCTATCTCGGTATATGTCCAATACCGAGTGAATGCCACGGATATAAGGACATTTGTCATATACCGCCAGCGCGCGGCCTGCGAATAAGAGATAATCAGCAGCATGGAACACTGGCACGGTTTCGTGACGGCCCGCAGCATCGCACAGATACACGAGACGACGATCGCGGACGTCGCGTCGGACCTCTCCGCCCACTTCGTCACGGTCCCGGCGCGTTCGCTCGGAGGCAGCTCTTACCATCTTCAGGGCTCGGAGGGGCCCCTCGAAACGTTGGGGCTGTTGCCCATCGCTGACGTGCCATTCGGCGGCGTAGCTCGCAGCCTGGCCGCGTGCCTGGTCTCCGATGATGTAGAAGAGTTCCAACGGAGGTTCCATCAGGGCTTCGAAGAAGAGACCAGCCACTCCAGCGTGCAGCTGCCCGAGCCCTTCATGTTCGCAGAGTACCTCACGTTCGCCAGGGTCGTTCCGTTCGAGCAGCCTTCTCTCTCGGCCGATTCCCTGGGCAATATCCTGACGGCACAGGTCCACGGCGAAGCAGGCTATATGTACCACGAAGAGACTAGAACCCCGGTCTTGGCCGTCTCGATCCCGGCCGGCATGGTGATCTGCGGCTCGGCGCCAGGGATGATAAGAGCCCTCGGATCGGGCCTCAGACAACGGCTCTGGGAGTTCGTGAAAGGCCGCTCCGGCGACCACCAGGAAGGAGACGAGACGCCCTAAATACTGGCCGGGGAACGGCCTGCGAAGCGTTCAGGAGATCGCGGCGTCCATCGCCTTCACGTCCGGGTTCCGTCGGGTCTGGAGCCACTGCGCCAGCACACCGGTGACTACCCGGACGACCTCCACGCTTTAGCACCCAGACGCTGGTAAGGTACAGTCGGCGCGCAGTCTCTTCGAGTGTAGGAGCGCCTGCGGTTATGGGCCAAGGCTATTCACCGCGGATCAGAGCGACCAATCGAAGGCTGACCAAGTCGAACCCCGCCTCCCGAGCAACGCTCACCAGAGCGGGAGGCGAGATGTCTAGCGTCGTGAGGTGGTCCGCGCCAACCTCCGGAGCCACGGTCATCCCATCTCTCCCCTCAAGGCACGAGGATCGCTTTCACGGTCCGGCCCTGCCCAACCGCCTCGAAAGCCTCGGGGGCCTCCTCGAGCGGAAACTGCGAGAGCAGGGGACCAGGGTCTATATCACCGCGTCCCAGCAGGTCCAGGGACGTCTGGTAGTCTGCGTAGTTGCACGAGTAGCTAAATAACAAGCTGAGTTCTCTGCGCACCGCGGAGGTGGGGGAAAATTGCATCTCGTCAGCGTACAGGCCGACTACCGTGACCGTCCCACCCGGGCGCACGGACTCCAGGGCCGAACTTAGGGCCTTCACCGAGCCGGAACTCTCGACCCAAAGGTCGGGCGTATGGTCTCCGAAGCTGTCTCGTAGATGCTCCTCCAGGGGCTTCTCGCTCAGGTTCGCAATTTTGAGCCCCACGTGCTCCGCTGCCGGGAAGCGCGCTTCGGAGTCCTGCCCTACCCCGGTAAGGAGCACTTCCGCTCCATTGAGTTTGGCTAGCATCGCGCAGAGGATGCCTATGGGGCCCGGCCCCGACACCACGACCCTCTGCCCGGCCTGTACCTGCGCTCGAACGTTCACCGCGTGTACAGCCACGGCTAGCGGCTCGCCCAAGGCCGCCACGCCGAGGTCGAGCTCCTCCGGGACCGGGACGAGATGTTGTTCGGGCATTACGGCGTACTCGGCCATCCCCCCGTCGCGGGCGAGACCAACGGCCACGCGCTGGGGACATAACTGCGTAGAACCGGCGCGACAGGCGCCGCAGCTGCCACAACCCTGCACCGCGACCGCGACGACCCGGTCTCCCGGGCTCACCCTCGTCACGTCGGATCCGACCGACTCGACGGTGCCGGAGAACTCGTGACCCAGCGTTATAGGCGGCTGAATCCACTCGAACCCGGCGTCCGATCTGAACGCGTGAACGTCGCTGCCGCAGATGCCGCAGGAGGCTACCCGGAGCGACACCTCTCCGGGATCGGGTCTGATGGCCTGTACGTCCTCGACGCTAGCTGCTCCGGGCTGATTGCCCGTTTTTACGAAAGCTTTCACCCGCACGCTCCCAGGGTTCCTTCTCCTTCAGGCATTCGACTGTTTAAGGATATACTCGTCGGCGGCTTCGGGGCCTAAGTTTTCGGGAGGCTCTATGGAAAGGTACACAGGCGGCTCCGTATCTACGAAAGCAGCCCGAGCAGGTAGGCTAGTGTGATCAGCACGCAGAAGATCACAAGCCCGAGGAGGATGCGCAGCCAGAGTGTTTTAAGCACTCCGGCTGCTCCTGTTCCTCAAGCGTAAGCAATCTCCCCAGCTAGAGTCCCACTCCCGCTGGCCCCTGGGTCACCAGCAGGTAGATAACGTACAGCGATGGGAAGAGGTAGAACACGGCGACGAAGACCATGATCGGCGATCGCCAGCCCTTGAGCCTGGCCCACTCCGGCAGGTACCGTCGGTTGATGAAGTTGAGCAGCGTCGAGTAGGCGGCCATCACGAAAAAGCCTCCCGATGCGGACAGTATCAGCAATACGATCGGCTCGATACCCGTCCAAACGAGTGCCGAGCCACCGATGGCCATGATCCATATAACCGTGGCGTAGATCTTGCTCTCGCTCCAGAACTGGCTGTCTCTAAGGACGGTCACCTTGAGTGAGTCGCCAGTGATGCGGCCTACGTAATCCATGATACCTATGTTGGTCGACAAGAGCATCACGAAGCCGGCGATAAGGAAGAACTGCTCAAACCACGGCGCTATCTTGTCGCCCATGGCTGCGCCCCACTCCTCGACGAACGCCAGGTCAGTCCCGATGTTCTCCTGGATACCTATGCTCGAGAAAACCAGCACGCAGAGGGAAACAAGCAATAACGCTCCGCAGAACCAGAAGGTCAAGAGGTGCTCCTGGTTCGCTACCTTCCACCACCCCTTGAAACGACGATGGTTTTCTTCGGTGTCCGGTGGCATGTACCCGATGCTTGGCGCGGCCACCTCCTCGCCGGTTATGGGCGAGACTATGTTGGGGATGTGGATTCCCATGCCCATACCCTTATCCCTGACGTAGTTGCTCTGGCAGAGGTTGTTGGCGCCGCCGGCCCCCGCGAAGGATACTGCCGCCAGGATGGAGATTGCCCCGAGCTCCTTCCAGTACGTGGGGAGATTGGCGATGCCCTGGGGAGCCTCGGTGACGACGCCCGTCCAGGCCGACAGATCAGTTGCTATGAAAATCGCAAGCGCGATGAAAGCCAGAACGATAACGACCAGCACAGCCTGGACCTTCTCGAGCAACTGGTAGACCACCGGAGAGAGGGTCAACGCCAAGGCGATGGAGACGAGGAATATCGTGGCGACGATGGGTAAGGCGCCCTCGCCGAGGCCGAAGATGAACGTGAACAGCTCGGCCGCGCCCGAGGCCCACCCCGGGATGGTGTTCGGCAGGATTGCTCCGAGGGCGAAGATCACAGACCAGCCCACCCACATGCGGCTAAAGCCCGTGACGGCGGTCTCGCCGGTTACCAACGTGTAGCGTTCGATCTCCATGTTCAAGAAAAACTGCACTGATATCCCGAGAACCGAGAGCCACACAAGCCCTAATCCCACCTGAGTGGTGATGTACGGCCACAGTATCAATTCGCCGGAGCCGAGCGCCGTGGCAAGGATAATGACGCTCGCCCCCAAGTAGTTGCGCAGGCTCTTGGGCTCAGGCAGATCCCGGTACTCTACCGCTGGTAGGTATTTGCTCGGTAGCTCGCTTGCGCGTTCGCCCGTTTGTTGCGTCGTGTCGGCCATGACGATACTCCTCCTTGCTCCCCAGTTTTGCCCCTTTTGTCCCCGAACGCATGTTATTTAAGTTTCGGCCATATGTCAATACATAGCGAGCGCTACCTCCTGGCTTGCGCGGATGCTCGTGACAACCCGAGCGGTCCCTTGCGCGACCGATCGCACAGGTAGAGGATATGGCGAGAACACATTTTCCTGGCCCTTGGGAAGACGGATGGCCAGGCTCACGGCGTCCCACAGTGGGCTAGGTTGGCGCGCCGACACCAGAGCTATCACAGCGGCCGGCCCTGAGGTTCTCCGACGGGGCTACGCCTATCCATGACACTGAATCCGTACTTCGGAGAACACTATAAGCGCGAAGGTCGCAGACCTCCCAGGCGGACTTCAGAGTACACGACTTCTGCTACGCAACTCGGGAACAGCCCTTGGACGGATGCGCCGGGTTTCTCGGCATGGCATCATGATGCTCAGGGACAAGGCGTCGAGCAAGGAGGTTACCCTGATGAGCATCTTCCCCACAAAGATCCTTCTGGCCACCGACGGCTCCGAGGAGGCACGCCAGGCGGCACAGGCGGCCGCCGAACTCTCCAGGGACACAGGCTCGGAGGTGCACATCGCCTACGTGCTTCCGTCTCCCAGGGAGCTCAGGGCACACCACGTCTACTCCCAAGAGGTCATGCGCTCGGTTACCGAGCAAGCCGAGGGGGAGGCCCGTTCGTTCCTCGAGGAGCAGGCCAAGCAGGTCGGGGAATCCGGTGGGAAAGTGGCCGAGACGCACCTCGAGACGGGAGAGCCGGACAAGGAGATCGTGAGGCTGAGCGAGGAGCTAGGCGTAGGGACGATCGTGATAGGTAGCAGAGGTCTTGGCGGCCTAAAGAGAGCCCTGATGGGCAGCGTTTCGGAGTCGGTGGTTAGTCACGCTCACTGCCCGGTGTTCGTGGTACGCAAGTAGGATGGCGCCACTCGCCCGCGGTGGAGCGCAAAGCCAAATAATGAGCCGCTATCACCGGTCCTGAGGAGCAACCTTGGCGGCCTCCAGGCTCGCCACCGACCATCCTACGCTTAACAGGTATCTCTCGACAGAAGTGACCGGGATGGGGTAACTTGCGGAGTCCTTCCCTGAATTCTCCTTATCCCTTAACGCGCGCAAGCACAAAATCGCCCGAACCGAGGCTTAGTGCCCCACCTTACTGGGGATGAGCCGAGCGATTAGAATTGGATAGAACTCAGAGTAAGGAGGTGCGGCGCGGGCCGCTCCGCGAGAGTTAGCAACCCCGCGCCACAACTCACGGGGAGTCTGTTTGCCCAGGACGGCAAGCCCGGGAAACTGCGCCGTGCTAGCGAATGCGAAGTATGTGAGCGTTGCCGCGCTGAGGGAATCTCAATGGACACCTTTCGCACGTCTCCCATTGATCCTTCTCGGCAGCGAATGCCTTTTCTTGATTTCTTGCGATCGATGGGCGTAGAGGTGCTGAAGTCCGATGAAGGCGAGCGGATGGTTAGGTTCAAGGGCGGGCTTGTGCTAGGCCTCTTTCTACAGCAGGGAGACTTCTGGAACGAAATCAAGGCCATGCGCGAGCGCTGGAATATTACTGCGGTGCCTGGTTTCCTGCCCAGACCTACCTGGACTCCGCATCCGTTCCCAAACCCGGCGGACGAGACGGAGCGCCGAACCAGATACAGCTTTGATCAAGAGCTTCACGGGCTAGAGCGTCGGGTGGTGCCAGAAAGGTTTAGGCAAGGATTCTTCTCAGATTGGGACAGGTTTCTGGCTGTATGTGTTTTGCATGATCCGCCCGACCATGGGCTAATCGAATTCGCCGCGCAAGGCGGACCCTACCCAATGGCAGTTCGGGATCCGCTGGGCGACTGTGGCGTGGGCGGTCCAGCGGGAGACAGGGCTACTGCCGACTTGCAAATGGTAGCTCCGCCCGTGAGATGGCTCCGGGATCCCAATGAAGTAAGATCTGCCGAGGCGCGCTACTTCAAGAACAGACTGCACGCCATAGGTGAGCGGCACCTCGCGCCTTTAGGGATAGACGTGTGGGAATTGTTCTATGAGATTTGGGAAAATTGCCCCGAGATAAGGACAAATACTTTCCCCAGGGTTTCCAGAAGCGGCTGAAACCGGTCACGGTGGTCTCTCCGGTGGCCAGGGTGTAGCGTTCTATCTCCATGTTCAGGAAGAACTGCATCCCGAACCCGAGGATGGCGAGCCACAAGACGCCGATACCCACCTGCGTGGTGATGTAGGGCCAGAGGATCAACTCTCCCGAACCGAGCACGGTAGCCAGTATGATAACGCTCGCACCCACGACCTTGCGGAACGGCAAGGGTTCCGCAAGGTCCCTGTATTCGACACCGGGCAGGTATTTGGTCGGCAGCTCGGAAGCGATCTCCCACGAACCCAGCCTGTCGGCCACGTCGGCTATGATATCCATCCTCCTTCATGTCTCTCCCCTGATCCTTCGCCGCATGTTGTTGAGGCAGCCAGGTCGTGTCAATCCGGCCCGGCTCGGAACTAGATTCCGCTTCACCGCCTGCTTCGGGAGCTGGCGGTGATCCCGAGGTTCTGGTACGTTGAGGTACGGCGGATCGGAGAAGAGGAGCCTGCATGGTGGAGAGTGCTTCCGGCGTTGCCGGGGCCGGGCTGGGGCGGCTGCGCGGCAAGTCGGCGGTCGTCACGGGCGCTGCCAAAGGTATCGGGCGGGCTACCGCCGAGTTGTTCGCGAGAGAGGGGGCTCGCCTCGTCGTCACCGACGTGGATCGGGCCGGTCTCTCGCGGCTGCTGGAGCGATTAGCCGCGTCCGGTGCCGAGATCGAGGCCGTCGTCGGCGACGTCTCGGTCGTGGAGGACGCTCGGCGTATGATCCGTACTGCCATCGAGAACTTCGGTCGCATAGACGTGCTCGTCGCCAACGCCGGCATCATCCCGCTAAACAACATCGTCGAAGCAACGGCCGAGGATTGGGACCACGTCATGGCCGTGGACGGGCGGGGCATGTTCCTCACCTGCAAGTTCGCCGTCGAGGCCATGTTGGAGCAGGAGCCGCAGGGAGGTTCGATAGTCTGCCTCTCCTCCATCTCGGGCCTCGCAGGGCAACCGCAGCAGTCCACCTACGGGCCCGCCAAATTCGTCGCCTCAGGCATCACCAAGCACCTGGCGGTGGAGTGGGCCGCAAGCGGCATCCGCGTCAACGCCGTGGCGCCAGGCACCATAGCGACCGAGGCCGTCGTGGAACTGCCAGAGGAATACGTTGCCCCCATGAGGGAGGCGCATCCCGTAGGCAGGCTCGGCGAGCCTTCAGAGGTAGCAAGCGCCATCCTCTTCCTTGCCTCCGATGAGGCCTCGTTCGTAACGGGCGCGATATTGCCAGTGGATGGAGGATATCTAGCGCAATGAGCCATCAGGCTTTCAGCAGTCAGCGCGTCAGCTTCCCATCGACTGGCGAGATTCACGTCCAAGGACCAAACGTCGTTCACGGTAAGCATCGTTCCGTCGCCAATGGTACTGCCCGAATTCACCAAGTGGCTGACAGCTGATGGCTGACAAGCTGATCGCTGTCATCGCCGACGACCTGACCGGCGCTGCGGATACGGGTGTACAGCTCGTTCGCGCCGGTTACCGGACCGCCGTGCTCTTCGGCGCGTCGGAGACGCTCGGCTTCGACGCCGTCGCCCTCGACACCGACTCTCGTGCTATTCCCGCCGGCTCCGCCGCCAAACGGGTCGTCGAGGCGGCGCGCGCTGTTCGCCACGCCCGCCTCGTCTATAAGAAGGTGGACTCCACGCTGCGGGGCAACGTGGCCGCCGAACTTGCGGCCGCCTTCGGGGCCGCGGGGCGCGAACGCGCTATCGTCGCGCCAGCCTTTCCGGCTGCGGGACGTACCACCGTCGCCGGGAACCAGCTCGTCCACGGCGTCCCCGTCGACGAGACCGAGATGCGAAACGACCCCCAGACCCCGGTTCGGGAGGCCCACGTCCCTACCCTGCTCGAAGGCGCGTTCGCGTCCGTCGGCACCCTGGGCGCCGGCGACCTCGCGGATCCCGAGCTCGTGCGCCGGACTCTAGAGGAGAGTGAATGCGTAGTCGTGGATGCGGAGCGCGATGACGACCTGGAGACCCTCGTCCGGGCCGTGCCCGACCCGGCCGGGGCGCTGTGGGTTGGCTCGGCCGGGCTCGCGCTCGCCCTCGGAAGCGTCTATCCCGGGCCCCGCGCGAGAGACGCGGGCGAGCAGAGAGTCCCAGCCCGTCCGGTCCTCGTCGTGGTCGGTAGCATGAGCGGCGTCGCGCGGGAGCAGGCGCGGCGGCTGGTCGAAGAGTACGGGGACGTAGCCGTCGAGGCGGGAGGGGGCAATCTGGAAAATGCCGTCGCGGCGGTGGGGGATGCGCTGTCGCGGGGAACGTGCGCGGTCGTTCACTCGCCCGAAGAAAAAGACGCTTCCGGAGGGTCGGCTCTCGATCCACTGGCCGAGATAGTCGCGCGTCTCTCGGAGGAAGAGCGCTTCGAGGGGCTGGTATTAACCGGAGGGGCGACGGCCGTGGGGGTGGCGCGGCTGCTGGGGGCGTCCGGTATCTTGCTCGGGGGAGAGGTCGAGGACGGGGTACCCATTGGAACTTTGATCGGGCCGAACCCTTACCCCGTAGTCACTAAGGCCGGAGGCTTCGGCGAACAGGATACACTCTCGAGGGCAGTAAAAGCGCTCTCGCGGGGCGGGAAGGAGAACTCATGACGACGCCACCCCTTATAGCCGTGACGATGGGAGACCCGGCAGGGGTGGGGCCCGAGATCCTGGCCAAGACCTTCGCCGAGGCGGATTATCGGGAAGGGAACCGGGTCGTCATCGTTGGCGACGCGGGACTGCTGGAGCGTGCGATCCGCCTGCTCGACCTGCCGCTTCGGGTAAACCCCGTCGCGGGACCCGATGACGCGGGGTTCGAGCCTGACACCATAGACGTCATCTCCGAGACCGACCTGCCAGGGGACCTGCCTTTCGGCAAGCTCGACGCGCGGGCCGGCGACGCGGCCTTCCGCTACGTCGAGCGGGCGACAGCGCTTGCGGGAGCCGGGGGCGTCGCCGCCATAGCGACCGCGCCGCTCAACAAGGAGGCTATGCACCTCGCAGGCCACGAGTATCCCGGGCACACCGAGATCCTGGCCGGGCTAACCGGCACGAAGGATTACGCGATGATGCTAGTAACGGACGAGCTGAAGGTGATCCACGTCTCTACCCACGTCTCTCTCGGGGAGGCCATAGAACGTGTCAGGCCCGAGCGAGAGCTGGCGGTCATCCGCCTCGCCCACGAGTCGCTGCGAAAGCTAGGCGTCGAGAACCCCAGGGTCGCCGTCGCAGGATTGAACCCCCACGCCGGGGAGAACGGGCTCTTCGGTACCGAGGATGCCGAATTGATAGCACCGGCCGTGGCCGCCGCCACGGGGGAGGGCATCGATGTGACGGGGCCGCATCCGCCAGATACCGTCATGATGCGGGCCAGGAAGGGCGCGTTCGACATCGTCGTCGTGCAATACCACGACCAGGGGCACATCCCTATAAAGCTGATGGGCTTCGATACCGGCGTCAACGTGACGGTGGGTTTGCCCTTCTTCCGTACCAGCGTCGACCACGGCACCGCCTTCGACATCGCCGGTACGGGAGAGGCGGATCCGTCGAGCCTCCGCGCCGCCATCGACCTCGCTCGCAGGCTGGCGGGGGATGAAGAGCATCCGGAAGAGAGGAGTTAGGGGTGGAGTTCCCGAAGGTGGTCAAGATCAGGCAGAAGTTCCCCAGGCCGCGCGTCGAGAACGTGGAAGCGGCGCTACGGGAGCAGTTGGGGCAGGAAGAGGTCTCCTCCACCATCAAGCCAGGCATGAGCGTCGCGCTCACCGCAGGCAGCCGCGGCATCGCCCAGATAGATGGGATCATACGTTCCCTCGTCGAGATCCTGAAGGAGATGGAGGCCGAGCCCTTCATTGTGCCCGCGATGGGCAGCCACGGCGGGGCCACGCCGGAGGGACAGGTCGAGATCCTGGAGTCTCTGGGCATAACGGAAGAACTCTGCGGCGCGCCGATACGTTCGTCGATGGAGGTCGTCGAGCTCGGGGAGACGGGGCGCGGGGTGCCCGTGTACATGGACAGGATCGCCTCTGAGGCCGACGGCGTGGTGCTCGTCAACAGGATCAAAGCCCACACGGATTTTCGCTCCAACATAGAGAGCGGCCTGATGAAGATGGCCGCTATCGGCCTGGGCAAGCACGAGCAGGCGCTCGCGCTGCACGGCTACGGAGTCGAGGGCATCCGCGATTTTATGGTCGAGGTCGGGAACGAGGTCCTTCGGTCGGGCCACATCCTCTTCGGCGTCGCGACGGTCGAAAACGCCTACGACGAGCCGGCGATCCTGGAAGCCATACCCACGGAAGAGATCCACGAGCGCGAGGCGGAGCTCCTCGCCGAGTATATGGATATGATGCCAGCCCTCCCCGTCTCGGATATAGACGTGCTCTACGTCGACTCTCTGGGCAAGAACTATTCGGGAACGGGGATGGACACCAACGTTATCGGCCGCTTCCGCATCCTCGGCGTCGATGAGCCAGGGACGCCAGCCATCAAATACATCGTCGTCGGCGACGTCAGCGAGGAGTCGCACGGCAACGCCCTCGGGGTTGGCCTCGCCGACCTGACGACCACACGTCTCGCGGAGAGGATCGAACGCAAGGCCATGAACGCCAACGTCGTCACGAGCACGTTCGTCGAGCGCGCGAAGGTGCCGATGGTCCTCGCGAGCGACGAGGAGGCCCTCCGGACCGCGATCCGCTGCAACTGGGGCGTCCCGCCCGAAGAGACGCGCTTCGCCCGCATCCAGAACACCCTGCACCTCGAGTACCTCTACGTCTCGGAGAGCATAGTCGACGAGGCGATCGCGAACGCCGAGACCGAAGTGGTCGGCGACCCGGAGGACCTGCGCTTCGACCCCGAAGGACATCTCGAAGCATTCTGACGAAGACGAGGTGTATGATGGGGCGGTACGTTTTTGGGCGGTTCGCGAACCGCCCAAATGCCCCACCGAGGGGCGTCGGGCGTGCCGCGGCCGGCGCCGAGGAGTAGCGTCAGGCACGACGGGGATCGGGAAGGAGGAGGTTTGGATCTCGCATCGCTCTCGGGGTCGAGGGTCGTGGATCTCTCGTCTACCGTATCGGAGCGGCTGCCGAATACGTGGCCAGGGCACATGACCTACGCCCACCACAACTGGAACTGGTTCGCCGAAGTGAGAGGACCGACGGGCACGACGAGGAGCACCGCCCCCTACCAGACCAACTTCGTCGTCATGGACGAGCACTGCGGCACCCACTTCGACGCCCCGACGCACTTCGTCCCACCAGAAGGCTCGGGTCTCGACCTCGCCGGACCGCTTGGAGACCAGACGGGAGACAAAGTGCCGCTGGAAGACCTGATGGGACCCGCCGCCTTGATCGACGTGCGGTTCCTCGCCGGCGAGCCGGGCGTGAGCCCTTTCATCACCGCCGACCACGTCCGCGAGTGGGAGGAGGAGCAAGGGGCGCTCCGGGCTGGAGAGGTCGTGCTCTTCAGGACAGACTGGGACCGCTACTATGTCGAGGGCGATGAGGGCGAGAAGTATATGCACGGCTCGCTCGTTACCGGCGAATATCCTGGCTGGCCGGCGCCAGCCCCCGAGACCGCCATCTACCTGCACGAAAGTGGTGTCAAGACGATAGGTATCGACGCCCCGAGCATCGGCAGCGCCCACGATGGCGTCCCCGTCCACCAGGAGGGACTGAGCCGTGGGATGCGATACGTCGAGATGCTGACCAACCTGGGAGAATTGCCGGTAAGGGGCGCCTACTTCATCTTCATGCCGGTCAAGATCGCCGGGTCCTCGGGTGGACCGGGCCGGGCGATGGCGCTGCTGCCGGAGTAAGAGGGCCACCCGAACGTGGGAAGCATTGTCCGCGCACGCCGTCCCCCGTGTGGTAGCGTGTCGGCAAGGACGAGCTAGCTTGATCGAGGTGTAAAGGTGCAACTTTTCGAGAAGCTGATCGAATACTCCGAAGCCGAACGGCTGGTCATGGAGAGCACGCCCCGGCTACCCGTGCAGGAGACGCCGCTCGGGGAGGCCCTCGGGCTCGCGCTCGCCCGAGACCTCACGGCAACGACCGACTCGCCACCCTTCGACAACTCCGCCGTAGACGGGTACGCGGTTCGCAGCCTGGACGCCGAAGTCGGGCGCGTCTTCGACGTGGTGGACGAGGCGCCGGCGGGGCGCCCGGCGAAGAAGAGCGTCGGGGAGGGCGAGGCCATCAAGATCTTCACCGGAGGCGTGATCCCCGACGGGGTCGACGCCGTGGTGATGGTCGAGAACACCTCGGGCTGGGGCGAGAAGTTCGACCTCAAGAAGATCCCGGCCCCAGGCAACAACATCCGCGCCGCCGGCGAGGACACGCGCCGCGGGGACGTGATCCTGGCTGCGGGAACCGAGGTCGGGGCGCCCGAGATTGCCCTCGCGGCGACCCAGGGATACGGCGCGCTCCCCGTCTACCGCAGGCCGAAGGTGGTAGTCCTCTCGACGGGGACCGAGCTCGTCGAGCCGGGGACCCGGGACCTCGCCCCAGGTGAGATCTTCGACTCCAACTCGTACGCCATCGTCGCAGCGGCCCGCGAGGCCGGTGCCGAGGCCCGCCGCCTCTACGCCGCCTCCGACGACGCGGACACCCTGCGCGTGGCCATAGACGAGGCGCTCGAGACGGCCGACGTCGTCGTGACGAGCGGCGGGGTCTCGGTGGGAGAGAAGGACCTCGTCAAGAGCACGATGCTCGAGTTGGGCGTGGACCAGATATTCTGGGGCGTCAAGTTCAAGCCGGGCAAGCCCCTCTTCTACGGCACCCGCGGCGAGACCCGTCTCTTCGGCCTCCCCGGCAACCCCGTCTCGGCGATGGTCTGCTTCGACCTCTTCGTCCGTCCCGCCCTCATGGAAATGATGGGCCGCAAAGACAAGGCGAGACCGCGCATCGCGGTCTACTTCGAGAAGGAAATCGTCAACAAGTTCGGCAGGCTACACGCCATGAGGGTGAGTCTTAGACGTACAAATAAGGGCTGGCTCGCCGAGTCCGTCGGGTCCCAGGGCTCTGGCCTCGTCAGCTCGCTAACCAAAGCAGACGCCCTGGCCCTCATCGGCCCCGCCTCAGACGGCATTCCCCCAGGAGAGCCCATCGAGGCCATAGTATTGCGACAGGAGAAGCTGACAAGCGGAGGCGAAGCCGAAGCGCCCTGACAAGGCGCCCAGGCGAAGCCGAAGGCGCCGTGCCGACAAGCGAAGGCTTTAGCCTGAGCGTGCTGACAAGCCTGCGAAGCAGGCGTGCTGAGAGCGGAGCCCGAAGGGCGTAGCGTGCTAAAATTGGAGTCCGATGTTCGAGACGGATCTGGAAGACAACGTCTTCCGCAGGCGGCTGATGAAGGAGGTCGTACCGGGGGTTCCGGTGCACCTCTCTTTCTATTCGCCTTCGGTCAAGGTGCAGGTAATGTACCCCGCGGAGCACCTCCCCGGGGCCAATGGCCGCTACATCGGGGACGCGGTCACCATCGAGTTCGTCCCAGACGACGCCGCTGCGGTCGAGCGGGTCCGCGAGTACGTGTGGCACTGGGAGGATCACAACGCCTTCACGGCGGTGCGCAAGATCGGCCACCTGAGGCGCGGCGTTTGCCCTGAGAGCGTGCAGGGCTTCCTGGAACGGGTCCGCGGGGTAGACAAGCGGGCCGCTGCGAAGACGGCCGAGGTGCTCGACGTTGGGGAACTGCAGGAGATACTCGCCGGCGGGGACTTCAAGACGCTGGCGCGGCTGCCTGGCATGGGTGAGAAGAGGGCCCGCGCCGTCGTCGAGTTCTACGAGAACGAGAGGAGCGACCGGCGCTTCCTATATGCCGCCAACCGCAACGACCGTTTCAGGGGTAAGCCCGTGGTCACGGAACTGGACCTCGGGGGTGACCTGGAGGAGCAGGTGTGGGAGCACGCCGTCAGGGCGCGGCGCCTTGGGGACCCCGATCCGCTAGGGCCTGAGGAGCCTCCTGGCCACACGACCGTCCGCAACGCGAACCTCATGCACCCGCTTCCGATGACGCCATCCCTCATGGGCCGGGGCGTCTTCTACCCGGAACAGATAGAGATCTTCGCCGAAACTCTGGGCCGCGGTCTCGTGGACGGGGAGAGGCTCGTCGGCGTCGACTCCTTGCGCATCCAGCGCGGCAAACTCTTCCACACCACCAAGATGCCCGGCGTCGGAATGAAGACGCGGGCCAGGGTCCTCGCGAGCGGGCTGCTCGACGCCGAATACACCTACGATAACCTCGCCGTCATCCCCGGCGTCACTCAGACGCAGGCGAGGACCATCGCCGAGTCGGTGAAAAAGGTGCGCGTTCGGGCTACGCTCGGCGCGGCGCGGACGGAGGTTCGTGTCTCCTAGTCTCTACGGCTTCGTAAGAGACCACGAGCCGGTGAGCCCGGAGGAGATAGCTACACGATTCCTCTCTCTAGCGAGCCCCAACGGTGGCGCCCGCGCCCTGGTGGAGAGGGTGGTCGAAGGCGACCCCAGGTTCTTCTGGGAGGGCGAGGGCTTGAGGACCGCCCACGCCGGCTCGCTCCAGATAAATGAGGCTCCCTACGTGGTCTTCGACGTCGAGACCACGGGCTCCGCGGCCGGCAAGGGGGGAGGCATCACGGAGTTCGGCGCCCTCAAGCTAGTGCGCGGGGAGGTGGTCGACCAGTTCACGACGCTCGTCAACCCGGGAAGGCCCATAGACCCCTTCGTCGTGCGCCTGACCGGCATAACAGATCGCATGGTCGCGGACGCGCCATCCATCTCCGAGGTGATGCCGCGCTTCGAGGAGTTCGTCGAGGGGTGCGTCCTGGTCGGGCACAACGTTCAGTTCGACTGCTCCTTCGTCACGGCCGCCAGAGGCGGAATCAAGCTCCCGAACGAGGTGCTCGACACCCTGAAGCTGGCCCGCTGCCTGGTGCCCGGGCTCAGGCGCTACCGCCTCAGCGCGTTGGTTTCCCACTTCGGCGTGCGCCAGGCGCCGAACCATAGGGCCCTCGCCGACGCCGCGGCGACGACTGAGGTGTTCAAGAACCTCCTGAAACTCCTGCGCTCCGCCGGCATAGACAGTGTCGGGGAGGCGGTCGCCATCCGCGGGGGAAGGGGCCGCATCAAGCCGCAGAAGCAGCACCTCGCCAAGGGCGTTCCGAACACGCCCGGCGTCTATTATTTCGTCGACAAGCACGGCACCACGCTCTACGTCGGTAAGGCCAAGGATCTGAAGGCCCGCGTCAGGACCTACTTCAACGGGGGGGACGGGCGTCGAAAGGTCGGGCGTCTCGTCGAGGAGGTGGCCGAGGTGCGCGTAAAGGAGACCGAGAGCGAGCTCCACGCCCTCATCCTCGAGGCCAGGGAGATAAAACGCCTGCTCCCGCGCTACAACTCCGTGGGCAGGGACGACAAGGCGAGCTGGTTCATAAGGCTGGATTTGGGCGAGCCCTACCCCGTACCCGAGCGGGTCTCTGAGAACCCGTCGGAGGAAGGCCTCATTCATCTTGGTCCTTACAGGAGCGCAGGGGTTCTCGACACTTGCATCGAGGCCCTTGGTAGGATCTTCCCGCTCAGGAGGTGCCCGGGCGACGGGGAGGCCTGCTTCTACGGCCAGATGGGACGCTGCGCGCCCTGCATGGGTATGGGCGAAGAGGAGTATCGTCTGAAGGTCGTGGACGAGGTGGTCGCGCTGTTGCGCGGCGAGGGCGGCGAGGAGCATCTCGGGGCTCTAGTCGGGGAGCGGCAGCGACTGGCGGCCGGGCTCGAGTTCGAGGCGGCGGCCAGGCTGCGGGACCTCATCTCCGGAATAGAGCGGGTGAGGCTTTCGAGGGCGGTAATCAGCGCCGAGGGCGTGCAGGCCGTCGTCGCCCCGTCGACGGAGCCGGGTGTGATAGAGGTCTTCATCCTGTGTGGGGGCCGTCTGGTCGCCCACCGCGGCTTCGAGCCGGGCGACACCGGGGGTCTCTCCCGCTTCGCCGGCGAGGCGCTCGCGAGGCCCGCAGAGAACGGGTCCAACAAAGAAGGCTCAAACGAGGCAAGGATCGTCGCCGCCTATCTCAGGCGCAGGCAGGCTGTGGTCGAGGCGGTGCTCCTCAGGGAGGCCCGGGATCTCCTGAAGGTCGCCCAGAGGGTCGCCGAGGCTGCGGGGGAGGGCGCGGCCCCTCTGGCGTGATGGCCCGAAACAGGGAGGCTCCATGGTCCCTCATGCTAGAATAGGGACAAACGAATCGTTGGTTCCGGTGTACGAGAAAAGGGTTTAGCCGGGAATGGTACAGGGTCTACAGGGTGTGACGCGCAAGATCCTTCTGGTCGACGACGAGCCTTCGCTCCAGAAGATGCTCACACACGCCCTAGAACGCGAGGGCTTCCAGGTCCAGGTGGCCGGCGACGGCGAGGCCGCCCTAGAAGCGTTCAAGACCTACGAGCCGCACCTGATCGTGCTCGACATCATGCTCCCCAAGCTCGACGGCACCGAGGTAATAAGGAGGATCAGGGCCCAGAGCGACGTGCCCGTCATCATGCTTACGGCCCGCGACGACGAGATAGACAGGGTCGTCGGCCTCGAGCTCGGCGCGGACGACTACGTCACCAAGCCCTTCGCCGTCAGGGAGCTGGTGGCGCGCGTGAGGGCGATCATGCGCCGGGCCGCCGTACCGGCGGGCCAGCGCCCCGACGAACTGACCTACGACAGGCTCAGGATCAACCTCCCTAGCCGCAGGGTGTCGGCCGACGGCGAAGAGGTGGATCTCACCTATACGGAGTTCGAGCTTCTGGTGACCCTCGCCTCGAGCCCCGGCAGGGTGTTCTCGCGCAGCGCCCTCTTGCGCAGGGTGTGGGGCGACGAGTTCCGCGACGAACGCACGGTGGACGTCCACATCCGCCACCTCCGTGAGAAGATAGAGCGCGACCCCAGAAATCCCGAGTTCATCCACACCGCGCGGGGTGTCGGATATGTTTTCCGCTAGGGAGGGAGCTTCGGGGAAGGGCCGGGACCTCAACCCCTGGCAGAGGGCCAGGAAGCTTCTCGCTCCGAAGGGAGACGCTGAGTTCAGGCCCCGCCTGAGCATGCGCGTCTGGCTCACGGTGCTCTTCGTGCTCGTGACCGCCTTCGCCGCCATAACGGCCTACGAGATCGTGCACCCTATCCTCCGCGAGACCCTGAACCGCTCGAGCGAGGCCGCCTTCAAGCAGGTGGGGGATCAGTTCGAAGACCAGATACAGAGGTTGAACGAGCGGGGCGAAGATCTCTCCGAGCAGCGCATCAACTCGTTCGCCCGCTCCCACGGGTTGCAGTCGGGCATTGTCCAGGCCGAGGGCAATGGTGGACCTCAAACCCCGACGCAGGGGAACCTGGACGACTGGTCGCCCGGGCCAGTGAGGCGGGCCGTGGAGGAGCCGAGAAGGCCGAGCGACGCCATGGACCAGGTCGAGACGGGCATCCACAAGGGACAGTTGATGGCCACCTACGCCCATCCCATAAACGTAGGCGTCGGGAACAAGGACGAGTCCCAGCCTCGGGCAATAGTCTTCGTCAAGTACTACACGCAGAACGACATAGAGAACGTGCGGGCGGCGCTCAACACCATAGAGCGGCTGGCCCTGCTAGCCGGTGTCCTGGCGCTGCTCATCGCGGGGTTCGCCGGGTACTTCGCCGCGGTTCTTATCTCCCGTCGCGTCAGCCGTCTGGGGCTGGCGGCCGAGAACCTGGCCGCGGGCCACTTCGACGAGAGGATAACCTCCCGCGTCGAGGACGAGGTCGGCTCCCTTGGCGCGACGTTCAACGCGATGGCCATCTCTTTGAAGCGCGCCTTCGACCAGGTAGAGCAGGAGAAGGAGCGCGGCAGGACGATACTCGACGGCATGACCGACGCGGTCGTGGGCGTGGACAGAGATTTGAACCTGGTCTTCCAGAACCCCCGCGCGGAGAAGCTTCTGGAGTCCTCGGACCACGCCTTCCACAACCGTCTTCAGGAGGTGCTCGCCAAGACCCACTACAGCGGTCCCGTGACCGAGCCAGCAGCGGAGGCGGGGGAGAGGCTGATCGAGATCCGGGCAGCCCCCCTCGAAGACGGGGCGCTCGCCATCCTGCGCGACGTCACCGAAGATCTCCACATGCAGCGCGTGAAGGCCGAGTTCATAGCCAACGCCTCCCACGAGCTCAAGACGCCCCTGACGGCCCTCTCCGGCTACCTGGAGATGCTGGAGGACGAGGAGGACGAAAGGGTCAGGGCGGAGTTCCTGAACGACATGCGCGTCCAGACCAACCGCCTGCAAAACCTGGCACGCACCCTGCTCGACCTCTCGCGCCTCGACGCCAACGCGGTCACCTTCAGGACCGAGGAAGTCGACCTCGAAGACCTGCTCCACGGGCTGCGCAGGGACTTCGGCTACACCGGCCGGCAACTGAACATAAGGGCCGATGAGGACGTGCCACTCGTAAAGACCGACCCGAACCAGCTCCACAGGGCGATCTCTATCCTCGTGGACAACGCCCTGAAGTACTCCGACGAAGGCTCGCCCGTCGACCTCGGTCTCTCCCGCGAGAACAGGCGCGTCGCTATCAGCGTAACCGACCGCGGCTGCGGCATCCCTGAACCCGAAATACCCTACATCTTCGACCGCTTCTACCGGGCCCAGGGCTCCTCGCGCGCCGACGGTACTGGCCTCGGGCTCGCCCTGGCACGCGAGATCACCGACCACCTCGGGGGCCAGATCGACGTCCTCAGTAGCCCCGACTCAGGGAGCACGTTCTGCGTTCTCCTCCCACTGACATCAAGCTCTCCAATCGCCAACGGCTCTGCCAACGGCAGCCGTCGCCCCGAATCTCTTAAGTCTCTACCTGAGGTATAGCTCACGCTTTAGCGACTTTGAGGGTAGAATATTTGTGGGGCAACATGGTTTCCGTAGATTCTCCCCCCTCCCTACGGCCCATGTTGTCCCTGCGAGCTGCCGAAGGCAGCCTGATCGGAATGATGCGCCAGGCCGGGAGCGGGCTTCCTTCTCCAGACGGCCATCCCGAGAGCGTCCATGGCGGATCTTGCCGGCTAGGGTGGCATTCTCACGGTTCCTCCTAGAGGGCGGCCTGTCCCTCCAATCGTAGTAGCCGCTTCTGGATACGCCGAGCATCCGGCACATGAGATGAACGGGGAAGCTGGTTCTCTCCGCCTCGATGAGCATGTAGCAACTCACCGAGTCCCCTCCTCCCTCGCGAAGAAGACGAGCCAAAGGCTTCCCTAGCTTTTTTTCAGGAACTCCCTCTCTTGTTTTGGGACCCTGACCTCTCGCCGGAGCTTGCTCAACTCCTGGCGCTCTTCGGTAGTGAGTCCCTCGCGCTCACCGGCGTGGGACTCGTACTGCCTGATCCACCTCCTCAGGGACTCGTCGGCTATACCCAGTTCCTGGGCAACCTTGGGGATTGATCTCTCCGAAGCACGCCCGGCGATAGTCGGTACGAATGGGCGCTACAGAAAGCCGGTGCTCTTAGCAGCTCCGGCCCTTCCACTACAGGCTTTATTCACCCGACCTCGTAGAGTTCGATTTTAGCCATTCACGCTGCCTCGCGGGACAGGCTGGTTATGAGGGTGGGTTTATCCACCACTACGTCGCTCAGCACCCTGTCAGTGGACTCCGAGCACGGCCGGGAGCGCGGACCCGAAGACCGCCGCCAGCTGTCGCGGTGGAAGCTCCTCGTCGATGAAGCGCAACGATTGGACGAGGGAAACGGCGTGCATTACGTTGTGAAGCAGAGCCAGTGGCCGCCGGGGGTCATGCGCGGCGAGTTGCAAGAATCCCACGTCGAGGAGCCGCCACCGCAGGGAGGATCGTTGGCTTGGCGGCAGCGGCCGGCCCTGCTTCCAGAGCCCGGCCAGGCGTTCGCTCTCTTGGGCCATGCGAACCACTCCGTAGCCGGCGCTGGGCTTGACTAGACCGCGCTTGGTGCCCAGCAGCACGTGCCGCGGTCCGGCGGTTCGCGAAGGTGCGAACCCGAGCGGTATGTGGCCGTGCTCCGTGTGGGTGACGTGGAAGGTAGCCTCCGGATACCGGGTCCGCAGGTACCGCAGTAACGGTGTCTCGTCCTCTTTCTGGATGCTCGAATCGAACGTGGCAGACTCGAGCAGGGCCTCGGAGTGACTCAAGGGCAGCAGGTAGGCGAAGGACCGTTCATCGAGCGGGTCGAACAGGGTTGCGGCCGCCGCGTCGAATACCGGCCGGTCGGCGGTGACCCGGACGCCGGTGCCGCTCAGCACCGCCCTGGGCCGGTGTGGGGACGGAAAAGCGGGCTCGACGTCCTGCGCGCTGTCGAACACCCAGCCGGCACGTACCGCACCGGCGTCCGTAATGACCTCGTAAGTTCCGTCATCCTGGCACTCGACCGAACGGGCCGAGGCACGTAGCCACTCGATGGACACGGTTCTCAGTTCTTCTACTATGTGGGCGAACACATCGGTCGAGCGCACCAGGCGCAGGGTGTACGGCGCAACGGGCTCGGCCGGCATCTGCGCCACCCTGGCCTTCCGCCAGCTTCCGACGGCGAACCGGTCGTAGAGGGTCGAAAAGTGGCTCCAGTAGCTCCAGTGAACGGTCGGCCGTTCCGAGAGCGGGTACGGGTCGAGGACCGCAACCCGTCCGGACAACGCCGGCCCGAGCTCGCGCAGAAGCAGCATGGCCGCCAGGCCACCGCCGACGAAGATCACCTCATAGTCTCGAACAGCCACAGGTCACCATGATACGTTGCAAGCCGCGGAAGAGGAACTCTGAGTAATCTTGATCAGCCAAATGCCCAAGCCTGCTCGGGAAAACTTGCCCGCTGCACCATACAATCGAAGGCGGATCCGGCGTCGAGGAGGTACGCGCGTGGCGAAGAAAAAGTGGCGCGACCTGAGGGGGTAGAGGCCGAGCCAGGGACGCCGTGGCTCAAGTTGGACGAGGAGCTTCGTCTCAGGGACATGGGTATCGCGGTCTATCCCACGAGTGCCCCGCGCTCTACCGTCGGGGGCTGGCTGGCCTCTCCCGCGAGTTCTCCTCCATGGCTGAGCTGCCTCAGAAGTTGGAGCAGGTGGAAGACAGTGCTAGGAGCGTCGCCCTACAGGGCACCATCGCCCGCTCAGGGGAGATACTCCTCCTGACCCTCGATGCCCGGAAGATGGCATAGGCGCAACGCTGGAGCGACAACACGGCCTCGGCTGGGTCTCAAGTGCCTCGGGGGTGCTGGAGGGCGTCCATGAGTCTCCGGATGTCTTCCTGGACCCCTTCGAGCGCCTGCCCGATATGCAATGCCTCAAGGCGTGCCCGCATGTCGTGGCCTTCTGGGTAGGAGCCCATCAGCTCGTCCAACCCCTCCAGCCTGTCGCGCACCAGCTCCGCCTTGCGCAGATCCTCGGCCATGGTCGTTATCCGCTCGTTTGCCGCCCTGAACCCGGCATCTTCCCGTTCCATCTTCACCTCCCGTTCGGCTACGGAATATTCTACGCTACCGGAGGCGCCGGGTTTTCGGGCCGGGACTCTGTGGGGTTCCGGCCTCATTCATGGTACAATCAGTGCGCAGTTAGAGATGTGGGTTTTATGGTGACCGAAGCGCCGCTCCCAACTTGAGGAGCGGTTTTTTATTGCGGTGGAGCCCCAGAAGAGAAAGGTGGGCTCCAGAGATGGCCCAAGGAACGGTAAAGTGGTTCTCCGACGATAAAGGCTACGGTTTCATCACCCCGGACGAGGGGGGCGAGGACCTCTTCGTGCACCATTCGGGTATAGCGGGAGAAGGCTTCAAGAGCCTAGACGAGGGTGCCAAGGTCTCCTTCGAGGCTACCCAAGGTCAGAAGGGCATGCAGGCGGACAACGTCTCGAGGGTCTAGCCAGTCGGGCTATCGAACGATAGCCGCATATAGCAGCTTGCAATGGGATTGAACCCCATTGCAAGCATTTCAGCATTTCAGCATTTCAGCATTTCAGCATTTCAGCATTTCAGCATTTCAGCATTTCAGCATTTCAGCATTTCAGCATTTCAGCATTTGCTTGCTGAAGTGCTGAAGTGCGCGATTAGCAGAGGTTTTGACCTCTGCTAATCGCTTTAGACGGCGCTCGTCCAGCACCGGATGATAGCTTATGGGACTACAAACTAAGGGCGACTGGGAAGGACGGTAGGGTGTAGTGATGGACAGGGAGAGGCCAGGCGCTTCGGACTCGAATGAGATAATTCCGGAGGCGTGGATTGGCCACGAGGTGATGATCGAGACTACGGAAGCCCTCTCGAGCGACCTGCGCGCCGCCGCCCCCGTGTACCTGGAGGATGTAAACGATAGGGGCATCGTCATGTTGGTGACGCGCCACAAGGACCAGAGCCAGTTCTCCCGCTACTTCTACCCCTGGAGCGTGGTTGGCTGGATCCGCCTCGCCGAGGAGGACGAGCGCGGCCGGGAGGATCGGACTTGACACTCCCATGCGCTAAAGCGGCGGGATTCTCGTTTCTCAGAAACGTGCCTCCGGTTGGAGGTCTTAGTGTCTCTCCGCGAGCGTTTAAGGAGTCCGTATGCCCTGCGGCCTCCGAGTCTGAAATAGACTTCGTTTGCGAGTGCTTGGTTTTCGCACCCGCTCTAAAGTCTTTCGTCGGCAAATCTTTTACGAGCGAATCTACTCCGCTCAACCGGCAAGATTCGGTTATCAAAGACCGTTGCGTTGACTCTCGCCACGCGGAGTACATATATCGCGAAACTCCGCTATTGGAGGTACGTACAGGCGATTGATCCTCTCCCGTAAACGGGGAGGCTTTCTCGCCTCAAAACCGGTAAGAATAGCACCAAGAGATCAGTTACAAGGGGGTTGTGTTGCCTTCCAGGACCTACTACTATTAGGCACTAATCTCCGGCGTGGGGCGTGAGAAGTAGGAGGAGGTTACACTTATGTGGCGTATCGCCTTTTTGGTGACGGTGGCGGCGCTGATTCTGGTGAGCACGCCGTTCGTTGTCTCCGCCGTAGGGGCGCACAAACAGCCCAAGGCCGTGGCGGCCAACAGCCCAACGGCTAGCCAACAGCCCACGAGGACGGTCGAGATCCAAGGCTTCCGCTACAGGCCGGCCAACATCACCATCAAGCGGGGGACGAGGGTCAGGTGGATCAACAGGGACAGCGCCGCACACACCGTCACGGCGAACAACGGAGCTTTTAACTCTGGACTTTTGCGCAAGGGGGAGACGTTTTCGCGCACCTTCAGGACAGTGGGGAAAAGGGCGTACCACTGTAATCCACACCCCTACATGAGGGGAAGCGTCGTCGTCCAGCGTTAGCGGGAAACGGGAGGGAAGCGGCCCTTCTAACACCAGTTCTCGGCGATTCGCTACCCTGCGCGCTTCAGGTCGGCGCAACTCAGGATGGGCGGGTTTCCACTGCCCGCCTCGTGGACGTTGACGTACTTGGGTTCTCCCGAGAACAGCTTATCGACGGAGGTCTCACGCAGCGTGGTAGTGCTCGATCCGTGACCCTCCGAGTCGGCCTTCACCTGCGAGAGTGGGGACTCGATCCGCCCTCCGTGCTCGTGGCCTTCTTCAGCATGCTCGCCATGCTCGTGGGGCTGCCCTTCTTCCGCTTCTTGCGCGCAGGTGCCAGGATGGATATGGGCGAGGTAGAACGTGTTGGGCGTAGGCAAGCCGCGCAGCTCGAGCTTCACGAGGACTCCTTCTGAGATCTCCTCGAAGGAGGCGGTGCCGTTCACCCCGGAGTCGTGCTCGGGGACCAGGGCGAGCTTGACGTTATCGCTGCGGGGGGCGCGGTCTTCTTGGCCGGCTTGGGAACTTCCATCGGTGCACCCGACCATCAAGAAGATAGCCGGGAGTGCCACGACGCATAGAAGGAGGATCATCGGTATACGCCCCATGCGTGGGGATATACCATCGGAGCGAGGATGATACATCGTCCGAACTTTAGGTAACGCTACAAGACACGCTCTAAAGCGCCCGGCGGGCGAAGTGCAGAAGCGCTCCTGCTTTTCGGTCAAGAACATACGGACACCCGGCCTCCTTACTGCTCTCCGCCTCTGCGGCTGCCTTCAGACGACCTCGAAGTTGGCCATCATCATCATGTCCTCGTGCTCTAAGTTGTGGCAGTGGAAGACGTAGCGACCCTTGTAGCCGCGGAACCGGGGGACTACCCGCGCGACCTCGCCCGGTCGCAGGTCTACGGTGTCCTTCCAGCCGGCGTCGGTAGGGCGCGGTCTTCCGCCGTTGCGGGAGAGCACCTTGAAGTGGACCAGATGGATGTGCACCGGGTGGTGCACATCAGTCATAAGCTCCCAGATCTCGGTCGAGCCCAGCTTGGGGCGGGCGTCGATGCGTGAGGGACTGAACACCTTGCCATTGATGGTCCACACTAAGTGACCGTTATGCGGAGCCAGGGTGAAACTGAACTTGCGCGTGGGCCGAGCGTTCGACGCGCCAAGCGCTTTTGACGCGCCAAGGGCCTTGAACTCACCCATGTCAGAGAGCCGCTCGGGCACCGTGCTCCGTTCCTTCTCTTTACGGACGACGTGGAAGCGCATAACCCGTGAGGTGGTGCCCGAGCCGAGGAGGTTCTTTAGCGTGACCTTCGTTCCCACTGGGTATTTGGAGAAGTCGATCACCACGTCGAAGCGCTCTGCCTGGGCGATAGGGATCGTGCGGTGGGAGATGGGAGCCCCAAGCAGCCCCCCGTCGCTGCCCACCTGCACAAAAGGGAGACCGTCGGACGGCCCGGGATCGAGCGCGAGCCTGTAGCGGCGGGCGTTCGAGGCATTGAGGATCCGGAAGCGGTAGCGGGTGTTGGAGACCTCCATAAAGGGCCAGGGAACGCCGTTGACGAGGATGGTGTCCCCGAGGACCCCGTCCATGTAGTTGCGCTTCACGCCTGGCTTACCCCGTAGCGAGGGATCGAGAGAAGGGTAGAGGAAGGAGCCGCCCTCGCCGAAAGAGCGGTCGCAGATCATGAGCGGAACGTCCTTCTCGCCCTTCGGGAGCGGCAGATCGTCCTCTTCGTCGTCGCGGATGATGTGGAAGCCGGCGAGCCCCCGCCAGACCTGTGGCCCCGTGAAGTCCATGCGGTGGTCGTGGTACCAGAGGGTCGCCGCCCTCTGCTCCAGCGGGTAGACATAGTCCTTACTCGCTCGGTGAAACGACCAACCCGGATGGGCAGGGTGCTCATGGTGGGTGTGGGAGGAGCTACTCTTTGGGAGAATTAGGTCGGTGGGATAGCCGTCGCTCCCGGGAGGCGTCTTCCCGCCGTGCAGGTGCGTCGTGACCGGGACCGGCAGCTTATTATGGTAGCGCACGACGATCTTCCGACCGCTGCGGCTCTCGATGGTGGGGCCGGGGAAGATCCCATCGTAGCCCCAGAGCGCCGTCGTGAGCTCGGGCAGGATCTCGGCCCTTCCTTCTTTGTGCGTGATCTCGTAATAGTCCGTGGGGGCTCGCGACCCACGCTCCCAAGAATCCGTGCGCACCGGCTTCAGGACAGGGGGCACGAATAGCGGGCTCGTAAAAGGCTTCGGCAATTGCGCCCTGCTGCGCAGCAGATTCCCCGTAGTCCCGGTGGCCCTCCCCAAAGGCGAAGAGGCAGAGGTGCTGGACGAGAGCGCGAGGCCCGCTCCACCCACGAGCCCCAGCTTCAAGAACTCTTTGCGCGTGAATGCCATGCACCTTCCCCTCTTCCTTTACCGCCCCAGCTTCTGGGGAGGCGTTCCTACCTGGCGACAGGTTTTCGGTAGGGTAGCTAGCCCTGGTCCAAGAGAAGGACAGGGAGCTGTCCTGCGCCTTCACACGGCCTCAGCTGGCCACGCAACTGCTGCAGGATACTCCTGAGAGAGGAGTGAGCGTATCACTCAAATGTACTATTTTCGGGCGGTCTCGGACTTGGGAGTAGTACCCCAGGGAACCGTGGATGAGGGTTTTGTCCTTGCTGATAGCTGATGGCCAACCGCTGACGGCGCGATTTGCAGAGGTTCAATACCTCTGCAAATCGCTGTATACCGCTTACATCGAAGAACTGCAGATCACCTTGCGGGGCCGGCTGGCTCTTCTTCCGGTCTTCGCGGGGGGGTGACGAGCACGAGCTTCCTCACGGTCCACGTCGCATCCCCCTGGGATACCCGGAAATGGTAGTGGTCGGTAGCCTTTTGTGGCATTTGCACGTAGGTAGTGCCAGATAAGGTGTTGGCGTGGCGACTTTGATAGCTACGTGCCATAATTGGGGCATGGAGACGAACAGGAGGCTCAAGGTGCGGGTTGGGCCGCAGGGCAGGATCGTCATACCGGCGGCCCTACGGGTGGAGTTGGGCGTTGGTCCCGGCCAGGAACTCATGGCCCGTGTCGAGGATGGCAGGCTCGTTCTGGAGCGACGCGAGGACGTCGTCAGGCGGCTCAAGGGTCCCTTCGCCCACGTCCCCGCCGGACGGGTGCTCTCTGAGGAGCTGATCTGCGAGCGGCGCGAAGAAGCGAAACTCGAGAACGAACGCGGGACGGGGTGAGCGTGGACGCCGTCGGGGCTTCTGGTCCCGCGGTGATCGACGCGTCCGCCGTGCTCGCATGGCTCAGGGACGAGCCGGGCGCCGACACGGTGGCCGGGCGCCTGGACGGTTCGTTCCTCTCTGCCGTCAACCTTTCGGAGATCCTTCAGAAGTATCTGGCGGTCGGGACCCTCTCAGGAGCGGAGGCGGCCGGGTTCGCCGGGGACCTCGCGTCCCTTGGCCTCTCCGTCGTGCCCTTCGGCGAGCGCGAGGCGGCCGTGGCCGCCGTGATGTGGGACGGAACCCGGCGCCTCGGGCTCGGACTGGCCGACAGGGCGTGCATGGCTACCGCCGTGGGGTTCGGACTGCCGGCGCTCACGGCCGATCGGCCGTGGGCTGAGGTCGAGTGGACGGGCCTCTCGGTGGAGTTGATCCGATAAACCATGACTCACGCCACGAACCCGGCTGATGCCTGTAGCCTGATGCTGCGGTGGGAATCGCAAGCGGTGCCCGCATCCCCGCCCGATGTCCCTGCACCTGCCGTGTGGCAAGAGCTGCCTGGTGTGGGGCACACTCTAGCATGAAGGTCAGGCAGGTAAGGAATCGGTGTTGGATCTCTTACGCGGAGTTGAACCACTCGTTACAATAGCGACAGTCGGGTGGATGGGCACACCGACGCCGTGAGAAGGACGTCCTCGTCGTGGGGCGAGCAAAGCACCGGACCTCCAGGAAGATGCAGCCTAAAAGGACACCACGAGAAACCTCCCCAGCGCATGGCCCCACCAAAGGGCCGCCGGAGCCCGTGCGTGTCAGACTGCTCGGCGGCTTTAGCGTCTCTGTGGGCTCTCAGACTATAGAGAAGGGAGTGTGGCGGCTAAGGAAGGCGGCAAGCCTCGTGAAGCTGCTCGCCCTCTCTTCGGGGCACCGTATGCACCGCGAGCAGGTGCTTGATGTTCTGTGGCCGGAGCTGGGTAGTAGGGCGGCTGCCAACAACCTGCGTCAGGCCCTTCACGCGGCGCGCCGGGCCCTTGGACCCAACCGGGTTGCTGGCTCCCGCTACCTGGGTCTTGAGGACGGGTCACTCGCGTTGTGCCCGGGGGGTGAACTGTGGGTGGACGTGGAGGCCTTCGAGGAGGCGGCTGCGACGGCGAGGCGCTCCCGTGAGCCAGCGGCCCACAGGGTAGCCATCGAGCTGTATACGGGCGAACTCTTGCCCGATGACCGCTACGAGGAGTGGGTGGAGACCAGGCGCAGGGAGCTTGGAGGCATGTTCCACTCTGCGCTGATCGACCTGGCTGGCCTGTACGGGGATCGAGGCGAGTACGGAAGGGGCGTCGAGACGCTACAGAGGTCCTTGACGGTGGAGCCTACAAACGAGGAGGCGCACGCTGGGCTGATGGGCCAATATGCGCTCTCCGGCAGACAGCAAGAGGCGCTCGCCCAGTACGAGCAGTTCTCGAAGGTCCTCCGGGAAACCTTCGGTACGCAGCCTGGCGCCTCCACCCGCCGTCTGCGCGATGAGATCGCGGCAGGGGAGTTTTCACCACCCCCGACCTCGCTCGCCGCTCCCTCCAGCGGGGGAGCGTCCGATGGCAGCAGGCACAACTTGCCCTCGCGGCGGACCAGCTTCGTCGGGCGCGGACGAGAGATGATCGAGGTCAGGAGGACGCTCTCTATGACGCGCCTTCTGACCCTGACGGGCGCGGGAGGTTCGGGCAAGACGCGACTGGCTCTGGAGGTGGCCAGGGACTTTGTCGGTATCTACCCAGACGGGGTGTGGCTGGTCGAACTCGCACCACTCTCCGAGCCCGAGATGGTCGCCCAGGAGGTGGCCGGGACCCTAGGGGTACACGAGCAACCAGGCCGCTCCTTCCTGGATAGCCTCCTCGACACCTTGGGCGACAAGCAGATGCTGCTCCTCCTGGACAATTGCGAGCACCTCGTCGACGCCGCAACACAACTGACGATGGCCCTCCTCGACTCTTGTCCGCGCATACGGGTGCTTGCCACCAGCCGGGAGCGTCTTGGCGTGATCGGGGAGCTCAGTTGGCCGGTACCCTCCCTCTCCGCACCAGGCGCTGAAGAGGCTCCTACGGTGGAGGAGCTCGAAGGCTACGAGTCGGCGCTGCTGTTCGCCGACCGTGCCTCGAAAGGGCATCCAGGCTTCGAACTCACGCCCGACAATGCCAGGGCGGTAGCCCGGGTATGCACGAGACTGGAGGGTATACCGCTCGCCATAGAGCTTGCGGCGGCGAGGGTCGGAATGCTCTCCGCGGAGCAGATCTCCGAGCGACTCGGACACTCCCTGAAACTGCTTACAGGCGGCGACCCGACCGCGGAGAGCCGCCAACGGACCCTGAGGGCGACGCTGGACTGGAGTTACGAGTCGCTTGGCGAGCCCGAGCAAGCGCTGTTCGGGAGGCTCTCCGCGTTCGCCGGCGGCCTCACCCTGGAAGCGGCAGAGAGTGTCGGAGCGCTAGGAGCAATCGAGGAAGAGGATGTACTGGAACTGCTCATTATTCTGGTGAAGAAGTCGCTAGTGGTGGCCGAAGAAAGTTGGGAGTGGGGGGCACGCTACAGACTACTCGAGCCCGTCAGGCAGTATGCCAGGGAAAAACTAGTGGTGAGCGGGGAAGCCGAGGCAGTCGGGAGCAGGCACGTCGCCTTCTTCCTCGCCCTGGCCGAAGAGGCCGAGCCGGAGCTCCAGGGACCGCGGCAGGTCGAGTGGTTGGACCGTCTGGAGACAGAGCACGACAACCTCAGGGCCGCGCTCTCCTGGGCGCTCGGGCGGGCGATGGATCTGGGACCCCGGATGGCGGGCGCTTTGCGCCTTTTCTGGTACACGCGAGGTTATCTGAGCGAGGGCAGAACGTACCTTGAGGCGGCCGCGCGCAGCGAAACGGTACCGGCGACCGTGCGTGCCAGGGCTCTCGATGGGTTGGGATGGATAGCGGAGCCGCAAGGCGACTACGAGCGAGCACGTCTAGCATACGAGGAGAGCCTGGAGTTGTACCGAAATTCCAACCACAAGAGGGGCGTTGCGAACGCGCTCGGCGATCTGGGATCTTTGGCGCTGGACCGGGGGAACTACCAGCGGGCAACCTCGCTGCTGGAAGAGAGTTTGGCATTACACCGAGAGCTGGGAAGTAGAGAAGATGTTATTGGCATACTCGACAGCCTCGGAGTATTGGCATCAGCCAAGGGAGATCCGGAGCAGTCGATATCGTACTTCGGTGAAGCCCTGGTGTTGAGCCGGGGGATTGGAAACGTAAGGAGGACCGCGACCTCCCTGGGTAATCTTGGGATCACGAAGTTGGTCCATGGCAGTCCCGAACGGGCGGCGGTGTTGCTCGATGAGAGCCTGGTGTTGTTCCGAGAGATCGGTGATAACTCGAACATCGCCATCAGCCTCATGCATTCGGCCCTTGCGGCGTTGGCCCGGGGTGACCATAGACGGGTACGGGTGCTGAGCGAGGAGAGCCTGGAGTTGCTCCAGAGAGCCGAAGACAGGCAGCACATCGCCGACTGCCTGGAGATAATGGCAGGTGGGGCCGGAGCCAGGGACATGGCGCAAAGTGCGGCGCGGCTGTGGGGGGTGGCCGAGGCGCTGCGTGAAGAGATCGGGGTGCTCTTGCAGCCCGAACACCGTAAGGTACTGGCCCCTTATCTGGCCGCCGCACGTTCCAGCCTGGGTGAGGCCGCGTGGCAGGTGGCGTTGGCAGAAGGTCGGGCCATGCTTCCCGAGCAGGCCATCGAGTACTCCCTCCGCGAAGAGGATCCCGTCTCGCCGCCACCGCCCACCCGCCGCCAGGCTAAAGTGGCTTCCCCTGCGCTCACCCCCCGCGGCGAGGAGGTTGCGATGCTGGTCTCCCGCGGACTCACCAACCGCCAGATCGCCGCAGAGCTCTCCATCTCCGAGCACACGGTGGCCTCCCACGTTGCCAAGATCCTCAAGAGGCTCGGCTTGAACTCTCGCTCACGGCTCTCCGCCTGGGTGGCCGAACGAGGTATGTTTGCATCAAGAGGAGGCGATTCACGGTAGGCTAATATCTCCGCGAATCGCCCGTCTCGCCTTCTTATTTGCCTGTCAGTGTGTTTTGTGACGTGCCCTCGTCGAAAGTACGCCCTCATCCACCAGCTCCTTGTCGGCCGATGTGTCCGCCCAGGCGGGCTTGCTCAAGGTCTGGAGCGTAAATTCCTGTGCCCCGGTCTCACGACTCGGCATACTACCGGCTCCAATAGTCAGCAACAGTAGGATCAGGGCCGACACGCATGCGCAACGTCTTATCGTGGTCGCCAGTACACCCCCCTTTCCCACGGCGCCTCCTCGGCGCTGGGCCTGCTCGAGGTTGGAGGTCGGGTCGTTCATGGCCACTCCTCTCTTTCGTCTCTGGTGGAGAAGAGACCCCTCGCCAGAGATCGCTGCCACTACAAAAAGAAGCCTAGAAACGGCAGATCCCGCCGTCATGAGCACCCATCCCGAAGTGCTCGGGAAGATAGTTCCGTCCAAGTCGGGAGTCGCGCCGATGACGGCGGGACGCCTTCCCGCCAGCGCATGTGGCGGGGCCGATCCCGGGCCGCTCGGGAAGATAGTCCCGTCAAACTCGGGAATCGTGCCCATGACGGCGGGACACCCTCCCGTCTAAGCTTGCGGCAGAGGCCAAGTGTGAGACGGACTTCGAGAGAACGAGAAGAAGATGGCCAGCCAACTGAGGCACGGAGAGAGCAATTGAGTCCGTCGAACCTTCAGGGAAGCAGAGAAGCTGTCGAGGACGCGGATGCACGGGGCCACGTCCGGTGCGATCATATGAGGTCACAGCCTGATATGACGGGGTCTGACGAGAGTGGGGACGTGATGGCCTCCACCCCAGTGCTTAACCTCTGGCCGCCCGCCGCTAGGGCACGGCCGGTCGCTGGTGGTATTTGGTGTGGGTAGGTCGAACGCTGCGGCGCTGAGGTCGGGGCTGGCCCGGTTCGGACGCCACCTGCGGCGCGGAGCGCCGGCCTATGCGGTGCTGATAATCTCTCTCCTGCTTACGGCCCTCGCCTCCTGGTACTACGTGCGCCAGAGCGTCGAAGCGCAGAACCGCGCCCGGTTCGACGAGACCATCCAGGCGACGAAGGCAGCCATCTACCGTCGTGTGAAGGGCAATCTCGACGCGATGTTCGGCGCCCGCGGGTTGTTCCTCGGGAGCGATTCGGTCGAGCAAAACGAGTGGGATGCTTACGTGAAGAGCATAGAACCGCAGACCCGCCTTGAGGGGCTCCAGTCGTTTGGCTTTGCCAAGTACGTGAGCCCTGCGGAGAGGGAGGCCTACTCCCGAGAGATCCGGGAGGAGGGCCTGCGGGACCTGTGGCCAGAACTGGATGGAGAACGATCCGCTTACTTCCCCCTGGAGTTCGTGGCGCCCTCCAGCGAGGCCAACCGGAGGATGGTCGGCTATGATGCGTACTCGGATCCCGCCCACCGCTCCGTCATGGACCATGCGCGAGACACCGCCACGCCGCAGGCGACGGGGATGGACTACGTATTGACCGATGCTTCCTCACACTCGGAGACGGACCCGGTCCCAGAGAAAGGTTTTGTGGTGTATCTGCCGGTCTACCAGGAGGATCTGCCAGCATACCAAGAGGGCGAGCCAGGGGGCAGCGTTGCCGAACGGCGGCGCACCCTGAGAGGGTTCGTCGTTGGCACCTTCAGGGCGGATGAGCTTTTCGCCCACACCTTCGGGAAAACCTTCCACCCCGCCATAGACTTCGAGGTCTACGATAGTGGGGACGCGGCATCGAGCTCGCTGCTCTACGGCAACAATGATGTGAGGAACGCCGGAGAGAAAGGGAACGCGGCCTTCTTCGAGAAGAGGCACATGAAAGTTGCCGGGACACAACTCGGGACACGCGAGTGGACCCTGTACTTCGCTACGCTGCCAGCCTTCGAGAGAGGGGCCAAGAGCAACCTACCCGCCTTCGTGCTCGTGAGCGGTGTCAGTGTGAGTCTCTTGCTCTTCGGCATCACGTGGATGCTCGCGCGCAGCCGTACGCAGGCCTTTCGCGCAAGCGCGGACCTCAAGGTAGCAAACACGGAGCTGCAGAGGTCGAGAGAAGGACTCATCAGCGCCAGGGAGGAGGAGAGGCGGCGGCTGAGAAGGGACCTGCACGATGGCGTGGGTCCCCAATTGGCCGCGCTCATGCTCGAGCTCGAAACCGCGGGCGATCTCGTTTCGGACAACCCAGGAGCCTCAGCCCTGATGGCGAAACTCTCCGAGCGGGCAAGGGAGATCGTCTCGGACGTCAGACACTCGGTCCACGCCCTCAGGCCGCCAGCCCTCGACGAACTCGGCCTCGTCGAGGCCCTGAGGGAAGGGGCGATCCAGTACGGAACGGCGGGCTTGCGCGTGTCTGTAGAAAACCCGGAGCAACTGTCGCAATTGCCCGCGGCCGTGGAGGTGGCATGCTACAGGATAGCCCAGGAGGCCCTGGCCAACGTGGTTCGCCACGCGCAGGCGAGCACCTGCTCGATTCGCATACGCCTGGACGAGGAGGCTCGCGCCCTCAGCCTGGAGGTCGAAGACGATGGGAGGGGTATCCGGGACGACGATAGGGCGGGAGTCGGGATGATCTCGATGCGCGAGCGAACCGAAGAGCTCGGAGGCAGGTGTACAGTAAAGTCCCTTTCGGGGAAAGGTACCCTGGTCAAGGCGCTCCTGCCCTTCCAGACCACAGAAGATGTCCCCGTAAAGAGAACTGAGGGAGCATGAAGAATACCGTTCGCGTTCTGATAGCCGACGACCACCCCCTCTTTCGCGAGGGCATGCGCGGCCGCCTCGACCGGGTGGCCGACATTGCGGTTGTGGGAGAGGCCGCGAGCGGCGACGAAGCGGTGGAGCTGGCCCACCAGTTGGGCCCCCACGTCATACTCATGGACATAAAGATGCCAGGCCTGAATGGCATAGAGGCCACCCGCGAGATCCAGAAGGCAAGCCCGCAGATGGGCGTGTTGGTGCTCACCATGTTCGAGGACGACGATTCGGTGTTCGCCGCGATGCGTGCCGGGGCCAAAGGCTACCTCTTGAAGGATTCCGGCGGCGAGGAGGTAGTGCACGCCATCCGGGCCGTGGCAAGCGGGGAAGCCGTCTTCGGCCCCGGGGTGGCCGAGCGCATCATTGGTTACTTTTCCGTCCCAGGGCCGGCTGCGCCCCGGCGCGCCTTTCCGGAACTCACCGAGCGCGAAGAGGAGGTCCTCTCCCTGGTGGCGCAGGGCAAGAGCAACCAGGAGATAGCCAGGCAACTGTTCGTGACCCTGAAGACGGTCAGAAACCACGTCTCCAACATCCTGGTCAAACTACAGGTCGCAGACAGGGCGCAGGCCGTCATCCGCGCCCGCGACGCCGGGATAGGGAGAGGTAGAGTGTGAGGAGAATGCGGACCAAACCTCCCAACAAATACTCAATTCTAACTATGCTTTGAGGGCCCCAGATAACGCCCGGTTAACAGTCGCCGTCTAGACTGCCCGTATGACGCAATCGACAGCACATTCTATGGGACCACTGACTCAGCGTGGCTCGCTACCAAACCGCGGGGTCTGACAGGGAGAGAAGATGATCGAGAGCGTGCAAGTCGAATCGGTGTCGGTGCCGGTCAGCGACCAGGACCAGGCCAAGGAATTCTACGTGGACACCCTGGGCTTCGAACTGCTGGTGGACAATACGTGGAGAGAGGGGCTGCTCTGGTCGGAAGTGGCCCCCGTGAACTCCGTGACCTCGCTGATGCTGGTGACCTGGTCAGCCAGCATGCTCCCCGGCATGTACCGGGTCGTCGTCTTGGCCACCGTCGACATCCGAGCGGCGTACGAGGAGCTTCTCGCCAGGGGCATCGACTTCGAGTTACCCCCCACAGAGACGCCCAGGGGGACGCAAGCGATGTTCCGCGACCCCGACGGCAATGCCCTTATGCTCTGGGAGCATCAGTAGTGCAGGCCGAGGATGTGGCATCCGAGAGTCATACCGAATCCGGGTGAATACGTCGGCTGGTCGGGAGCTGCTCGCTGGCGCTCTCTTCGGGAGTAGGGCTAAGACCAATGGCGCGCCTCTCGCAAAGGGATATGCTGGATTCGGTGTCAGCACTCTGATCGGCGGAAGGGAGCGGAGAGCGTGAGATCCACATGAGGTCAGAAGTGGCGCAGATCGGCAAACGGGTGAGGGTCAGAGAGGACACTCGCACGGCGAGCTTGCGGGACCGGGAGGGCACCATCGTCAAGAGATGGGGAGACCCCAGCTACCCCGCCCTCGATGTCTTGCTCGAAGGGGGCGATCGGCAGCTGTGCTGGTTCTACGAGGTGGAGGAGATCGCTGAGGATTATGGGTCGCACTAAAGCGATTTGCAGAGGTATTGACCTCTGCAAATCGCTTTAGTGCTGCGCGGTGCGCTACTTTGAAAGACGGGGCGAGGGGGCGAACGGTCCGAAGTTGGGCTGGCACACCTTGCCTTTCGGGGGGAGCTTACCCTCCACGAAGTAACGGTCCACCGCCGCGTCTATGCAGCGGCTCTGGCCCCCGTAGGAGGCAGTATGGCCGTAAGAATTCAGCGTGAGCAGCCTGGCGTCTGCGAGCCTCCGGGTGGCCGTGGTCCGCGCGTCGTCGTACGGGGTTGCCGGGTCCCCCCTGCTGTTGCCGACCAGGAGCAGCGGGTTTGCCGTCTCCTTGTCCCAGGGACCCTGGTACCTGTTCGGGTCCTTCGCCGGCCAGGTCGCGCACGGGGTGGAGACGTAGGTCCACAGCGCCCCGAAGCCGGGCGCCCGCGCGTCTGCCACCCGCGCGTACGAGCGGCCATGAGGCGATCGTCTGAGGGTTGGAGGCGTCCAGGCAGCCCACCCCGGGGAACCACTCCAGCCCGAGGTAGGACGGCGGCCGTTTCGCGCGGTCTTCCGGCCGCTCGAACGCTGGGCCACAGCTGGTACGTCCGGCACGTCTACCTCCGGCGCGGCCCCACCTCGGGCGGTCCTCTGCCCCGCGGCCCCGTTGGCCTCGTGGAGGTCCTCCAGGAAGCGGCCCAAGGAGGGGGAGTTGGGAGCGTAGTAGAGCAGCGAGAGGGTGATGGCCACCGCGTCCTGGTAGGTCACCTTGAAGGTCTGCCCGCCGTCGGTGACCTTCACGGGCTCTTGCCGAAGGCGCGCCATGATCCTTTCGTACTTGGCCTCCAGTTTGTTCGGGCCGGCACCCCGCTCGGCGAAGGCGCACTTGCCTGGCCCCCTGCCATGGCCCCGCTTGCGCGCACTCCTCGAAGAACGTCTCCAGGGCGTCCTGAGACCCGTCGAAGCTGCCTATGCGATAGGAGAGGGGCTTCGTGAAGGCGTCGCCCGGCTCCTCGCCCGTAGTCCACTCCTTGGGGTCGATCACCGCGTCCAGGGTCATGGCCCTGACCTTGCCAGGGAACAGGTTAGCGTAGGTCGCCCCGAGGAAGGTCCCGTAGGAGAAGCCCAGGTAGGTCAACTTCTCGTCGCCCGCCGCTCGACGGAGGAGGTCCAGGTCGCGGGCGACGTTCGCCGTGGACATGTGCGAGATGATCGGACCGGCGTTTCTATCGCACAGACGCGTGCCGCGCTCGTTGGCCGCGAAGAACGGCGCTGCCTGCTTCAGGGTCGCCGGGAACGGACGGCCGAACGTCTCGATGGCCTGACGGTTGGAGGAGAAGCACTTGAGAGGGGTGCTGGCGTTCGTGCCCCTCGGATCGAAGCCGACGATGTCGAAGCGCTGCGTGCAGCGTCTTGGAGAAGGCCGGCGGGATGCGCGCGGAGCCACCGGGACCGCCGATGTTCCAGAAGAGCGTGCCGATCTTGCGCTTTTGATCGGTGGCCGGCAACCTGCCAAGGGCGAGGCTTATCTTCTTGCCGTCAGGGTTCCGGTAGGAGAGCGGCACCCTGGCCGTGGCGCACTCGTACCGTCCCGGGGCCACGGCCTTCGGACACGACCTCCACGAGATCTTCGGCACAGAGGCACCGTTGGTGCCAGGGGCGGCCGACGGTCCCGGCGTCCGGTCCTGGGCCGAGGAGGCAGGACTGTAGAGCAAGAGCGCCAGAACGGCCGCCGCCAAGGCGACTCCCACGGCTACGACGATGCTTGCCCGCCCAGTATTGCGGATACCCGGCTTCGCTAGTGTCGCCAACGCTCACCCCTTGTCACCGCCGATGACCCTTGCCAAAAGCATCACATAGTCAGGGACGCCGGTCAAGCCCAAGGCACCGACGAATACAGGAGCGAGGCCGAAGGGCTGAGCGTGCTGACAAGGCGCGAAGCGCCGGGCTGACAAGCGACCGAAGGGAGCGTGCCGACAAGCCGCTAAGCGGCGTGCCGACGATCACAGGGCGGGTTTGGAGGCTTGCTCCCGCTCTTCGCTTGTGGTCTCTTCCACCTCTTCGGCTGTGGCCTCGCCGCGTTTCTCGTCGCCGTAGACCATAAGGGTGGAGCCGACGATGGCCAGCACCATGCCGGCGGCGCTGTAGACGGACGGCAGGGTCTGGTAGGCGGCGAGCGAGACTACAATGGTCAGCACGGGCGCGAGGGCGTTGGTGGTTGGCGCGACGATCGAGGCCTTACCGCGGCTAAGCGCCATCACCAGGAAGAGGGCGCCGACGGCGTTGAGGAGCTGCGTGCCTGCCGTCAGCGCCGGGGCCTGCCACGGGGCGCCATCAGGCAGACCGCCCATCATCATTAGGGCCACGGGAACGAGCAGGAGGCCGCTGAGGGCCATGTAGCCGAAGGTGGTGCCGTCCGTGACCCCGACGGTCGAGGCCTTGCGCATGAAGTAGGCCTGCACGCCCCAGGCGGTGCACACGATCAGGGCGAGGAGCAGCCACGGGCCGAGGTCTGCCTCGCCGCTTCCGCTGGAGATGTTGAAGCAGATGAGCGCCACGAGGGCAGCGACGATGCCGATCTTGGTCAGACCAAGGAGGCGCTCCCTGAGGAGGGCGACGTTCTACCTCCTAATCTGTAGGTGACCCTCTCTGGGCCGAGCGTAGCCTGCGGAGCGCGCCCCCGTCGAGGGGCATCTCCGCGAGTTTGGCCGCGTAGATCGCGGCCCCGATGACAGGCTCGTACAAAGGTTCGCGCAGCTCGTATCCACCGTACAAAGCCGCCAGCTCGGCACCGAAGGCGTCGAGGAGGGGACCGGCGCCGAAGACGCCGCCAGAGTACGAGACCGGCACCGTCTCATACTCCCCGAACCCGAGGCGGCGCCTCGCTGCGTCGACCATGTGCGCCAGCTCCCAGGCGGCCCCGGTGACTATCTCTGCGGCGCACGTGTCGCCCGAGGAGGCGGCCTCGACGACCGTCGGGCCGAAATCGGCGATCTTGCTGCGCTCGCCCCTCCAGCGGTTGAGGACGACGTCGACGAGGTCGAGGTCGCCCGCGAGGCCAAGGCGCTCGCGGAGCATCTCGTGCAACGGGCCGACGGGAAGGCGCCCGTCGCTCATCTGCGAGAAGGCGCGAAGACCCCTGATAGAGATCCAGTACGCCGACCCCTCGTCGCCGAAGAGCTCGCCCCAGCCCCCGACCCGCACGCCGCGTCCCGCATGCTCGCCGTAGGTTATGGACCCAGTGCCGCTGACGACGTTGATGCCGTCGGCGCCGCCCAGCGAGCCAGCCCAGCCGCAGACCATGTCGTTGTCGCAGGCGTAGCGGCCGTGGCCGAGGACCCCACCCGGCGCGGCGTCGAGCGCGGGAACGTCGCCGCTGACCTCGCCGTACCCTGGTAGGCCGAAGAAGGCGTAGACGATCTCCGCCGGCGCGATACCTGCTTGCCGGCAGACCTCGTCCACGCCCTGGCGCAAAACCCGCTCTACGAGATCCATACCCCCGGCAAAGTAGTAACAGCCGGGCGCCCGCGCCCGCGCCAGGATGCGGCCTTCCCTGTTCACGAGGCACAGCGCGGTCTTGGTGCCGCCGCCATCGACGCCCAGGAACACGCTCATCGCCTCTCCTCCAGCGGGTGTATCTTGACGCCCTGTACCACCCGGTTTACCTCGCTGTCCGGGAACGGGTTGTCTGGCGTGCGCCCGAGGGCGAGCGAGAAGTAGAGCCCGAGCAGCTGGGCCACGAGCACGAACGGCAGCGCCAACGCCGGGTCCTCCACGCCCCCCAGACCGTCGAGCATCCAGGCACCCCCTTCCTCCGGTTCGGCGTCGGGCGTCGTGGTGACCGCGACTATGCTCTCGGGCCGCATCGACTGCCGCAGTTCGGCGATGAGGTCGAGGTCGTAGTGCCTGGTGTACGGGTCGCCGGAGACGTAGACGACGGCCAGCGTGCGCTCGTCGAGTATAGACTTCGGCCCGTGCCTGAAGCCCATCGGGGAGTCGAAGAGCGTGACGACGGCGCCGGCGGTCAGCTCTAGCATCTTGAGGGCGGACTCGTGCGCCAGGCCTTCGAGCGGCCCGCTCCCGAGGTAGACGACCCGTTCGTAACCCGACGAAGCCAGCTCGCGGGCCCCGTCGCAACGGGTGGACAGCAAGGTCTCGGCGGCGCCGGCGAGACGCTCGATCAGGCCTTCAGGTGCGACCTCGCCGAGGACGAGCCAGGCCGCGAGTAGCATCGACGTGAAACTCGACGTCATCGCGAAGCCCTGGTCGTTGGCCCTCTCGGGCATGAGGAGCGCGAACGAACGGTCGGCCCCGGAATGGTCTTCGTACAGCCGGCCTTCGGGATCGCAAGTCAGCACCAGGTGGTGGCACTCGGAGAGGCGCTGGTCGGCGAGTGCGGTGGCGGCGGCGCTCTCGGGGCTGTTGCCGGATCTCGCGAAGGACACCAGCAGGGTCGGCAGGTCCTCGGCGAGGTATTCGTTCGGGTTGGAGACGATGTCCGTAGTAGCGACGGCGTCGAAGCGGCGCCCCAGCCGCCGGGACAGCGCCGGAGCCAGGATCTCCCCCACAAAAGCCGACGTGCCCGCGCCGGTGAGAACGACCCGCAGGTCCCGGCGCCCGAGCAGGGGTCGCAAGAAAGCGCCGATGTCCTCGCGTCGCGAGCGCAAGATCTCGCCCGTCTCCCTCCAGACGGCGGGTTGCTGGGCGATCTCACGCGCCGTGTGAGCGGCGCCCTGCCTCTCTAGCTCATCGGTCGAGATCCCGAAGACCGTACTCATGAGGGATCCTCCGTAACGGCTGGGGAGCAGGCGAGCGAGTAGGCCCTCAACACGTCGCGGACGCGGTCGAGGACGAGATCTCCTGCTTCGACGGACAACTCGCCGCGGCGGACGCGCGCGTACTGCTCCGGCAGATGCTGGCTCAAGAGCGGCGGCGGGATGCCGCGGCCCGTGAGGTTTGAGAGCAGGCGCTTCTGTGCGGCGTGGATCTCGGGGTCGGGCCAGTAGTAGCGGACCCTGTCGCTGTAGCTGTACCAGCGCAACAGGCGCTGAGTTCGGGGATCGCCCCTGTAATACTTCTCCCACTGCGCGGGATCGGCCAGCATCCGGCGTTCGACGACGGAGGGGAGGTCGGATCTCTCCCCCTCGGGAAACAGTTCATCCTCGACGGCGGCGAGTGCGTAGAGGGCTTCCCGCATCGCGAACGTCAGTCCCGGGCCCACCTTGAGGATGGCCCAGTGGTCCTCCACCAGCGCCTTGAGGTTTCCCGGTGTCTGATAGTCCGTGGAGTGGGCCTCGAAGATGAGTTGCGGATGGTCGTCCGCAACTCGGCGTAGCTCCCCGGTTGCGGCACGCTCGTAGTCGATGACGCGCATGTGGTCGAACTCAACGCCGGGCTGCACGACGAGCGAGATCACGCGCTCCCACGCGTCCTCCAGGCCCGCTTCGGCAAAAGCCCGCTCGTGCCGCTCGAGCGTGGCCCGCGCCGCATCTGCCGGCGTAGGCTTCAACTCCCCAAGCGCCTCGTGCGCCCCTCCGGGTGTGGGCACCTCGGTGCCTACTACGTATAGAGGCCGGTCCTTACCGCGGGCAGCCCCCTCCGCCGTCCTCGCCAGCCGGGCCGCGCGTTCGGCCACGAGGTCGTCGTCAGGTGGCGCGGGGTCATCGCCGAGGGGCATGCTGCAATCCAGGTGGATCTTGGCGAATCCGGCTGTGACGTAGGCCTCGACGAGCCCTTCCGCGTGCGCCATAGCCTCCTCCGCGGGGAGCTTCTGCCACCGGTTCGGGCCGAGGTGATCCCCACCCAGAACGACGCGCCCTTCCGGCAGCCCATGACGGCTTGCCATGCCCAGTACGAGCTCGCGAAAGTCGGTCGGAACCATTCCCGTGTACCCGCCGAACTGGTCGACCTGATTCGACGTGGCCTCCACGAGGAGGTAGTCCTCATCGTCGAGCGCCTGCAGCACAGCGGCCTCGATGACGAGCGGATGCGCGGAACAGATCGAGTAGACGCCTACGCTCTCGCCGGATTTGTGCCGCCTGACAGTGTCCATAAGCGGGCCGCTCACGACACAGACGCCCCATCCGGCTCCGCCGGAGACGTGGAACTTGCGAGATCGAGTACAGCCTCGCGCGGCAGTCTCGGCACGTACCCGGCGTTGGGCACGCTCACCGACGAGATGCGCCGTTCGTCGAACATGATCTAAAGCAGGATACCAGAAGCGGTCTACCAAATTACGTATGACAAGTTGAAGCGCTGTGACGGCGTCGAACACTCTAGCTCGCAGAACAACACTTCATCGTCGACGAAATCGAACGCCGCCTCTCGGTGGTGAACAAGCTGGAAGCGACGGTCGAGGCGAACCTGAAGCAGGCTGGTGGGTTGCGACAGTCCATCCTCAAGCGGGCGTTCTCTGGCGAGCTGGTGCCGCAGGACCCGGATGACGAGCCTGCTGGTGTGTTGCTGGCACGGATCGGGGAAGAGCGAAAGACCGCTGGGCGAAAATCGGGGAAGCGGAAGGCGAAGGGGGATGCGTTTCAGGAGCGTTTGATCTAGCTGGAGCTACAAGTCGTAGGGCAGGATGCGAAAGTACTGCTCGTCGCGGCCTGTGACCGCGCGGAAGTCACGTTGGTCGGTGGTTAGGATATCGAAACACCCATGCCGCTCGGCCAGCACGACGCACGAGGCATCGGCAAGGTCGAAGGTCGTCAAGTCGGCGAAGCGGGCGAGCAGGCCACCCGCCCGCGACAGATCTTCGCCCGTGAATCGCTCTACCTGGTACGCCTCTTCGATGGCGGCGAGCTCGCGTCTGCGTCCGAGGCGGTCGAGGATGATGTGGTCCAACTCTGCCAGCACGATCGGGGAAACGACGAGGGGCCCGCTGGCAGTCTGTACGGCTTCGAGAAATAGGCTGTGGTCGTCCTGGTCGCCGTCAAACACTGACAGGAGTCCGCCAGCGTCCACGATGAGCGTCAACGCTCGGAGCGGTAGACTTCTTCCTCCAGGCGTTTCGCCAGCGTGGGATCGCAAGAACAAATACCTGACCTGCTGAAGTGCTGACTAGCTGAAAGGCTGATAACGATGCCAGGGATGACGAGGACGGGATCACGGGCGACAAACGTCGCCGGGTGGGTAATCCTCGGTGTCGGGTCCTCGCTGGCTGGGGTGGTCGCCCAGCTTATCGGCCTGCCAGCCGGATGGCTGGTAGGACCTATGCTCGTCGCGCTCACCGTGGCGCTCGTGTGGGAGAAGCACCCGACTATGCCCCGCTGGGGACGGATAGCGTCGCTCGCGGTGGTTGGGGGCGTGCTCGCCTCCGCCTTCAGACCCTCTGTTTTGCCCCTGATCTCACACCACTGGATGCCCGTGGCCCTCGTGGTGTGCGGCACCCTGCTCCTTAGCCTCGGGGCGGGACTGCTGCTCTCGGTCCTGGTCCGGCTCGACAGGAAGACGGCGGTCCTCGGAGCGCTGCCGGGCGCGGCCTCGGGGATGCTCGCCATGAGCGGCCCTCTGGGCGCCGACGCCCGCCTCGTCGCCCTGATGCAGTACACCCGCGTCGTCGTTGTCGTCGTCTCGGCCACCCTGGTCGGCCGCCTCGGGCTCGTGCCGGGAACCTCGCCGCAGCCGGCCTCGGGGCAAGGCCTGCAGGCAACCCCGAAAACGGCGGACCTCCTCGTCCAGGGCCTCCCGATGACGTACCTCCTGACGGCCCTGGTAGCCATACTCGGCGCCTGGGGCGGGACGCGATTCAGGCTGCCCGCGGGCGCGCTCCTCGGACCGCTGCTTCTGGGGATCGCCCTCGAGGAGCTGGGCGTGGTGCACCTGGCGTGGCCCCCTGGCGTGCCGCAGGTGGCCTACCTCATCCTCGGGTTGTGGGTCGGGTTGCTCTTCGACGGTGCCTCCGTAAAGAGGGCTGGAAGGCTCTTTCCGGCCGTGCTCGCCTCATCCGTGGGTCTCGTTCTCGCGTGCGCCGCCCTCGGGTGGTTGCTCGCCGCACTTACTGGCATCGAAGGGATCACGGCCTACCTCGCCACGACGCCGGGCGGGATAGACTCGGTCGCGATCGTGGCCCTCGGAAGCGGCGCCGATGCCCCGTTAGTACTCGCGGTTCAGATGCTGCGGCTCCTCGCCGTGGTACTCGCCGGCGCGCTCCTCGGACGCCTGTGGTCGTGACGATCTACAGCGGGTTGCAGACAGACTGTGCCCCTGCGGCAACAGGCACACATTAGCAGGGTTTTATGACGTGACTCGCCGAGCCGAGACACACCGCACATTGCTTGCGTGGGCTCTTCCTTGTCGAGAACCGCTGTAGATTCGAAGAGAAGACCTGAAACCTGATGCCTGTAGCCGCGATTTGCGAAGCAAATCGCTTCCAAAGATGCTACAAACTGGTGCGTTGATCTCAGGGGCGGGGGTCGGGGAACCAGGCCGCCCCAGGACAGAAGAAAGGTCATTTTTGGGCGCGAAACGAAGAGGCAATAAGAACGGGTTGGACTTCGACCTCGGCGCCTTCGACCTCGACGGGACCGTGCTGCGCCGCAACCTGAGGATCACGGGCAAGACCGTCGCGGCCCTGCAGGGTCTTCGGGAGCGGGGGATGCGGCTCGTCGTGGCCACGGGGAGACGCTTCGAGGACGCCAGGGACTATGCGACGAAGCTCGGCTTCGAGGAACACGACCCGGTGATCTGCTACGGCGGTTCGATGGTGCGGAGGATAAGCGGAGAGCCGTTGTTATCCGTTTGCAACGCTTGGATGGCCTGGTCGAGCTTGCGCGCCTCCTCTAGCGCGGCCTCTTCTATCTTGCCCGCTTCGGGCAGCCAATTGGCGTCCGGCTCCCCCTCTACCACGAGCGCGCCGCTCGGTTTCACCGTAACGAGCAGATGCAAGCGTCGGTAAACGTCGCGGCGCTCCTCGGGCGTTAGGTTCGCAAGTCCTAGGCTGGCGCAGGCTGCGTAATAGTCGAGCGCCAGCTTGGCGTCGCTTTCTAGACGATCCATATGCTTTTGACGGTCGAGGGCCTTGTCTAGCTCCTCTTTGGCCTTCCGCTCTTGCCCTTCGAGATCGGAGAGCGCGACCCTCAAATCATCCATGCCGATCAGGTCCTCGGCCTGCTGACGACGGTAGTTGGTTTTCATCCTGTCGAGCTTCGTCATGCGCTCCGAGATGGCCTTGACCTGAACCTCGGGATCGCCAGAAAACAGCTTGCGGCGCTCGGAGTCCAACCGCTCCTGTATGTGGGCGGTTACGACCTCCTCATCCTCAAACCACGCGTCGAGCTTGGATGCGACCTCGGATTCGAGCTTTTCCGCCCTGTAGTGTCGGATAGCGGGGCAAACGCGCGGCCTGACCGAGTAGCTGCCGCAGACATAGTAGTGGCGCCTCACGCCGCCGTTTGGCGTGCTACGGGGCACCATCCGCCACCCGCAAGCGCCGCAGCGCAAGATGCCGCCGTCTAGCTCCCATGTGCGACCGGAAGCTCTGGACGAGCGCACATTGCCTTTGATCTTCGCTCTTGCCCGCTCGACCGTCTCCCGCCCGACGCCCATATCGGGGACGGGGACCGCTATCCACTCGGATGGGGGATTCTTCGTGGTCTTGGTCCGATTCCGAAACGTGACGGGGTCACGCCACGACTTGACCGAGCGCCTGTTGTAGTACCAAACGCCGTAATGAGCCTCTGGATCAAGCGCTTCCAAGACGGCATCGGAGACGCCTAGAGCCCTCAATTCGTCAACCGAGTGCGGCTTGTAGGAATCCTCAAGGATAGTCTGCCGGATTTGGGTCCTGGTCCAAAGCCCTGCTGTGGGCGACGGGATGGCTTCGGCGTTTAGCGCGTTCGTTGTGGCCCGTATCGAGCGTCCATCATCGCCGATCATGTGGAATATCCGGCGTACGATGGGTGCAGCGTTTTCGTCTACCTCGTACTGATCCCTCGCGGCGTTGGCCTTGAATCCGTAGTTAAGTATCTCAAAGGTATAATCGGAGGATGCCACCATCACGACGCATCGAATTGACGGAGGAGGAAGACGAGATACTGAGGGAGGTCGAGCAGAGAATCCCCACCTGAGAAACAAGGTGCGACTGCGCGCCCAAGTCCTCCGCCTCTCTGGCCGGGGATCGAACATGTCGCAGATCGCCTCCTACACCGGACGCAGCCCCACGAGCACATAGCCCGCGACCTCGACCGGTGGGGCGAGCGGGGCTTGGAGGGACTCGCCGACGGCGCGGCTCCTGGAAACCCTCCGCGCATAACCGAACGGATGAGGCGATACATGGAGGGGAGGCTTGGCGAGCAGAGGACGTGGAACGCCACGCAACTGGCACGGGCTCTTGGGGGAGGAGTTCTCCGTGGTGGTGACGCCGGAGGCGGTTCGCCAGCACCTGCTCGCGATGGGCTATGGGTGGAAGCGCACCCGCTACGCACCGGCCAAAGAGCCCGACCCCGAAGAGGAGCGCGAGGCGAGGGAGGAGTTGGAGCGGCTGAAAAAGGGGCTTTTGAAGGGAAGATCGTCCTGAAATACCTCGACGAGAGCGGCTTCTCGTTGTGCCTGCCTCCCACGTCCACGTGGACGAAGAAGGGCCGCTCCCACCAGCACCGGGTGAGAACGCGCTGGGGGTCCAAAGGGAGGGTAAACCTCGTGGTGGGCACGCTTTCGCTTGAGGGACAGGGCGAGCGGCTGGAGTACTCCTTGCTCGAAGGCTCCTCTTGCCGGAGCGCGGAGGTCATCGGCTACCTCGTGGGCGCGCTGGCTTCGGGGGCCGAAAGGGCGGAGGAGGAGGTCGTGGTGGTCCTCGACAACGCGCCCTTCCACACCGCCGGGGCGGTACGCGAGCGCGAGGAGGGCTGGGAAGAGATGGGACTTTCTCTGTGTAGCGGCTTCCGGCGTACTGCCCGCACCTCAACCTCATCGAGGGGGTATGGCGAAGGGTCAAGGGTTTCCTCATGCCGCGCCGCTTCTACGACTCGGTGGGCGAGTTGAAGGAGGCCGTCTTGGCCGCTATACGTCTACTAGGCGCGACGGAGGTTCATATTCAACTTGGAGATACTTACCGGTGGTTTGTTGAAGTGGGATTTGTGGGCTGGGATCGATCGAGATAGGCTCGCTGGGCCCCATAGGTACGCTTCCATTGGACCACAAAGCAGGCTTTCCCGAGTCGCAATTTGGCCTCCTCCCCGACATCAACAAACCACCGTTACAATAAGCTCGGCCACTTACAACTGAACGGAGTCCATTGACCGAGCCTCCGAAAAACCCGGGGAGGTTCAAAGAGGGTGAGCGCATGAGCCGTACCACGCAGGATCGCTTCTACCGAATAGGGCGATTTGCCAGCAGTGTCCTGGTCCGGATCAGTCTCGAAAATGCGTGAATCGATCATGCGCGTTATCCCCCAAACTCCATGGTCTCTTGCGGCTTAGAGCCAGCATAGCATCAGTTATTGTGAAGCAAATGGTCAATCCAATATAACAAACCTTGGTTGGCCTAAGGCTATTCTCACTCAGAACTTAGACGCACTGCGAGTATGCCTTAAGTCGATAAGCGTTACGAGGCTGAATTATGGCTGAGGAGGGGTCCGAAAAACCGCCGGAGCACAATAGCTGACTACCCCTGCGAAGGCGGCACGACGCTCTCGGAGCTACTGCCAGGCACGTAGCCGTCCACGTAGTCGCGGGGGTTGGGTACGTCGACCGCCAGGGGGCGCGTTAGCGCCTACCCTGGACGGTCGGCAGATAGCCGATGGCGGGACGCCCATAGCCTTGGATCGGGACGCAGGCAAGAGAAAAGCCGGGCGCTCTTGGGAGGGGGATCTCAGGGCACCTGGCTTAACGGTAGATCGGATGATAGTACCGAGGCAGGCCTAAGCGCATCCCCCAAATGAGCGATTTCTTTCTAGCCCAAATGGGGCATTTCTTTATAGAGCTTATATGCTTTGATATAGGCACGGAGGGGGGAATGGGGAGAGTGTCGCGCTGAAGCTCTCCCCATTCCGCGAGGCGAGTCCCGATCTGCTACCCCTCAGCCGACCTCGGGCGGGTCGTGGGGGGTCGTGGCGCTGTGTGAGTGGGAGCAATGGACCCCTGAACAGCACTCCCTTCATCGTTGATCAAGATTGGCCAGCAGAACGGTCGATATGTGCCATGGCACCAGCTCCCTAAGGAGGCACAATCCGGTTGCACCGAAGAAACCTTCAAGAGGAGGTCGCCATGACTGCTCGCCAAGCCCCACGCCGCACGATGTGGAGGAGGCTCTTCTCTTTGCCGAAGACCCGACTCGGGTGGTGGTCGCTCGGGTTGGTGGGCGCGCAGATGTTCTTCATGGTCGCCGTGCTCGGCCCCATCGTTGGCGCCATCAACGCCGCCGGCCTTCCGAACCTGGCCGGTCACCCTTGGCTCATAGGGGCGGTGCTATTCGTAGTGTTGAGTCCCGCCCTTGCGGGGATCGTTACGGGAGTGGTCGCGATGATCTGGCGGGGCGAGCGCTCGATACTCGTGGCCGGTCCGGTACTCCTCGCTGTGATGTTCCTGCTGGCGGAGGTTCTCGTGCCCCACTAATAAGGGATGCGCAGGAACGCAGCACTTCGTGAGTCAGGACAGCCCAGGTACAAAGTAGGAGACACGGGAGAGGGCCAGGCGCATGACCCCTGCAATGGGCCGAGAAGGATTCCACGGGCAGCAGGGGTGCCAACCGACCCACGCGCGAGCTCGTGATGGCTACGGTACTCGAAATCTGGCGAAGTATCCTAACCTGCCGCCTACCTTGCGCTCGAACCCGAACCCCGCCCTTTGCGCCCGCCGCTTGAGAGCCCCGAACGGCACCATGTGGAAATCGGGGAAGAGCTCACCCACGACGAGATGCCCACCACGCTTGAGAACCCTCTTGAGCTCACCAAGAGCGGCGTCCTGATCCGGTATCTCGCCGAGGACCAACGTCAGGTAGGCGGCGTCGAAGTACCCGTCCGGATAAGGGAGGGCACGAGCGTCTGCCCTGGTCGGGATCATGTTCTCGATGCCGCGTTCTCGAGCACGGCTCATCACGTGATCGAGCATCTCTTGCTGGAGGTCCAGGACGTCGAGTGTGCCGCCTCCATTCAGCCACCCGGCCACGGGCAGGGAATAGTAGCCAGTACCTGGTCCTATCTCCAGCAGCTTGTCTTTGGGTCGGGGAGCGAGTATCTCGCGCAGCCGAGCCCTCGTGATGAACGGACGGGGCAGCTCGATCAGGAAGCGCAGCCCGTACGGGCACGCCGAAGGGTTCCTGCGCCACCAAAGTATACAGGTTAGCGCAACCAGCGTCCCTACGAGCGCGGCGACGCCCCCCGTAAAGGCCATACGCCTGCGTCCCCCTCTCATGCCTCGTTTGGTGATACGGGCGGGCACACTAGCACCGGGCCCCTCGTGGCCATCAAGACCTTGGTCGATACGCTGCCGAGCAGCATCCTCCCACCCGCACCAAGCCCTCTGCTGCCCACCACCAGAAGACTCGGCTTATCTCCTTCTTCGGCGACCTCCGAGAGCACCCGGGCACTCTCCCCAGGGACGATTCGAACCTGAGGTCGCACCCCGCAAGCATCCGCAAGCTCCGCGGCACGCCCCTCGAGAGCCGGCTCGACCTGCTCCAGATGCTTCTCGACCATCGTCTCGTAGAGTTCCCGGTCGTCTTGGGGAAGCGTCTCGGGGTGCGGCGGCATGCCCTCGTAGGTGTGAACCAAGAGCGTCTCGGCCTCCATCAGCTTCCCTAGCGTGACTCCGAGCTCTGCGGCGCTACGAGCATCTTCGGAGAGATCGTCTCCAATTACTACCCGAACGGGCGACCACTGCCCAGCCCCACCGCGCACTACCAGAACCGGACGCTTGGCATGATGGACGACGCTCCCGGAGACGCTTCCCACCAAGAGGCGCTTCACTGGCCCCAGCCCCCTGCTACCCACTACTATCAGGTCTGCCCCGATCCGCTCGCCGAGATCGAGGATCGCATCCGCCAGTCTTCCCTCCCTGAGGTGGGCTTCGGCGACGGTGCCTCCGGCTTGCTCGATGCGCCCTACCTGCTCCTCGAGAATCTTGCGGGCGCCGTGCTCGTAGGGGGCTTGGTAGCGTTCTGGGACCAAGGTAGGATAAGCGTCGTGTGGTAGCGCTCTCCGGGCATGCACGACGTGCAACTCCGCTCGCGTCCTCTTCGAGAGATCTACGGCGGCCGTCGCGGCGAGCGCGGCGTCGTCAGAACCGTCGCTCGCCAGGAGGATCTTACTCGGGGAGTACGCCTTCACCGCCTTAGGTCGACCCCTCTTCCGCGCGACGCACCACCATAACCGGGCAGTGGGCGTGGCGAACCACCGAATCGGAGACGTCTCCCATGAGCGCCCGTCTTATCCCGCCGAAGCCCTTGCTGCCCACCACTATCATTCCGGCACCTATCTCCTCGGCAAGCCCGACGATCTCCTGCGCCGGTCCTCCCTCCCTGAGATAGGCTTCCGCCACGGTCCCGCCGAGCGAGCCTATCCTCTCCACCTCCGCATCGAGGAGCTCCCTAGCCCGTCGCTCGGAGGTCCGCCGAAGGTCCTCCTCGACCAGCGGCTCCTCCGGTTCTGTCTCCTCGGGATCGATGCCTTCGGGATAGACAGGGTACCATGGCATGATGCCGAATACGTGTACCACGTGCAGCTCGGAGCCGATCTTATCGGCCAGCTCGATCGCGAATCTGCCGGCCAGTTCGGCCTCCTTAGAACCGTCGGTGGCCAGGAGGATCTTGTCAGGTAAGATACTCATTTCGGCTCATGCCTCCTCGCTCGCTAGGCTTTCCTACGTAGCACGAATGATGCCACCGATTCGCATCTGATGCCTCCCCAGCGACTATAGATATAGGGACTGACGGCGCCGTTCGCGGCGTTGAGCGATCTTGCCGGCGAGGAGCCGACCCCTCAGCCGCCCTCGGGCTGGTCGTTGGGGGATTGTGGTCCTGTTTGGGCGGGGATATAGCCGCGGCTTGAGACCTTGACCTGCCGGCTTGATCGCATTTAGGCAAAATTGATCAGAACTACCATCAACCTGGGTCAAGGCAGGATACCTCTCTGGCTGTACGCTCTCTGATATGAGGGACCTGATGAGGGAACTAACTCGAAGCCAAGAAAAGGAGATCCAGCCATGATGAACGGCAGTAGACCCAACATACTCGTCCTGGGCGGCGGGTTCGGGGGGCTTGAGGCGGCCTTCTATCTGCGCATGAGGCTCGAAGAGAGGGCCGACATCACTCTCGTCTCCGACAGGGATTACTTCCTGTTCAAGCCCAACACCATCTACATCCCCTTCGGCCTCGACCCCGAGAAGCTGAAGGTCGGGCTCGAACGCCCCACCCGCCGTAAGAAGATCGCGTTTGTCAAGGACCGGGTTAGGGAGGTGGATCCTGACGCGAAGAGGGTCTCGACCGAGGGCAGGGACCTCTCCTACGACTTCTTGGTAATCGCCACAGGAGCCGACATGCGCCCCGGGGAGGTGCCCGGCCTCGCGGAGCACGCCCAGACCATCTGGACCCCCAGGGAGATGCTAGAGCTCAGGCTCGCCCTCTACGACCTGCTCGAGGAGGCCAGGGAGGGACGCATCAGGCGCGTGCTGTTCCTGGTCGCGCCCAACAACAAGTGCGCCGGCCCCCTCTACGAGCTCGTCTTCATGCTCGATACCTGGCTGAGGCGCAAGAAGGTCCGTGCTAACGTGGACATGACCTGGTCCACCTACGAGCAGAGCTACATCCAGGCCTTCGGACCACGCCTGCACGAGGTGGTGAGTAGGGAGTTCGAGCGCAGGGTGGTGGCCGGCCACACCGAGTACGCCGCCGAGCAGGTGGAGGACGGAGAGGTCCGCTTTTCTAATGGAGAGGTCCTGCCTTACGACCTCCTCGTCGCCTTCTCGCCATACGTCGCGCAGGTGAGCTACCCCACGTTCCCGGGGGATGACCGGAGTTTCGTCCGGACCGACCTCGCGACCCGCCAGGTCGAAGGCCATCCGGACGTCTACGCCGTGGGCGACGCAGGGGATTTCCCCGTAAAGCAGGCCTTCCTTGCTTTCCTGCAGGCCGACGCGGCCGCCGAGCATCTCTCGGCGCACGTGCTTGGCACGGAGCCAGAGATCGTCTTCGAGCCGACGAGCATGTGCGTGATGGAGCAGTTCGACAAGGCGACCTTCGCCCAGGTCCCCCTGAGGCTCACGGGCGACCCGGAGGAGCCCATAGAGGTGGACCCTGCCGGACTCGACGCTTACAAGGTGGGATCCTACGTGGCGTGGCGGCTGGGGAAGAAGGCTCTCGGCTACTACTTGCCGTTCCGGTTCGCGCTCGGCAACCCTTTCCACGCGGGCATCCCATGGAAGGGGATGGAGCTGGGTCTGAAGGGGATGAGCCGCCTGATGGCCAAGTAGAGGTAAGGTGAGTGCTAAGGCGAAGGCGTATCGAGGGACGAATCAGAGGATGCTTTTCACGAGAATCTACGACGAAGACCTGGCTCAGGCGAGCTACTTCATAGGTTGCCAGGCTACAGGAGAGGCCGCTGTGGTCGACCCTCGGCGCGACATCCAGGTCTACCTGGAGGAGGCCGAGCACAACGGCATGGATATCGCGGCCGTGACCGAGACGCACATCCACGCCGACTACCTTTCGGGCTCTAGAGAGCTGGCAGCAAAGACCGGGGCATCTCTCTACCTCTCAGACGAGGGCCCAGCCGAATGGAGATACGGCTTAGAGGGCGAGAAACTTCGCGACGGAGACGAGATCAGGGTCGGCAACGTGACACTTGGGGCGATCCACACCCCTGGTCACACCCCCGAGCACCTCTCCTTCCTGGTGACGGACACGGAGACCACGGACGAGCCCGGATTCATCCTCACGGGCGACTTCGTGTTCGTGGGCGACCTGGGAAGACCCGACCTGCTCGACGAAGCCGCCGGTGGGAAGGACACGCGCTTCGTTGGTGCCAGGCAGATGTTCGAGAGCCTGCGCGAGAGGTTCCTCGCCCTACCCGACTACGTGCAGGTCTGGCCGGGTCACGGCGCGGGGAGCGCCTGCGGCAAAGCCCTGGGCGCTGTCCCGAGCTCGACCGTCGGCTACGAACGGCTCTTCTCCTGGTGGGGCCGCTACTTGAAAAGGAACGACGAGGAAGGGTTCGTGGAAGCGCTGCTCGAGGGACAGCCGGACGCCCCCGTCTACTTCGGCCGCATGAAGCGCCAGAACAAGATGGGACCGGCGCTGCTCGGAAAGCGGTCACCGCTACAACGCTACGATGCCGTGTCGCTCGAGGCGACGCTCACTCGGGACGAGGTCATCTTCGTCGATACACGCGTCTCCGAGGACTTCGTGAAGGGTGCGGTTCCCGGATCGCTAAACATACCGGCGGGCGGGAGCTTCACCGCCAGGGCCTCCTGGGTCATAGATCCGGAGAAAGACGGGAGGCCGATCATACTGCTGGCGGGAGACGAGGTCGAGGCGAGCGACCTGCGCGACAAGCTCTCTTACGTGGGCGTGGATAGCGTTGTTGGTTACGTTACCAGCCTCCGAGGCCTGCAGAAGGAGCGCGTAGCCTTCGTTTCACCCCAAGATCTCGAGAAGCTAGGGAACGCGTTTGTCCTGGACGTGCGGGCGAAGAGCGAATACGAGTCCGGACACATCCCCGGCGCCATCCAGTTGCACGGTGGGCGCGTGATGTGGCACCTGGACGAGCTGCCCCGCGACCGACCCATCGTCGTGTACTGTCAGACCGGCAGCCGCAGCGCGGTTATCGCGAGCGCTTTGCGGGCCGCCGGTTTCGACAATGTGGTGGAGCTGGAGGGAAGTTACGAGGGCTACCAGAAGGCCGAAAAGCAGACTGTCGGAGCGTAGAGCATGTCTGGAGACACCTCCCCAAGAGTGGCGACGTGCAAATCGACGGGCGCCTATGTGCGGTATGCGGCATACATAGCGAGCCAGGTACGATAGCAGCCGGCCTGCAGGGGTGGGCTGCTATTCTCCGAGCGATCACCGGCCACGCAGCCGTCCACGTGGGCGCGGGGGCTGGGCCGTCCGCCGTAGGGCGCGACCACCCAGCCGCCCTCGGGCTGGTCGTGGGAGTTCACGGCATGGTGTAGACGGGGTAGGTGGGCGATGCTAGATGCCTTGGAGCGCCGCCTTTTTCGTTCTTGGTCAATCTTGATCAGCAGAAAGCTCAATATGTGTCATGGTAGATCATACCCCCTTGTAGCACACTGATACTGAAGGAAATCCTAGCCACAAAAAAGGAGGTGAGATCTCATGACAACCATCAGGGCTTTCATCAAGAGCCACCCAGTGCTTAGCTACTTCGTCCTAACGTTCGTTATCACATGGGGCCTCTTCGTCCTCGCGGTCGGCGGACCGGGCGGAATCCCGGCCACTAAGGAGCAGTTCACAACGTTGCCCCTCTTAGCGATAGTGGCGGTGCTGGTGGGCCCCAGCGTATCAGGCATCCTCTTGACCGGCCTCGTCTACGGACGGGAGGGCTTTCGCGACCTCCTCGCCAGGATGACGAGATGGCGGGTAGGTGCTCGCTGGTACGCGGTGGCGCTCCTGACCGCCCCGCTCGTGTTCACGGTGGCACTGCTCCCGCTGTGGCTCGTCTCCCCGGTATTCCTCCCTGGCATATTCGCATCCGAGGCGAAGGTATCCTTCGTGCTGATGAACATCGTGGTGGCGCTCATAGTCGGCATCTTCGAGGAGCTAGGCTGGACGGGGTTCGCCGTGCCCACACTGCTCAAGCTACGTTATGGTGTCCTCGCTACCGGGCTCATCGTGGGGGTGCTATGGGGAGCGTGGCATCTGCTTTTTAACGACATCTGGGCAAGCGTCGCTACCTCGGGAGAGCTCCCCCCGGCTCTCTTTGCGGTCGTGTGGGGCCTGACGTTTCTTGCAGGGCAACTGGTGGCCTTTCGGGTGCTGATGGTGTGGGTCTACGAGCGTACTAATGGGAGCCTGCTCTTGGCGATCCTCATGCACGCGAGTTACGCAGCCTCCACGTTCATCATCAACCCTCTGGCCGGTCCTGGGGCGATGTCAGGGGCGTCGCTGTTAGTTTATAGTCTCACATCGGCTGCTGCGACGTGGGTCGTCGTTGCAATGCTCGCCGTAGCTACCCACGGGCATCTCACGCGACAGCCGCCGCTCAGGAGGCGGGTGGCATGAAAGGGTTAGCACTCAGAAACTTGGCCCACATCGAAGGCGAGATCGTCATTAACCGTCCGGTCGAGGAAGTGTTCGACGTGGTCGCCGACGAGCGCAACGAGGTACGCTACAACCCACGCCTGCTTTGGGTGGAGAAGATCTCGGGCGGGCCAATCAGGCGCGGTACGCAGTTCCGGGCGGCAACCAAGACGATGGGCCGACCCGTCGAGATGACCATCGAGTTTACCGACTACGAGCGCCCCAGACGCCTCGCCTCACTGACGTACCTGCCCACGATGGAGATCCAGGGCACCCTGAGCTTCGACCCCGTTCCGGAGGGAACCCGGATGCGGTGGTCGTGGGAGCTGCAGCCACGCGGCGTTTTGAGACTGCTGGCACCGCTGATCGCCCGCATAGGGCGACACCAGGAGGAGATCATCTGGGCCACCCTCGGGTTGGTCGTTGGTGGCACGGATCAGCGTGCAAGGGTCACAGGGCGGATTGCCGTCTCTCGCCTCGCATCGAATAGATATCTCCGGCATAGCCGCTGGCTTCTTCACCATCAAAGTTGGCGGAGGCTGCGCACGGGCCTTGACCAACGAAATGACCCGGCAGGTCATAGCGGAGATAGAGTGCCGTACGCTCATAGGGAATATCGGGGATGTAGCAGATCTCGAGGGCACGGCTGTCTATCTAGCTTTCGAAGCATCGAACTACCTTACAGGTCACAGCTTCGCGGTGGTCGGCGGGTAGCTTTCTTGGTGAGCGGTGTGTCGCAGTGGGCCTCCGACGAAGGTAAGATGAAGGTCGCTTGGAGGTACCAAGGAGGTAGATTTGAACTACTGGGATCTCATAAGGGACGCTTTCTGGATAACGCTGCGCAACCGCTACCTCTGGTTCTTCGGCTTCTTCGCGGGTGTAGGCGGTGCCTCTAACTTCAACTTCTCTACGGGCGGCGGAGGACCCGACAACGATTTCAACCGGAGCGGCGCTTTGAGCCCGATTGCCGGGCAGGTGCCGTTCGACGGCCCTTTCGGCGGTGCAGAAGTTGCGGTCGTTATAGTACTCGCCCTACTGGCGCTCGTGCTCTTTCTCGTCTTCTTGGCACTGGTCGTTATCTCCAACGGGGGGCTCGCGGATAGTGTGGCTGCTATAGACGGAGGCCAAAGGCGCGGCTTCGGGTCTACATGGCGGGCAGGCGCCTCCAAATTCTGGCGGGTGCTCGGCTACTACATCCTCTTCTTCCTGATCGGGCTGGCACTGCTGATCACGATAGCTGCGCCACTGGGATTGGTGGTCGCGGCCGTGTTTCTTGGAACGGAGGCTACCGGAGCAAGAGTCGTTGCCGTAGTTCTTGGCGCCCTGGTCGCTATCCCGCTGCTGATCATCGTCTTCGTCACGCTGTCGATAATCGCGCAGTTCGCCCTTCGGGAGATCGTTATCCGCGGGCAGAGAGTCATCGCCTCCATCGGCGACGGATGGCGCATCTTCCGGCAGAACCTGGGCAGGAGCATCCTGGTGTGGCTGATTCAGATAGCCTTGATAATCGTGGCGACCATCGCCGTACTTGTAGCAGGCGCGGCCGTGGGCCTCATCCTGTTCCTGCCAACGATAGTCCTGACTGTAGCGGAGCTCACCACCCCTGCTATCGTTACAGGCATAGTAGCGGGCCTCATCCTGCTACCCTTCGTGATAGTAGCCACAGCGGTGCTTGGCACCTTCCACCACGCCTACTGGACGCTCGCCTACCTTAGGATCACCGGGACGCAGGTAGTTCCGAGGAGCAGCCGCGTGGTGTGACTCGCCGGGCCAGAGCTACGTGGGCTGGTGAAATGGCCTCACCGTTCGTCGTGGCGCCCACTTCGCACAGGAGCTAGATGCCTACGTTAGGGGACACGACCCCTAAGCCGACCTCGGGCTGCTCGCGGGGGTAGCGCAGGCCGCAGCTTCTACCCGACCAGCCGATCCTAATATCCGTCTGGCTCTTCGTTGACCTCCAGACCGAACGCCAACATATCTGCATCATCGTATAATCAGAACAGCAATTGGTATCGTGAAGGAGGTCGTTCGATGGCCAAGGTAGTGATGTTCAGCACGTCCACTTGCTCCTGGTGTCGTAGGGCGAAGCGCTATTTCAAAGAAAACCGAATCCCTTTCAAGGAAGTCAACATAGAGCGCGACCCGAAGGCCGCACGCGACATCGTTCGCAAGACGGGTCAGACGGGCGTACCGGTGATCAAGATCGGGAGCAGCTGGATCGTCGGGTTCGACAAGGAGCGCATAACGAGAGAACTGGCCCGCAAGGCTTCATAGGGACCCTCAGCCGCCCTCGGGCTGCTCGTTGGGGGATTGGAGGCTCTAGGCGGGCGGGAACACACAAGATACCGGATACTGACCTCCAAGGATGTCTACGTCCCACGAGGTTCGGTGACTACCCCTCTCGGATACTATGAGGCCCTCAAGGCGGATGTCGGCTCTCGTTGGCTCAACTTGATTCCATCTGATCAATCTAGCTCAGCAAAGACTAGCAAACTTGGTCATGGCGGCCTGGCTGCTCGGCGTTAACGTTCACCTGAAAGGTCTAACCCGGATTATTCATGAACGCCTCCGAAGGACATGGAAAGAGCGTGCCATAGGCTTCGCCCTGGGTGCCCCGCGGCAAGGTGTAGACGGATCTTCGTCATCAGCTCCCTGACCCTCCCTCCGATCTTGATCAGGCGAAGCCTGAGGGTGTCAAGCTGTATCCTGCGCATCCCGCTCTGCAGGAGCTTCCTCCTCAAGGCGTCCATCAGCCAGTAGGCACAAGCGTGCAAAAGCAGCCTGAACTGGTTGGCGATGAACCGGTGGCAGCTGAGGCGATCGGCCTTCATGTGCAACTTGAAGTCCTTGATCCAGTTCTCGCTTTCTCCCCTCCGGACGTAGAACCCGTAGAGATCCTCCGGGCCTTCCGTCCTCGTGGTTACTAAGAAGCGGGTGTTGGTCCCCTGCTCCATCGCCTCGGCCTTGTAGACGACCCTGCGCCGATGCTCCCAACTGGCGGCTCCGTAGAGACCTTCGCCGAAGAGCCTGGCCTTCTCTCCTTCCGCTTGGTGACGCTCCACGGCCTCATCGAGCAGATCTTCGGCCATCCCTTCGAGGCGAGGGTTGCTCACGAGCCCGACCGTGTAGGTTATGCCCTCCTCTTCGCAGTAGTCGTAGAGGGCGGTTACGGCGAAGCCCGCGTCAGCCCTTAGCTCCACCTCCGCTTCGGGCTACCTCCCGCAAACGAGCGCAGATGCGCTTCAAGAGGGCCACCGCCGAGTTGCTCCCGTGGGTGTTGCCAGCCCTCAACAGAGCGCCGTGATCAGGTGCCCGCTTTCGCCGTCGAAGACGAGCAAAGGATGGTAGATGTGCTGCTCGTAGTAGCCGTGGTAGTAGCTTCCTTCCTGATCGCCGTGGGTGGGATCTGCGGTCGAGTCGAGGTCCAAGAGCACCTTCTTCGGAGCAGCGCCGCCTTTCTCGCGTTCCGTAAGGTAGAGCTCGAAGAGGGCATCGGTCATCCGGTAGCAAGCGCCAGCGGAGGGCGCGTTCTCAAGCCTTGAGATGGTGGGCTGGCTGGCCAGCTCCGCCCCGCTCTGGGACATCGATCCGCATAGGAGCTTGAGCAAGGGATCTTCTCTCAAAGAGTTAGAGTCGTTCTGGTCCTCATATCCGCAAGCTATCTGAAAGACGCGCTGCTTGACGAGGAGCATTGAGGGAATGGCGCCCTTGGCGCCTACGCCACTCTGGCACGTGCCCGGCCACCCGCTCGCACAACCCGAGCTCGGAGTCCGCCTCGGCAAGCCAAACGAGCCCTCCATCGGAGGTGATGCGGCCTCCGTCGAAGGCGGCTTCGAGGGCGAGGGCGGTGTGCGTCTCAAAACGCATCCCCGATGTGGCACAATCGCTCATGAGGGAGCCTCCTTTGGCTAGGTTGAGTCTTCGAACAACCCGACCATAGCGGAGAAGGCTCCCCCTCTTCAACTACCTTCGTGAATAATCCGGGCTAAAAGAGACTATTCACCGAAGTGCGTGGAAAGGAAATTTTCCGACGTCTACATTTGAGATTCTGTATATCCGCTGCCCTACGGAGCCGAAAACGCCCGACGACCCCGCCCCGGGGCCGAGCGCCGGTCCCCACATGTCGTGGAGCCGCATAGAGATGCGCCCGCTTGCGTAGGGAAGGGACCGCCGTTGGAGATCGGAGCCTGCGGCCCTAGGAGCGGATCGTATTACGTCCTCGCAAGTTTCGCCCCCAGGCTGAACGTCGGAGTGCTACAAGAGGTCTTGCACTTCGATCTGCTGATCTCGACCATGACTCGTGAAGAAGCGTTCCCCCTCTAGCGGGAAGATGATGCTTACTTCGCCCTCGGGGTACTTGGTTCTGAGCACCTCCTCCGCGTGCCGCAAGCTTTCGGCCAGCACCATCACCCTGGAGGATACTCCGTTGTCGTTTACCTCAAAGCTTGCACGCACCAAGCGACAATCCTTTCTGCTGCAGTTGGTTTTGAAAGGAGTTGGGGGTGAGCGCTGATGGGTGATAGGTGGGGAAAGGGAAAGGAGGTAGCCACCCCCAGACTCCTGAGACGTTGACCACGAAGGACGCTAACAAGCTGGAAACCGCGTGTGCCGTTCGTGATCATTGCATTATGAGTATGGCTTACTAGAATGAAGGAAACATTAAAGAAGGATGAAAATGCTTTCATCCCGAAGTCGATCTGCGTAAGGCGGGCGAACGTATCACGAACTTTGGTCTATTCCTCGACAAGGACCTCGTAGTCCGACCATGTCAGCCATCCGTTGAACACGTGCGCCGCGCGAAGAAGAAGCAAAGATCGAAAGGGGCAATCTTCGGAGACACGTAGCAGCCTGATGCCATCCTCCCCATACTCCTCACCATCGGTACATCCTGTGGCATCCTGTTAGCTCATTAAGGTTCCTCAATAAGTGGAATGTATAGTGACATCGTGGTCCCGGCTCCCACGCTACTCTTGGCCTCGATCCGCCCACCATGGGCCTCTGCGATAGTCTTGACGATGGGGAGTCCCAATCCGGTGCCACCCCGCTTGGGCGCTGGCGTGTCATCTACCCGGTAGAAGCGATCGAAGATGTGCGCCAAAGCCGTTTGTGGAATCCCTGGTCCCTTATCCGCAACCTCGATGCGAAGCTCCCCGGATCTTACCGTCGAGGTAAGGGCTATCGGCTCTCCGGTCGAGCCGTATTTGGCGGCGTTGTCGACGAGGTTAAGCACGGCCTGCTCTACCCGAGCCCGGTCGATCCGTAGTCGTCCTTCGCCGGTCAATCCGAGCTTCAGAGTCGCTCCCCGCTCCCGAGCCAGAGCCGCCGTACGTCCTGCCAGTTCAGTTAAGAAGAGAGGGACATCCATCTCTTCCAGATCCACTGGTAGCTCACCCGAATCCGAGCGCGCGATGAACAGCAGATCCTCGACCATCCTTTGCACGTGCGTCGATTCCTTTACGATGTCCTCTAGGGCCTCTCTGTGTACACAGTTACGTTCGAGGTCCAAACCGACCTCTGCGCTGCCGCGGATCACAGTAAGGGGCGTCCTCAGCTCGTGCGAAATGTCGGCCAGAAAGTCGCTCTTGTCCTGCAAAGTTCGAGTCAGCGCTAGTTCCATCCGCTTACGTTCGGTGATATCCACAAAGGTTGCCACCGCGCCCATGATCGCGTCGTGGTTGCTACGCAAAGGAGCTGCGCTGATCAGGATATCGTAGAAGCTACCGTCGGGACGTACCATACGGGCTTCGGTAGATACCGAGGTTTTTCCCCGTAAAGCCCTGGGGAGGGACCACTCCTCAGGCAGTATCCGCCGGCCGGCACGGTCATACGCTTCTCCCCAAACCTCCGGAGCAATATCGAGTGCGGTCTCTTCTGGGTCTAGCAGCGCCAAGCGCCGTGCCGCCGCGTTGACGAACGTGAGTCTGCCTTGAGCGTCGCAGACTATGACGGCATCCGCGGCCTGCTTCAGGATAGTCTCGAGCAGGGCGTTCTGTTTCTCCAGCGCTTCTTCGGCCCGCCTGCGCTCGGTGACATCGCGGAAGAACCACACCCTACCGTAGTAGGCGCCGTCCTCGCTCTTGACGGGGGCGCTGTAGCGCTCGAAGGTGCGGCCATCCCTTAGGCGGATGTCTTCGCGACTCTCCTCGTTTGGGTGCTCGTAGAGATAGGCTACGCGCGCCAGGAACTCTCGCGGGCTAGCCAGCTTGTCCTCTACCGAGCGCAACGCGGTTTCGTCCGAGCGGGTTTCCAGCACCTCTTCGGGGATGTCCCACATCTCCACAAAGCACTTGTTGAACGAGAGGATCCTCTTCTCGCCGGAGACGACCAAGATGCCTTCCACGGAGGCTTCGCTCTGAGCCTCCAAAAGTGCTTTCCGAAAACGCAGCGTTTCCTCTGCCCGCTTGCGCTCGGTAACGTCCATGGAAACGCCAATGATGCCAACCAACCTTCCCGCCTCATCGTAGACAGGCGTGTTGGTGACCATCGCCGGAAAGGACGTACCGTCCCTGCGCCTCACGAGAAACTCGCCGGACCAACTCTTGCCCTCTTTCAATTCAGCCATGATTTCGCCTGCACGCTCTCGGAACCCTTCAGAGGGCGTGACGTCGACTATAGATCGACCCAACACTTCTTGCGCCGGCCAGCCGTAGAGCTGCTCGGCGAATCGGTTCCAGTAAGTGATGGCGCCCTGCAGGTCGGTTACGATGACGGCTTGTCCGACCGCATTCAGTAGGCGGCTCTGAAGCTCAGATCTCCTCTCGGCCTGTTCGCGCCGACTGTTAAGGGCTTCAAGCTCGACGACTCGCTCTCGCAACCGAGCCAACTCGCCTGCGAGCCGATCTATAGTATGATCCGCGCCCTTGATCACGACCTCCTGAGGGACGGACACTGTAGGAACCTGGATCCCTTATGTACCTAATACTACACCGTCTCGAGCTTTAGTCTCCCTGAGGGTTTGGAGGCGGATTCGTGCATAGATCAAAGCGATGGTGTCCGTACCCGGAGGCATTAGGTAGCACCTTGACGGGTCGCCTCTTCCGGACTGGCTAATCCTTGCGGCTCGGCCACCTCTTACGAGGATGCGAGGCCGAACCGAGGTCCTCGAAGCCGCCACCGTGCACGTGGTCGCGGGGACTGGCAACCTCACAACTCTTCCACGCGTGTGGGCTGCTCTTCGTTAGATCGCTTGCGATAATAGTCAATAGCGCGCGTCGGGATCGTGGCCGCGCTCGTTCATCATTCTTCTAACTCGCTCTAACCTGGCAGCCCAATCGAACGGCTCCGGCGGCTCACCGGGCTCGTATCTTTGGATGTACTTTGTCTGCAGGAAGCTGGTGATCACCTCCGCCTCGGTCGGTGGAAGCTCGGGGGCGGAAGCCGACCGACGGGCCTCCAGCCGATCTAACCTGCGTCGTATGGCCGCTGCGTTCATCCCATCTCCGTCTCTAGGGCTTCCAGACGACTGAGCACGTCCTGCAACTCATGGGCCTTGATGGCCGTGTCCAGTATCTTGCTCGCCGCCGACACCCTCACATTGGGCACCACGCCTGGGTCGTTCGCAATATCGTGCAGCACCGAGACGGCTTGCTCTGCCACGGTCTGCAAGGAGTCGGTGGCGTCGGCTATGGCGGCCGCCCTAAGCTGCTCGTATGCCTCTTTGAGGTCGGGCTCGGCAAGGTATCTATAGAGGGCTCCGCGACTGACGCCAAGGGCCTTAGCGGCTGCGGTTTTGGTGGGGTAGGCCATAAGAGCGGCCAGGATCTCCCGCTGCTCTTCGGACAACTCCCCGAATTCTTGATCGAATGTTTTCATGTTGTTTAGTCCTTGTTCGAGGCACGGGGCTCCGGCGACGCTCGCAGAGCGTTTGAACCGGGGCACGCGTGCGATTGGGTGTTTAGCGTGGGGTTTAGCCTACCTTGGACGGGCGGCCATCTCCCTTTACTCGCCTTCTTTGGTGCTTCGGGACATTACCGGAGCGATTCGGGACGTTTGTGGGACGTTACGCACGGTGCAGGTGGTGCCGGTAAAATATGCCGTTTTGCAGCATAAACGCAGCAGCCGGGACAATAGGGACGTTTCGGGACGTTTTTGCCTGGCTATGTTTTATTTGTACCGCTCTGCTATCGGTACTACCCTCCCTTTACCTCTTCATAATCTATGTTCGCCACCAGGGCGATGGCCACCGGGTCGTTTTCCAGGGCGAGGATGTCGGCCTCGTCGCGCATGGCCGCGTAGTCGGCCTCCATGCCGGTGTAGCCGTAATACTCCAAGGCCGGGCCGACCCAGCGCATGAAGTCTATGAGACGAGGACCGCCCGTGTCCTCGGAAAGAGGCGCGCGCATGGCCGCCGATATGCCGTCCAGGAGCCCCGAGAAGATCACCGGGGCCGCCTCCTCGAAGTCGGCCTTAAGACCTGCCTCCGTACGGCGACCCGACTCGGGGATGAAGGGAGCCTCTACTATGAGGGCGCGCTCTTGCAGGTCGGGTCGGTTGATCACTCCACCTATGGAGTTGATGATCACCGGTCGCTTGGCCGATAAGAGCGTCTCCTCTGAGTTGGTGTGCAGCGTGCGGGTGCCGAACGCCCCACCTGTGGCGAGGCGGCAGAGGGCGTCGGAGAGCCACTCGGGCATCCAGGAGAGGTTGTCGTAGGCCAGGCACCAATTGTTGCGGGCGGCCACCAGCAAGTCCCGCTCGTCTTTGGGGAGGGTACGCAAGGGTTCGGGTATGGCCGAGGGGCTCACGAGCGAGTAGAGGACCTTCGCGGTGCTCGACTTCGCGGAGCCCTGCTCGCCCTCTATGTTGAGCAGCGGGTATGGCCCCTCGGGCTTGAGTGCCTGGATCAGCCACGCCAGCACGAGCTTGAACCCGGCCTCGCCCTCGACGTTGACGAATCGCCGTAGCTCGCGCACGTCGCCCCAACCTGGCGTAGGAACCGGCAAAGCGCCCGTGGTAGAGCCTCGCAGGAATTTGACCGGCACGTCTCGGGAGCCGACCACGGCCCAGCCCTCCCCCGTTATCTTGACCGCCGACCAATCGGAGGTGCCAAGGTCTACGTAGATAGTCCCGTCTGGGCCACGTGCGGTGCGGAGCCACACGGGGTGCGCGGTTCCGTCGTGCATCGCCATGGCCGCCACGGTGCGCCGAACGTCGGTGAGGGCGTTGGTGCCTGGGGCCTTGCCGACCCTTCGGTAGAACTCGCCGACGATCCAACGGGTGAAGGTCCCGCCCTCGTCTATGCGGACGGTTTCGGCATGATCACCCACCGCAACCGTAGCGTAGGGTACGCCCTCCGGCGAGTGCCATAGCTCGGCGTCCGAGGCTATCTCCAGGAGCACGTCGGCTTGCGTCCTCTTGTCGTCACCCGTGATCTCGTCGCCGCGATAGTCGGCGCTTATCCCCCATGCTTTCAGGAGCGATTTGGCCAGCCCTTCGGCGAACGTGTCAACGGTCGGGCCGCCCTTCACCGGCTCCCCGGCGGCCAGCTTGGCTTCCGTGGCCTCCATGACCCTGACGGCCTCGTTGCCCGCGCCCTCCCCGGCCTGGGCTATGTACCACCAGGCTATTTTGAACGCAGTAGCTACGGCCTCACGGGGGACCCGATCATTGCGCCGGAGGAACCCCGACAGGGCCAGGGCGTACTGATTGCGTCCACCTTCCGGCATGTGGCGGGCTATCAGGGCAGCTAACGCCGCCAACCTCACAGCTTGCTCCAACTTCTCGGCGTTGGCCTCTTTGATGAGGTTCGGCTCGAAGTCTTCGCTCGGCGTCTCCCAGTTGTAAACGTCGCCGCTCGGGTGGTAGAAGTAGTGCGTGCGGCGGTTCTGGTCCCGTCCGCCTATAAGGGTGCGCGGATCCACGCCTGCGGCGCGAAGGGCGTAGGGAAGGGCTCGGACGGCCTCCGGCACGTCGGCGTCGAGGCATGCCAGGTTGTTAGCGCCCATGAGCAAGCCGACGCCTTCGCCGTTTACCCAATGCTCGGAAACCTGCTCGGGTTTGAGCCGCAGGACAAGCGGGCCTGCTCCATAACGAGCGGGTTGTATATCCAGTCGGCGTCCGGGACGATGACCACGGGCTTGCCGTTCAGGCGCTTCTCGACGAACTTCGGCAATTCGGGGGCTCCCCAGAGCGAGACGCTCGGGACGCTAAATACCGATTCGGGCCGGTCCTCTTTGAGGATCGCCGTCAGGATCGAATCGGCTTTCAGGCAACCTTCGATGCCGAAATAGACGAGCCGGGCCGCCTCTAGGCGCTCTGTCGCCCACGGGTGGATATCCAAGCGCTCAGCGTGGTTTTTCTCGCGGTCCTTTACTCGGCTTACGTGGGTGTGAAGGCCAGCCACGTCCGAGAGGGTTAGCTTTGCTTCGGGGTCATCGAACCACTACTGAAACGCGTCTGCGATAGCCGCCTCTATCTCGGGGTGATGCTTCGAGATATGCAGCGCCCAGGCCTCATTGGAGTACAACTCGTCGGAATACTTGCCCAGCTTGATATGTTTCTCGGGCGGCTTAAAGGCGAGGGCGTGGTCGTGCTGCCACACCTCCGTTTTCTTCCCGGATGGCGCGAAATGGTACTTGCCAGGCGACTCTTTGGGGTGCACATCCTCGGTGTTTCCGGGCTCTGCCCCGGCCCGCTGCGGGCATACCCCGCGTGGAGGGGCGGGGTTCTTCACGCCCGTTAGGTGCAAACAAATGTTTGCGGAGAGCTTAGAGCACCAACTGTTGCCTCCAGAAGCCCCGACGCTCCGGGCCGGTTCTATACGGGATCGTGCATACGAGTTTTCGAGAACACCTGAAAGGCGAAGCTCGCAGAATTTCCCTTCTACGAGGTTGGGTGAATAGAAGTGTCAGCGCCAAGGGGGCCTCAACTCCTCTCGCTCCTCTCCGATCCCGGCGATGGTTGCTACGAACTCTGCCCTGTCCGCCGACCGAGCCATCCGTAAGTCTTCGCCGTGGAGAGACACCCTCATACGCTGCGTGACAGCTATCTGTGGAGGCAGGTTCAGCTTGCCCACCAGCTGCCCACGGTCGAGTCCATCCAAGAACGTGAGCGGCGGGATAAGGGGCTCATGGCCCTCCCTGTGGAACTCGACCCGCATCTCCCATACGACGGCGTACACGTCCTTCTCGTTGAGGAAGCTGACCTGGAGATCGCGTTCCTCGGTGTTGTTACTCGGCTCGATAGCCTCCCAGGAGTCTATTTCGCACCGCACTTGACCCCATCTTCGTACCCTGCGCTCCCCGAACAGACCCAGCACCACGCCAAGGAGCGTGCCTACGATAGAGAACACCCCAACAGCGATTGTGTCCCAGCTCATCCCCCGAACATCCTCCTCCACCAGGGCCGCTGTGCGCCTCCTGCGCCTCTTGATTATACGTCCCAGCGACTCGGCTGGCCTCTGTGGGCATCCTCACGGCTCTGGCAGGCTCACACGCGCACTTCGAGCGTGGCCTCGCCGTCGGGGCTCAGGAGGGCGCGGAAGCCTAAGCTAGTGCTGTACGCTTGTACTAACGAAGCGTAGATTTTCCGTGCCCCACCCCAAGGCGAGGTAAACTGTTGGCGCACCAACCTATGCGAATAAGGGCTGCGATATGGCTCGGAAGGATGAATTGAGAGTGGCAAACATGTGCGATATCGAGGCTTCGTTCGGCGGAGGCCTTGAGGTTCGAATCCACACGGCTGCACGGTTTTCTAGGAGTTATCGTTGAGCGCCGCGTTCAGCGCTACCAAGAACGGATTGCCTTTCGAGGTAGGTGCCTTCGACCTCGACGGGACCGTGCTGCGCCGCAACCTGAGGATCACGGGCAAGACCGTCGCGGCCCTGCAGAGTCTTCGGGAGCGGGGGATGCGACTCGTGGTGGCTACGGGACGGCGCTTCGAAGACGCGCGCGAGTACGCTGGCAGGCTCGGCTTTGCCGACGGGGACCCACTGATCTGCTACGGTGGATCAATGATCCGCAGGATGAACGGCAGTGAGACATTGCTGCACTTCCGGCTGCAAAGGAGCCTTAGCGTAGAGGTGCTGGAGTGGGCTGCTGAGCGGGACCTGCACGCCCGTGTCTTCGTCGACGGGGGGATCATCACCTCCCCCGACACCACAGCGTCCCTCGGGCACCTACGGCGATCTGGAGAGCCAGGCGTCTCCGTCGTCGATTCCCCTGCGGACTGGCTGCGCGACTGCGGGGAGGAGCCAACCAAGCTCGTGCTCGTAGACCGGCCTGAAGCCGTCGAGTCCTGGCTCGAAGAGGCACAGGCGGCCTTCGCAGGGCGGCTCTTCGTCACCCGCAGCCTGCCGCACTATGTCGAGGTTGGCGGCCTCGAAGGAACCAAGTCCAGAGCGCTTCGATTCCTCCTCGACCGCTGGGGGGTAGAGCCGGCCCGTACCATCGCTTTCGGCGACGCAGACAACGACATAGACATGCTCCGCTTCGCCGGGCACGGAGTCGCGGTCGGGGGGATGACTGGCGAGGTCCGAGAGGCCGCTGACGAGGTCGTGCCAGGCGTGGACGAAGACGGCGTAGCCCGCTACGTCGAGAGATTGTTGGAAGAGTTCTAGATGCCCGAACTGCCCGAGGTTACCGTGATCTCGGAGGACGTGGCCGCCCTCGCGGTTGGCCGCGAGGTCCTGCGGGCCGCCGTCTTCAGGCCCGACGTAACGAACGTGGAGCCAGAGGAGTTCGGGAGGCGGCTCGTCGGCAGGACGCTGCGCAAGACGGGGCGGCGGGGCAAGGTCATCGTCCTCGACTTCGGTGACGTCGTCGGCCTCGTGCACCTCGTCATCTCGGGACGGGTACTGCGCCTGCCCGGGTGGAAGGAACCCGACAGGATGAACACAGCGATCCTCGAGTTCGGGGGCGAAGGCCCACCCGTGGTGCTTGCCTTCACGCGGCTCTGGCTCGGTTACTTCGACCTCTACAAGCCTGGAGAGGAGGACAAACACCCCCTCATCTCCCGCCTAGGCCCCGACCCCCTCTCCGACGATTTCACCATCGAAAACCTGACCTCAGCCCTGAATCGCAAGGCAAGCACAAAAGGCTTGCTCCTCGACCAATCAGTAGTGGCCGGCCTAGGCAACATCTACGTGGACGAGATCCTCTTCGCCGCCGGCGTCAACCCCACGCGCAAAGCTAATACCCTCACCGCAAGGGAGATACAGAACATCCACGCCGCCACCCGCGACATCCTCAGCCGCGCCATCCAGGCCCGAGGCACCACCTTCGACTCCTACCACGACGCCTTCGGAGAGACCGGCAAATTCCAGCACCAGCTCAAAGTCTTCACCCATGCCGGCGAGCCATGCCCGCAATGCGGCACCGAGATCACAAAATCCCGCGTGGCCGGCCGCGGAACCCACACCTGTGTAGCCTGCCAGAACTAGCACTTCAGCATTTCAGCCGGTCAGCACTTCAGCAAGAAAAAGCTGACAAGCTGACTAGCTGAAATGCTAACTTGCTTCGATCAACTCGGGGTGCGAGTCGGCCAGGTTCTGGGCCTGGGCGTAGGTTTCTTCGGCGTTCTGGTAGCCGGTTCCTACTTCGGAGAGCAGTTCCTCGGCCTTCTCGCGGTTGTTCTCGAGGGCGGGATCTTCCTCCAGGATGCCGTAGAACTCCATCTCCGTGGCCTCGGCGGCGAGCTGTTCGTCCATCGCCTCCGAGAGCAGTGCGGCGTACTCCTTGACCGAGGGGTCCACGTCGAGGCCTTCCACGGCCGCTAGCGATTCTCTGGCGTCTTGTAGATGCTGGCGCGCCTCTTCGAGGGTGTTCTTCGCCTCGGTTATGTTTTCTCTCTCCTTCGAGGGATCGTCGCCGGCTTCGATCTTCTCTTTGACGGCGGCGTAGGTCGAGCGGGCCTCGTCGAAGAGCCTGTTGTGCTCGGAGATGGACTCGTTCGCGCTGCTGATAGCCGCGTCGGCCTGCTCGCGCGGGCTTTCCCCGAAGACGCCCGAGCATCCGGCGAGCACGAATATAGAGAGCAAAATTACGACAATCGGCCCCTGGCGGTTTATCATGTGGGTCATGAGTGAGATCAGTCTACCTCTACTGGGTACTCTCAGGCTACGTTACTTCCCTGGGCCCGCCAGGCGCGTGCTCGGCAGGTTCTTCGGTCGTCGAAGAAGGGAGCCGGACCTGACCTCGCAGGCGGCTTCCCTCGTTACGGAGTACGCCAGGGAGAACACCGCCCTCTTCGAGCGGGCGGAGCGCCTGCGGCAGAAGGCCGACCGGTTGGAGAGGGGCGGGACCCCTAGCGAGAGCGCCGCCAACCGCGCGGAGCGCGCCAGGATGGAGGTCGAAGCCGGGCTCCTCGCCCTCCGCGACTCCTTCGCGTCGTCCGTGGAAGAGAGAAGACGCGCCTTCGACCACGAGGTCGGGCGCCTCTACCCGACGCTCGGTATTCCCGGACGGTAACCCCGACACCCCTGGCGAAACCTCTCTTTGGCGGCCTGGTCCCGCTCTTATTCTCCCGAGGTCAGGGAGCCGTAGGTATCCCTGGCGAACTTGCGCGCCTGGGGACCCGTCCTCGGGTTGAGGAACAGGAAGCCGACGGCAGCCGCGAGTAGTAGGAAGAGCAGCCTGCCGCCCCGGCGGCCGCTCCTCACGCGGACCTTCTCGCCCCTTACCCGCTTGCTGCCCTGGCTGGCGGCGCCGGCCGCGGCCTCGACCTGGTCGCGGAGCTTGTCGTCGTTCCAGAGCTTTGTGATGATCTCCGTGGGGTCCTCGTCGGAGAGCTCGTCGAGTATGGAGCGGGCCGACTCGATGAAGGTGCGTATGTTGTCCCTGAGGTCGTCGTCGTAGAGTAGACGCTCGACGACCGGCCTGGCCCCGGCGTATGCCGCGGCCAACGTCGCCATCGGGACTAGCGAGTTGGACTTGGCCTGCTCTTTTAGCTTCTCCGCGCGGCGCTTTCTTCCAAACAAGCTAAACCTCACTCTCCTTGTCTCTTCTTGGCCTCTACATCATACCCGTTTCGCCGTTCCTCTACCTCTGGGTGCCTGATGACGTACCGAGTGGCTCGACCCTTATCCACAGGGCCTCCCCGTCTACCGTCACGCTCTCGAAGCCCGCATCGTGGCCGTCCGCGTCGAGGTCGAGTTCCCCCGCCAGCACCTCGGCCTTGAAGTAGTCGCCCCAACGGTCCCCAAGAAGGGACGAGACCCTTGGGTTCCCTGAGAGGCCGACGCCGATGCTCTCCTCTATCTCGAAGCCCTTCTCTCGCCTGAGGTTCTGTACCCTGTGGACGAGTTCCCTGATAAGACCCTCGTCGACCAGATCCCGGTCGAGCCTCGTGCTGAGGGCGACGGAGAGGGTGCCCTCGCGCTCCAGGGCGTACCCCTCCCTCTGCTTTGGTTCGACGAGCAACTCGCCTGCGGAGAGCGTGATCTCCTCTCCCTCCACATCGACGGTCACGTCCTCCCCCGCGGCGGCGCGGGCGCCGAACTCGGCCGGCGCCCCGGCGAGGGCCGCCCTGATACCTGGTACGAGCCTGCCGTATTTGGGTCCGACGACGCTGAGGTCTGGCCTGAGGTCGTAGACGAACACGTCCTCCGTCTCCCCGAAGGCGAGCTCCTTGACGTTGAGCTCCTCGAGCACGATCTCCTCGAGGCTCTCCACGTCTTTCCTGATCCCCGTTCCATCAGAGGTCTCCTCGACGACGATGACTTCCCTCAAGGGTTGGCGGGTCTTTATGGTGGCGCTGTTGCGGGCTGCCCGCCCGAGACCGACCACGCGCCTCGCCGCGGACATCCGCTCCGAGAGGTCGAGGTCGACCAGCTCTTCCTCGTACTCCGGCCAGTCGGCGAGGTGTACGCTCTCCGGCGCCTCGCCGTCCGCCACGAGGTTCTGATAGAGGGACTCAGCGACGAACGGGGTAAAGGGGGCCGTGAGCTTGGTGATGGTCACCAGGCATTCGTAGAGAGTACAGTGGGCCGCCTTCTTGTCCAGATCGTCCTCCCCCTTCCAGAAGCGCCTGCGGCTGCGCCTCACGTACCAGTTGGAGAGCTCGTCCACGAACTCCCCGATGGCCCTCCCCGCCGCCGTTACGTCGTAGGCGTCGAGCCTCTGTGTCACGGTCCTTACGGTGAGCTGCAGCTCGCTCAGGGCCCAGCGGTCCATCAGGCTACGGTCTGCGGGCTCGACGTAGTCTTCCTGCGGGTCGAAGCCGTCAATGCGGGCGTAGGTGACGAAGAACGAGTAGGTGTTCCAGAGGGTGAGCAGGTACTTGCGGACGGCCTCGGAGACTTGATCCACTGAGAACCGCCGCGCGTTGCCGGGGCTCGTCGACGTGAAGAGGGCCCAGCGCAGGGCGTCGGCGCCCTGCTTCTCGAAGACGTCCCACGGGTTGATTACGTTGCCGAGCGATTTGCTCATCTTCTTGCCCTCGGAGTCGAGGATGTGCCCGAGGACCATGCAGTTCTTGTACGAGCTCTCGCCGAAAAGCATCGTCGAGACGGCGAGTAGCGAGTAGAACCAGCCCCGCGTCTGGTCGACGGCCTCGCAGATGAAATCTGCTGGGAACTGCCTCCGGAACCGCTCCTCGCTGGCCCCGCCTTGCGGGTAGCCCCACTGGGCGAAGGGCATGCTGCCCGAGTCGAACCACACGTCGAGAACCTCGGAGACGCGGGTGGCCTCTTCGCCGGTCTCGGGATGCCTTACGCGCACCCTGTCTATGTAGGGTCTGTGCAGGTCGTCGGGGACGGGGTCTATGGCGAGTTCCTCGAGCTCTTCCTTACTACCGACCACTACCAGGTCGCCCGAGGCGGTGCGCCAGATCGGTAATGGCGTTCCCCAGTAGCGCTCGCGGCTCAGGGCCCAGTCTATGTTGTTCCTGAGCCAATCCCCGAAGCGGCCCCACTTATTGTGCTCGGGGACCCAGTTGATGTTCTCGTTCTCCGAGAGTAGCTCGCCGAGCACCGCGGTCGTCCGCCCGTACCAGGCCTTCTTGGCGTAGTAAAGCAATGGCGTTCCGCACCGCCAGCAGTGTGGGTAGGCGTGCTCGAGTTCCTCCGCCCTGAAAAGGAGTCCAGAGTTCCTCAGTTCCTCTATGAGCCCCACGTCCGCGTCTTTGACGAACTGGCCGGCGTGGGGTCCCACCCGTTCGTCGAAGGTTCCGTCGGGTCTTACGGGGTGGATCGTGGGCAGACCGTAGGTGCGGCCCAGGCGGGCGTCGTCCTCCCCGTAGGCGGGCGCGGTGTGCACGAGGCCGGTCCCCTCCGTGGTCGTCACGTAGTCGTCCACCACGACGGTCCAGAGGTTCTCGGTCTCCTCGACGGGAATATAGTCGAAGGGCCGCCGGTAGCGGAGCCCCTCGAGGGCCGCGCCCTTGCGGACCTCGATCACCTCGTAGTCGACTTCGCCGAGCACCCGCTCCAGCATGTCCCGCGCCAGGATCAACTTCTCGTCACCGACCCCGACGGTCGCGTACTCCACGCCGGGGTTCGCGGCGACGGCCGTGTTGGAGACCAGGGTCCACGGCGTCGTGGTCCAGACGAGGAGGCTCGTGTCCTCTTCTCCCTGCAGGGGCAGCCTCACGTAGACGCTCGGGTCCACGACGGGGTCTGGGTACTGCTGGTAACCGAGGGCGACCTCGGCGGAGGAGAGGGAGGTCTGGTCGCGCGGGCAGTGGGGGTTGACCTTGAAACCCTCGTACAGGAGGTCCTTCTCGTGCAGGGTCTTCAGGGCCCACCAGACGCTCTCTATGTACGAGTCGTCGAGCGTGCGGTAGGGGTCTTCCATGTCCACCCAGAAGCCGAGGCGTTCGCTCATCCTCTGCCACTCCTCCACGTAGCGGAAGACAGACTCGCGGCACAGGCGGTTGAACTCCTCGACGCCGTAACGCTCGATATCTGCCTTGCCGTCGAGGCCGAGCTCCTTCTCTACCTGGATCTCGACCGGCAGGCCGTGGCAGTCCCAGCCGCCCTTGCGCTCGACGCGATAGCCCCGCATGGTCTTGTAGCGAGGGATGAGATCCTTGAAAGCCCTCGAGAGCGCGTGGTGGAACCCGGGTCTCCCGTTGGCCGTCGGCGGCCCCTCGTAGAACACGAAGGGCCTCTCCTCGGGCCTGCTTTCTACGGACTTCTGGAAGGTTTCCGTCCTCTCCCAGAGGCCCAGAATCTCCTCCTCCAGCCTCGGAAAATTCACCTGTGGGCTGACCTTATCGAACTTCATGCCGCGGACCTCCTCGTACGAAAGCTCCCGCCCCTCGGGCGGAGCGTCGCTCCACACCGTAGGGACGGGAGCCGAAAAGCTCTCGCGGTACCACCCTACTTGCCCCGAACCTCGCGGTCCGGTCCTCTCCGTGGCGTCACACTCACCCGCAACGCCAGCGCTGTAACGGGCTCGCCCGGCCGGTCCTACTAACCGTCTAGGCCATCGCCTGTGGCCTTCCGCTTTCGGCCGGCGGCTCGGGGAGGATGTTCGGACCGCGTCCCGCGCCGGGCTTCCACCGTCCCCGGCTCGCTCTATCGGGGTTGGGCGATCCTACTCGTTCCCTTCATCGCCTGTGCAGAGATTTGTAGCGCCAAAGGGCATCCGTGTCAAGCCCGGCTGATCCGGCCCCCAAGGCGCATTCGTAATGTACTTGTAAGGTTTTCCGGGGCCGAATCGATGGCCCGAGGTATAGACTCAAGAGAGAGCATCTCGAAGCTAGAGGTATTGGAGAGCACCACCATGGGCAAGATGACACAGATCAGCAGGACGAGGGCGGGTATCGCGGGCGTGGTCGGGGCCGTGGTCGCGTTCGGGATCACGGAGCTCGTGCACGGGCTCTATTCACCTGTGCCCTCGATCCTGGTCTCGTTGGCCCAGCGAATTGTGGAGTTGACGCCCGGCACCCTGGTAACGCGGGGCATCGAGCTCCTTGGCACGGCCGACATACCGACGCTCATCGTGTCTGTGCTCGTCGGCACCGTAATACTGGCGGTCCTCCTCGGCAACCTCGCCGTCGCGCGCCCGTTGCTCGCCGCCCTTGGCGTCGCCGTCGTGGCGGTCGTCGCCGTGGCCGCGGCCCTGGCCGACCCGTTCGTGGCCACTGTACCGACCGTGATCACCATCGTCGGCGCCCTCCTCGCCGGCTCGGTCGTCAGCGCACTGTTGCTGCGGGCGGCGGAGATGCCAGTCGCGGAACCTGAGGAGGAGCCGGCCCAGGCCGGCGCGCCGGGAAGCGCGGCCTCGCCCGTCGTGAGGTCGATGGAGACCGGCTCCGGAGGGGGGATCTCCGTCGGGCGCGGCGGCTTCCTCCTGCTCGGCGGCGGCGCCGCCGTGGCCGGGCTCGTGGCCGCTGGCGTGGGACGCTTCCTGCTCGGCGGAGCCGCCCAGGGCGCGGCCAAACCCAAGAAGCTGAACCTGCCCGAGACGCCCGCCGGGGAAAACCCGGCAGGGAAGGGCGAGCAGGAAGGGGGCGCCGGGAAGACCGTGAAGCACGAGACGCTGCCCAACCCCCCGGCGGATGCCTCCATAGACGTGCCTGGGATGCCTGAGCTCATTACGCCGGCGAGCAGCTTCTACCTCATAGATACTGCGCTGACTTCGCCCAGGATAGACGTGAACAGTTGGAAGCTCTCGGTCAAGGGTGCCGTAGATAACCCCGTCGAGTTCTCCTACTCGGACCTCCTCAGCATGTCCACCCGCGAGGCCGACATAACGCTCTCCTGCGTCTCGAACACAATTGGCGGCGGGCTGGTCTCCAATGGACGCTGGACCGGGGTGCTCCTCTCCGACGTACTCGCGGAGGCGGGCGTGAGCCGGGATAAGATCACGAACTCCTCCCGCCAACTCGTGGGCCGCAGCGTGGACGGCTTTACCGCGGGCTTCAAGACGGACATCGCGCTGGACGGCCGCAACGCCCTCGTCGCCTTCGGCCTGAACGGCAGCGAGATCCCCGTAAAGCACGGCTACCCCGTCCGCCTCGTCATCCCAGGTCTCTACGGCTACATCTCGGCCACCAAGTGGCTCACCGAGATAGAGCTCACCAACTGGAACTTCGACGCGTACTGGATACAACGCACCTGGTCGAAGGAGGGCCCGGTCAAAACCCAGTCCCGAATCGACACCGTTCAGGCCGGCGATAACCTCTCCGCGGGCAAGAACCCTATAGGCGGTATCGCCTGGGCTCCGCACCGCGGCATCGAGAGGGTCGAGGTCTCGACCAACGGCGGCGAGACCTGGAACACCGCCAGCCTCGCAAAGCAACTCGCCGAAGATACCTGGCGCCAATACGTCTATGACTGGGACGCCACCCCGGGCGACTATACCCTCCAGGTGCGCGCCACAGACGGCGACGGCGAGACCCAGACCTCCGCCGAAACCCCCCCACACCCCTCCGGCGCCACCGGCTACCACACGATCGACGTAACAGTCGGCTAGATGTAGGGGCGGTTCACGAACCGCCCTCAACCACAAGTTCAGGGTTAGAGGCAAACCGGGTAGAAATCCAACCCCTAACGGGTAGAATGCAAATTTCTCCCCGACTTTACCTTCCTGTAATCAAAGTGTTGCTGTTACGTTACGAGACCGTAACACTGCGGCAAGCGTACCGTAACAGACTAAGGGTAAGATTCACATTAAACCGAGCCCCGGCCGATGGAACCATTCCCCCCTCCAGATTCCATCGGTCGGGACGGTCTTTTTTGTGGGGATTTCTGTGGAACGTTTATCGGGCTTTCGGCCTGGAGTGATCATAGTTCAGAGATTAGCCAGGAACAGGAAGTTGATGGCCCACCGCTGAAAGCTGACCGCTACAGTTCCAGGGCCTCGCGCATCCCCGCCGGATGGGGCTGGCGTCGCACCTCGGATCTTCCTGGACGTCCCGACGGTTGGGTGTGCCAAGAGCTGGCTCGTGGGCAGCTCCGAGGGCCGGGTAGGAGTCCGGCGGGACCGGGCCGTTGGTCTAGCGCCGGTCTCGGCAGGAATGTTAGTTTACGTGCGGTGCTGGATCATCCGTACGGACGATTGGCCCGTATGAACAGAGAGTAGCAACGGGGAAAGGGGCTACCTTGGAACGGAAGATAAGCCGCAGCGACTTCCTCCGGCTGAGCGGGGCCGGCCTGACCGGCGTGACGTTGCTCGGCCTGGCCGGGTGCGGCGGCGGCGGGACCATAGGCGGCGGTGGAGGCGGAGGCAGCACCTTCGTCTTCGGCAGGCTCGCGGACTCGGTCAGCCTGGACCCCGTCAACGCCACCGACGGCGAGTCCTTCAGGGCTACCCGCCAGATCTTGGATACCCTGCTCCGCTTCAAACCAGAGAGCTTCGATCTGGCACCGGCCCTCGCCACCGAGATTCCGAAAGCCGAGGACGGCGGCCGCACCTACACCGTCAAACTGCGCGAGGGCGTCAAGTTCCACGACGGGACGGAGTTCAACGCCGAGGCGGTCAAGTTCAACTTCGACCGCTGGCGCGATACCAAGAACCCCTACCACAAGGGTGGTGGGGGCGAGCACCGCGAACTTCTCCTACTACTCCGGTCAGTTCGGCGGCTTCGACGGCGACTCCGTCATCGAGAGCGTGGACGTCGTGGACGATTACACGGTGCGGTTCAACCTCAAGGAGCCGCAGGGACCGTTCACTCAGGAACCTCACCATGTCGCCCTTCGCCATAGCCTCTCCGAAGGCCATAAAGGAAGACGTCAACGGTTTCTGGCAGAAACCGGTCGGAACCGGGCCGTACAAGTTCGTCAACTGGGAGAGGAACTCCCAGATCCGCGTGGAGGCCGTAAAAGACTGGTGGGGGACGGATCTCCCCGAGAGCGAGGGGTACGGCGGCCCCCACGTGAAAAAAGTCGTGCTCAAGACCATCCCCGATAATACCCAGAGGGTGGCGGCGCTCACGGGCAACCAGATCAACGGGGCCGACGGTCTCGTACCCGACGACGTGCCCACCGTCGAAGAGCAGGAGGGCTTCAAGGTTATATTCCGGCCGCCGAACACGATAGGCTACCTGGCCATGAACAACGAGAAGCCTCCTTTCGACGATCCCCAGGTGCGCCAGGCCTTCAACTACGCCATCAACATCCCCCAGATCGTCGAGAGCGTACTCAGGGGCCAGGGGGAGGTCGCCTCCAACTACATGCCGTCCCTTCTGCCTTTCTTCAACAACGAGCATCAAACCCTACCCCTACGATCCCGACAAGGCGAAGCAGATGCTGAAGGACGCCGGGGTCGCGAACCTCAAGACAGAGTTGTGGTACATGCCCATACGCGCGTCCCTACATGCCCGACGCCAAGAGCATCGCGCAGGTCATGCAGCAGAACCTGGAGAAAGTCGGGGTCAGCGCCAAGCTGCATGACCTACGAGTGGGCCACCTACCTGGTAAAGACGGGCGAAGGGGAACATCCGATGTGCCTGCTCGGGTGGACCGGCGACAACGGCGACCCCGACAACTTCCTCAACGTCCTGCTCAACAGCGCGACCGCCACCCCCCAGAACGCCCTCAACGTCGCCTACTACAAGAACCCCGAGGTAGACAAGCTGCTGGAGAAGGCCCAGACGACCGTGGACGAGAACGAGCGCGCAAGAAGCCTACTACAAGGCGCAGGAGATCATGCACGAGGACGCCCCGTGGGTGCCCATCGCGTACGTCACGCCGCCGATCGGCCTGCAGGACGCGGTGAAGGGCTTCGAGCCGAACCCGACCAGCAGCGAGGCCTTCAACACCATCTCCCTCTCGGGCGGGATCGTAGGGCGATTAGCAGTCCCCGGTTTCTCGGACGGAGGTCTAGGCCCTGGCGGAGTACGTAGGACGCAGGATACTGCAGATCATCCCGGTGTTGCTCGGGGTGTCCATAGTCGTGTTCTTCATGGTGAGGGCCATCCCCGGCGACCCGGCCCAGATAATGCTGGGCCAGCAGGCCTCCCAGGAGCAGGTCCAGCAGCTCACGGAGAACATGGGGCTCGACAAACCCATCTTCGTCCAGTACGGGCTCTTCCTCAAGGACGCCGTCAGGGGAGACCTCGGCGACTCCACGCTCACCGGACGCCCGGTCACCACCGAGCTTCTAGTGCGCTTCCCAGCCACCTTGGAGCTCGTGGCGTTCGCGATGCTCATCGCCATTCTCGTGGGGGTTCCCGTCGGGGTGATCTCGGCCGTCAGGCAGTACTCGATGCTCGACAAGACAACCTCGGTCCTGGCGCTCACGGGGATAAGCATGCCCATCTTCTGGCTGGCGATGATCCTGGTCGTGATCTTCGGCGTCAACCTGGAGCTCCTGCCGTTTCCGGGCCGCCTCGGCCCGACGACGGCCATTACCTCCATAACCGGGCTCGTGCTCGTGGACTCGCTGCTTACCTTCAACTTCGCGGGGTTCTGGGATGGGCTCCTGCACCTCATAATGCCGGCCCTGGCCCTCGGCACGATCCCTATGGCCGTGATCATGCGGATGACGCGCTCCAGCATGCTAGAGGTCATGAACGAGGACTACGTTAGGACGGCGAGGGCCAAGGGCGTCGTCCCGTGGCGGGTAGTCTTCAAGCACGCCCTCAGAAACGCCATGCTGCCGACGATAACGGTGATCGGGTTGCAGGCGGGATTGCTCTTGGGGGGTGCGATCATCACGGAGACGATCTTCTCGTGGCCGGGGATCGGCCTGTATACCTACCAGTCCGTGGGCGCCAGAGACTACGCCCTCCATACAGGGCGTCGTCCTCTACGGGGCCCTGCTCTTCGTGCTGATCAACCTGCTCGTGGACGTGCTCTACGCGGTCCTGGACCCCAGGGTGAGGTACTGAAATGGCCGAAGCGCAGATCCAGCAGGACACCCAAGCCGCTCCCAGCGTCGAGACCCGCAGCCGCAGCAAGGACTTCCGCAAGGCCTTCTTCTCCAACCGGCTGGCGATCTTCGGAGCTGGTCGTCATGGCTATCTTCATCCTCATGGCTGTCTTCGCGCCGCTCATCGCGCCCTACGATCCGCTGGACCAGAACCTCCCCGAAAAGTTCGACGGGCCCAGCCTGGCGCATCCGTTCGGGCAGGACGAGCTGGGCCGCGACATCCTCTCGCGCGTGATCTACGGCGCCAGGATCTCGCTGACGGCGGGCCTCGCCGCCGTGGCCATCGCGACGGCTGCAGGCACCCTTATCGGGGTCGTCGCGGGCTACTTCGGCGAGCTACACCGATTCCGGCCTCATGCGGCTGATGGACGTGATCCTGGCCTTCCCGAGTATCCTGCTCGCCATCATGATCGTGAGCGTTCTCGGCCCCAGCCTGGCCAACGCGATGCTCGCCATCGGCATCGTGTTCATCCCCCAGATAGCCCGCGTGGTGCGCTCGGCCGTTATAAGCGTCAGAGAACGGGACTACATAGAGGCCGAGCGGGCCCTCGGGGCCGGCAACACCCAGATCATCTTCTCCGGCGTGCTACCGAACTGCATGGCCCCCCTCATCGTGCAGGCCACCCTGACGCTGGCTACGGCGATCCTGGACGTCGCCGCGCTCTCTTTCCTGGGCCTCGGCGCCCGCGCCCCGACCCCGGAGTGGGGCGCGATGCTGACCGACGCCTTCCGCAGCGGGTTCGGCGTCTTCGTCGAGGGCCAGCACGCCATCATCTTCCCCGGTATTGCCATAGCACTCGCCGTCATGTCCGTGAACTTCGTCGGCGACGGCCTGCGCGACGCCCTGGACCCCCGCCGCAGGGGATAGCAGGCGGGTATCGGCCTTGCGAATTACCGTTAACGCTCCGCGTTGTTTTGTTGCGCGGGGCCTGTATCATATTCGTCCGTGAGAACCGAACCGTACGAATCGTGGACCAGCGAAAGTAAGCGAACGCGCCGTTACGGGTCGATGTGGCGGCCTAACCGCGCCCCGCTCGTGCTCGTCGGGTTGGTGCTGATCCTGCTCGCCGCCGGGCTCGTGTTCCTCGACATCAGGAGGGCTGGGGAAGTGGTGGGGACGCCGCCCGTGAAAGACACGACCATGGAACTGACCATCCCGAGCATGAAGCGGGTGAAAGACGTCCCCGTGTACACGGGCGCCGCGGATAACAGGTCGGCGCTGCACGACGGGACGCTGCACCTCCAGGGGACGAGCTTCCCCTGGCAGCGTGGCTCGAACGTCTACATCGCCGGCCACAGGCTCGGCTACCCGCACACCAAGAGCTGGCTCGTGTTCTGGGACCTGAACGAACTCAGGCGCGGGCGAAGGGTCGTGCTGACGGACTCGACGGGCATGAAGTATATCTACACCGTCTACGACCGTTTCATCCTGGGGCCAAGGGACATGTCGGCGACCAAACCGGTCAGGGGGATGAACGTCATCAGCCTCCAGACCTGCACGCTCCCGAACTACGCAGACCGCCTGATCGTCCGCGCCGAGCTCATCAAAACCGTGCAAGGTCCGCCGCCCAGGATAACGGCGAACACCCCCGCCCTACCCCTTACGCGCCCTCAACGAATACATGAGTGGGAGGCGGGGCGTGCCTTCGGGGAGGCGGTAGGTATCGAAGCCAGATTTCTCCAGTAGCGGCCACCGCGCGAACTTCGTGTAGTCGAACTCGTGCAGCAGCTCGACCCTCAGACCTACGTTGCTCACGGCGGTAATCACCTTGCCCAGCGTGTGGTTCCACTCGTAGGTCAGGTTGTGTACCGTCTCGGCGTCGAAGTCGGCGTAGGTGCCCGGCTCGTCCCAGACCCTCGGATCGTCGTCCTGGAAGTAGTCGTGCTCCACGGTAAGATCCTCGTCCGCGAAGACCTCGGTAAAAGGGTGAAACTCCGTCAGGTAAAGGAAGCCGCTGGGCCTGATCAGGCCTTCGACGACTCCGGCCCATCTCTCGATGTCGGGGAGCCAGTTCAGCGCGCCGCGGCCCGTGTAGACGACGTCGAAGGTACGGCCGCCGGTGGCGTCGGCCGCCTCGTAGACGTCTGACTGCACGAACGTCGCCTCGAGGCCCATGTCGGAGGCTAACCCGCGGGCTGCTTCGACGGCCGGGCCGGAGAAGTCGAGGCCGGTCACGCGGGCACCGCGGCGGGCCCAGCTCAGGGTGTCGATCCCGAAGTGGCACTGGAGGTGCAGGAGGTCCTTGCCCGTCACGTCGCCGACCTCCGCTATCTCGAACGGTTGCAGGCGCTCCTGGCCGGCCTTGAAAGAGGCGACGTCGTAGAACTCACCAGAGACGTGGATAGGGACGCGCTCGTCCCAGCTGGCCCTGTTCGCCTCCCGCCACTCCTCACGCCATTCGCCCAACGCCGGCTCCTTTCTTAGAGGTTCTCTATCCTTACGGGCTCGACGGGGTCGGCGAGATCGAAACCGAAGACGCGCGAGTAGAAGTAGAGCTCGCCGTCCAGCGCCCGCCTGATGTTCTCGGCCCGCCTGAAGCCGTGCTGCTCGCCCTCGAAAGGCACGTAGGCGACGGGCAGGCCCTTGTCGCGCAGCGCGGCGAACATCGTCTCGGCCTGAGCAGGGGGCACGACCTCGTCCTCGAGACCCTGGAAGAAGATCACCGGGCAGGAGAGCTTCTCTGTATGGTGGATCGGCGAGCGTTCCCTGTAGAGATCGGCGCGCTCCGGATAAGGCCCGATCAGGCGTTCGATGTAGCGCGACTCGAACTTGTGCGTCTCCCTTGCCAGTGCCTCCACGTCGCTTACTCCGAAGTGGCTCGCGCCCGCGGCGAACGTATCCGTGAACGCGAGCGCGCAGAGCGTCGTATAGCCTCCAGCGCTGCCTCCGGTGATCAAAAGCCGTGCCTCGTCCACGAGCCCGCGCCCCGCCAGGTAGACGGCCCCATTGGCACAATCTTTGACGTCCACCACGCCCCACGCGCCGTCGAGGCGGCTACGGTACTCCCTACCGTAGCCCGTGCTCCCGCCGTAGTTCACGTCGAGCACGGCGATGCCGCGGCTTGTCCAGTACTGGATTTTCGGATCAAGGGCCGTCGATGTCGCAGACGTAGGACCTCCGTGGCTCATTACGAGGAGCGGCGGGAGCTCGTCTTCCGGGGCCGCGTAGTCCCGGTTCTTTGGAGGATAGTAGAAGGCGTGCGCCGTCCGGTCGTTCTCCGTTGGGAACTCCAGGGGCTCGGGGACGGAGAGGTAGCCGGAGTCTATCTCCAGATCACCCGACCGTCGCACAACCTCGTGCTTGCCGGTAGACGGGCCCAACCCCACTATGCAGGCGGCCTCCGTTGGCGAGGCGCCAAGGAAGAACACGCTCGCTGCCGCTTCGCCCCCAGCGTCGGCCGCACGCACGTACGCGATGCTCGAGTATGGCGTCGCGACCGGCTCCAGCACCCCTGTTTCCGTGTCGAGGAAGGCGAGGTGCGAGCTTCCGCGCTCCTTGTAGGAGCAGACAATACGCCCCGGCGAGACGAAGTCGTAGGTAGACATCCCGAAGGCCCACTGCGGCAGGCCGAACTCCGCCTCCTTCTCGCAGAGCGGCTCGACACCTCCCTCGCGCCGGCGGTACAGGTTCCACCAGCCCGTCCGGTCCGAGACGAAATGGAGCGTGCCGTCCGGTGACCACTCCGGCTGGAAGATGGATTCGTCCGGACCCCCAGCGACCCGCTCGACGTTCTCGGGGAGCCCGTCATCGTCGAGGTCACAGACCATCAGCTCCGTGCCGTCCCAGGGCATATTCGGGTGGTTCCACGTCAGCCAGGCGAGGCGCCGTCCGTCCGGGCTCAGGCGCGGCGAGGAGTAGAAGTCGTTGCCGGAGACGAGCACGATCTCTTCGCCGCTCTTCGAGGTCAACGCTGACGATCTCGTTTACGGGTTCGCGCCCCGGCCCGGTGTGGTCCTCGCGCACGGCGATGAGCCGTCGGCGTCCCCTGTCGACCACCATGTCGGCGTATCGCTTGCCCCCTTCCGGCGTCAGCGGCAGGGGCCGGTTTCCCGGGGCCCGGCCGTAGATCCTCTGGTCGGCGAAGTTCGAGAAGTAGAGCGTGCCTTCGTGGACCGCGAAGTCGCCCCCGCCGTACTCGTGTACCCGCGTGCGCGCGTCGAAGGGCTGCGGCGTCACGTCCTCGGTGTGTCCCTCAGGTGTCCTGAGCACGACGACGTTGCGTCCGCCCTCGCCGGGACGGCTCTCCAGCCAGTACACGTCAGAGCCGTCAACCGCTATGCTCGAGAGCCCCACGGCGTCACGAACGATGAGGTCCGAGGAGATGGGGGACCTCCACGAACCGTAGGACGCGACCGTGCGTTCGGGCATAGTTCATCTCCTCGGCATAGGATCTCTTGTAAGCGGCTTCTCGTGGCCGCCCATCAATGTTACAGGCCGTGTCCCAAGGCGGCTACGGGCTGCATTCGGTTCCGGACGAGGACATTTATGTACACTTGTGTCATGGACCGTCAGGTCTATACGGAAGGGTTAGCGGGTGACGTTTGTGGATCGGGGCGATCTTGTCGGGGGATCTGGGATGAGCGGAAGCGGGCCTGGCGCTACGGGGGTCGAACCGGAGCTCTGGACGGCGGAAGAAGAGCTGAGGGCCCGGCTACGCCAGCAGGAGGCCACCGGCAGGATAGGCCTGGCGGCGCTCTTCGGCATGAGCCTGACCGACCTCATGCAGGAGACGGTAAACACGGTCGCCGGGGTGCTGGACGTCGAGTACTGCAAGATCCTGGAGCTAATGCCTGAGGGCACGACGCTGTTGCTGCGGGCCGGTGTCGGATGGAGAGACGGGCTCGTCGGCAGGGCTACGGTCGGCACGAACCTCCGGTCTCAGGCGGGCTACGCCCTGATCTCCACCGGTCCCGTCGTGGTCGAGAACCTTCGGACTGAGAACCGCTTCGAGGCTGCGGCGCTCTTGAGAGAGCACGGGGTAATGAGCGGCCTCAGTCACGGCGATCCAGGTCGGTGGACGCGCTTACGGCGTGCTTGGCGCGCACACAAAGAGCAAGAGGACGTTCACGGAGGATGAGGTCCTTTTCCTGCGGGAGGTTGCCGAGGTCCTCGGCGCGGCCATCGAACGCCGGAGGGCGGAGCGCGACAAAGATAGCCTGCTCGGCGAACGTACCGCGTGGGCCGCGGCCGCGGAGCGGCGTTTCTCCTTTCTGTCCGAGGCCAACGCGCTCCTCTCGGCCTCGACCGATTACAGGACCGTGCTCACGACGGCCGCCCGCCTCACGGTGCCGGCCATCGCCGACTGGTGCTTTGTGGACGTGGTCGGGGAGACGGAAAGCACCGTGAGCCGGTTCGCCGTCGCCCATTCAGACCCCGAGGACGAAGCCCTCGCCCGCGCCATGCAGAGCACCTACCGCCTCGACCCCGGCAGGCCGCACGGCACCGCCAGGGTCTACAGAACAGGTGCGCCCGAGTTGATCCCCGAGCTCTCTGAGAGTGTGATCGATGACATAGCCGTGGGCGATCCGGAGCACCTTGAGGCCCTGCGCCGCGTCGATCCCGGCTCCTACCTGTGCGTACCGCTACGCGTCGGAGGACACGCTCTCGGCGCGATGGGTTTGATCTCCGCCCGCTCCGGGCGCCGCTACGGCGCCGAAGACGTGGCCCTCGCCGAGGGCCTGGCCCACTGCGCGGCCCTCGCGCTCAACAACGCCCGGCACCGCGCCTCCGAGGTCGAACTGGTGCGCGAGTTGGTAAGGCGCGCGAGCGAGGGAAAGCGCGTGATCTCGCCTCTCCGCAAGGAGGCCCCGCAGGTCACGCCGCGCCAGATGGAGGTGCTAAAGATGCTCTCCTCCGGTCGCTCGACCAGGGAGATAGGCCGCGAGCTCTACCTCTCCGAGGCCACGGTACGCAACCATATCCGAGGCCTCCTGCAGGCCTTCGGCGCCCACACCCAGCTAGAGGTTCTGGCCAGGGCGAGGGAGCCAGGCGTCATCCCCTGAGGTGACCGGGCCGCTCAGCGGATCAGGAACTCGAAGGCCACCAACGCGCCGCCAACGCAAGATGCCTCCGCGGCCTCTAGGGAGTAGGATGTGCGTTTTACGAGGTGCGGGGTTCTTGTTCCGATCTCTCGAAGACCAGCCACGAGCCCTTGAGGCCCTGGCTTATCGTTTCGCCCCCTTTGCGAGGCACGAGGCCCACGAGCCGGTCGCCCTGGCGGGCGAAGTCTTCGAGCGTTTCGATCAACTCCTCGCGGTGCAAGACGAAGACCACCCGGTTGTCTTTGGTGAGGTCCTCGATGGAATCGTGGCGCTCCTCCTCTGCGCCCACGGCCTCCGCGAGCAGACGCTCGCGCTCCGTCGCCTCGGCCCACAACTGGCTCCGGCTTTCGTCGGCTTCGGCCTGGAGGGCTGCGTCCCGCCTGCGCCAATCCTCCACGTGCTCCTCGATCCGTTGCAATATCCGCTCTATGGCGGGAGTGCGCCGCTCTCCCATCGCATGCCTCCTCTTTCTGCCTGCCTGAGTGCTACCCAACTCTACCCCTATTTCGCCCATCGTGCCCGAACATCCAACGCCGAGTAGGACCCTTCGTCCACGGTCCGATGTCCACGGAACAACGGTCCCGCCGAGCCGGGATCTGCTCCTCCTTTCTGGACGCGGGCCACGAGAGTGGGTCGGGCATGGGCTCCACACAGACCACGTGCAGCCCCGAACCGAGCTTCTCCGACAGCGTCACGGCCATCCCTGCGGCGCTTTCGGCCTCAGGGGAGCCGTCCGTGGCCAGCAGTATCCTGTCTCCTATCACGCTCACGCTTTCCTCCTTTTGGCGCTTCGTTTCACCTTTCGATCCCGAACAACACGCTCAGCGTCCAGACTCGGATCACCTCCTCGAAGCTCCTTCTCTCGCCCGCGCCGACCCTGCACCCATACCTGAGATCCGCCAGGACGGGAAGACCGATCTGGCTCTCAGCCAGGATCCTCGCACAGTCCTCGATCTCCAGACGGGTCACGTACTCCGCGGGCTGGTGTTCCCGGCGAAAGGTATCGTGCGCCCTCCTGACGTGTTCGCCGACGGAGTTTCCTCCAGGTTCCGCTAATGCTTCCATCCTGACTCCGCTCGTAGTTTGCCTGCACGGATAATGTAGCCCATGGTAGCGGCGGTGCCTTGAGCAAATTGGCCTATCTGCCTGGTTTGCATTAACCAAATAGGCGCGAAGCGGGCGCGGGACGATGGTCAAATTAGATGGGTAGGATCGTCAAGATAGACCATGCGGGACGCTGCGAGAGCCGGTAACCTTCTGGATCGAGTAGACAGCGAGAGAGGTGTACAGAGATGGAAGGTGTTCGCGAAGAGGCGCTTGTGGCCATCGAGGAGGTCTTCGGGGACCGTCTGAAGCGCAGGCAGCCCGGGAATCCTGGTCCGGACGGAGCGCTCGCCTCGGTCTTCCCGACGAGCCCAGAGGAGGTCGCGCTCATCGCACGCCTGGCCGATCGCTACTCCTTGCCCCTGACGGCGCTCGGGGCCGAGACCGCCCCGGCTCCACCGGCGAAGGAGGTAGGGTCTTGATCCGCTTCGACCTCATGCGGGGGTTCTCAATAACCGGCCCTGACGAACCCCGGGCGGAGGCCGAACCGGGCACGCTTTGGCTCGAGCTGGACAACGAACTGCGTGTCCGCGGGCGGGGGCTTACCGTCTATCCTACGAGCGCGCCGCGGGCCACCGTTGGGGGATGGCTGGCCCAGGACGGGGTCGGCGTCGGCTCCTTGCCTCAGCGGCCAGCGGGCGTCTGCTTCCTCCAGCTGAAGCGTACCGAGCCTGGGGAGAGAGGTTCTTCCCCGTCGCGCCCTCACATCCCACACCCGTCGTCATCGACAGAACGTTCGTCCCTGTGGGTGAGATCCCGTCCACCTTGAAGGGTCATGCCAAGAAGCCCGTTCAGGGCACCGTCGCCCGCTCGGGCGAGGTGCTGATGCTCGCCCTCGACCCCGACGAAGAGAACTGGACGTGATAGCAGGACGCTACCCCGGAACGATTTAGCGGCCGCAGCGGCGAGGATCATCCCGGGCCTCCCCGGGCTCAAACGCCAATGCCGTATGGCGCACGCCTCCCTCACGAATGCCCGGCAAGATGGAGCCTGGCGCGGAACGCTTGGCGTGCCACTCGCCGGCCTTTACCACAGGGCTACGTTTGGCCCTCGAAGTCTGTGACGTATGGCCGGGGCAACGACGGCAAGAGCGGCCCGCTGTGAGGCGTAGCTAGAGAGTATCGAGGTACGGAAAAGGCGCCTGCCGGAGCGCCCCAGTTATTGCCTGAGGAGGTCCGACGAGCGGCGCGAAAGGAGCCGAGGCGTTCTTCCCGGCTCCTCGGGTTCTTGTTGCTTGCGGCCGAAAAGTACCGTCAGGGGGTCAGTGCTGGGCGGCCGGGGCGCCGAACGGCCGGCTCCGGCCGCCCGCGAAGAGCGCCAGCACGACTAGCACGACGCAGACCGCCGCCACGACCGTCGTGAAGACCGAGGCCTGATACTGGTTGGCGACGACGCCGAAGTAGACCCCTATCGGCAACGCGACCAGCCAGCGGTCGGCCCAACTGAGGGATGCGCGACCGGAGCGCACGAGACGGAGGTAGGCCACAGCCAGACAAACTAGCATGCCGGCTATCAGCACCTGCGCCACCCCGAGCCGGCCCAAGGGGGCTGCTATCTCCCACAGGCCGCTGAGGAAGAAAGCCCCCGCCAGCGGAAGCGGCGATCTGGGCGAGGTTCACCGGATTTTCCTGCACACGGCTGCTATCCAGAACCGTGTGCGGTGTCACCCGCCGTGACGTGTAGCAAACAGACGGCGTCGATCAGCGCTTCCACCGAATGGTGTACTCCCGCGTCGCACGTGAGCATCGTCTCCGTTCCGGCCTCTACGACCCCGTCCATCACCGTAAAGCGTATGCGTCCCTCCCGGATGCTTAACGAGATGGGGCCCGGTGCGAAATGCTCATCGAGCCTGTCGCCCGCCTTCATCACCAGTAAGACGATGCTGAGGCCTTCTCCCTTGCGTGAGGTGATAGCGTTGCGTCGCCCTTCCTGCCACTCCTTCTCCTCGCGCAGACGCGAGACCTCGAGATCGAAGCTCTGAAGTGGACCATGTAACGAGCGATCGGACCCCGGGCGTTGCCTGAAAGTCATACTGTCTCCTTCGTCTCTGAACACCGACATTGATCATTACAAAAGGTGTAATGTTTGAACACCCTTGTCTAGCGCGTGGACCGGGACGGGGTCTGGTAGAAAATGTACGGTGACGGAGCCTTCTCAAGGGGTCTTGGTTTGCAGTTGGAGTTGAGTAGCGAGGGACGGTACGCTTTGCGGGCCCTGGTCTACCTCGCCCGGTTGGGGGAGCAGGCGACGGCTGACAGGATCTCCGCCGAGGCCCGCATCCCGCGCCGGCTGCTCGCCCGCATCATGGCCAACCTCTCCCGCGCCGGGCTGGTCGAGAGCGGCCAGGGCCGCGGCGGCGGCTCCCGCCTCGCGCGCCCCGCCGCGGAGATCACCCTCCGCGATGCCGTCGAGGCGGCCGAGGGCCCCTTCGGCGTCACCCGCTGCATCATGCACAATCGCGCCTGCGGAGAAGACACCCCCTGTGCCCTGCACGCAGCCTGGGAGAGGGGCCAACAGGCCATCCTCGAATGCCTCGGCGGCCAGACCCTCGACGAGTTCATCGAACATAACCCTCTCACCCGGCTACCCCCCCAACCCTAACGCTCCCGCCCGAGTTCCCCCCGAAGGACCCCCAAAAAAGACCTTGCGTAACGATCGCGGTCGAAGTTATATTCCTGATTAGGTAATACTTGAGGTGGGCCTCGTGTCCCACCGGGATCTCCGGGGGTGGCTGGTGGCGGGAGGAACAGGGCGGCGGGAGTTATTGATCTCGAAGGGCTGGATTCAGGCGGTGGCGCTGACTTTCGTCTTCGGGTTTTTCTTGTTGGGGCTTATAGGGTACAAGACCTACAGTGGGCAGCCGCCGATCCCGGAGAGGGTCGTAGATCCGGCAGGGACGGTGGTGTTTACCGGGGAGGACGTCAAGGACGGCCAGAAGGTGTTCTTGAAGAACGGGCTCATGCAGTACGGTTCGGTCTTCGGACACGGCGGCTATCTCGGCCCCGACTATACCGCCGACTACCTGCGTCGCGCAGCCCTCACGGTTCGCGAGAGATACGAGGGGGAGGGGTCGGACCGGGCCACGGCGCAGACCGTGCGGGACTTCAAAGAGAACCGGTACGATCCACGGACGCGGACGCTCCGGTTTACTGGCGCGCAGGCGGTCGCCTTCGGGGAGGTACGCGGCTACTATGGGCGGTTCTTCGGCGAACCCACTACGAAGTACGGCCTGCGCCCGGAGGCGATCACCGACCCTGGGGAGATCAAGGACCTCACTGCCTTCTTCGGTTGGTCGGCCTGGGCGGCCGCCGCCGAGCGCCCGGGGAAAGACTATTCCTACACCAACAACTGGCCCCCCGAGCGGCTGGTCGAGAACGAGCCGACCGCGGACACGCTCGTGTGGAGCGTCTTGTCCCTTATCGCCTTGCTTGGTGGCCTCGGGCTGCTCTTCGGGGCGGCCGGACGTTGGAGTTTCCTCGGCTGGCGCGGTCGGGACCAGCAGAGCCTCTCGTTCCGCTCTCCGGGTGATGTGGCGCTCACGCCGTCCCAGCGGGTGTGCGCCTGGTTCTTTTTCGTCATGGCCGCCCTCTTCCTCGTCCAGACGCTCGTCGGGGCCGCCTCGGAGCATTACCGGGCGGACATAGCCAGCTTCTTCGGTTTCGACCTGGCGCAGTTTTTGCCCTACAACGTCGTGCGGACCTGGCACGTGCAGCTCTCGATCCTCTGGACGGCCACCTCGTTTTTGGCGGCCGGCATCTTCCTCGCTCCGATGATCGCCGGCCGCGAACCCCGGGGGCAGAAGTGGCTGGCCTACGGTTTGCTCGGCGCCCTGACGGTAGTCGTCGTCGGCAGCCTCATCGGCGAACTCCTCGGCATCCACGGCCTGATGGGCTCGTGGTGGGCGTGGTTCGGCAACCAGGGCTACGAGTACCTGGACCTCGGCCGCTTCTGGCAGATACTGCTCTCGGTCGGGCTCTTCTTCTGGGTCGCCATGCTCTACCGGGTGATGCGCGGTCGGCTCAGGAATGAGCGCGTGGGAAACATGCCGTGGATGTTCTTCCTCGCGGCCCTTGCCATCCCCGCCTTCTACGCGGTGGGATTGATGGCCCGGCCGGACTCGAGCTTCCCCACCGCTGACTACTGGCGCTTCATGGTCGTCCATCTCTGGGTGGAAGACTTCCTGGAGCTGTTCACCACCGTCATGGTCGCCTACGTCTTCGTGCTGCTGGGCGTGATCTCCGAGAGGGTGGCGCTCACGGTCATCTTTCTGGACATCATCCTGTACTCGGTCGGCGGGGTGGTCGGAACGCTGCATCACCTCTACTTCTCAGGGACGCCGGCCTCGGCGATGGCCCTGGGCGCCTTCTTCTCGGCGGCGGAGGTCCTCCCCCTCACCTTCCTGACCTTCGAGGCGTGGAGCTTCCTGCAGCTCGGGGCGCAGCAGGAGTCGCGCTCGCGTACGCCGTTCCCGCACCGCTGGGCGGTCATGTTCCTGGTCGCCGTGGGGTTCTGGAACTTCCTTGGCGCCGGCATCTTGGGCTTCCTCGTCAACCTGCCTATAGTCTCCTACTTCGAGATAGGGACGGCCCTGACCACGGCGCACGCCCACGGGGCAATGATGGGCGTCTACGGGATGCTCGCCGCCGGTTTCGCCCTTTTCTGCCTGCGATATCTGATCCCTGAGGAGCGTTGGTCGGAGCGGGTGGCCAAGATCAGCTTCTGGTCGCTCAACATCGGGCTCGCGTGGCAGATCTTCGCCACCCTCTTTCCCCTGGGAATCCTGCAGCTCTACGAGTCCGTCAACGCGGGGTACTTCGAGGCCCGCAGCCTGGAGTACGTAACCAACCCCACTAACGCTCTAATAGAGTGGATGCGCCTGCCTGGAGACGTCGTCTTCATCGTCGGGGGAGTTCTGCCGCTCCTGTACCTCTGCTACCTCGGCGTGCGCTACACCGTTACGCACGTGACGCTGGAGGAGCCGGAGGACATCCTGTTCACCGAGATCAGCGAGCCGGAGCCCGCCGAACCGAGGGGGCGTTAGGAGGGTGGGCGTGCACGTCGAGGTTATTCTTGCTGCCGGCTACGCCGCCTTCCTGCTGTGCGTCGCGGGAGGCCTCGACCTGCTGGCCCGCCGCTCGCACGTCCGCTCGGAGCGTTACCGCACCGCCGGGTTCACCTACCACCCCGCGCACGACGCCTGGATCTGCCCAGAGGAGCAGGTCCTCACGCGCAGCGAGACGGACCAAGAGCTTCGGCTGGTCCGCTACCGAGGCAGGCCCCAGATCTGCAACCATTGCCCCGCGAAGACCGACTGCACCGACTCGGAAGAGGGCCGGGAGGTGGTGCGCGCCATGGACCCCTGGCCTCACTCCGAGGCGGGGCGCTTCCACCGCGGCATCTCGGTCGTGCTCGCGCTCGTGGCCGGCCTGATCCTCGCCGCCGAAACCTTGCGCAACCACGCCCCACTCGAACTGGTCGTCCTCGGCGCCGCGCTGGTGGTCGTCGCCCTGGCCGCCTGGCACTTTCACTCGGCCTTTCGTAGTACCCCGGCCAACTTTCCAGCCTTCCGGGCTATGCCGTCATCTCCTATCCCCAGAGAAGACCTAAGTGCGGGCTACAAGAAGGGCAAAGAGGTTCGTCGCTGAAGGCGGGGATCTGGTCAATGCTCGTCAGCAAATTAGGCGAAACTGTTCAGGCTCGGTTTCCCTCTCACCGCTAGAGTCCTGACGGGCCGCGCCACGCTCGTCATCATCCACAGGCTCGTGCGAATGGAAGAGATGGATGAGATAGTCGTGCTCGACGCGGGAAAGGTCGTAGAGCGGGGCACGCACGGGGAACTCGAAAGCAGACGGGGGATGTACCGTGGCATGCTCGACGTACAGCGCGAACACCTTATGGCTTCGTAGGAATTCAGGCCTTCAGCCGGTACCCCGTCTTGAAGATCCACCACACCGTCGTCAGGCAAATGATCAGGAAGAGGAGCGTCATCGACAGGCTCAGGCCCACGCCCACGTCGGCAAAGCCGTAGAAGCTCCAGCGGAAACCGCTGATCAGGTAGACGACTGGGTTGAAGAGCGTGATCGTCTGCCACAGCGGCGGCAGCATCTCGATGGAGTAGAAGCTGCCGCCGAGGAAGATCAGGGGCGTGATAATGAGCAGCGGCACGATCTGCAGCTTCTCTATTCCGTCGGCCCAGATCCCGATGATGAACCCGAAGAGGCTGAAGGTAACGGATGTGAGCACGAGGAACGAGATCATCCACAGCGGGTGGTCTATCTGGATGGGTACGAACAGGCCCGAGGTGGCAAGGATGATGATGCCGATCATCACGGATTTGGTAGCCGCGGCCCCGACGTAGCCGATGATGATCTCGACGTAGGAGACCGGTGCTGAGAGCAACTCGTAGATGGTGCCTGTGAACTTGGGGAAGAAGATGCCGAAGGACGCGTTGGAGATGCTCTGGGTGAGCAGGGTCAGCATTATGAGGCCTGGCACGATGAACGAGCCGTAGCCTACCCCATCCACGCTCTCGATGCGCGAGCCTATAGCCGCGCCGAAGACCACGAAGTACAGCGAGGTCGAGATGACGGGCGAGACGATGCTCTGAAGCAGCGTGCGGAAGGTCCTCGCCATCTCGAACTTGTAGATTGCGCTGATCGCGTAAAAGTTCAACGCCGCTCCTTGACCAGATCCACGAATATCTCCTCCAGCGAGCTCTGTTTGGTCTGCAAGTCCCTGAACCTGACGCCCGCCGCGCCCAGGTCGGCGAGGAGGTCGGCTATCTCCATCCGCCCCGCTTGCGAATCGTACGTGTACACCAGATCGCCGCCGTCCGGCGAAAGCTCTAGTCCGTAGCCTGCGAGTGCGGCAGGCACCTCGTCCAGAGTCTCCGCCAGTTGCAGCGTCAATTGTTTGCTGCCGAGCTTGCGCATCAGCTCGCCCTTGTCTTCTACGAGTATGATCTCGCCTTTGTTGATCACGCCTACCCTGTCGGCCATCTCCTCGGCCTCGACGATGTAGTGGGTGGTCAGGACGATGGTAACGCCGTTCTCGCGCAGCCGGCGCACCATCTGCCACATGTCCCTCCTGAGCTCGACGTCGACCCCGGCCGTCGGCTCGTCTAGAAACAAGATCCGCGGCTCGTGCGAGAGAGCCTTGGCGATCATGACCCTGCGCTTCATGCCGCCCGAGAGCGTCATGATCTTGTCGTCCTTCTTGTCCCACAGGGAGAGGTCCCTTAGAACTTTCTCGATGTAGCCGGGATCCTTCGGTTTTCCGAAGAGGCCCCTGCTGAAGCTGACCGTGGCCCACACGGTCTCGAACGCATCGGTCGTCAGCTCCTGCGGGACGAGCCCGATCAGGGAGCGTGCCGCCCGGTACTGGGAGACGATGTCGTTGCCGTCTACCAGGACGACGCCCCGCGTCGGGTTGACGATGCCGCAGACGACGTTTATGAGCGTCGTCTTCCCCGCGCCGTTCGGGCCGAGGAGCGCGAAGATCTCCCCGGAGTGGATCTCCAGGTCGATCCCTTCGAGCGCCCGGAAGCCGGAGGCGTAGGTCTTGACGAGGTTGTTTATGGAGACGACGGGCTGCAAGATCAGACACCCCGCCCCGTGTTGTTGCACGCGGACCGCCGATCGAGGTCGTACACTCCGCATCCACGTCCGTGAGAACGTGTCGGCTTTGCGCGCCGGGCTGGGTCCATATCGAATCTCCTGTACCGGTAGCTTCCGTACCCAATGGTCTCAAGGATACGATCCCGACGCGCCCATCGAAAGGACGATTTTCGATATGTACCTAAGTACAGGTCGATGCTGCCCTGGCAAACGATCCTCGCCGCTCGGCGAGCTTAGTGTAGACCGCATCCGGTCGCTGAGCGCCGAACCGAGGCGGGAGGCTTTGCTGGGCGGCCTGCTCGCCGTCGGAGTGGCGCTAGTGCAGATAGTGGGCCTCTACGTCTTGCTACTTATCCGGTGGGCCGTCGGCGCGGGGGACGCGCCTGGCATTGGTGGGCTGGTCGGTTTCGTCGCAGCGCACGGAGGGGCGGTGTTCGCGAAGGTACCCCCTGTACCCGCGCTTCTCGGAATAGGTGGCTCATTGAAGATCGATCCGCCCATCACCTCAATGGCCCTCCTGCTCGTGGGAAGCTGGGTGCTGTCGCGCCGAGAGCGGACGTTCGTGGTTTTCGCGCTCGTTGCAACCGTCTGCTACTCGTTGATCTTGACGTTGCTGGCCCTTCTGTTCCGGACGACGTCGTCTGCTGGTGAAGGGGCCGAGATCACCGTTTCCGCCGCCCCACTCTCAGCGGCATTGCACGGGCTGCTCATCGCCGGACTTGGGACTCTTGTAGGCTTAGTCGCCGCCAGAGGTCCTTTCCTGCCGGATCGGGCCCGGCAGGTGTTGAGGGGCGCACTTGTGGCGGTGGGAACCTCTGTGGTCCTCACGATGCTTCTCGCCATGCTGGTATTGGCGCAAACTGTGGTTTCGGAGAACCCGCTGGAGGGCCTGCGGCAGGACGGCGGCTCGCAGTCGGGCGAGAACGCGCAACCGGACGGCTCACAAGCCAACGACGGCAGCGCAAAGGACACGATCAGCGCTGTGGCTGGGGCAACCGGAGGCGGGTTCGCTTTGCTTCCGGCGGGTGTGGGTACGCTGTGGCTCCTCGCGCACGGGTTGCCGGTGGGCGTCCAAAACGCGCCCGACCTGAGCGGCGTGCCGTTGGTCGGCGAGGCGCTCAAGGACGTGAAACTGTCCGCGAGCCTTCTCGGCAACTGGCCGTTTGCGGGAAAATGGCGGTTGCTGATGCTAGCGCCGGTCGTGGGGCTGGTTCTCGGAGGGGCAGTTGCCGCGCACGGCGCTCCGCCATCCCACCGCTGGCGTTACGGGGCCTTGATAGCGATCCCCTACACCATGATCGTGCTGCTCACAGCCATCTTGGCAAGCCTGAGCGTAAACCTCTCGGCGGCGGCTCTCGAACTAAACCTTGTCTTCAGGGCGTCACTCGCCTGGGCGCTGCTGGTCCTGCCGGTAGCCGCTGGGCTCGGCGCCGCAGGGGCGATGGTCGCGCTGCGAGGTTCCGTACCCGCGCCGCATCCGCAATGGGTCGGTGCCGTCACCGCATGCGCCTGTGGCCTCTTGCTGCTAGGGACTTCTCCGCTCGTCGCGTCTTCCACCTCGGACGTCCCGGCACCAGAAGAAGCACTCGCGCCCCAGTCCGATTCCAAAGCAGAATCTAAGGTGCCGCTGCCAGGTTTTGAGGAGCCCCCGCTCCCAAAAACATCCCGAAACCCGACTTCTCGTCCCCCAAGAAGCCGGAGAAGCCCGACGCCCCGCGGGACGTGTCAGCGCAGGGCGTGTCGGCCCCGGCTCAACAGCGTTTTGGAAGTTTCACGCTCACCGTGGAGCTTACTCATGAGGACGGAACAACGACCACCGTGTCCGGCGTGAAGATACATTCGGTGGATGGCAGGTTCAGACGTCACCTGACCCATGAGGAACTGAGTGACGGTCCCCCGCTGTGACGATTCCTCCCCTCACGACGGGCAAGCCGTATGTACAAGATGCTCGACCTCACCATGCTCGCCCACGGGGATGGCAGCCTCGTGCTCAACCGGGCTCTTGGGTCGGTCCCTTGTGGAGGTACCGGACCTCTACCTCCTGGTAGTTCCCGCATTCGGGGCACGTGAACGAGCGTACCTTGCGGGAGCCGTAGGCCGGTACGATGGTGGTCTTGTTCCAGTCGAAGACGTAGCCGCACGCCTCGCATCGCTGCCTGAAGGTCACGACCGTGCCCCGCTCGCCGACGATCTTGCCGCCCGTCATCTCTGTCGCCATACAACCTCCGTGAGGGATCTGCTCTACGTTGCTTATTGTATGCCCATCTGCTCCAGAATAGCGGAGCAGAGCGGGCTCTCGGCGTCCAGGAAACCGTCGATGACGTCGTAGTGGTTCTTACCTGCGAGTAGCAGACGCTCCCCGTCGAGCCCGTTCGCCTTCCAGGCGCTCAGAAACGCTTCGGATTGGCGTTTGAACTCGGCGGTTTCCTCCTCGCCGTAGGCGACGAGGAGGGGTGGGGCCGCGTCGGGGATGTGGAGGACGGGGCTATTCCTGAGGACTTGATCCCAACCCAGCTGGAGTTGCGGCTGCAGGAAGGTGTAGGGAAAGGGCGCCAGGTCGTAGAGACCGCTTACGGCGGTGGCGCTCTTTATGATGTCGTCGGGCAACCCGTACTCGCCCTCCCAGTCTGTCGCGAGCAGCATGGCGACGAGGTGACCGCCGGCGGAGTGGCCGGCGACGTGGATGCGCCCGGCGTCGCCGCCGAAACTCTGGGCATTCTCGTAGACCCACGCTACGGCCGCGCGGGTCTGGCGGACGATCTCGTCAATCGTAACCCTGGGGCAGAGATCGTAGTTCACTACCACGGTCGCGATGCCCCTGGATACGGGACCCCGCGCCACGAACCCGAACTCCGTGCTCGTGCGCAGGTACCAGAAGCCGCCGTGCACGTAGATGAGGACCGGTGCGGTCTCACCGGCGGGGTAGAGGTCGACGTGCTCGGCGAGCGTGGGTCCGAACGGCACATTTAGGCGGTGGTCCAGCTCCGAGCGGACTCGCTCGCTCTCCCGCTCGCAGAATGCCTCGTAGGAGGCGGCCGCCTCGGGGAAGATCGCCGTCAGGTTGTACTCGGCGTCGAGCTCCTCCTGGGTCGCGAAGTCCCTGTACAGCACAGCTACCTCCCGAGGAGCCTGCGCCAGAGTGGAAGTCTGGCGGTGGTGGCCGGAGCAGGTCTGTCGCCTGGCTCCCCGAGGCCGGGAAGGCCGTGCTCACGCCGCACGGCGTTGCGTCCCCTGAGTACCCTTTCGTCCGACGCCCAATCGTCGCCGACCTCACGCTTCATCTGCTCCTCGATGCCGGCGAGCGCGCTCTCGCCCACGTCGCCTATCTTGGCCGCCTCGTACTTTATGCCGAGGAGCACGGAGTTCTTGCTCTGGATATTATCCTCCTCTACTCGTCGCCGACGCGGCGCTCCTTCTTGAGTTCCAGCCTGGCCACCGCGGCGCGGTGGACCTCGTCGGGGCCGTCTGCGAGGCGCAGGGTGCGGGCACTCGCCCAGAGGTAGGCGAGCGGGAAATCGTCAGAGACGCCGGCGCCCCCGTGGGCCTGGATAGCCCGGTCGAGGACGTTCAGGGCCACGTTGGGGGCTACGACTTTGATCATGGCGATCTCCGCCCTGGCCTCTTTGTTTCCTACCGTATCCATCATGCGGGCCGCTTTCAAGGTCAGAAGGCGCGCCTGCTCTATCTCCATCCTCGAGTCCGAGATCCAGGCCTGCACGACCCCCTGCTCGGCGAGCGGTTTTCCGAACGCCTCCCTCTCCTTGACTCGCTCGCACATCATCTCCAGTGCCCGCTCGGCGACGCCGATGAGCCTCATGCAGTGGTGGATGCGCCCGGGTCCGAGCCGTCCTTGGGCGATGGCGAAGCCCTTCCCCTCGCCCCAGATGATGTTCTCCCGCGGCACGCGCACATCGCGAAAGGAGATCTCCGCGTGCCCGTGCGGGGCGTCGTCGTAGCCGAAGACGGGAAGTGTACGTTCGATCTCCACCCCTGGGGTATCGAGGGGGACCAGGATCATGGACTGCTGCTCGTGGCGCGACGCCTCGGGGTCGGTCTTGCCCATGAAGATGGATATCTTGCAACGCGGGTCCCCTGCCCCCGAAATCCACCACTTCCTGCCGTTCACGACGTACTCGTCTCCGTCCCTCTCTATTCGCGCCTGGATGTTCGTCGCGTCGGAGGAGGCCACGTCGGGCTCGGTCATCGCGAAGCAGGACCTTATCTGACCGTCCAGGAGCGGCGTGAGCCACTTCGCTTTCTGCTCCTCTGTGCCGTAGCGCACGAGGACTTCCATGTTGCCCGTGTCGGGGGCGTTGCAGTTGAAGAGCTCGGGGGCTATAGGGCTTCGGCCCATGACCTCGCACAGGGGGGCGTACTCCAGGTTCGTGAGGCCGGCGCCGAGGTCGGAGTCGGGCAGAAAGAGGTTCCATAGGCCCCTTGCTCTCGCCTCCTCCTTCATCTCCTCCATGATGGGGGGCACCGACCACCGGCTATCTGCGGCGTCCAACTGCCCGTGGAACTTCGCCTCGTTCGGGTAGACGAGCTCGTCCATGAAAGCCTCGATCCGCGCCCGAAATTCTCTAGTCTTCTCGGAAAACTCGAAGTTCACACCCACTCCTTTTAGCATTTCAGCCGGTCAGCACTTCAGCATTTCAGCTTTTTGGTTGCTGAGAGGCCGGGTCGTTTTACGGGCGGTTTCATCGCAAGCCTCGGAGGTTTGATTCTGGCACAACGGCAGGGGCGTCGCAATCGCCCGGAATCCCGTACTCCCGTAGAATTGTTCTCGTAACGGGGCGGACGGCCCCGAGAACAGCTCTGTCACTCGGGAGGAAGGAGGACGGTTTGGATCTCGGTCTCGAAGGCAAGGTGGCGCTGGTGACGGCGGCGAGCAAGGGTCTTGGCAGGGCAATCGCGACGGAGCTCGCCCGCGAAGGCGCGAGCGTCGTGATCTCCAGCCGCGACGAGGAGGCCCTTGCCCGGACGGCCGCCGAGATACGCGAGGAGACGAACGCGGATGTCGACCTTCGCGCCGCCGACCTCACCAGCGCTGAAGAGATAGGGGCCCTCATCTCCCACGCCGTTGATCGCTTCGGGGGTATCGACGTGCTCGTGAACAACACCGGCGGTCCCCCCGCGGGCACCTTCGAGGACCTCGACGACGGGGAGTGGCAGGGCGCGTTCGATCAGATCCTCCTGAGCCTCATCCGCTGCGTGCGCGGGGTGCTGCCCTCGATGCGCGAACGCGGCGGAGGGCGCATCGTGAACGTCGCGTCTTCGTCCATAAAGCAGCCGATCGAAAACCTCACCCTCTCGAACACCTTCAGGGCAGGCCTCGCCGGCCTCGCCAAGAACCTCTCAATTGAGCTTGCCCCCGACGGCATCCTCGTGAACACCCTTGGGCCTGGCCGCATCTCTACGGCGCGCTCTGAGTCTATGGACACTTCGCAGGCCGAGTCGAGGGGGGTTCCCGTGGAGGAAGTGCGCGGAGAGTTCGAGGCGCGGATACCCCTCGGACGCTACGGTACGCCGGAGGAGTTCGCGCGGACGGCCGCCTTCCTCGCCTCGCCGGCCAACAGCTACGTGACCGGACAGGCTATTCTGGTAGACGGGGGCATGGTAAGGGCGTTGTAGGAAGCTGGCGGTGTAGCGACAGCCGTGGTATAGAACCGCGATCTTCGGGTAGTTACCCTGAGCGGGAGAAAGCTAGAAACGTTGGTTGGGTCTTCTCCGGGGAGAAGACCCAAGGCAAGGTTAGGGAGGCAAGAGATGGGCCAGAGACGGTCGAACCCGTTCCGGGGATTCGTGGACGTGATGAGCGAGATGAACCGGATGAGGGAGGTAGGAAGGGGCAGCTACGACCCTGGCTATGAGGACAGGGAGCGGACCCAGGCCAGCGCGTGGGTCCCCAGCGCCGACGTGTTCGCCAGGGGCGATGACCTCGTTATCCGGATGGAACTCGCGGGCGTACGGCGTGAGGACATCGAGATCACGCTCCACGACAACACGCTGACCGTCTCGGGCGAGCGCGAGAGCGACCTCGACGACGTCACATTCTACGTCCAGGAGCGCTTCTACGGCGCCTTCAGGCGCAGCATGACCCTGCCCTCCGGTATCGACGAGGACAGGATCAGCGCCTACTCGGACAACGGCATGCTGGAGGTCAACGTCGAGGGGGGCGCCGTGGCCCAGTCCCGCCGCATCAGGATCGGGGACAAGCCAGCTTAGCACGCTCCGGCCTTCGCCTCCGCTTGTCAGCAAGTCAGCACTTCAGCCGTCAGCAGGAGTGTGGACACTCCGACCCCCCTCCAAAAGAAGTGGCTCCCTTTGCAGAGTCTCTGCTTCACAAGCGGACGCGACGCCGCTCGAAGAAAAACCTGAAATGCTGAAGTGCTGACTTGCTGACTGCTACAAGAAGCCTTCCGTTTTTAGCCAGGTTCTGGCGACGCTTTCGGGGGACTCGCCTTCGACATCGACCGCGTAGTTGAGTTTCCGCAGTGTTTCGGTATCGAGCTTCTGGGAGATGGGGACGAAGATCTCGCGTAGCTGCGGGTACTGCTTGAACACGGTCTGCCTTATGGTTAGGGCCGGGTTGTAGACGGCGAAGAAGTCCTTGTCGTCTTCCAGGAGATGTAGATCGAAGTCCCTAATAAAGCCGCTCGTCGTGAAGACCACGCCGAAGTTACAGATCTCTGCCACGTCGGTGGCGTCGTAGACGGCGTCCGATGACATCTCGATCAGGTTCTCATCTGGAAACTCGAACCCGTAGGCGCGCTCGAGGCCAGGCAGCCCGTCGAAGCGGGTCAGGAAGTCGTCGTCGTTGTTGAGGCAGAGCGTGGCCTCCTTGGGGCGATCCTCGACCAGGCGCTTCAGGTCGGAGATGGTCTCGACGCCGAGATCCTGGCTGGTCTTCTCGCTCGCGGAGATGGCGTAGGTGTCGTTACCGGGTGCCGGGTCGAGCCACTTGATGCCGTTCTCCTTGAGGTCTTCTCTGGCTACGGCCTCGTACTGCTTCTTCGGGTCAGGTATGGATTCCGTCTCGGAGAGGTGGACCAGCCAGCCCGTGGCCGTGTACTCCCAATAGAGGTCTATCTCGCCTGACTCGAGCGCCTGGCGCACGGCCTCGTTGCCGCCGAGGCCGGTTCTGTCTATCACCGTCGCGTCGGCGGCCTGGAGGACCGACCGGGCTGATGAGACCGGGCTCGTTCCTACGGAAGCTGAAGTACCCTACCGTGAGCCCGACGACGGCGTACATGGCCCACGGGTGCAGCGCCCAGTGGAAGTACGTGTACTGTATCCCCAACTGGGCCGCCTCCGTGGTGGACGGCTGCGCCATGCCGAAGGGCGGGGCGCCGTAATGCGAGAGGGGCTCGGCAACGCCCCAGAAGATGAGGGATGGCCCCATCCCGGCCTGGAACATCATGGCGAACCACGCGAACGTGCTGAACTGGGGCCTCTCACCCTCCTGGCCCAGCCTGAATTTCCCGTAACGGCTGAGGGCCAGGAGGAACACGAAGATGAGGAAGAAGTTTCCCGCCAGGAGATAGAACCAACCCAGGTTCGAGACCACCCAGTCGAAGACCGCCTGGGTCACGATGCCGAAGCTCGTCGGCGAGATAACACCCCACAAGATGAAAGCCAGCGAAACCGCGGCCGACACCCAGAATACGATCCCTACCTTGGACCTCTGGTCCTCGATGCTCTGCTGCGCCCTGCAACCTCTCTTTCGTTACCGCCCGCCTACGTGGAAGCGGCTATGCCTGATCGGTAAATCGTGACCGTGCTGCCTCTATTCGACTGGATGCGACAGAGCGTCGTGGCGGAAACGCTGCGAGCCACGCCCGGACCGAAGGTCCCATGCTCGGGCGAAGCGGCTCAGGGACTTTGGAGGCGTATGCTACACCAGCCCGGCGTTGGATACTACAGGCGGCGCAAGGCTTTCCCCCTTGCCTATGACCCGCGAAGGTCGGATGCCGCACGATACACGGCGGGATCTGGTTCGGGCTATGATGGGCGGCAGGAGGGCTATCCCTCGTCCGTTCTGAAACCGGGGGAAGGAGATGCGGATGATCAAGTACTCGGTCGGTGTCTGGGCCTTCGGGCCCGCCGTTACGCGCTTCGTGCCGCCAGCCTATCACCAGGAGATTGCACAAGAGCCGATGGTCGAGAAGCGCCGCAAGGAGGCGAAAGAAGCCCGCTCGAGCGGGGGTGAAGCATGAGCGTCCTCGTTGGGCTCGACGTCGGGACCGGCGGCGCGAGGGCCGTCGCCGTGGACGGGACTGGAGAGGTCGTCGCCGAAGCCTCCTCTGAGTACCCGCTCCACACCCCGCGCCCAGGCTGGACCGAGCAGGACCCCGCCGACTGGTGGGAGGGCGCGAGAGAGGTGCTCGGGAAGGTCGCCAGCGAAGCCGGGGAGGTGGGTAGCATCGGGCTCACGGGCCAGATGCACGGCTCCGTCTTCCTCGACGCCTCTGACCAGGTCATCAGGCCGGCGCTGCTTTGGAACGACCAGCGCACGCAGGCGCAGTGCGAGGAGATCACGCACTCCGTCGGCGCGGAACGACTTATCTCCATCGCCGGCAACCCGGCCCTCACCGGCTTCCAGGCGCCGAAGATCGTCTGGCTGAGAGACGAAGAGCCGGAGAACTTCGAGAGGATCTCGCGCGTCCTCCTCCCCAAGGATTACGTGAGGCTCAGGCTCACGGGCGAGTACGCAACGGACGCCTCTGACGCCGCAGGCACCCTGCTCCTCGACGTGCGGGCCCGCGACTGGTCCGCTGAGATCCTGGACGCCCTACAGATCCCACCCGAGTGGATGCCGAAGGTCTACGAAGGCCCCGAAAACACTGGCGCCCTGCGCGAGAGCGTCGCCGGAGAGCTTGGCCTGCCACCAGGCATCCCCGTGGCCGCGGGTGGGGGTGACAACGCGGCGGCGGCGGTCGGGATCGGCATTGTTGGTCCCGGGCTCGTGAGCTCCTCCGTGGGCACGAGCGGCGTCCTCTTCGCCCACACGAGTGAGTTCAACCCGGACCCTTCGGGGCGGCTGCACGCCTTCTGCCACGCCGTGCCAGGCGCCTACCACCTGATGGGCGTCACCCTCTCCGCGGGCGGGTCGCTCTCCTGGTGGCGCGAGACGCTGGGGGGCGACTACGACGACCTCGTCGAGTCGGCCTCGGGCGTTCCGCCGGGCTCCGAGGGGCTCCTCTTCCTGCCCTATCTCTCGGGTGAGAGGACCCCACACCTCGACCCAAGGGCCAGGGGAGCCTTCTTCGGGCTAACGGCCCGTCACGGCGTGTCGCACATGACCCGCGCCGTGATGGAGGGTGTGATCTTCTCGCTGCGCGACTCCATGGAGATCATGCACGAGCTCGGCGTACCTATGGACGACGTGCGGGCCACCGGCGGCGGGGCGAGGAGCGGCCTCTGGCGCCGGCTCCAGGCCGACATCTACAACGCCCCCGTGCGCAGGACAGTTGCCGACGAGGGACCCGCATACGGCGCCGCGTTGCTGGCAGGTGTCGCCTCGGGCGCCTCTACTGGCAGGTGTCGCCTCAGGCACCTACGCCGATGTGGAAGAAGCGTCCTCGGTCGTCGAGTTGCGAGAGGAGATCACGGAGCCGGACGGGGACCGCTCGAAGACCTACGAGGAGCACTACCAGGTCTACCGCTCGCTTTACCCGGCGACGCGCTCGGCCATGTCCCGCCTCACGGACCTCGCGGCGAGTTCGACCGGCGAGTAATACGCGGTGGAACTTGTAGACGGCTGCGCTGAGCCGGGCCCCGAAATGGGGCCCGGCTCCCTGGCGTTTCTGCCCGTCCTGCCTATTCCACGGTCAGGTAGTATGTGTTGTCCTGCGAGAAGCCGGCGTTCGGGGCGCTCATCGTGAAGCGGATCGTGTGTTCGCCTTCCGGCAAGCTCGGCAGCGTCACCCAGAGCCCGTCAGTGACCCCGTCGTATGAACCGGCCGGCAGAAGGCCACCTTCCGGCACCGTGGCGGTGAAGAGGGGAGAATCCGCGCGGATTATCTGGCTGCTCTTGACCTTTTTACCATCGACGGTAACCCTCATCTTGAACCTGGGATCGGCAACGAGCCCGTCGATGTAGTCGTTGACCGCCTGGCGCGCTATCTCCTCGGTCTCGCCCGGCTCGGTAATGAAGAACACGTAGTTCACGACGGGGAAGAAGAGCTGCTGCCCGGCCGGCGCGGTGCAGGTGCGCTCCACAAGGCTACCGTCGAGCGTACCGGCAAGGAACCACGTCTCGCCCGATGCGCCGCTCAAAGGCTGCCCGTCGCACTGTTCTTCGCTGTAGTTGGGGTCACCGTCGATCAGGGGTTCTCTGCCACGGGTTTGGACACCGCCCATTGCCACCAGTCGGCGGCCAGTTGCGAGGTCTGCTCGGACGACTGCGCGCCCTGCTCGGCCTGCGCTAAGGCTATCGGCGATGCCAAGACCAGCGCCAGGATGACGCCGAGCGCCACCAACACTACACGTTTCATTCCCTTGCTCCTTTCGTCGGCGGCCTCTGGGCCGCGTCCTTTGCCTACAGGAACCAGGGTAGGAGTCGCGCGTTATCTGGGCGTTAGCTAACCGGGCCGAAGACGTGAGTATTTCTACTCATTTTCGGTTCTGGATCGAGAAATGCGCTTCAGTTCGGAACGTCTCGAGGAGGGAGCGAAGCGTTAATCCGCTCGCATTCCCGAGCCATTCGTCCTTCAGGACGGCGTACAGGTACTCGTCGGACCATTCTCCCTTGAACCAGACGCTATCGAGGAAGTGCCCTTCACGGCGCATGCCGATTCGCTCGAGCAGGGCCCAGGAAGGCTTGTTCCTGCAATCTGCGATGGCGACGATCCTGTGGAGCCCCAGCTCCTCGAAGGCGAAGTCCAACAGGCGCGAGACGGCCTCCGAAGCGAAGCCTCTTCCCTGGTGCTCGCGCGCGAGCGTGAAACCGATCTCGGCCCGATAGGGCTCTTGCCCGTCGACCTGTAAGGCGCAGTCTCCGACGAGATTTCCCGACTCCTTAGATTCAACGGCGAACTGGAACCATTCGCCCGGTACACCCGGCTGCGCCGACCCCATCTCTCGGATAAAGGCCCTCGCCTCTCGCTCGTCGAAGGAGTCCCAGGACTGGTAGCGGGCGACCTCGGGATCGTTGCGGTAGGCCACGAAAGAGGCAAGGTCCGAATCCCTGAAGCGCCTGAGGATAAAACGCTCCGACTCGATCCGAGTGAACCCCGCGTCACCCATCCGAGGCCGCCATTCCCGGAGCGGTCCCTTCCGCAGCGTCGACGATGGCTCCGGCGCGGGCGGCGATCTGGGCCCGGGAACGGAGCCCGAGCTTGCGCAGTATCTTCGCGACGTGGTTGGCTGCGGTGCGTTCTGAAATCGAGAGTTCGGTGGAGATCTGGCGGTTGGTGAGTCCCTGGGCGATAAGGCGTACTACCTCTCGCTCTCGGCGGGTGAGATCGCTCGTATATTTATCGGTAGGTGGCCACACAGAGATCGTTGAGGAATCATGCTCTTCTTCGGAGAGGGCGTACTCGGCTGCCTCCTCGAACGCCATCGCCCGCCCCTCAGAAAACGCTGCTTCCCAGGACGCCTCATCTAGCTGAGAACGGGCGTGCCCAATACTTGGCTTCCGCAGCGCTCGCTCTGCGGGCGTGTGATGGTAGCCTACCGCCTCGTGAAGCGCCCGTGCCGCCCCGAATTCTCGCCGCCCGTCCGGGGTTCCCCGAAGCAACCGCCACGCACGCCAACCCGTCCAGGTTCTCGGCGGCGATCAGCTTGATGCCCAGTTCCCTGCACGAATCCAGGCTCTCCGCGAGGAAGGCTTCGGCTCTTTCGTGGTCGCCTCGTAGAAGGGCCGCCCACCCCAGATTGTCGAGGGCATACGGGTCATCGCCCCTGCGCCCGTGCTTGCGTTGCAATGCCAGGACCTCTTCGTTGAGGACCGTCGCCTGCTCGTGATCGCCCCGGAGCACGTACTCCCATCCCAGGTTTACCAAGTTGTCGGTGAGTTGGTCGGTGTAGCCCAATCGTCGGGACATGGCGATACTTTCCTCGTATAGTTCCACCGCTCGTTGGTGGTGCCCGAGGTCGCTGGACACGTCCGCCAAGCCACTGAGGGATCACGCGATAGCCCATCTGTCGTCCGCTTCCCGGTCGAGCGCAAGGCTCTCCTCGAATAGTTTTCTCGCCCGCTCGTAGTCTCCACGCGTCCTCGCCAGGCTGCCCAGCATGTTTCGCAAGGAGGATGCGACGTGGGGTCGGGTTCTTGCCTCTGTGCTTAGTTCGAGGCCCTCTTTGGCCGCCTCCTCAACTCGATCCAAATCTCCTTGACCAAACGCAAGCCAGCCTGCCCCGTCCAGTGCCTTGGCTCGCGCCGCCGCCGATTTCGGAGCGTCATACGTCAACGCCTGCTCGAGCCACCTCCTGCCCTCCTCATAGCGTCTGTCACCCTCCCAGAACCACCGCAATGCTCCTGCCAACCGCAAACCGAGCCCAAAATCTCCACCCTCGAGCGCCCAGGAGAGAACCGCCCGCATGTTGTCGTTATCCGCTTCCAGATGCTCCACCCAGAGGCGCCCCCGTGGTCCGGCAAGTTCAGGTTCGGCCGCTTCGGCCAACGCTAGGAAGTAGGCGCCGTGCCGGTGCTGCACCTCCTCGGCCTCCCCGCTCAGCTCTAGCTTTCCTCCAGCGTACTGCCGGATGGGCTCGAGCATCCTGTAGCGCGTTGTCCCACTCGCTCGTGGTCCAGCCACCACCAGCGACTTGTCTACCAGACCTCCGAGAAGATCCAAGATACCGTCCTCTTCGATGCCGCCTCCGGAGCACACGGCCTCCGCCGCCTCCAGCGTCCACCCCCCAGCGAACACCGAAAGCCTCCGGAACACCGCCCGCTCGGCCTCGGAGAGCAACCCGTGGCTCCAGTCCAGGGTAGCCCCCAACGTTCGCTGGCGAGCTTCTGCGGTCCGGCTGTGGCCCTTGAGCACGTCGAGTGAGACCTCAAGTCTCTGGGCGACCTGCTCCACTGTCAGCGCCCCCATCCTTGCCGTCGCCAGCTCTATGGCCAGGGGTATACCGTCGAGTTTGCGGCATACCCTCGCCACAGCACCTGCGTTCTTCTCGTTCAGCCCGAAATCGGGCAGCCTCAGGCGGGCCCGGTCCACGAAGAGCCTCACAGCCTCGTAGCGCACGAGGTCCTCGACGGTCGGCACTCCACGGGAAATTCTGGTAGTCGTGGAGGGCAGGGAGAGCGGAGACATGGGGAGGTTTACCTCGCCGGACACGGCCAGCATCTCCCGGCTGGTTGCCAAGATCCTCAGGCGCGCGCATGAGCTCAGGAGCCTGTCTACAAGCCGCGCGGCCGACTCCACCAAATGCTCGCAGTTGTCCAGCACGAGCAGCAGGTTTTTGGCTCGCAGGGCGTCCGCGAGCGTGTCGCCCAAGGGTTGGCCCGGGCGCTCTTTGATCCCCAGGACCCCGGCGACCTCCTGGGTTACCAGCTCCGGCGCCGAGAGCGGCGCGAGTTGCACCAGCCACACCCCGTCGGGGTAGGCGCCCACGAGATCACGGGCCAACTCCAGCGCGATACGCGTCTTGCCAGACCCGCCAGCGCCGGTGAGGGTCAGAAGTCTGGTCATGGCTAAGGTGCGCTTGACCTCTACCATCTCCCGCTCTCGACCGATGAAGCTGGTCATAGGTACGGGTATGTTGTGGTTGCCTGCAGACGTCGGGTCTTCTACCCGCGGCGACTCGGCCGGCGTGGGGAACCTCCCCGCGGCAATCTCGTCGTGTAGGCGCTTGGTCGCCTCGGCAGGCTGTTGACCGAGCGTCCTCGACAGGATTCCGCGAAGCCTTTCGTATTGGGCCAGGGCTTGCTCGGGTTTGCCGGAGAGGGCGTAAAGTCGCATCAGGGCCGCGTACGCTTCTTCGAGCGTGGGTTCCTCGTCCGTCGCCTTGCGTAGCGCGTCGATAGCCGGGCCGTATTCGTCGCGTTCTTCGTGCAGCTTCGCGAGGCCGACGAGCAGCGCGAGGTACGTTTGCCGAAGCCCCTCCCGCCTGTCCTCCGCCCATGCGTCGTAGCGGTCTTCCGGGCAGTAGATCTCCCGCGTACAGGTCGATGGCCGCCCTGTATGCTGCCGCTTCCCGGGCACGCCGGGCGGTGGTTGCCGCAACCTCGAAAGCATCCGCGTCCACCCACAAGTCGCCCCGCGGGCACAGCACCAGCAACTCGCTGTCTGATGCCAGGTACAGAGAGCCGTTCAGTCGGGGCGAGGGTGTGGCGGGTGACGTGCACGACCTGACGCAGGTTGTTGGAAGCGGCTCTCCGTCTCCAGATGAGGCCACAGGAGATCCATCGCCTGCTCCTTGTGCAATCTGTGGCCTGGGCGCGAGGGCAAGCAGCTTCACCAGGCTCGCCGCCTTCCTCAGTCGCCACTCACCGTCCTCGATTGTCCTGGCGCCAACAGAAACCCGGAAGCCGCTGAGCAGCCACACCCGCATCGCCTCGGAGCCTCTCGCATATCGGGGTCTCAGGTTTCGTCATGCCCCAAATACCCTGGAGAATCCATTCCTCGCTCCCCTTCTGAGAAAACCCTTCCGCACAGTATCCTTGCCCATTCTCCTACAAACAGAGTCACGCACCAAGATTTATACCGAGTTTGCAAAAGTGTGTTGTGCACAGTGCCGCCACGTACCTCGCCTCTTCCGACAACCGCTCTTCGGCACGTGATTCCCGCTTTCGTCCTGTAATGACTGTCGCGTCCCAACCGGCACCGCTACCTTGGCCCCGAGTCGGCTACAGCCCAACTCCTGATAAGCTGAAGTGCTGACAAGCGCAGGCCGCAGGCCGGAGCATGCTCGCTTTACAAACCTTCGCGAAACCTGGAAACTTGCTCTCTATGAAGTCCCTCCTGAGCTACGACCGGTCGTGGGCCTACCGCTCGATGCTACTCGTCAGCGTCTGCGCCGTCGCGCTGGGGGTGTTGGCCAGGCTGTATCGCCTGGGTTTTCCGGAGAGGGTCCTCTGGGACGAGAGGTACTTCCCGGCCATGGCTGACAAGTTCCTGCGCGGCGTCTACCAGTTCGACCTGCACCCGCCCCTCGGGAAGTTCATCATAGCGGTTGGCATCGCCGTTCTCGGGAACGAGCCTCTGGGATGGAGGGTCATGCCAACGTTGTTCGGCCTGGCCCTGTTGCCGCTCGTGGCGGTCCTCGGGTGGTACTGCCTGAAGGACAGGGTCGGCGCCATGCTGCTCGTCACCTTCTTCGCCGTGGAGACGATGTACATCGTCAATTCCAGGACCGGGGTCATGGATATCTTCCTCGTCTTCTTCGTGCTCGCCACCTTCATCGTGGCGCTCAAGGCCGAGAGCAGCAGGCAGGTGGTCTTCTCTTGCGTCCTGCTCGGGCTGGCCATCGCCATCAAGTGGGCGGCCTTCCCCGTGGCCGTGCCCGCCGGCTACGTCCTCTGGCGCAAGGGACTCCTGCGGCCGTTCCTGGGGGGACTCTGGATCTCCGCGGTCATCTACGTGGCCGTCGTCTACGTAGGGGCGCTCATCTCTGTGACCGCGAACCCCTTGCAGGCGTGGCTGTGGACGTGGGATTGGCACGTCAAGGCGGCGGCCAAAATCTCCTCGGCCATCCCCCACGGCTGGGCCTCGCCCTGGTGGAGCTGGCCGATCATGCTCAGGCCGATACGCTATTTCTACGGGGTCAACGCGGAGGGACTGTTGCAGGTGGTTATCGCGATCGGGAACCCCCTGATCTGGTGGTCAGGCACGCTTGCCGTCGTGGCCGGCATCTTCGACGTGGCGCGCAAGGCCGTATCCAGGATGCTCTCGGCGGACGACCCGATGATACCGATCGTCCTCGGCTACGTGTTTCTCCTGGCGCCGTGGACCGCGGGCACCCGTATACCGTACATCTACAACTACCTGCCAATCTACCCATTCGCCATCCTGGCCCTATCCTATTGGCTGCTCAAGGTCTGGAACCGCCAGGGATGGGGACCCTGGGTGGTCGTAGGCTTCGCCGTCTGCGCCGTGGCGCTCGGTGCATACTTCCTTCCCCTGGCCATAGCGCTGCCCATAAGCGAAGACGACCTCATGAACCGCGTGTGGACCGACTACTGGTACCTCTACGAGAATCCCGTTCCAGGGAGCGGCTGCCTGGTCCAGAACCCCACCTCTCTATGCCCCCCGTCCGACTGATCCCTGGGGGAGAGGAGACTAGCGACGCTTTTCTTCCCACTCCCACTCCCTACAGACTCCATCTCAATGGAGTCGCCCGCCCTGATGCTGCCGGCCCTGACGACCCGGGCGCAGATGCCGCCCCTGTTCCTGAGGGCCCGTGTCATGCCTGGTTCGCTCAGGTCCTGTACGTGCCTGCAGGGGGGGCGCGGGCGGTCGTACTCGAGGACCGCCTCCCCGATGCGTAACGTCTTCCTGCGCAGGTCGCGGAGCCTTATGCCGCGGGTGACGATGTTGCGCCGGTGCTCGCCGTTCCTGATGCCGATGCCCAGCTCGTCCTGGATGTAGTCGAGGTCTTCGCCCTCGATCAGGGTGACCTGGCACACGTCGCCGTAGCGCGTCCAGAACCCCGTCCCCTCGCAGTAGCGGTCACCCTCGATGCCGCACCCCTCGACGGTCCGGACCTCCTCGACGCGCTCCATCGCCGCGCTGCCTTCTCCGGTAACGAAGATCCCCTCGACCATACCCTTCATCCATGCTCCCTTCTCGTCCGATCGTTGTTACAGCAGATTGCAATGGGATTGAACCCCATTGCAAGCATTTCAGCTAGTCAGCCGGTCAGCATTTCAGCCCTTGTTCTTGCTGAAGTGCTGACCTGCTGAAGTGCTGAAGTGCGCGAATAGCAGAGGTCTTGACCTCTGCTATTCGCTCTTTGTTGCGGAAACGTCTCTCTACGAATACCTCATACCAAGTCCGTCCAATCACCATCGGATCGGCATCCCTAACCGTCATTCCCGCGAAAGCGGGAATCCACGTACTATAGAGTCGTTATCTGACGCGAGGAGTGTCGCGGCGGCGCGATACACACCACTCTGCTCCCGGACCTGTTATCAGACACCCAAGATTTCTACGTCGTAGCGGCTTATCCTTGGGTCGGCCGTCAGGAGGACCAAACCTTCCTCGATCGCCTGCGCCACCAGCATCCTGTCGAAGGGATCATCATGGTGACGAGGCAGGGCGCCGGCCGCATTGGCGTGCGAGATCGTTATCGAGAGCGGCTGGAAACGGTTGAGCTCGAGCTGGCCGGGGAGGTCGGACGGCACCTCCAGCTTGCCGAGCGACCGCTTGATGGAGATCTCCCAGACGGTGGCGGCACTCACGAACACCGAAGAGGCCGGGTCAGAGATCGTGGTCCTCGCCTCCTCGCCAAGTGAAGGCGCGTTCGCCAACCACCACAGAAGGACGTGCGTGTCGAGGAGAAGCCTTATGGACGTTCACCCCGAAAAGCAGCGGAGACCTCCTCGGGCAGCTCGTCAAAGTCCTCGGAGATCCAAACCCTACCCTCCCATCCACCTGGTACCCTGGGAGTGTCGTCCTCACGGTAGGGGACGAGCCTCGCGACCGGCTTCCCAGACCTGCCGATAACTACCTCCTCACCCCTCGCGACCCTCTCTAAAAGGCGCGAAAAATGGGTCTTGGCCTCGTGGATGTTTACGATCATCTTCGATCCTTCTTGTTGACTAGATGGACTAAGTCCGGTTAGTCTACAACATGTGCGACGCAGGCGCCTCTCAAGCTTCTCTTCCGTAACCGCCGCCGCCCGGCGTCTCGACGGTAACCACGTCTCCCTCTTGCATCTCCCTGCTGACTTTCGGCGGCAACTCCTCGCCGTTAAGGAGGTTGCGGCCGACCCTGCCTGGTTCTCCTCCTTCCAGGCCGTGTGGACTGTGGCGCCTGCGGTCGGTGAGGAGGGAGAGGCTTGCGGGCTCGAGAACTTTCACGGAGCGGACGATACCATCGCCGCCGCGGTGCTCGCCTTCCCCGCCCGAGCCGTAGAGGAGTTCGTAGCGCTCGACGCGCATAGGGTATTCCATCTCGAAGGCTTCGATCGGGGTGTTGAGGGTGTTGCTCATCCCGACGTGGACGCCTGAGGGGCCTGGCCCGCTGTAGCCCGCCCCCTGGCCGCCGCCGATGGTCTCGTAGTAGGTCCAGCCGCTGCCCCCGATTATCGTGTTGTTCATAGTTCCCTGGCCTTGCGCCGGTATCCCCTGCGGCGCAAAGCCAGAGAGCGCGGCGAGCACGGTGTCGGCGATTCGGTTGGAGGTCTCGACGTTCCCGGCGACGACCGCAGAGGGGTAGGTCGCGTTGACGAGGCTCCCCTCGGGGGCCTCAATGGTGAGCGGCCCGTAGGTGCCGGCGTTGGCGAGGATGTCCTTCGGGAGCAGGACACGAAGAGCGAAATAGCTCGCCGAGCGGGTTACGGGGAGGGGGCAGTTTATGTTGCCGCGAACGGAGTCGGCGGTGCCCGTGAAGTCTATCTTCATCGAGTCGCCCTCCACGGTCACCGTGGCCTTTATGGCGATGTCATTGTCGGTGATGCCGTCGCCCTCCATGCAGTCCTCGGCGGAGTGCTCCCCGTCGGGGAGGTCGCGGATGGCCTCGCGTGTGCGCTTCTCTGCGTAAGAGACGACCTCATCGAAGGCGGCGAGGACCGTGTCCTTGCCTCGGCGGTCTATAAGCTCGGAGAGGCGCTCTTCTGCGATGTTGTTCGCGGCGATCTGGGCCCGCAGGTCACCGCGCCTGAGGCCGGGGGTGCGGACGTTGGCGAGGAGGAGGTCCATCACGTCGGCCACGTATTCGCCGTCGCGCACCAGACGCACAGGAGGGATGATGATGCCCTCCTGGAAGATCTCACGCGAGTCGCTCGGCATGGAGCCGGGACGCATCCCGCCCACGTCGGAGTGGTGGGCCCTCGTCACCGCGTACCCGATAATCTCTCCCTCGTGGGCGACGGGCGAGACGAGCGTTATGTCGGGCAGATGCGTCCCGCCCGAGTACGGGTCGTTTATGGCGAAGACGTCGCCAGGCTCAGGGTCGCGGCGCATTATGGCAGCAACGGCCTCGGGCATCGCCCCGAGGTGGACGGGGATGTGCTCGGCCTGGGCGACCATCAGGCCCTTCGCGTCGAAGAGCGCCGTCGAGCAGTCGCGCCGCTCCTTGATATTCGATGAGTAGGAGCTCCGGATCAGGACTGCCCCCATCTCCTCGGCTATGCCTGCCAGGGCGCTCGCGAGCACCGAGAGGGTTACGGGATCCAACCTCGAGTTATCCATCTCTCTTCTCCAGTACGAGCGTCCCTATGGCGTCCACTTTGCCCGACCAGCCGGGCCGTACGACGCAAGTCGACTCCCTGAACTCGACTATGGCAGGACCCTCTACTTCTGACCCCTGTCCCATGTTATCGCGGTCGAGCACGGTCACCTCCACCCACTCCCCGTCGAAGTTCGCCTCGCGTACTCCGGCGGTCACCTCGTCTGCGGGCTCGGGCTCGTCCAGCTCGGGCTTCTCGACTGCGACAGTGGAGACGAGGCGCAGGTTCACGAGCTCGACGGCCTCTTCCTCCATGCGGTAGCCGTAACGCCGCTCGTGCGCGGCATGGAAGCGGTCCTCCAGCTTCTCGAGAGAGTCGGCCTCCACGGTCAATTCGAAGGACTGTCCCCTGTAGCGCAGGTCGGCCCGGCGGGTGTGTCCGGGGTCGTCGAGGTCTTTCTCCGCCATGCTCTCCATGCGCGCGAACCTTTTCTCGAACTCTCCGGCGTCGACCTCATCCAGAGGGGAAAGGTACGGGCTCACGTAGTCGCGGCGTACGTCCGAGATGGCGAGGCCGAGGGCGGAGAGGACGCCGCCCGCGCGCGGGACCAGGACGGTCTGCATGCCGAGCTCCTCCGCGAGGGCGCAGGCGTGCATCCCGCCAGCCCCGCCGAAGGCGAGGAGGGCGAAATCCCTCGGGTCGAGGCCACGCTCGACGCTGATGATCCTGAGCGCCCGCGTCATCTCGGCGTTCGCCACACGCACGACGCCGAGCGCCACTTCTTCGGCCGCGAGACCAAGTTCCTCGCCGAGTGCCGCGAGGGCCTTCTCAGATAGCTCACGCTGAAGCACGACCTCACCACCAAGCTGTGTGCCGTCGTCGAGGTAGCCGAGATAGAGGTTCGCGTCGGTGACGGCGGGCTCCTCCCCGCCGGTCCCGTAGGCGGCGGGACCAGGGTCGGCGCCCGCCGAGTGGGGGCCTACGCGCAGGGCGCCGCCGGCGTCGGCCCAGGCTATCGAGCCGCCGCCCGCACTGACGGTGTGCACGTCGACCATCGGGAGCTTTATGGGGACGCCGGCGACGACCGTCTCCGTTGTCGTCTGGGCCTCGCCGGAGAGGATCGGGGCGACGTCCGTGCTCGTGCCGCCCATGTCAAAGGTGAGGAGGTCCGTGTAACCGCCGAGAGACCCGACGTAGGCCGCCCCTACGACACCACCGGCCGGACCGGAGAGCACGCAGCCAGCCGAATCGTCGATGGCGTCATCTATGCCAGCCACCCCACCAGAGGACTGCATTATGAGGGGTGACGGCATGCCTGCCCCGGTAACCTTGCCGCCGAGGTTCCCCAGGTAGGCGGCGAGCTTCGGAGCGAGGTAGGCGTCGGCCGTGGTCGTGGAGAACCGCTCGTACTCCCTGAACTCCGGCAGGACCTCGCTGGAGAGGGACACGTGCACGTCGGGGAGGGCCTCGCGCAGCGCTTCGCCGACCCGCTGTTCGTGTTCGGGATGCGCGAAGGTGAAGAGGAGGCAGACGGCGACGGCATCGACCTCGGCCTCGCGGACGGCTGAGACTGTTTCGTTCAGACTCGCTTCATCGAGCGCGGCAAGCACTCCGTCAGGTCCCATCCGCTCCTTTATGGTGAAGCGCAGCCCGCGCGGTACGAGGGCTGGCGGGCGGTCCTGCGCCAGGTCGTAGAGCGAGGGTCGGTTCTGGCGGGCTATCTCGAGGACGTCTCGGAAACCCTCGGTCGTCACCAGGGCAGTGCGGGCCCCCCGGCGCTCCAGCAGGGCGTTCGTCGCGACCGTCATGCCGTGGGCGAGGGCGACGACCGCTCCGGCCTCGACCTCAGAGGTTTCGATGGCGTTCATCACGCCCTCTGACTGGTCGCGTGGGGTGGAGGGGACCTTGGTGGTGATCAGGCGCCCCCCACCGAGGGCGACGAGGTCGGTGAAAGTGCCGCCGACGTCCACCCCGAGCCGCGTGCCTTCCTCAGCTGGCATCGGCAGCCGTGGTCTGGGCGAGGGGAGCATGGGCCGTCTCGCGCATCGTCAGGACGGTGCCGAGGGTGAGAACGGCGGCAAGTATGACGTAGTAGGCGGGCGAAAGTGGGTTGCCCGTGCTCGCGACGAGGAACGTCGCTATATAGGGTGCGGTCCCGCCGAAGATCGCAACCGAAAAGTTGTAGCCGATGGAGAAGCCGCCATAACGCACCTTGGTGGCGAACAGCTCGGTCCCCGCCACCAGAGAGGCGCATACGAACAGGGATTCGAAGGCCGCGAGCCCGACGTGGGCCACTACCGCGGCAGCGAGGCTCCCTGTGTTCATAAGCAGGAACAGCGGATAGGTAAGGACGGCGAAGAGCACGCACGAGCTTATCAGCAGCGGCTTGCGCCCCACGCGGTCGGAGAGCGCTCCGAGCGGTGGAATCAGGGCCAGCGCCACCAGTCCGGCCACCGTAGTCGAAGCGAACGACGCTGTCGTCGAGAAACCTAGTTCAGTCGTGAAGTAGACAGGCAGATAGGTGAAGACGGTGTAGAAGCCTACGTTGTGGATGATGACGAGGCCCGCTATCTGCAGGATAGGGACCCAGTTATGGGCTATCGTCTCCCTGAGCGGTGAGCTGGAGACCTCGCCCGCGTCCTCGAGCTCTCTGAAGTCGGGCGTGTCTTCAAGCCTGAGCCGGATGTAGAGCCCGATCAATCCGAGTGGTCCGGCGAGCAGGAACGGTATGCGCCAGCCCCACGCGCTCATGGCACCTTCGGACATGACGGAAGAGAGGACGGTCGCCGACGCGGAGCCGAGCAGGAAGCCGATGACGACCGACCACACTAGAAAGCTGACTATGAAACCCCTCCGTTCGTCAGGGGCGTACTCGGCCAGGAACGCGGCACCGCCACCGTACTCGCCACCAGCCGAGAAGCCCTGCAGGCAGCGCAGGACGACGAGCAGCGCCGGGGCGATGATGCCTATCTGATGGTAGGAAGGCAGAAGGCCGATCAAGAACGTGGAGGCCGACATCAGCAGGATCACGGTCGCAAGCACCTTCTGGCGTCCGATCTTATCCCCGAGCGGCCCGAAGAACAGCCCGCCCAATGGCCGCGTGAAGAAGGCAGCGGCGAATACCGCGAACGTGCTTAATAGCGAAACCGTCGGGTCCTCATTGGGGAAGAAGTTCAACCCGATGTACGTGGCGAGGAACCCGTAGACCGCGAAATCGAACCACTCCACGCCGTTCCCGACCGAGGCGCCGACGGTGGCCCGTCGCAACATCCCCCGCTCGACCTGCGGAACCGCCTGCCCTACCGCCTGATCCCCGTCCTCCGCCACAGCCTACCCCCGTTCCGTCTCTCGTCCGAACCACGCCCCGACGGTGGCCGGCGGCGATCCGAGGTACGGAGACCAGCGGCTGCCTATGTCCGCCCGTCCGATGCGGATCGCGCACCAACCACACGACATGTTAGAGAGAAATGCGGACAATAGCCAGCCCGAGAATTTACTGCCCGTCGCCGGTTGCTTCGGTCCGCCTCTGTTCCGTCGCCTCCTCGTTCACGACGAAGCCGGCGTCGTCTTGACGAAAGAGTACGCCGTAGGCTTCGCGGGCGTGCTCCGAGGAGACGAGGCCGTCCTCGACGTCGCGCCGGACGAGCTCGGGGTCGCGTTCGAGGGGATTGCCGTAGCCGCCTCCGCCAGGAAGCCTCAGGACCACGCGCTCGCCGGGCTGGATGCGTTGCTGGCGTTTGGGGTGGAGTTGCTCGCCCGAGGCCGTGCTGACAGAGCCTGCAGCACCGTCTTCGCCGCCGAGCATCCCGGGAGCGGGGAACTTCGTCCGGTCGTACATGGCGGAGAGGATCCAGGGCTGTCCGCCGTCGGCTCCGCGAACCCCGACCTCCATCTCCTGGCCGAAGCCGCCGCGGTGGCGGCCGGCGCCCTCTGAGTCCGGCGCAGCTCGCGTTTGTGCATGACGACGGGGGAGATGCTCTCGATGACCTCAGCCGGAACGCCCCTGATGCCGCTTGGAAAGGCCGTCGCTGAGAGGCCGTCGCTCTCGGGGCGGGCGCCCATCCCGCCGCCGGAGAAGTACACGTAGGTGAACGGCTCGCCGTCCTCCTTTTGGCCCGTGATCTGGGTGTTCCAGAGGTTGGCGGCCCCCTCGGCCAGCACCCGCTCCGGGATGACCTGCGCCAGCGCGCCGTGAACCAGCCCGGGGAGGAAGTGCCCGATAATGTGCCGCCCACCGACCGGCGCCGGGTGCAAAGCGTTCAGGATGCTGCCCTCGGGCGCGGTAACGTGGATGGGCCGGAAGCTGCCGTCGTTGTTGGGCACGTCGGGGCTGATGGCGCACTTGATCCCGAAGGTGGTGTAGGCGGCGGTGTAGTTGAGCACGACGTTTATGCCCCGCTCGCTCTGGGGCGAGGAGCCCTCGTAGTCCACGGTTAGCTCGTTGCCCTCGACGCGCACGGCGACGGCCAGCCTTATCGGCTCGTCGAAGCCGTCGGAGTACGTCTCGTGCTCGTAGACGCCGTCTGGCAGCCCGGAGATGGCCTTCCGCATCGCCGCCTCCGAGCGAGAGCAGACCTCGTCCGAGAGGGACTCTATGTCCGGGAGGTCGAACTCTTCCATCATCTCCAGGAGGCGCGCCCCACCGACCTCGTTGCTCCCGGCCTGCGCGTACAGGTCGCCCACGACCTCGAAGGGCGTTCGCACGTTGCCCCGAACGATGCGTAAGAGTTCCTCGTTTGGCTCCCCGCCGACAAACAGGCGGGAGATCGGCACGAACAGCCCCTCTTCGTAGACCTGCCGCCCGTCCGCCCCGAAGCCCCGGCCCCCGAGGTCGAGGGCGTGGCAGCAGTTGCCGAAGAAGGCAACGAGCTCCTCGTCGCGGAAGATGGGCGTCAGCACGGTGAAGTCGTTGAGGTGGCCTGAGGTCTGCCACGGGTGGTTGGTAACCAGCGCGTCGCCCGGTTCCAGCGTCTCCACGGGAAACGCTTCGAGAAAATGGTGGGCGCTGGTGGCCATGGCGTTGACGTGACCGGGGGTGCCTGTTACGGCCTGGGCGACCATGCGGCCGCGGCGGTCGAAGAGGCCTGCCGAGAGGTCCCCGGCCTCGCGCACCACGCTCGTGAAGGAGGTCCGCATCAGGGCGCGGGCCTGCTCCTCCACGACCGAGACCAGGCGGTTCCAGAGGACTTCGAGCAGGATCGGGTCCAGCGAGTTCCGGCTCAATCGTCCCACCTCACGATCAGGTTCCGCGCCCCGTCCACCTCGGCGGGAGTCGGGGCCCACGATCACCGTGGACTCCCGCTCCTCCCGACGGCCGGGCCGTCGAAGGCCGCGCCGGGGTTAGCTTGTAGCGGTCGTAGACGGGGACCGGCGCGAAGCCGTCGCTTTCGGGAAGGTACATCCCCCGCTCCCCCTTCCGCGCCTCGTCGTGGGAGCGGGGATCGCCCCTCTCTTCTCCTTGCAGGATCTCCGGCCTTGGGGCCGAGACCTCGACGCGCCAGGTGATCGCCTCCAGCGGTACGTCTGGTCCCTCCCGTCCGTAGAGCCGCCGATACTCCTCGCGGTAGCCGTCCGAGATCTTCTCTACGTCCTCGGGATCGAGCGTCCCATCCGGCAGCTTTACCCCGACCTCGTGTCCCTGCCCGGTGTACCGCAACTCTCCCAGGCGGCGCACCATGACGTCCTCCTCTGCCACCCCGGACGCTTGCAGTAGCTCCCGTCCTTCGTCCTCCATCTCTTCGAGCGCCGCGTTGGCCGCGTCCCAGTCGAGGCCATCGAGCCGGCCGTAGAGGGCGCGGGCGAGGTCGAAGGAAAGCGGGGCGCACAGGAAGCCGAAGGCGGAGGCCGTCCCCGCGCCCAGGGGCGCCACCGAAGCCGGGAACGCCGATGGCCCGGGCGACCCGGTGGGCGTGCACCGGGCCGGCGCCACCGAAGGCGAGAAGCAAAATACTTCCGCGGGTCTTTGCCGCGCTCGGCGGCGTGTACGCGGGCCGCGTTCGCCATGTTCTCGTCCACCACCTGATGCACGCCCCAGGCCGTCTCCAGGGTCGAGGCCGAGGGTGTCGGAGATCTTCTTCATCGCCCGCTCGGCCGCCCCTGAGTCCAGGCTCATCCGGCCGCCGAGGAAGAAGTCGGGATCCAGGTAGCCGAGGACCAGGTCCGCGTCGGTGACCGTCGGTTCGGTTCCGCCGCGGCCGTAGCAGGCAGGGCCGGTCGGCGCCCGCGCTCTCTGGGCCGACCTTCGGCAAACCCAAAGATCCGACGCGGGCGATGGAGCCGCCGCCGGCCCCGATCTCGATCATCTCTATAACCGACGTCTTGATCGGGAGCCCCGCCCCTTCTTGAACCGGTAGATCCGCGACCTCGAAGTCCGTGCTCGTCAACGGCTCCCCATTGTCGACGAGGCAGGCCTTGGCCGTCGTCCCGCCCATGTCGAACGAGAGCACGTCCGAGAAACCCGCCGCCTCCCCGTAAAACGCCGCGGCCAGCGAACCGGCCGCGGGCCCCGACTCCAGCAGCCGCACCGGGAACTTGCACGCCGTCCGACGCTCGCAGTGCCACCGTTGGAGAGCATGACGTAGAACGAGCCCTCGAACCCTAGGTTCCGTAGCCGTTGTTCGAGCTTTTGCAGGTACCGCTCGACGAGCGGGCGCACGTAGACGTTGGCGATCGTGTAGCGGTCCGCCGTACTCCCTGATCTCCGGCGACACCTCGCTGGAGAGCGAGACGACGATCTCAGGCACCTCCTCGGCCAGTATCTCGGCGCCCGCCGCTCTGGTCCGAGTTCCGAAACCCGCGCAAAAGCTCACCGCCACCGCCCCGATACCCCGTTTCTGAAGCTCGCCCGCCACGGACCTGACCTGCTCCTCGTCCAGCTCGAGCACGACGAGCCGTTGTCGAGGGTGCGCTCGCGGATGCCGTAGCGCAGGTTCCTCGGCACTAGCGGCTCCGGCTTCTCCAGAAAGATGTCGTACATGTCGTAGCGGTGCTCGGTCCCGATGGCGACCGCGTCGCGGAAGCCATCGGTCGTGAGCAGGGCGGTGGGGGCACCGCGGCGTTCGATCAGGGCGTTCGTAACCAGCGTCGTCCCGTGGATGATGGTCTTCAATTGGACGCCTCGACGCCTTCGCGTTCCAGCAGCCCACGAAGCCCTTCCTCGACGGCCTCGGACGGGTCTTCCGGCGTGGTAAGAACCTTGCCGATGGCCTGCTCACCCGTGGCGGCCTCTATCAGGACGACGTCCGTGACGTCCCGCCGATGTCTATGCCGACGCCGTAGCCGTTATCAGCGCTGATTGATGAACCTCTATCCTATCAGAGCACTAGTCCATCAGTTGGAAATCCGTGCGATATCTATCGGCGTTGAAGACGCCTGCTGCCTTCGCGCCGTCCACCGCCAGGCCAACGCCGTTGACGTAGCCGTTGTGCGGCGAGACGAGGAACAGGCCAGCGCGTGCCACCTCCTCGGGGGCGGCTATCCGCGGGGTCGGACTGTTTGCCAGGACCGGCGGACGTGCTCCTCGCGGTCGCTGTTGGGCCCGAGTCGGACCAGATCATGGACGTGTCTATCGCCCCTGGACAGAGCGCGTTCACCCGTATTCCCTTGTCGGCGTAGGTGAGGGCGAGCGACTTAGTCAGACCCATAACGGCGTGCTTGGTCGCCGAGTACAACGGGTCGCCGGGACGCCCGACCAGTCCGCCGTTCGACGACATGTTCAGGATGGCCCCGCCTTCCGGGTTCTCCAAAAGGTTCGGCAGCGCATGCTTGCATCCCAGGAAGACGCCCTTGAAGTTGATGGCGACTATCCGGTCGAAGTCCTCCTCCGAATATCGGGGATCGGCTTCATCATCGAGATGCTGGCGTTGTTGAAGACGATGTCCAGCTTGCCGTAACGCTCCACCGCGCCGTCTATCAGGCTCCTTACATTGTCGCCGGAGGTGACGTCCGTCCGCACGAACTCGGCCTGTCCTCCGTCGGCTTCGATCTCCTCTGCCGCCCGCCGTCCGACCTCGTCGGCCACGTCCCCCAGGAAGAGCCGCGCCCCTCCCTGGCGAAGAGCCGCGCGGTCGCCAGCCCGATGCCGGAGGCCGCACCCGTGATCACCGCCACCCTGCCCTCTAACAGCATACGCCCCACCCGCTTTCCTGGCCGAAATCCGAATGCCAAAATACCCTATGTACAAGCGTGTCGCTTTCATACTACGCTTAATGGCCGTTTCAAGACCGATCTTATCTTCACTTCCTTTGCCTCTCTTCGCCGACTCTGTACACCAATCCTCGGAACCCGGGCCGGTGTAGATCTCGACGTGTTGCATCGCCTGCTGACCGGAAGCAACGCGAGCAGCCGATTCCTCGAACAGGACATGCCAGGCGTCTTCGAGGGCGATTACCTCGGGTACTTCCCCCTTCCGCTGGTCTGCAAGGACCTCAACCTGGCTGTGGAACTCGGTCGCGAACACGGCGTACCTCTGGAAATCTCTGCTCTGGTCGAGCAGGTCCACCGCCGGGCACTGGCCCAGTACGGCGACGGAGGTCAGAGCAGCTCTTCGCGGTGAAGCTGCTGGAGGACCTGACGCAGATCTCTCTCTGAGTACCTGATCCACACGGCTTCTATGCAGGAGTCCCCCTTGCGGTCGCCCGGGTCGCCGAGACAATATAATGTCCTGTAAGACTTTGAGCGCGCTGAATGAAGGAACGGACTTGATGTACGACGTAGTCGAGATCGGCCTCGGCGGGATGGGAATTGCACCGCCACGAGTGGCCCGACGCGGCAAGAAGGTGTCGGCCTGGAACAGCACGCGCCCGGCCACGACCGGGGCTCAAGCCACGGCGGCTCCCGTCTGGTCCGCCAGGCGTACTTCGAGGACCCGGCCTACGTACCGCTCGTCCTCCGGGCCTACGAGCTGTGGGAGCGGCTGGAGAGGGAGACTGGCGGGGATCTGATGACGCTCTGCGGCGGCCTGATGCTCGGACAAACGGGAAGCACGGTCCTGGAAGGCAGCCTCCCCAGCGCCCGAGAGCACGACCTCCCATGCGAGGTGCTCAAACCTGAAGACGTACTTCGGCGCTTTCCCGCCGTGGCTCCTGCCCGCGGAACCGTCGCCCTGTATGAAGCGGTCGCGGGGTTGATCGATCCCACGTCGGCGATGAACGCCCAGTTAGAGCGCTCCGCCAGCCTCGGGGCAGAGTTGCGTTTCGAGGAGCCAGTCGTCTCATGGGAGGCCGCCGACTCCGGAGATGGTGTCCGGGTGGAGACGCCGGCGGGCGTGTACGAGGCGAAGCGGCTGGTCCTCACGTCCGGCGCATGGAGCTCCGAAGTTACTCGTGGACCTGGACCTCCACTGGAGCCCGAGCGGCGCGTGATCTGCTGGTTGAAGCCCGAAGGTGATGCAGAACCGTTCCTTCCCGGCAACTTCCCCGATCTTGATCTGGGAGCCGGAAGACGGCAACGCGTTCACCTGCTTCCCGCTGGTGGCGGGAGAGCGTGGAGTGAAGACGGTGTTCTTCCGCGCCGGCGGCCTTCCGTGATACCCGGACACGCTAGACAGGCACGTGCGAGATGAGGAGGTCGGATTCCTGCGCGGTACATGGGAGAGTAGTCCCGCGCTGGCGGGCAGGTGCCTCGCGACGGAACTTGCATGTACACGACACGCCGGATGAACACTCGTCATAGAACTGCACCCTAACCATTCCAAGTATCTATCGCCTCGCCGTGTTCGGGGCACGGCTACAAGTTCGCCACCGTGGTGCCCGAGATCTCGCCAACCTGGCAACCGGCGGAGTCACCCGCCACCCGATCGAGATGTTCTCCTCCAGCCGTTTCCAGATAACCGCCTGACACCGAATCCGGTAGAGGTTCCGTAGCTAAGTCTTCACACGAATCCCGTATCAGGAGAAAGTCTTCAGCCCGTGGGGCAGGGTGTGAAGGCGTTCGATCCGTTCTGGAGACGTGGACGAGGTCTTCGATCATGATGGCCCCGGCGTCGCTGGATAGGCCGGCGTCTCTATGGCCAGCACCATACCCTCCTCTACCTGTGTCCGGTCGCCCTCGGAGAGCAGGCGGCTCTTCGTGGAAGGTGTCGATGCCCAAAGAGTGCCCGTAGTGCCCCCGCCTGAAGCGCGGGTAGCCGTTCTTCGTGATGTGGTCCTGGGCCGTGCGGAAGATCTCACCCACCTCGACGCCAGTACGTATCTGGGCGCAAGCCCTGTCGTGCGCCTCCTGGAGCACCCCGAAGAGGCGCCCGGCCGCGGGCTTCGCCCTGCCGTAGACGAACGTGCGGCCCCCGTCGCCCCGGTAGCCGCCCACGGTGGTGCCGCAGTCGAACTTGACGAGGTCGCCCTCCTGCAGGCCCGCGTCGCGCTCCGAGTCGACCCCGATCCCGACCCCGGCGCCGACGGCGGGCAGGATCCACTGGTCTGAGTAGTCCTCGTAGCGGGGGTCTTCGTCGCCGCGCGTGCGACGCCCATCACGTAGCGGTGGCGTACGTCCGTGGCGCTCATGCCGGTCCTGAGGTTCTCACCGCGAAACGATCCCCGCCTCCGAGAGCTCGGTCGCCCGCCTGAGCCGCTCGACCTCGAAGGGATACTTGATGCGCCGCAGCGCGTACATGTCGTGCGTGAAGTCCACCCACTCAGCCTCCGGGGCCAGGGCCGAAAAACGCCGGTAGGAGTCGAAGAGCACGTAGCGCAGGTCTGTCCCGATCCTGGCGAGCAGTCCCCGGTCGCCGAGCAGCCCACGCAGGATCCCGTCCTGCTCCTCTTCGTCGAACTGGGCTGGCCTGGGCGTCTCCGACTCCCCGCTACCGAGCGGCTCGCGCACCGCCTCCGCGTCCCGGATTCCGGCCACAGCATGTAAGCCCTGACGTCGCCGATACCCGAGACCCGCCGCGCCGGCTTCGCCTCGAAGTCCCCGACCATCAGACCTACTCCGACGGTGTCGTCGGCGGGGATGACGGCGAGCACCGTGCCCTGCATGCGCCACCAGTGCATGAGGAAGTAGCTCTGAAAGCCCGTGGCGTAGAAGACGTTGGACGGGGTGTAAGCGATGTAGGCGTCCAGGCCACGATCCCGAAGCCGCCACGAATAGCAGAAAGGATCTGATCTCCACGGCACGCTCCTCCCGCATCCGACTTTCCTGGACCGGATTATAGGGACCGGGCGAAGACGCGCGCCACCGTTGACGCCCGCGTCAGGTTCGTCAACTTGTCCGAAGTTGGCCACGAGGCGGGAGGTAAGGTATATGCCAGGCGGAGCGAAGCGCGTCTTCGACCTGGAGCAACCACGGACCGAGAACGGATGCCGATCCACCCTGCCCACAGGCAGGCGGGTTACTCCTACCTCCTGCACCGCCACCACGAGGACGATACCGTCCCGAGAAGCAGGGCCGCGCACGGGGGCCGCGGGCGTCCTGATCTGCGGTGAGCACACCGGTACCCATATAGACGCCCTGTGCCACCAGTCAGACGCCCTGATGCTTTGCGGCGGCGTCCCTGTGGGGGAGGTGCAATCCCCGCGCGGCTTTACGCGGCACGGCGTCGAGGAGATACCGCCCATAGCAGCCCCCGGCGTGCTTCTCGACGTGGCCGCGAAAGACGGCGTCGAGTCCCTCGACCCGGCCGCGTCGTTACGGCCGCTGATCTAGAAGAGTGCTGTGAAACGCCAGGGCGTTAGCGTCGAGGCCGGGAACGTGGCGCTCGTGCGGCTCGGCAACGCCCGATTCTGGGACGACGAGGAGCGCTACCTCGCCGGACCAGGCATGGACGCTAGCGCGGCCCGCTGGATGGCGGAGCAGGGGCGTGCTCGCGGTCGGGGCGGACAACATGGCTTGGGACGCGCCAGGGTTGGAAGATCCCGAACTCGGGTGCCTCATGGCGGGACACCTGATCCTGCTTGCGAGGAGAGGTATCTACATCATCGAGAACCTCGCCCTCGACGAGCTCGCGGCCTCCGGCCGGTACAGCTTCGATCTCGTCTGCACGCCTTTGAAGCTCGTCGGGGCGACCGGCTCCCCCGTAAGGCCCCTGGCCGTGGTTTGTCCAGGCTAGAGGTTCAGGCATCAGGGGTTTTCTGTGGACAGATCCTGGTGGTCGTATCGTATGGAGCCCTTGAGGTGGTTTACGAAGAGGTGAGCCGGGGCACGCGAGGGATCGCGTTTTCGGCCAACGGATCGCGCCTCGGATGCCCTGATGCCTTGGTCCGCAGGTGTAGGGCGGTTCGCGAACCGCCCTGACCTCCCCCATGAGCCGCTCTAGCTCCAGTCGTCCTGGGTTTCGTCCGTGTGTTGGCCGAGGGATGGTGGAGGACGGTGGATAGGGAGGCGTTCGCCGTCGACGAGTAGCGGCGAGGCGAGCATCTTGAGCAGGCCGGCCGAGGGATGATCGATATCCTGGAGTATGCCCGACCCGAGGACGTGCTCGTCGGCGAACACGTCGGCGAGCATGTTGACGGGTCCGCAAGGGATGCCCGCGGCCCGGATCTCCTCGACCCACTCGTCCGCGGGCCGCTTGCCGAACTCTCGTTGGAGACCTTGGATCAAGGCCTCCCTGTTGGCCACGCGGTCGGGGTTGGTCGCGTAGCGCTCGTCCTCTGCCAACTCGGGACGGCCAACGGCCTTGCACAGCCCGGCGAACTGGGTATTGTTGCCGACCGCGACGACGATGGGCTTGTCCGAGGCGTCGAAGGTCTGGTAGGGCACGATCGAGGGGTGGGCATTGCCTATGAGGCCCGTGTCTTCGCCGCTTATCAGGTATTCCTGACCGCGGTTGGCGAGCCATCCGAGGGTTGACTCGAAGAGAGGAACCTCGATGCGCGCGCCTTCCCCGGTTGCGGCGCGACGGTGGAGGGCAGCCAGGATCGCGTTCGACGCGAACAGGCCGCACACGATGTCCGAGATCGCCACACCTACCTTGGTCGGCTCGCCGCCCGGCTGGCCCGTGATGCCCATGACGCCACCCCTGGCCTGCACCAAGAAGTCATAACCAGGACGCTCCTCGTCCGGTCCAGGGCCGAAGCCCGTGATGGAGCAGTAAATGAGGCCCGGATTCGCTTTTCTCAGGGCGTCATAGTCGAGGCCGAACTTCTCGAGGGCTCCGCGCCTCCAGTTTTCGATCACGACGTCGGCCTCCGCCGCGAGCTCCTTGATCCGCTCCAGCCCTTCCGGGTCTTTGAGGTCAACCCCGATGGAACGCTTGTTGCGGTTGACGGCGAGGAAGTAGGCCGACTCGCGGGCCTCGCCTTCACCCACGAAGGTGGTCCCCAGTGGCGGGTGTCGTCGCCGCGCTCGGGGTGCTCGACCTTTATCACGTCGGCGCCGAGGTCGCCCAGCACCATCGTCGCATAAGGCCCCGCCAATACCCGCGAGAGGTCGAGGACCTTTACTCCTTGGAGGGGAAGCATCGGGCTACGTTCCATGCGGCCAGTGTAGCGCGGGGCATCAGCAGCGGCCAGCGGCTGAGATGGACTTCGCAACGCGGGGATGTGCGCTGTGAAATAATCCGGGTTCGATGATGAGGCTCCGAGAGAGGTGTGAAGATGGCTGTTAAGCAGGCCGGGAGAGACGCGGAAAGTGGCGCTTTTGGGACCCCTGAGGCGGACGACTTCCTGGACATCGATGCCCACCTCTCAGACGAGGAGAAAAGCGTAAGGGAGAAGGTTCGTTCCTTTGTACGGGAGAGGATCAAGCCCAACATCGAAGGGTGGTACGATGAGGCCGCCTTTCCGAGGGAGATCGTGCCCGAGTTCGCCGAACTGGGCCTTCTGGGAATGCACCTCCCGGGCTACGGATGCGCCGGGCGGAGCGCGGTCGAGTACGGGCTCGCCTGCATGGAGCTCGAGGCGGGCGACTCGGGTCTCAGGACTTTCGTCAGCGTTCAGGGTTCGCTCGCCATGAGCGCTATCCACAAGTTTGGCTCGGAGGAGCAGAAAGTGGAGTGGCTGCCCAGGATGGCGAGGGGGGAGGCCATAGGGAGCTTCGGCCTGACAGAGCCGACGGCAGGGTCAGATCCCGCAAGTATGAAGACCTTCGCCAGGAGAGACGGCTCCGACTGGGTCCTGAACGGTGAAAAACGTTGGATCGGCCTGGCCACCATAGCCGACCTGGCAGTCGTGTGGGCGCGCACGGACGAGGAGAAGAACCCCGTCCGCGGCTTTCTCGTGCCTACGAACTCAGCCGGTTTCTCGGCGACGGACATAACCCCGAAGCTCTCGATGCGGGCTTCGATCCAGTGCAACATAGACCTCGAAGACGTCCGTCTCCCCGAGAGCGCTTTGCTCCCCGAGGCCAGGGGTCTCGGCGGGCCGTTCGCCTGCCTGAACGAGGCCAGGTACGGCATCATCTGGGGCGCGATGGGCGCTGCGCGGGACTGCTACGAATCGGCGCTCGCCTACGCGAAGGAGAGGGAGCAGTTTGGAAGGCCCATCGCCTCTTTCCAGCTCGTACAGAAAACTTGGTCAACAGGCTGCTCAGACTATGGGACGCTCCTCGCGCTCTACATAGGCAGGATGAAGGACGCAGGCACGCTGAGGCCCGAGCACGTATCTTTCGGCAAGCTCAAAATGTCAGGGAGGCCATAGAGATCGCACGCGAGGCCCGCACCGTGTTCGGCGGCAACGGGTCACGCTCGACTATCCCCCCATGCGCTACATGAGCAACCTGGAGAGCGTCAGGACCTACGAGGGAACGGACGAGGTCCACACCCTCATCCTCGGCGGCGCCATCACCGGTACCCCAGCCTTCCGTTAACGCAAGGCATCAGGCGACAGGCTTCAGGTTTCTCTCGAGATTGGAGCGATATGGGACAGATGAAGGCGATAAAGGTGGAGGGGTTCGGCGAGCCGGAGGTGCTACGGCACGTCGATGTAGAGTGTCCCGAGCCTGGTGAGGGTGAGGCCCTGATCGAGGTCGCTCCGCCGGCGTCAACTACGCAGACACCATGCGTCGCCGTGACCAGGACGTCCAAGCCCAGGACCTTCCCTTCATCCCAGGCTCCGAGGTTGCGGGCATCGTCGCCGAGGTGGGGGAGGGGGTCGACGATGTCTCCGCAGGCGACCGCGTGGTCACCCTGCTCGGGACCGGCGGTTACGCGGAATGTGCCGTCGCGCCTGCGCGCGCCCTGATCCCACTCCCCGAAGGTCTGGACTTCGACCACGCCGCCGCCATCCCCCTCCAGGGCCTGACCGCCTACCATTGCATCAAGACTTCAGGTGCTCTTACCGAGGGCGAGAGCGTCCTGGTCCACGCCGCCGCAGGAGGCGTCGGTACCCTCTCATTGCAGGTGGCGAAGCTCCTCGGCGCAGGAACCGTCATCGCCACAGCGAGCAGCGAGGAGAAGCTCGACCTCGCCCGCTCCCTCGGCGCCGACGTCCTCATAGACTACACAGAGGAAGCCTGGCCCGAGAAGGTCCGCGAGGCCACGGAGGGCAAGGGCGCAGACATTATCCTCGAGATGGTCGGAGCCGATTTCCCCGAAAAGAACCTCGAGTGCCTGAACGTCTTCGGCAGGATGGTCGTCTTCGGAGCGGCGAGCAGGGACCGGGGGACCATCGTGCCAGTAGCCCTGATGAGGCGCTGCCACGCCGTCGTCGGCTTCTACCTGCCGCAGATCATGCGCCGCCCCGACCTCTTCGTCCCAAGCCTAGAAGAGGTACTCGCCTGGATCTCCTCAGGCGACCTGAAGCTCACCATCGGCGGTACCTATCCTCTAGAGAACGCCGCCGAAGCCCACACCGCACTCGAAGGCCGCGAAACAACGGGTAAGTTGCTGCTCAATCCTTGAAGGCTCCGGGCATCAGGTCTTCAGTCCGCGGACCGTTCCGGCTTTTAGACGAGATCCGGATTGGAATTCGCGCAGGAAGCGAAAGGGCGGGAGAGACCCCCGCCCCAAGAAACCTGAAACCTGATGCCTCTAAATCACCGAGCTAGAAGGACCACCGGAGACGTAGATCGTCTCGCCGCTGATATACGAGGCGTCGTCCGAGACGAGGAAGGCGACGACGTTGGCGATGTCCTCGACGCGCCCGAAGCGCTTGAGGGGAATATTCTTCTCGAAGCGGCCCTTCATCTCCTCCATCGTCATCCCGACACGCTCGGCGGCCTCCTTGGTCATCTCGGTCTCGATCCAACCGGGCGCCACGGCGTTGACGTTGATGTTGAACCGCCCGAGCTCGAGCGCGAGCGTCCGCGCGAGGGCCTGCAACCCGGCCTTGGCGGCCGAGTAGTTGGCCTGCCCCCTGTTCCCCAACGCCACGATGGAACTGGTCATCACGATCTTGCCGTACTCCTGGTCGACCATGTACTTCTGCGCCGCCTTGGAACACAGAAAGCTGCCCTTGAGGTGGACGTCGAGCACCTTGTCCCAATCGTCCTCACTCATCTTGAACGAGAGGTTGTCCCGCAACAACCCGGCGTTGTTGACGAGGATGTCGATCCGCCCAAAGCGATGGGCGATCTCCTCAAACGCCTTCTCTACCTGCTGCGCACTCGATACGTCGCAGGCGATGGCTATCGCCTCAGCCCCCGCAGCCTCGACGCCCTCCACCGTCTCCTGACAGGCCTCCGCCGAAAGATCCAGAACAGCTACGTTCGCCCCCTCCTGAGCCAGCCGGATGGCCTCGGCCGCCCCGATGCCGCGCGCAGCCCCCGTTACGACCGCCGTACGCCCGTCAAGCCTCAATTGTCCACCTCTCTCAATAGCCAAATACTACGGGCCACACCCCGGAGGGTGTGGCCTTTGTTGCATTGAGGTTTAATTGTATACGAACTGAACTTATGTGTCCAGAGCAGATAGATACATCGTTAGAGCATTTCAGCTTTCAGCATTTCAGCTTGTCAGCTGCCTTTTCCTCACGGAACGATTCCCGAAGAAGTGAGCCCTATCTAATACGCGCCTAAGGTCTAGGCGGTCGGCTTCCTCCTTTGGCTGACTTGCTGATCTGTTGCTGATGGCTAAATCATGTCCTGATGTAGATACCGCCGTTTATGTCGATAGACTGGCCTGTGATGTAGTCGCCGTCTACTATGAGGTAGCGGGCGGCGCGGGCGACCTCCTCGGGCTTGCCGAAGCGGCCGAGGGGCACCTGTTTGAGGAGCTTTTTCTGGGCTTCCTCGGGTATATTCGCGACCATATCAGTCTCTATAAACCCAGGGCAAATGGCGTTCACGGTGATCCCTGAGCGGGCGAGTTCCTGGGCCGCGGTCTTGGTGAAGCCGAGGAGGCCGGCCTTGGCCGCCGCGTAGTTGGCCTGGCCGATGTTACCGGCCTCGCCGACGAAGGAGCTCATGTTGATGATCTTGCCCCCGCCCTGGTCGGTCATGTGCGGCAGCACCGCGTGCACCGTGTAGAAGGCGCTGTTGAGGTCAACCTGGATGACCTTGTCCCAGTCCTCGACGGAGAGCTTCTTGAGCGTGCGGTCTATGTTGATCCCCGCGTTGTTGACCAGGACGTCCACCCGGTTGTACTCCTCTATCGCCCGGTCCACGAGCTTCTGGGCCTGCTCCGCGTCAGAGACGTCGGCCTGCACCGCGATGGCCTCTCCACCGCTCTCCGAGATCTGGCTCACTATCTCCTCGGCTGGCTCTTTGCTCGTGGAGTAGTTGACGACGACTTTGGCCCCCCCGCTCGCCAACTCCTCCGCTATGGCCCTGCCTAAACCCCTGCTCGCACCGGTCACGACAACTACGGCTTGACTCAGAGTGCCCACGCTGATCTCCCTTCCCAGTTCGCACGTTTGAATAGAGTTTATTGACTGCAGATACCAGGCGCAAACTAGGTACCATACGCACGTAAGCTCCGCAGCTCCCCAGCCAAACCCAGATAAGCCAAGCGGAGGCCGCAAGGGCGGAGCGTGCCGGGGGACCGGCGGCGTCCGCGCCAGTGAGGTGATAGTTGGAGAACGGGAAAGGAGTGTGACACGGACGCCTGTTCCCCCTCATCGCACGATGTACCCTCAGGGTACATCGCTGCCCAGGATCAGTCATGCACCTTTGGATGCAATTTTGGTGCCAATCGTGCCTATTTCGATGCCGCGCCAGGGAGTAGCGCGACGCAGGCAGATATGTGCAGTCCTGGCCAGGGTGCTCTGTCATAATATGTGCGTGTCGTCAGGGCTACGTAAGATCCGTTCTCATCCTTGACAGACCAATACATATATGTAAACTGCATGTAGAGTATGGAAGAGAGAAACATGAACAACGAAGGACAGGAGCGAGAGGTCAAGGGTCGGGAGCGGGGATTTCGGGGGGTTGAGGCTCGGCCGCGGAACTGGCTGGTGCCGGTGATCCTGCTCTCTTTGAGGGAGTGGAACTCCTACGGGTACGAACTCATGGAGCGGGCTTCTGCTTTCGGGTTCGAGGCGATGAACCCTGGGACGTTGTACCGGACGCTACGGCAGATGGAGAAGGATGGCGTAGTCGAGTCCAGTTGGGAGACCTCCAGGGGCGGGCCTGCGCGCAGGATGTACACCATCACCGACGCGGGACGGTCCTACCTCGATTTCTGGGCCAAGTCGCTGGAGCAGTACCAGCACACCATGGACAACTTCTTCCGGCTCTACACGGGAAGGCCGCTGCAGGACAAGAACGAAGAAGAGAGCGGCGGCGAGTAGTAATTCGCGTCTTACGCGAGAGAGGAGATGTATGGTCACTACAGAGAAGACCAACAGGGCTGTTGAGAGGCTCGCCGAGACCACGCGGGATTCTTACCAGACGGTCGTGGATCACGCGGTCGGACTTCAGGAGCGGAACGTGAGGTTCGCGCAGGGCGTGGTGGATGGCACCATCAAGGAGCTCCACCACCAGGCCGAGAGCAACCGCAACGTCGTTGGCGAGCTCTTCGAGCGCGCCGAAGACCAGCGCGACGCGTACCGGACCCTCGTCGATCAGTCCCTCGACGCCTACATGGATCTCGCCTACGCGCCCTTCAACTACTACAAGGAGGGCCTGGAGGCCACAAGGAAGGCCGCCCGCGGGTAAGGCGTAGCATAAGGGCAGGTATTTTGGGGAGCGGGCCTTCGGGTTCGCTCCCCGGTTTCATGTTTCGCGCCCTCCATATCGGGTAACGATAAGCACGTATGCAAGTTCACAGTCAGGAAGGGAGATCGTGGACGAGAAAGAAAGAGGGAGAAGTTCGCCACGCGCAAAAGGCCTCCAGTCTCGGACCGTTCCGTCTCGGCCCAGGAGCTCAACGCGCAGGCGACGCAGGACTTCTTCAACGGCGACAACAACCTGAGGACCCAGGCCGAGACAACAGGGCTCTCTCTGAAATTTGATCGAGAGCAGCGCAGGCAGCAGGAGGCCTCAGGCGCTGGCCCAGGAGTCGTAGTGCCTAATGGACTTCCTGAACTCCATGTTCTCCTTACAGGGGCAACCTGGAGAGGCGCAGCGCAGGGCCAACCAGTAACGGTAGGGAGGCATGCTGCACAGAGCATAGAGCAGCCCGGACCACCCGGTCCGGGCTTCGTCATTTGATGTATCCTCTTGGCAGGTGTAAACGAAAGGAGTAAAGGGTGAGTTTTGGCAACGGCAACGGGAACGGCGAGATAGTCATCTCGACGCCCCTCAGGACGGGCATAGGTACCTTCGGCGGTGCGCTCAAGGACACGCCGGCGACGGACCTCGGGGCCACGGTGGGCAAAGAGGTCCTCTCGCGAGCGGGGATCGAGGGCGACCAGGTCGACCAGGTAATAGTGGGCAACATCCTCTCGGCGGGCCAGGGCATGAACCCGGGCCGGCAGGTCGGCATAAAGAGCGGCCTCCCTGTCGAGGTCCCCGGCATGACCCTGAACAGGATGTGCGGCTCGGGCCTTCAGGCGATAATCTCCGGGGCGCAGGAGATTGCCCTCGGCGACGCCGACGTGGTCATGGCCGGCGGCATCGAGAACATGGACAGGGCGCCTTTCCTTCTGGACAAGGGCCGCTACGGCTACAGGATGGGTATGCCTGACGCCAAGATCTACGATCACATGGTCTTTGACGGGCTGTGGGATGTCTTCAACGACTATCACATGGGCGTGACGGCCGAGAACGTCGCCGAGGAGTTCGGCATAACCCGCGAGGACTCCGACGCCTACGCCGTGCGCAGCCACCAGCGGGCGTCCAAGTCCCACGAAGAGGAGTTGTTCGACGGCCAGATCGTACCCGTCGAGGTCAAGCAGAAGAAGGAGACCGTCCAGTTCACCTCGGACGAGCACATCCGCGCGAACGCGAGCGTGGAGGGCCTGCAGAAGCTGAAGCCTATCTTCAAGCCGGACGGCGGCACGGTGACGGCGGCAAACGCCTCCGGTATCAACGACGGGGCCGCCATGATGCTGGTTAGCAGCGAGCGCAAGGCCGAGGAGCTTGGTATGCCCGTGGCCGGTAGGCTCGTCTCCGCGGCCGTGGCCGGCGTTGATCCTTCCGTCATGGGGACCGGATGATCCCGGCCTCCAAGCTCGCACTCGAGAAGGCCGGGCTCTCGGTCCACGACCTCGACGTCGTCGAGGCCAACGAGGCCTTCGCCTCCATCGCTATCGCCGTCGAGCGTACGCTCGAGGTACCCGCGAGAAGATGAACCCGGTAGGCGGAGCGATCGCCATCGGACACCCCGTCGGGGCTACGGGCGCCGTCCTTACCGTCAAGATACTTCACCACCTCGCCCGCACCGGAGGCCAGTACGGCCTCGTAACGCTGTGCATCGGCGGCGGCATGGGCATCGCCGCAATCTTCGAGCGCGTCTAGCCTTTGGCCGAGAGGCCGGGGCTCGGGGCGTCCGGTACCCTCCGGACGCCCTTTTTGCGTGCCTTAAGCCTGGCTGGGGGGTGGAGGGACGACCTCGTGCGGTGGGGCGGCGTCGCCATGATAGCCGCAGGGGTTCTGGGGCTCGTGGCGAGCGCGCTCTTCGTCGTGGCCGTGCTCCGCGCCCCGATGGGGCGTTCTCCTACGCCTACGACGGATTCTTCCTCGTGGGGACCTTTCTGCAAGGCTTTCCGAGGTCGGCCCTTATTGTCCCCGCGAAGGTGGGGAGCGGAAATCCACTGTGCTACGCGATCTTGCTCTTCGATCGAGTAGCGATCAACCGGATTTCGTATCAGGCAGCGTTGCCGGGTTTGAGGTCTATCTCGACGCGTTCGGCGCCGTCCCGCCAACATATGCGCTCGGGGAGGTTCAGACTCCTCAGCAAGCCCAGCATCCGGACATTCTCCCGCATGACCATGGCGTGGAGATGTCCGATGCCGTTCTCGCGGGCGGCTTCGACCAGGTGTCGCGTCAACCCGATCCCAAGCCCACGCCCCTGGAACCTGTCCTCGATAAGCGCCGCGTACTCGGCCCCATCGGTTTCTTCCTCCCGCGCGTAGCGCACTACGGCCACTATCTCACCGGGGTCCTGCGGGTCCAACGCGACTAGCGCGAACCTGTCTTTGCCGTCTACGTCGGCGAAACGCCGGGCCATCTCGTCGGAGAGCTTCCTTATGGGACCGAAGAAGCGTAACTCTATGGATAGATCGCTAGACCGGCCGACGAGCCGCTGCAACGCCGCGGCGTCCTCGGCCCGGATTTGCCGCACAGGCACGTAGGTCCCGTCCCTCAATGGCAGAGCCGCGCCCCCGTCTACAGCCATAGAGCCTCCGGACAACGGGCCGTCCTTTGTCTAAATGCGTGTTGCACCTTGCAAAGTCTACCGCGCCTTGGGAAGGCGGCGGTTGTGGGAACTTGATGCTGTGTTGGAGAGCGAACCTTCGGCTCCGTCTCTCCCCGGGTCGTGGGGCTTCGTTGCGGAGCCGTTTACCCTTGGATAGAATGGGGTTCTCTTATCATCGGCGCCTCCCGGTGGGGTGCGACCGGAGGATGAGATTGTGTTGGGAAGAAGCAAAACCGATCCGATCAAGGTGCTCCTGGCGGATAACCATACCATGTTTCGCCAGGGCATCGCTAAGGTCCTGGCCGACTTCGGTGGCATGGAGATCGTAGGCCAGACGGACAACGACGAGCGTGCCGTCGAGCTGGCCCGCTTGACGAAGCCCGACGTCATCCTGATGCAGGTGCAAATGCCCATCCCAAGGGCCAGGGAGAACCTCCTGAGGATGCGCGAGGTCTCCGATCCCCCTCCGAAGGTGATCATAGTCACCATGATCGAGGACCCGCGCCAGATCAGGGAACTCATGGACCTGGGGGCTAGCGCCTAAATCGTCAAGAGCGCCTCCGCGGAGCACCTGGTGGCCGCCGTACGGGCGGCCATCGTGGACCCGAAGAGCCAGAGGAACGTGGTGGTTGGCATGCCGCGAGCATTGCTCGAAGAAGCGGAGGAAGGTTCGCACGGCGTGCTCTCGGCCAGGGAGCTCGAGATTCTGCTCCTGGCGGCAAGGGGTCTGTCCAACCGCCAGATAGGGGCGTCTCTGCACGTCGCGGTGGGGATCGTCAAGCGCCACCTGGCCAACGCCTACCAGAAGATGGGGGTGGGCTCCAGGGGCCAGGCCACCAGGATGGCGCTCCACGAGGAGTGGATCACCATCCAGGACGTCACCGACGACCTCGATGAGACTGAAGGGGAATAGTAGTAGCGAAGGATCCTATTCGCCGTCCTCGAGCGACAGCCTCCTGGCCTCCTCGAGCACCCCGAGCAGCTCTTCGAGGGAGACGTCGCTGACCTCCGAGGTCGTCCCGTCCAGTTCGACCGTCGCTTCGATGCGCTCGGTCTTGAGGAGCCGGATACGGCACAGCACATCATCGGGCCATCTAAGGAGCACCCCGGCTCCGTCTGCATCTTCTACGAGCACGTGTGGCTCGAAGCGATCAGCCTCCCCGTCGAGGGATTCTGGGGAGGCTAGCAGCACCTCGAAGTCGGGGCGACGGCGGTGGATGCAGAGGGCAAGCACTTCCCTGTACATGCGCGGTGTGATGGTGACGAGTATTCGCACTAGGACGCGGTCCTTCCCGCAGACAAAGACCGCATGAAAGGAACCACACAGAGATCATCCACTTAGTAGTGGTTCACCTAGCATACACCCACCGCGCCCCTCAACAAGGGGTTAGGGAAAGAAATGTATCCAAAGGTGCATGCCCGCTGCCGTCTTCGGGGAGATGGCCCTTCCCGGCCAGAGCCTTTGGGGGCTCTGCGTCAGGGCTATCTCCCCCTCGACGGTGGTCTCCTTGAGGCGCGAGGAGCTGGAGAGGCAGAGGTTCTTCAACCTTCTTCGGCGCGTTGCGGAGGGCGGGGGGAGAAGGCGCGGTGGCCTGTTATGGCCTCGCCTCCTGTGAGAGTCTTCACATCGTTCGTTGCCCTCGTAGGTGTCGACGCCCTCAATGAGAGCCATATGCTCCATCGCGCGGTAGTCGGCCGTCCCCGTTGCCCCCGAGGACCTCGCGTCGTGGCCGCGATACGCCGCGCCTTCGCGACGTTGTTCATCTTGAACATCGGTTCCGTCGCCGGGTCGAGCTCGCCGCGTCCTTCAGGCGCCCGACGTAGATCGAGAGGAGCTGGCTTAGTGAGATCTCGTTCACCATCTCGACGAGCTTCTGCTGCACGAGCTGGAATACGGCGATTGGCTCCCCGAACTCTATCTTTCTTTGACGTAAGACAGCGCCGTCTCGTAACGATCAGCGGCCTGCCCGACCCCGTCCCACCCCACGCCGTAGCGCGAGTCTGTAAGGATCGGAGCGTGGAACCGGGGCCATGAGCTTTCGGTAGCCTGGCACTCGCCGCTACATGGCAGTCTCTGAGCGTAATGTGGGTCTGCCAGGCGGCCCGCTGGGATCCCTTGCGGGGCAGGACGTCGGCCTCGAACCCGGGTTTATCGGTCTGGACGAGGAAGCCAGAGACCCTGCCGTCGTCATCCTGGCCCGGGTCGCGGCCACGTCCGAGAAGGAGACGTTTCCGGATCCACTTCTTTTCCCGTTCGAGACGAAGCCGCCGTCCTTCTCTTCGGCCGTCATGCTGAGCGATCGGGGTCGCTACCGCCTCGGTTCTTTGAGGCCGAAGCCCGATCTTCTCGCGCCCGGCCATGGGCGGCGGCAACCACTTCTCTCCTCGGAACCCGATTCGTGTATGGACGTGATCGCGAGCCCGCTGGACGTACAAGATAGTAGCGAACTGCCCGACCCGCGCGCAAGCTCGGCAATCACAGCCCGTAGCGACATTTTTCCAGCCGGCGCAGCCGTTCTCCTCGGAGATCGTTTAACCATTGAGGCCAAGCCCCCCGAGGCCCCGTAGTAACTCGAAAGGGAACTCCCCCCTGTCCCAGTGGTCCGCCGCGACCGGGGTGACCTCGCGGTCGACGAACGCGCCACCCGGTCCCTGACCCCTTCTCCTCCTGCAAAAGCAGACGTACCCGCGTTAATAAAATCCGCAGGCCCCCCCTCCCGCCGCACCCCCTGGGTCGGAACGTCATGTGCCTATTTCCTCCTCACTCCGAGTATCACAGACGCCCTCCAGAGAGCATAGTTTCTGGCGCGACCCGGTCAATCCAGAGCGACTCGCGCGAAGGAAGACTTGGCCAGTGACGGGTCCTTTCCGACCACATTCACGCCTGGATCCCTGCTGATGCCTGAAGCCTGTAGCCTTGCCTCCTTCGGAGTCGATGCCTTTCACGCCTTCGCCTTGCCCCTCTCACAAGGTCTCCTACGATAGCGTCGTGCAGCATCTAAGTGCAGGCGCGTCTGTCATTCTGGGAAGGGTCATTGCTGGCGCTCCCGTACGAGGATCGAGGTGAGATCGCGAATGCCCGTCACTATGACGGGGGGCACCGGTATCGATTTCGACATCGACGGCGAGGGGCCGCCCCTGCTTTTAATAGGGGGATTCGGTTTCGGTCGCTGGGGGTGGTTCAAAAGGTTCCCGCGTTCGCGCGCCGCTTCCGGACGATCACCTTCGATGTAAGGGGCGAGCGCAGGCTCGGAACGGCGTCGGAGATGTGGTCCAGGAGGTGGTGTCGTTGTTGGACCACCTTGGGTGAAGAAGGCGCATGTGCTCGGGACCTCGCTCGGCGGTTTCGTGGCCAGGATCTGGCGATCCTGAGGCCTGACCTGGTCGACCGTCTGGTGCTCGTGTGCACCGGCTACGGTGGTTCGGGACCTGAGTCGATGTCTATGCAGGCCCTGTCGGACATGCTCGGGTAGGATTCCTTAGCCCCGAGGCATGGTCGGGCGGGGTCTGGAGGCGGCGATTCGGAGACGTGCGCGGAGCACGCGGACGAGTTCGAACAGCTGGTCGGCTGGCGTCTCGCCGACTCGCCGTCCGAGGTCGCCTACGACGAGCAGGCCATCGCCCGGGCCGGATTCGACCTCTCGCGTGAAGTTCGGCACATGACCTCGCCGACGCTCATGATCCACGGCCCCGAAGACCGCTACGTCCCTCGCCGACGCCGCGGCCACGCCGGGGAATTCCAGGAGCGAAGCTGAGGTTGCTCGACCGTCCGGGCCACCTCGTCTTTATCGAACGTTTCGCCGACGTAAAACAGGGAAGTCGTTACTTCCTCAAGCCCCGTGGGCCAGCAGGCGCGGCGCTCGGAGGCGGAGCAAAAGATGGCCCGGCAGGGTTCGGAACTGGATCTCGGGGTTACCACGGTCTCTTGGTCATGGTGCCCGAGAGCATGGGATGGCCTCATCTGAAGCGGCGAACCGGCAGTCTTTAAGTGTCGGCAGAACGGATAGTATAGTAAAGCTCAACACGGACTGGCGGTCTCTGTCCGCCGGATCGAGAGCCCCCAGGAGGAACAATGGATAGAGCGGAGGTCACGCCGGCAATCGCGGTTCCGATACTCCGACCTATGGCGCCTTTCGACGCATGGTCCGATGGATGCAGCGAACATGGGCGCGTGGCGGGGGCACCGGTCCCAGCGTACCCTGGCTCATGGCGCCTGGCGTGAGCACCGGAGAGGAGACCGCGGAGTTGCCCGAGGGGGCTGTACGGGACGGCCCGTTGCTCTCCGTCTCCGAGAGCTGCTGGACGCCGACCCTGTGTAGAATTTCTTGCCCATTGACTCGATTGAGATCTCACGGTCCCTCCAGACCCTCTGGCGCGTGAGATGTCCGACCCCGCGCGCGCTATGGAGCCGGCAACGACTTGAACACGAGCTCTTCGACGCCACGATGCGCAGTTGGCAGGAGGCCACCGACCGCTTCTGGGGTCTAGAAACACCGCAGGAGGAGGAAGAAGGCCGACCCGACAAGCGGTTCTCCGCGCCCGACTGGGAGCAGAACCCGTACTACGAGACGCTAAAGGAATCGTACCTGCTGGCCTCGGAGTACCTGCTCGAGGAGGCTGAAGGGACTAATGGTGAGGATACCGCCGAGCAGCGGCGCCTCGAGAATTCCCACCTCAAGCAGTTCGTCGACGCCATGGCCCCGGTCAACTTCCTTCTCACAAACGTACGGCGCTCAAGCGGGCCTTCGAGACAGGAGGAGTCAGCCTCGCCGAAGGAGCCCGAAAACCTGTTGACTGACCTGCAAGAAGGCCGGATGAGCATGACTGACGCCAATGCTTTCCAGCCAGGGGAGAACCTGGCGATCACGCCTGGCAAGGTCGTGTACAAGAACGAGCTCATAGAGCTCATCCAGTACGAGCCGACGACCGAGCAGGTCTACGACACGCCTGTGATGTTCATACCGCCCTGGATCAACAAGTACTACATCCTCGATTTGCAGCCCAAGAACAGCTTCGTCAAGTACCTGGTGGACGAGGGCTACACGGTGTTCATGATCTCCTGGAAGACCCCGACGCCTCGATGGAAGACATCCAGTTCGAGGAATACATGACCAAGGGACCGCTCGCCGCCGCCGAGGCCGTAAGGGATATCACCGGCTGCGAGAAGGTCAACCCGGTACGCTACTGCGTTGGAGGGGGACACTGCTCGCGATCGCGCTCTCCTGGCTCTCCGCCGGAGGCGACGAGAATCCCTTCGGCCGCCGACCTTCATGGTCGCGTTGCACGACTTCACCGAGGTGGGGGAGACGGGCGTCTTTATAGTCGAGCCACAGACAGAGCCGATGGAGCAGCAGATGCTCGAGCGCGGCTACCTGGATAACCGCAAGATGGCCAACATGTTCAATCTGCTTCGCTCCAACGACCTGATCTGGTCCAACGTCGTGAACAACTACCTCCTCGGCCAGAAGCCGCCAGCCTTCGACCTCCTTTACTGGAACTCGGACGGCACGCGCATGGCCCGCGACGCCCACAGCTTCTACCTGCGAAACACGTACCTCGAGAACAACCTCATAGAGCCTGGCAAGGTCGAGATAATGGGCCGTCCCGATAGACCTCTCCAGGATCGAGGGCGACATCTACGCCGTCGGCGCCGAATTGGACCACATCGTGCCATGGGCCTCGGCGTGGAAGATCTCCAGGCTCGCGGACGGCAAGACCCGCTTCACCCTCGCCAACTCGGGCCACATAGCGGGTATGATCAACCCTCCGTCAAAGGGCAAGGGCCGCTACTGGGCGACCGAGAACGGCGGCGCCTTGATACCTCCTCAGACTGGCGCGAGAACGCCAAGGAGCACGAAGGCTCCTGGTGGGAGGACTGGAGCAAGTGGCTCGAACCCCGCTCCGGCGACAAAGTCAGCCCCCCGGAGATGGGCAGCGAGAACTATCCGCCCATAGAGGACGCTCCCGGGACGTACGTAAAGGAGAAGTAGGCTTCAGAGTAGTTTGGAGATCGAGCGGTCCTCGTTCTTACGAGGACCGCGACGCCTGCTTGAAGAATCTCGGGATCAGCGTTGTCTGATTGGTAAGTGGCCAACCAGGGCATAAACAACGAAATTTGCAGGGATTTAACCGTGAGCGCGAAGGGGAGAAACGTATGGCCAATGCGGCGTCCTCCGATGGATCTGGCGACAGCAGGCGTTTCGTCTACGTGGTGGCCTCCGTTGCGGCGCTTGGGGGGCTGCTCTTCGGCTACGATACTGGGGTTATCTCCGGGGCACTCCTCTTTATAAAGACGGACTTTCAGCTCAACGCGTTCCTGGAAGGTTTTATCGTTAGCTCATTGTTGCTCGGGGCAATGGTTGGGGCCGGGGTCAGCGGGGCACTCTCTCACAGGCTCGGCCGGCGTACGATCATACTCGTCGCCGCCGCCATCTTCGCCGTCGGAGCACTCGGCGCGGGGCTCCGCGCCCAACGTGTGGGTGCTCGTCTTCTTCCGTTTCTTCCTGGGCCTCGGCGTGGGCAGCGCTTCGGCCCTGGTGCCGACATCTCCGAGTCCGCGCCGACGGACGTGCGCGGGTCGCTCTCGTCGTTGTTTCAGCTTGCGATCACCCTGGGAATCCTGATCGCCTATCTGGTCAACGCGGCCTTCGCCTCCGCCGGCAGCTGGCGGTGGCCCGTCGCGCTCGCGGTCGTACCGGCGCTGGTGCTTCTCGTCGGCATGTACTTTCTGCCGGAGACGCCCCGTTGGCTCGTCGGCAAAGACCGTGATGAAGAAGCCCGCAAGGTGCTAAGCAGAACCCGGAGCGAGGAAGAAGTGGAGCAAGAGCTACAGGAGATCCGACGCGCAGAGGAGGAAGAGGGGAGCAGGCCGGCTACCGCGAATTGCTCGCCCCGTGGGTCAGGCCGATGCTGGTAGTTGGCATCGGGCTCGCGGTTTTCCAGCAGTTCGTTGGCATCAACACCGTCATCTACTACGCTCCCACGATAATCGAATCTACCGGGCTCGCGGACGTGGCCTCCGTGCTCGCCACCGTCGGTATCGGGGTGGTCAACGTGCTGATGACCATAGTCGCCATCCTCGTGATAGACCGGGTCGGCCGCAAGCCCCTCTTCCTGCTCGTAGGCCTCGCCGGTATGACGGTATCACTCGTGATCCTCGGTGCCGCTTTCGCGTTCTCCGGGCTATCGGGCATAATCTCCTGGGTTACGCTGGCCGGCCTGATGTTGTACATAGCGTCGTTCGCCGTCAGCTTCGGCCCGGTGCTCTGGGTGATGCTGCCGGAGATCTTCCCGCTCAAAGCCCGCGGTACGGGCAGAGGCGTCTGGCTCCAGCAACTGGGGGGCCAATTTCGTTGTAGCCCAGGCGTTCCTGCCGCTGGTTGCCCTGATCGGCAAGTCAGCAGTCTTCTGGATACTGGCAGTAATCTGCGTCATAGCGGCGCTGTTTATCCAATTCCTGGTGCCGGAGACCAGGGACGCAGCCTGGAACAGATAGAGCTCCGACCTGCGAAATAGAGTCACGCGCGGCGCTTAGAGCTCCAGATAGTCAGCATTTTGTTTTTGCTGAAATGCTGACTTGCTGAAGTGCTGAAACGCGCGATTAGCAGAGGTCATGACTTCTGCTAAGCGCTTTACAGCCAGCCTTTCTTTTCGGCGAGACGGGCTGCTTCGATGCGATTGTGGGTTCCCAGCTTCTTGATGGCGGAGGAGAGGTAGTTTCGTACGGTGCCTTCTGAGAGGTAGAGCCTGGCCGCTACGTCTTCTATGGCGCTGCTCCTTCTGCGGCTGCCAGCATCTCTCGCTCCCGTTCCGTGAGGGGGCTGTCGCCCTCGCTCAGGGCTGCGGCGGCGAGAACCAGATCCACCACCCGTTCGCCTTGCATCACCCTGTGGATGGCCCTCGCCAGTTCTGTAGAAGGGCGTCCTTGAGCAGGAATGCGGCGCCGGTCTCCATCGCGCCCTGAGGTAGCCTGAGCGTCCGAATGTGGTCAGTATGTTCACGCGGCAAGAAGGCAGCCCCTCGCGCAGGGCCGCGGCCGCGTCGAGACCGTCGCCGCCAGGCATCTCGATGTCCAGCAGCGCCACGTCGGGAAGGGCCTGAAGGGCGGCAGGGAGACCTCGTCTCCGCGTTACGCTTCGGCGACGATCTGGATGTCCTCTTCGAGGGTGAGCAAGGCGGCGAGCGCCCCACGCACCATCGCCTGATCTTCAGCCAGCAGCACGCGTACTGTCATCCGGCCTCTGCTCTCCCGTGGGCTAGGATGACGCGCAGTCGAAAACCGCCTTCCGGCGGCGGACCCGCTCCGAGTCTGCCGAAGCGTGCGACGCGTTCAGCCAGCCCCAGAGCCCGCTGCCGGTGTCCTCTTCGTCCGGCTCTCCCCGGCCGTCGTCGGTTATTTCGGCGTAGACCTCCCTGTCTTTGTGCGAGAGGGCGATCCGGCAGCTCTTCGCGCGGCTGTCCCGATCACGTTCGTCGTCCCCTCGCGCACCGCCCACGCGAGGACGCCGTCGATCTCGTTCGCAGTACACCGGTTCGTTCTCTATCCGGCAGTCGATGCCGGCTGACCCGAGCATTTGGGCGGCGCCGGCGAGTTCTTCGTCTAGCGTGGGTTCCGATAGCCGGCTACGGCCTCGCGCACCTCGCGCAGCGCCTGACGCGCGACTTTTTCGATGTCGTCGACCTCCGCTCTGGCCTTCTCCGGGGTGGTAGAGAGGGAGCCTGCCTGCGAGTTCGCTCTTTAGAGTGATCAGGGACAGGCTGTGGCCGAGGAGGTCGTGCAGGTCCCTCGCAAAGCGCAGCCTCTCTTCATTGACGGCCAGGCGGGCGAGCTCTTCCCTCGCAGACCTGAGCTCCGCTACGGCAGTGACCTGGCGGACGAAAGAGGTCGCCCACAGGCCGATAGCTGCCGTCGGAAGGGCGACCACGCCATGCCCGAGACCGCGCCGAGCGCGAACGTGACGAGCGCGAGGCCCGCTATTGCCACGTAAGCGTCCCTGGTCAAGAGCATTATCCCGGCGGCGACGTTGATGTGGAAGAAGAGCACGAGCGATTCGCTGCCCGCCATGAGATTGAGGGAGATCACCAGCGCGGCCAGGAACACTATCGTCACCCTGCGCGAACCGATCTCGGAAGGCTCCTCAGACCCGAGTGGTCTTCGCGATCCACATAGACCAAAGGAACACGCAAGCGAAGATCGCCGCCCCACCCAGGGCGAGAGAGATCTGCGCGGATGTAGGGTCTGACGTGAGCACGGCCCGCACCGGGTAGATCAAGAAGACCACCCGAAGAGCGGGCCGAGCAGCCGCCGCCGCGCGGAAAACGGGAGGTTCTGCCTCCTCCTGCGTTTCTTGGTTGGACCCTTACGCTCTCAGTCATGCGACCCATCGCGATTGTATTACTGTCGGTCACGCCGCGCGACGGAGCGCAGTCCTCCTGTGGGTGAGATCAGCAGCGTCAGGACACCACGAGCGCAATAAGCATGAAGCGGTGGTAGATGGTTTCAGCTCCGTAGAAGGACCGGCGCCGACGGCCAGCGCGATTATGCCGAGCAAGACGCCTCCAAGGGCGAAGACGTAGGCAGCGAGGGCAGCAGTCCACGCCCACGCCTTGCGGGCGAGCACGGCGAAGGCGGCGACCGCCAGCGCCAGCCCGCACAGTCACTCGACGACGGTCGCAGGAAGAATCCCGGGCTCCTCGATGACCACGAACCCGAGCGGAACCTGCCACCCCAGATGCAACAACGCTCCGAACCAGAACGTAACGGCAAAGACGGCGGACAGGACACCGACCGTCGTCGCAACGCCGGTCCTGCTATGAATAGTAGGCTGCTCGATCACGGCAAATCCTCCCTGCGGTTAGATATCAATGCCTGTAGCTACGGCGGTTCGCAAACCGCTATCAGAGTTCGGCCACCGCTGGAATGACCTCTCTGCCCAGGATCTCCAGGGGTGAGATCCTATCTACGCCAGGGACAAAGCCGATCACCGTCTGTATCCCCATCCCAGAGAGCCAGCGCAACTGCCCGATCAACTCTTCCACCTTCTCGCCTCTCTCGCCGACATCGAAAGCGAATGCACAGGTCTTCTCGATCTCGTCGCAGTCCCTACCCTCTTCCTCGCAGTGCCTCCGCAATACGTCGAGCTTTCCGGGCACCTGGGGGCCGGGACGCAGGCTGCACGCGTCAGCGTACTAGCCACCAGGCGTAGCGTCTTCTTTTCTCCGTCACCGGCGATCATGATCGCCGGGTGGGGTCTACTCGTGCTCTGCGGTAGGTTCAATGCGCGTCCCAACCTGTAGTGCTTCCCCTGGAAGGAATGCCCGTCTCCCTGTTCGCCTGTCCACATCCCCAGGGCGATCTGGACGGTCTCCTCGAGCATCTCGAAACGCTCTTTCTGCGGAGGGAAAGGGATTCCGAGCCCAGTAGCCTCCTCTTCGTAGTGGCCCGAGCCGACACCGAAACCGGCACGTCCTCCGGAGAGCACGTCCAGCGTGGTCACCGATTTGACGAGTACTGCGGGATGGCGGAAATGTATCCCGCTCACCATCGCCGTAAGCCCGATACGCTCCGTGTTGGCGGCGAGGAAAGCCAGCGTCATGTAGCACTCCGGCTCATCGGCCTCCGGACCGCCCATGATCGGGTGCTGCCACAGGTGGTCGGCCACCCCGATACGGTCGAAACCCGCTTCCTCAGCGGTCCTGCCAATATCCGCCAGATTCCTGCCGAACCGCTCCGTTCCTCCGCCCCAGTCGAAGCTGTTGAGCTGCAGCCCGAGCTTCATGCGCTTTCTCCGGGTTCGTTCGAAGCCTGCGGCCCGGCGGGGGGTCCCGCGATGGGGCTCAGGTGCAATCCGAGCAGCATCCAGCGCTCCTTCACTTCGACGAAGACCAGCGTCGTGCGGAACCGGTCCTGTATCTCATGCCGAACGTCCCCATCTTCGTAGACCGCACTGGCCGTCTGACGGCCCACCATCACAGCGGCGCTACCATGTACCCGGACGCCGACCTCATCCCATTCGAAGGCTTCGTAGGTAAGGCTTCCTGAGTCGTGCCTGGAGAGCCACTGCTCCCGTGAGAGCATGAACCCGCGCGGCCCGACGGCAACGAAATCTTCCGCCAGGATGCGCCCGAGGGTGGACGTGTCGCCACCCAACTCGGCCGCAGCCCAATCCTCTCCGAGCCTCTCCAGTTGCCCACTTTGCTCCTGCATCGTACCTCCTCCGACGCTGCTTGCAGGTTCTAAGGAAGAGTGTACGGACGCACCCCGATGCCGGGTAGTGAAGTCCGTAGTGAGTTCCGCATGACGGATGTCATACGACGGACCTCACGGGGTAGGATAAAGCGAAGGGGACGGCCCAAAGACCGTCCCCTCCAGAATACCCGATGTCTACTTTACTTACGCGCCTGAGCGGGTGCTCAGCCAGTCACCGACCTTGGGCCAGAGGCCCTTCCTGGCGCCGCGGCCCGTCATGAGGCCGACGTGCCCGGCGTCGAGTACGAAAAACTCCTTGTCCTCGCTGCCGACGAGGCTCATCGTGGCCTCGGCCTGCGGGAGGGTGCAGATGTGGTCCTTCTTGCCGGCGATGTTCAGGAGCGGGACCTCTATGTTCGAGAGGTCGACGCGGAGGCCGCGGAGGACTATCTCGCCCCTGGCGAGCTTGTTCTGCTGGTAGAACTCGCTGATCCACTGCTTGAACGTAGCGCCGGGGAAGGGGGGGCCGTCGTTGACCCACTTGTTCATGGCGAGCCAGGTCTCCATCGGCTTCTCCTCGAAGATGCGCTCCCACATGTTGACGTAGGTGCCGACGTAGTTGGTGACGGGCTTGAGCATCCTGTTGCCCGTGTCGATGAGGTCGCCGGGGATATTGTCGAAGGCGTCGGCGAGTAACCCGGGGTTCATGTACTTCTCGCTCGTGAAGAGGCTGTAGAGCCCCATCTCGCCCTCGGGGAACTCCACGGGGGCCGTCATGAGGATGAGGTTCTTGAGGTGCTCGGGAAACAGCGAGGCGTACATGGCGCTCATCGTGCCACCCATGCAGTAGCCGAGCAGGCTGAACTCATCCGAGCCAGAATGCTTGAGGACCTTCTTGACCGCCCTCGGTAGGTAGTCGAGGATGTAGTTCTCGAAGGTCAGGTCCTTGTCCTCTTCCCCGGGGATGCCCCAGTCGAGCATGTAGACGTCGAAGCCCTCGCCGACCAGGTATTCGATAAAGCTGTTGCCTGGCATGAGGTCGAGTATGTATGGCCTGTTGATGAGGGCGTAGACCATGAGGATGGGTACTGGATGCTTTTTCTCGGCGTTGGGGGCGTAGTGGTAGAGCCTCGCCTTGTTCTTGGTCCAGACCGTCTCCTTGGGCGTCTGGCCGGTGTCGGCCTGGGCGCCCTCGACGACTATCCTCATCCCACGGCTGTACTTGTCGAAGAAGTTCTCCACGTCAGCGGGTATGGCCGCGTCGCCCGAGGTAGGAACCGCGCCGTAGTTGGCCGTCTCGGTCATCTAGCTCCCTCCCTTCTTGCGCACGTCCTCGACGGTGACCTGCCCGTCGGTCCCCGTGCCCTCCACCTCGGAGAGGTCCACGCCCAACTCCCGTGCCTTGCGCTTCGCAGCGCCAGTGGCCCTGACCGCGGAGCCGTTTGTCTGGGCGACGACCTGCGCGCCGTCGTTCTGGGCGCCTTCGAGCGCCGCGAGCAGCCTGTCGAGCTTGCCCTCGACCCTGTCGAGACGGCCTTCGAGGCCCTTGACGGACTCGGCCGTGGCCGGCTCGGCGTAGCCGTACTCGAAGTCCTCGAGCACCTCCTCGATGCGGTCTACCTTCTCCTCCAGGTTGACGACGAGGCCGGCGATCCTGGTGATGTCCGACCGGACGGGGATCTGGAGGTTCTTGAGGTACTCCTCGGAGTTGCGCCTGAAGACCTTGTAAAAGCTGGCGTAGCTTTGCAGAAATTGGCTCGAAGGCTCCAGAAACTCCTCGCGCTCTATCACGTCCCCGACGAAGTCGGAGTAGGGGCCGCTCGTGGCGTTGTACCACTGGGCCGCAAGCTGCAAGGGATCGCCCGGCGGGGTCCCGCCGGCCAGCAGATTGGTGCGCGCCTCGTCGAGCATCTGCATCCAACGCGGCAGGATCTCCATCGCGTTCTGGCCCATCTCGACGCTCTTGCGCCAGGAGTCCGAGGTCATCTCGAACCACCGCTGCCAGAGGTCCTGAGCCCCGGGGTTGCCCGCGACAGGCTCTGGAACCGCACCGACCATGCGCTTCTGCACCTCGTGCATCCCGTCGAACCACCGCCGATACACGCCGTAGGGATCAACCTGCCCCTCCTGGGCGCCGCCGGCCATCTCCGAGTACATCCTGCTCCCCGACTCCATCCACTGGCGCCAAAGCTCGGCAGGGTCCATGCCGGACACCGCTCCTCTCTCCGTCAACCGAAACCTCCTCATCACGCCAAAAATCAACACCCATTCCTGGCGCCTCCCTCGAGCCGGCGCCAATCACGCAAATTATACTAGCAAACGAAACGTATGTGTTAACAGCATATATGTCAGCACGCTTCGGCCTTCGGCCTCCGCTTGTCAGCACGTTCCAGCCTTCGGCTTGCACTTGTCAGCACGCTCGGGCCTAGCGGCCCTCGCTTGTCAGCAACGCTCCGGCTTCGCCTCCGCTTTCAGCTTTTTTGTTCCAGCCACGCTCGGCGGCGTGAGAAGAATCGCTGTCCACGGCGGTAGGGTCCGATGATCGTAGCGGCGCCCCAAGACGACTTCCTGACAAGGCGCCCAAGGCGAAGCCGAAGGCGCCGTGCTGACAAGCGAAGGCGTTAGCCTGAGCGTGCCGACAAGCGGAGCCCGAAGGGCGGAGCGTGCTGACAAGCGAGGCCGAAGGCCGAAGCGTGCTGCACGCGAAGGCGCTAGCCTTCGCGTGCTGACACGCCGAGTTCGATGGCGCGTACTGCTGCCTGGGTACGGTCGGAGACCTCCAGCTTGCGGATGATATGTTCTACGTGGATCTTGACCGTGCCTTTGCTGATGTTCAGGGACTCAGCGATCTGCTGGTTGGTCTGGCCGGTGGTAAGGAGGGTAAGGACCTCGGTCTCGCGTGGCGTAAGCGCCTCGACCGGTGGCTGGTGGTTCTCTACAGGGCTGGGTTCCGGCTCGTGCTGTCTCTCATCGGCCAGGCGCCGGAGGAGCAGCGTGGCCAGTTCCTGGTTCAGGGGAGACTCGCCGTTGAGTGCTCTGCGGACCGCGCTAATAAGGCGGTCCGCGGGGGCGTCTTTGAGAACGTATCCGGCGGCGCCCGCGTCGAGCGCTTCCAGGAGGTAGTCAGGGTTATCGTGCATCGTCACTATCAGGACGCCGACGCCGGGCTGATCGTGTCTGATCCTGCGGGTCGCCGTGATGCCGTCCATCTGTGGCATGCGGACGTCCATCAGGATGAGGTCGGGCTCCAGACGCCGGCACATCTCGATGGCCTGAATGCCGTTGGAGGCCTCGCCGACCACCTCGAGCCCGGGCTCTCTGCTCAAGAGGCTCCGGAAACCTCTCCTCAGGAGGTGGTGATCGTCGGCCAGAACGAGCCGCCTGGTCTCATCGTTCATGATCGGTGTCCTCCGGCAGTTCGACCCCCGCCTTTACCGTTGTGCCTGCTCCCGGAGCGGCTTGATCCCCAGCGCGACCCCGACGACCGCTACGGCAACGTCGTAGCGTAAGAGCGGCGAGGTGCGCTTTATGGGGAGCATCTTGACCTTGTACCTGTCGAATGCGGCGAGCCGTTACCCTCTGAGGTGCGCCTCGCGTCTCCTTTTGTTGCCTCTCCGATACTCACAATACCATTCTGCGGCCTCGTGAGGTCTGAAGCATACCCCATTTGCAGTATTTTCGAATGCTTATTCCACCCTACGGTGATCTGTAAAGCTACTATCCGGCACCGCACTTCGCATCGCGGCCTATTTCCCGAGCGAGCCGGAAACTCGGTTAGTTAGGTCAGATCGCCAACCGGATCATAAGGATCTCGTGTTCAGACCCGCTGCGAATCCGTGAAGGAGGTCTCTCCGTACGTCATTCCCGCGGGGCCTGTCCCCAAGAAACTCGTCCCCGCGAAGGTGGGGAGCGGGAATCCTCGCGGGCGACGGCAGGTCTGATTTGACTACTTTCTTTACTTACGCATCAACCCGCCCTGAACTTGACCTATCCCATCAGATAAAGACACCCACCCAAGGCCGAAGCCCGCTCTTATGAGCGGGCTTCGGCGTCTTCTTACCTCCTTGTAGTAGGTGCCCCCGTGAGGCCCTGGCTGCTAGAGCCGGGACCACACGAGCACGTTTGGCTATGGCGTAGTGTTGTCGTTGTCGATCGTGACTGTGGACTCCTCTACGCAGCTCTCGGTGTTAGGATGTTGCGCACCGTCCGTGTTCGTGTCACCCTCGTACGTCACCTTCCAGGAGAAGGTGCCACCGGTGCCAGTGATGGTGTATCCGTCTTTGGTACCAGCAGTGGGAGTACCGTCGTTGCTGGTGCTCGCCTTGCTGCCGGCGGTATTGCCGTTAAGAGCGACATTCAGCTGCTCGAAGAGAGAATCACCAGAGCAGGTATCTCCGGCGTAGAGCCTGAAGTCGACCGTTCCATCGAACCCGTTGTTGGGGGTGCCGCCGACGGTCGCCGTGTCCTGCGGGATGAAGCTCTGCTCTGTGCCGAGGGTCGATGTCAGCTGTCGGTTATTGTATGTGCAGTCCACAACGTCGGTGGCAGCATCGATGGTGAAACTGATCAGCGGAGCGGCGCTGGTGTCGACTGTCACTCCCGAGCTCGCACTGCAGTCGACGTTTACGAATTCCCAACCTCCGGCGGGGGGGTCCTCGGTCAATGGTAGCTGCCCTGCAGCACGTCGTTTATCGTCTTGACGCCGTCATCCTGCAAATTGAACGTGGTGGGATCGGTTGTACCTTCGATGTTCACGTTGTGCGTGTATCCGAACGTCGGGTCGGGGTCCGTAACAGTTTTGTCCGGGTCGGTCTGCTTCCGGATGATGACCTGTCCACAATTGGAGAGGTTCAGAGGCTCCGGGGCGATGAAGTCCTTCATCGCAGCGGTGAACGAGTCAGAGGAGCGGCTCTTGAGGTAGGCGCCGGCGAAGGACTCGCATGAAGCACCTGAACCGCCCGTAAGGGCGTCGAAGTCGATCTGCGCCTCGCCGAAGGTGCGCGCCGAGACGTTGCCCAGCCCATCAGACTCCGCCGCGGGAATGGCCGTGGTGTTGATCGACCCGGTGGCGTCACCAGCAGCTGTCAGGTTAACCCGATTGCTCCAGCACGGCGTAGAGTTGGCGGCCTCGCACTGGCTGCTGGGCCCAGAGGTCACCCACCGTGACAGGAACAGTTGCGGGTTCGTCCCACCCTGAGAAAGGTCGTACTGGATCAGGACGTCGCCAGCCGTACGGACCGGCGTCACGCCGTTCGCCGAGAGGGTACTGGACTTGTTGAACTCGAAGTCCATGTTGGTCGTGCCGCTTGGCTCCTGCACCCTGTGCCAGAACACGTTGAGGAACTTGCCGGCCGCATTCGACTCTAGGTAGACGCCGAAGTTGAGCAGGTCGCTCTTGTTCGGAGGGATGCTGCCATCGACCACGGAAGGTACGGGAGTATCCTCCTTGGAGCCCTGGCCGAACGAGTCGTCAGTGGCGCCGGTTGGCTTGTCCGCCTTGCGGGTCTCGGCGACACTCGCCCAGTCGATCGAAGGAGCCGCGTCGTCGACCTTGAGGTTTGCGTTGGTATCGATCTCGAAGTTGCTGTTCGGGAGGCTTACCTCCGGGTGGCTAGCGAAGGCGGCCACCTGTACAGTAACGACCAGCGCCAGTATGGCACCGATCGCTAGCACTATAGTTCGTTTACTCACTACCTACTCTCCCTATCTCGGCTCCTGTTGCAGAGCTGATGCTTTTGAGACCGTTGTCCTTGCCTATCGAACCGGTCTCCTGGACCGATTGTGCTCTATTCTCTGAGATATCCCCTTTCCCTTCCCCACCAGATTGATCTGTGGCGGCTAAGGGTGATAAAGCTCTCCCCAACGGCCGGCCTTCTCCCTTCTGCCTGGAGGTCCAGCCCTCTCCCTAAGCCCTCCGCTGATGCTCGTTCCTGATACCGCCTTTCTGTCCTGAGACCGTCTCAAGTAAGAACCGACCATCTCCTCAGTGAGGTAGCCGGTTGCGCCATTGGCTCCACCCGCTCCAAGCGCCCAGAGATTTGGACGGGTTTCTCAGCCTCTACCTTATGGAGCCAGCCCACCGCCGGCCTTGTAACAAATACTCTAAAGTCTCCGGGGACATGACACATCTGCCGTTCGGCATATTTTGCGGCCGTCCCGTATGCCACCCGGCCTACCGCAAATGGGCTAGACTGCTTTCGAGACCTCAGGTATCAGGTTTCAGGACGAGAAGATCTGCAGTCCCCGCCGAGTTGCGTTCGCTCCTACTAGTATGTGTATCTGCCGAAAGAGGCGGGTACCATGAAACTGGTATCTCTCGCTGGGGAAAGGAAGCTCACTATGCATGATGATTCGGGGTCGAACAACGAGACCATCTTTACGATGGAGGCGACACCGCTGAAGTACGGTCCCGGCGCCTCGGAGGAGGCCGGCTGGGAGCTGAAGCGCATGGGCGTAGGGAGGGTGATGCTCGTCTCCGACCCTGGCGTCGTCAAGGCTGACATAACGGGGCGCATAGTGGAGTTGATCGAGGCCGAAGACATAGAGGTCGAGGTGTGGGACCGCTCGCGTGTGGAGCCGACGGACGACTCCTTTCAGGCCGCGGCTGACCTCGCCGCCGAGGGAGGCTTCGACGGGTTCGTCGCGGTCGGTGGCGGGTCGAGCATCGACACGGCGAAGGTCTCGGACCTGATAGCGACGCACGGTGGTGAGATCCTGGACTACGTCAACGCCCCCATCGGCGGCGGCAAGAAGCCTCCAGGCCCCCTGAAGCCGCTACTGGCCATCCCGACGACCGCGGGCACTGGCGCCGAGGCGACGACGGTGGCGATCCTGGATATCCCCGACCAGAGGGTGAAGACGGGCATCTCGCACCAGCACCTCCGCCCTGACAGGGGCGTAGTCGACCCCCTGCTCACGAGGAGCATGCCGCCCGAGGTCACCTCCTCCTGCGGCCTCGACGTAGTGTGCCACGCCGCCGAGTCCTACATCTCCAAACCCTACGACGCCCGCCCCAAGCCCGAGAGTCCGGACGATAGGCCGCCCTACCAGGGTGCCAACCCGATAGCAGATATGTGGAGCGCCAGGGCACTGGAGTACGGTGGCAAGTACCTCAGGCGCGCCGTCGAGGACGGCGAAGACGTCGAGGCCCGCGGCGCGATGATGCTCGGGGCCTCCCTCGCAGGCATAGGTTTCGGGTCAGCGGGGGTCCACATCCCGCACGCTTGCGCCTACCCCATAGCGGGCCTCAAGCACGAGTGGCAGCCGCCGGGTTACCCCGAAGACCATCCCTTCGTCCCGCACGGCTGGTCCGTCATCGTCACGGCTCCAGCGGCCTTCCGGTTTACCTACGACGCCATGCCAGAGCGCCACAGGGAGGTCGCCGAGTTGCTCGCCGGTGAGAAGCTCGAGAACACCGACGAGAACACGCTGCCCGAGATCCTCATCCAGCTAATGAAAGACGTAGGCGCACCGAAGGGCGTGCGCGAACTCGGCTACACCGAGGATGACATAGACGATCTGGTAGAGGGCGCAATGAAGCAGCAGCGCCTCCTCGTCGGCGCTCCCAAGGAGGTATCAGAAGAGGATCTGGCGAACATTCTGCGCGAGTCGATGGAGAACTGGTGAGGGAGGCAAGTCAGGCATCAGGCATCAGGAAGCGTGTGCCCGGTCAGAGCTTCCACTTGCGCCCGCCTGAAACGTGACGTGGTTGCGGCAGCGTTTCTCCTTAAACTGCTGAAACCTGAAACCTATCTGAAAGGAGTTCCGATGTCCGACGAGCTAAGGCTTTACTTTTTCGAGTGCGGCAGCCTGAAGACGCAGGTGCAGTTCATCAAGATGAACCAGGGACTGGGTGACCCTTACGAGATTCCTGTCCCCTTCTACTCATAACCCATCCGAGGGGCAACGTGCTCTACGACGGCGGCAACGCCCTCGAGGTTGCCAGAGACGCCCGCGGCCACTGGGACGCCGTCGTGGACGCCTACGACCCCGTGATGGACGAAGACGACTTCGTCGTCAACCAGTTGGAGCGGATGGACGTTGATCCGGGTTCGGTCCGCTACGTCATACAGTCTCATTTGCACCTCGACCACTCGGGGGCAGTCGGGCACTTCCCGAACGCCGAGTACATAGTCCAGCGTAGGGAGCTCGAGTATGCCTACACCCCTGACTGGTTCCAGAAGCCAGCCTACATCCGTAAAGACTTCGATAAAGACGTTAGATGGATGTTTCTGGATGGCGAGCACGACGACGGCTACGACGTCTTCGGTGACGGCACCATAAAGACGCTCTTTACGCCCGGGCATGCGCCGGGGCATACTTCGGTGATCGTGGACCTCCCGGGCGAAGGAAAGATGATGCTGACGGCGGACGCCTGCTACACCATGGACCACTACAACGAGGAGGCCCTGCCGGGTTTGATCCACTCCGCCGCCGACGTCGCATATTCTACCGATAAGGTGCGCCGTGTCGTCGAGGGCCACGGTGCCACGCTCATTACTGGCCACGACCCGGAAGAGTGGCCGAAGTTTAAGAAAGCCCCCGACTACTACGCCTGATGCACGCGGCCGAGTCACACAGAGGATGGCCTTGCGGCGTCGCTGTTATCGGGGCAGGCACGATGGGCCTGGGCGTAGCCGAGTGCTTCGCGGCGGCCGGGATCACTGTACTCCTGACGGACGCAACGCCGGAGCTTACCAGGGAGGCGAAGTCGCGCCTGATACGGCGGGCGAGGGGGCACGCCGAAGCCGGGCTGCTCTCTGAGGAGGCGGCCGAGAGGGCCGAGACCGTACAGACAGCGGACGATGTGGCCGGCGCCGTGGAAGACGCCGACCTCGTCTTCGAGGCCGTGCCCGAAGACATCGGGCTCAAAGAAGAGATCCTGGGTTCTTGCTCCGAGGCAGCGCCGGAAAACGCCGTCATAGTCTCGAACACTTCCTCGCTGCCGATAGGAGACCTCTCAGGGTTCGTGGGGCGGCCGGGGCGCTTCTGTGGGATGCACTGGTTCAACCCGCCGGAGTGGACGCCTGGCGTCGAGGTCATACCCGCAGATGCGACCGAAGGGGAGGTCGTAGGGCGACTGGTCGGGTTCCTGCGTTCGATCGGGAAGCGTCCTGCCGTGGTCGGGGATGGGCCTGGTTTTGTGGCCAACCGCATCCAGAACGCGCTGTTCCTCGAGGCGGTCCGGTGCGTCGAGGAGGGGCTCGCCTCTCCGCAGGAGGTCGATGAGGTGGTCAGGAGCTGTTTCGGCTTCAGGCTGCCCTTCTTCGGGCCGTTCCAGATAGCCGATATGGCCGGGCTCGACGTGTACGAGAACGTCCTCGACGTCTTGAAGGGTGGACTCGGTGATCGCTTCGAGGCTCCCGCATCGTTACGTAACCTTGTCGAACAGGGACGCACGGGCACCAAGAGCGGGGCCGGGTTCCTCCAGTACACCGACCAAGAGCGGGAGCGGTTGCTGCTCGAGCGCGACCGGCGCTATGCCGCCTTGAACGAGCTATTGACGGACCTCCCGCCCGTCGATGCGGGATCGGGTGACGAGTCATGATCGAAGCCAGCGTACTGGTAATCGGAGCCGGAGCCATCGGCGGCGCAACAGCCGCAAAGATGACGGGCAAGGTGCGCCGCGTGAGCGTCCTCGACGCCAACGAGGAGCACGTCGAGAGGATGCGCGGCCCTGGCCTCCTTCTCGACGACCTTGGGGAGGAGCGACGCGTGCGCCTCGACGCCCACGCCGACCCTTCCGACCTCGAAGGCCCCTTCGATTTCGCCCTCGTAACCCTCAAAGCTCCGCACCTCGAAGATGCTCTCGGTCCCCTCGTGGAGCGTGGCCTGGCAGGGACGTTCGTCTCCCTCGGAAACGGGCTCGTGCAGGACCGCATCTCCGCCATCGTCGGAAACGAGAACCTCGTCGTGGGGACGGTGGAGTGGGGGGCGACGAATCTGGGGGCTGGCCATCTCGCGCAGACCACGCGGGCTCCGTTCGTGGTCGGCGAGCCCGACGGAGCGACGAAGCAGAGAACCCGCCTGCTCGCCGACGCGCTGGGAACGGTCACCGACGTGAGGATCACCGAGAACATCAGCGGGCAGGTTTGGTCCAAGCTGCTCGTAAACAGCGCCTTCTCCGGCCTCGGCGCAGTCTCGGGCCTGCTCTACCGAGAGGTCATCGCCGACCCCGCCGGAAAGGAGGCGGCACTAGCCGTCTGGCGCGAGGGCTACGACGTCGGGATGGCACAGGGGATAACACTCGACGAAGTCCTCGGCGTCCCCGCCGAGTCGCTCGTCGTGCGCGGTCCGGAAGACAAGCAAAGGGCCGACGAAGCCCTCGAAGTAGCTATGGGCTACGCAGGGGCGACCAAGGCTTCGATGCTCCAGGATCTGGAGAAGGGCGCGAAGACCGAGGTAGACGTGATCAACGGCGGCGTCGTCGAGCGGGGTAGAGAGTATGGCGTCAAAACCCCCACGAACGAGCGGGTCGTCGAACTAATGCACGAAATGGAGCGCGGCGAACAGCGACCTGGGCGTGACGTGTTCGAGGTTCTACAGCGCCTTGCATAGGGCTCGAGCCCTACGCAAGGCGCGCCCTCAGCGCTCAGTATGACTCGGCGGCGATGATCCCGTCTGCGACCTCGGCGAGGTCGGCACCCGTACACGTCCGGCTCCTCGACGAGCGGGTCGAAGGGCTGCCTGGCGACGAACGCCGCGGCGCACCCGGCGCGCAAGGCGCCCGCAACGTCCCAGGCATGGGCGGCGACCAGTCGCACTTCGCGGTCGGGGACGCCTAGTGACCGCGCGGCCATCCTGTAAGGGGCGGGGGACGGTTTGAGGCGCCTCGCCGTGTCGGCGGAGAGGATCTGCTCAAACCTCTCTGTGAGCCCAGCGTTCTCTATCTGGGCCTCCGCGACCTCCTGCGTGCCGTTGGTCAGGGTGGCGAGACGGAATCCCGCATCGCGCAGACGGTCCAGGCTCTCCGCCACCTCGGGGTGCGGCGGCAGGTCTCGCAGTCCGCCCAGGATCTCCAGCCTGTCCTCCTCAGAGACCTCAACGCCCCGCCGCTCCTCCGTCATCCTGAGAGCGGCGCCAGCCGCCTCCCCGAACGTCGTGTAAGCGTCCGTCATAACGCCCACAAAAGCCGACTGGAGCATCTGGTTGAACCAGAGTTGCCGCACCGAAGCGTCGCCGAAAGCCCGCTCGAAGAGCGGGTCGAGGGCCGCCAGATCCAGCAGGGTCTCGTTAACGTCAAAGACACAGACTCTCTTCATGCTGTTCCTTTCCATAGGAGGTCGTCAGCACTTCAGCTTCGTGTATTCGCCCGCGGTCGAATGCGCGATTCGCGGCGAGTCGAAGCTCCTGCGAGTCACTTCAAAACGCGACGGCGGTACGGCCTTTGAGCCCGAAGGCCTCGCGTGCCTCGTCGGGGGTGGCCGGCTCCCGGTCGAACATGGCGCCTAGGGCCACGGCCTTCTCGACGAGCTCGGCGTTTGTGTCGGCGCGCTTTTCGCTGCTTACCCTCAAGTTGTCTTCGAGGCCAACCCTCACGTGGCCCCCGAGCATCAAACACATCGCGGCGAGGTGGTACTCGGCGGGGTAGCCGACGCCCGCCGCCGACCACGTGAAGTCATCTCCGAAGAGCTCGGTAGCCGTGCGGCGCATGTGCATCAACTGTTCGATGGTGGCCGCGTTCGCGCCCATCACGCCGAGGACGAACTGGACGTGCACGGGGGTGTCTAGCAGGTCTCTGCCAAGCAGGTACTTGATGTTGTAGAGGTGCCCGACGTCATAGGCCTCGAGCTCCGGTTTGGCTCCGGCCTCGCGGAACATGGCGCAGACCGTCTCCATGTCGGCGAACGTGTTGCGGAAGATGTAGTCGCGGGTGCCTTCGAGGTAGTCGATCTCCCACTCCTCGAACTGCCCGCCCCGCTCGGCGATGGGGAAGAGTCCGAAGTTGAAGCTGCCCGTGTTGAAGGTCGCCATCTCCGGCTCCAGTTCGGGGAGAACGGCGGCCCTTTCCTCCAGCGTCATCCCCTTACCTCCGCCGGTGGTCGGTTGGACGATCACGTCGCACCGCTCTTTGATCCCACCGACTACCTCGCGGAAGAGCCCGATGTCCGAGCTCGGCTTCCCCGTCTCGGGCTCGCGCACGTGGAGGTGGACGATCGCGGCCCCGGCCTTGTGCGCCCCGACGGCGGAGTCCACGATCTCCTCCGGCGTAATGGGGATAGCCTCGCTCTGCCCCGGCACGGTCATGCCGCCCGTAATCGCCGCGCTGATGATGAACTTCTCCATGCCCCGCTCCCTTCGCTAAAGTCACCAGTTTATCAGCACGCTTCGGCTTCGCCTCCGCTTGTCAGCACGCATCAGGCTAACGCCTTCGCTTGTCAGCCCGGCGCCTTCGGCTTCGCCTTGGGCGCCTTGTCAGGAAAATACTGCAATTGAGTGATGCGCTGGCTTCCCCGATAGTTCATGCTCGTAAGGGCAGTGTCCAAGCGGCACGAAAACGGAAGGAAGGCTGAGGTGGAGAAGACGGTAAAGGACGAAACGGTCGCAGGATTGCAGCCCGAGACGGTCGGTGGCCACGCTTCGACGAGGGTAGGCCCGATCTCCGCGATAGCCGCCGCCTTGCACTACCTGGTCCATCCTCGAACTCGCAAGAAGTCCGCGGTTGAAACACACGCCGAGACCGAGAGGTCGAGGGAGCCGGATCGAGGCCCCGGCACGTTAGGGTCCCCGATGGAGGCCGGCATCACCGGCGGGTTCTCCCTGCTGATGGACAACTCGCACGCCCGCAAGCGACGCTACTAAAGCGGTACGCAAAGAGGGTGAACCTTTTTGCGTACCGCGCTTTCAGACATCAGCGGTCACCTCCTTGTTTTTGGCTGATAGCTGACCGCTGAAAGCGCGGGTTGCGGAACGGTTGACCTTCCGCAACCCGCTGTCAGGCTGTGGCGAAGCGTCCGATGGTGCGCTTTGGACGCACCTCCCCGAGGTCTTCGGCGAAGATGCGGTAGTAGGCGACCTCCTCGCGGGTGCGCAAGGGCGGCTCGACCTCGCGGCGCTCGCGTTCGAACTCTTCCTCTGTGACGCTCTCCTCCATGCGCGCCTTGAGGACTGAGGCGGCGCCCGAACCGTCCCCGAACTGCGCCTTCTTGCGCCACAGGAAGTCGTCGGGGAGCCACCCTTCGAACGCCTGGCGCAGAAGCCTCTTCTCGTCCTGGTCCTCTCCCGCGAGCTTCCACCCCGCGGGCAACGAGAGCCCGAGTGAGATCATATCCAGCTCCAGAAAAGGCACCCGCGCCTCGAGGCCGTGCGCCATCGTTACGCGGTCGGCCCTCTGCAAATTCAGGTCGTGCAACCCCTCGATGGTCCTGACGAGTTCGGCGTGCAACTCGTCTTCCGTCCGGAAGTCCTCCAGGTACTCGTAGCCGGCGAAGATTTCATCCGCACCCTCACCGGTCAAGACGACTTTGACGTGCTCCGCGGTGAACCCGGCGAGGATGTAGTTGGGGACGGCGCTACGTACCAGCGAGGGGTCGAAGCTCTCGATGGTACGGACTACGGTGGGCAGCACCCCGAGCGCCTCCTCCGCGGTGTACACGCTCTCGTGGTGCTCGGTATCCAGGTACTCGGCGACGGCGCGGGCAGCCAGGAGATCGGGAGAGTCTTCGAGGCCGACGGCGAACGTCTTTAGCCTCTCGCCGCGTCCCTCGTACCAGCGGGCGGCGATGGCGGCGACGAGGCTGGAGTCGAGGCCCCCTGAGAGAAATACGCCAACGGGCACGTCGCCCATCATCTGCCGCCTGACCGTCCTGATGAGACGGTCCCTGACCTTCTCGAGGATCCCGTCCGGTATCGAGGCGCCCGGCTCGCCCGGTCCGTCGAAGTGCTCCAGCTCGTCTTTGGGCGGGACCGGCGCGGCGAACTGGACGAGGCCGCCCTCTGGGGTCCAGTAGTGGCCAGGCGGAAACGACTCGACGTCGGGCTGCCAAATTTCGTCGAAGGCGCTCATCTCCGAGGCGAAGTGGACGAGGCCGTCGCGGCGCGCCCAGTACAGCGGCTTTATCCCGACGGGGTCGCGGGCCGCGATAAAGTCGCCGTTCTCGCCGGCGATCAGAAACGCGAACATCCCGAGCAGCTCGGAGAGGGCGTCTGGTCCCCGCTCGGCGACGAGGCGCAGCGCCACCTCGTTGTCCGAGCGTGTGCTCAGGTCACCGTCTTGGAGGGTCTCCCTGATCTCCTCGTGGTTGTACACCTCACCGTTGCCGACGAGGTAGAGGCCGCCGTCAGGCGTAACGAGCGGCTGCTTGCCACCCTCCACGTCGACGATGGAGAGACGCCTGTGGCCGAGCACGTTCCCAGCGACCTCGATGCGCCCCTCGTCGTCAGGCCCCCTGTGGACGACGCGCGCCAGCATGCGCGAGGCGGTCTCGTGGTTCATGCCTCCGTAGCCGCCGACGATTCCGCACATGTCTCTCCGTTCTACCCGGGGGTACCGAGAATCTGGACAGGTTAGATATTACCCCCGGACGCGGGGGTTGTCGATGATCCGCAAGTACAAGCACCCTCCACCCACATCCGCTTATTATTCGCCATCTGGCCGATACCGCGGGGGCGCGAGTAGACTAGAATAGTGCTACGTATCCCGCGGGCTATGTGCCCTGGGAGGTAGTGCAGAGAGGAGGCGGCTATGGCGGAGGTGATTCAGGGAGTCTTCCCCGGCGGTGAGGGGCCGGATGGCGCGCTACCGGTCGCCTCTGCCGTGGCCGCGCTCAACCTTGGCCCGGAGCCAGGCGACACGCGGGGCAACCTACTGCTGGCTGAGAAGGAGATAGCCGCGGCCCTCGCCGCGGAGCCTTCGCTGCGCTTCGTGGTCTTGCCCGAACTGTTCACCTGCGGTTATTCCGCCCTGGAGACCGTCTATAGGTACGCCGAGGACGCCGAGGTCGGCGAGAGCGCCCGGTTCTTCACCGCGCTCGCCAGGGAGTTCGGGATCTACATAGCTTACGGTTTCCCTGAGGGGGTCCCCGGCTCTCCCGTGGGCGTCTTCGACAGCTCGAACCTCGTCGGGCCGGAGGGCGTGGTCGCCACCTACCGCAAGCGCAACCTGGTCAGGACTACCCCCGAGCACTTCGTCTTCACACCGGGGACGGAGTCGCAGGTGGTCGAGGCCGGGGGCCTGCGCGTCTCGCTCGCCGTCTGCTGGGATCTGGGTTTCCCCGAGATGGCCAGGGAGGCCGCCCTGGGCGGGGCTGACCTGGTCTTGGTTTCGGCCGCCTGGCGCGAGCCGTGGGGTTCCCAGTACGACCTCTCGTGCGCCGCGCGGGCCCTGGATAGCGGCGTCTACGTCGCCAGCGCGAACCAGATGGGCGTCTACCCTGAAGCCAGCTTCGCGACCCCCGGACACGTCTACGGCCCTGACGGTATGCGCGTCTCCTTCTCTTACGACGCGGCGAGCATAGGAATAGCGGACCCCACCGCCTCCCTGCGCTGGCGGACGTGCTACGGTAACACCCTCGTGGGGGGCGTCGGGGAAGAGCCACTGGAGATAGTTTCCTGAAAAGTAGGTTTCAGGCATCAGGCTACAGGCATCAGCAGGGTTTAGGGCGACTCGCACGGGGCGGGAAACGGCGGCTACGTCCTTGCTCGAAGAGGCAGGCCTCGCGGTCTCGAAACACGCCGACTCCTTCCGGAGACCCGGGCCTGAAACCTGTAGCCTGATGCCTGAAACGATGCCGCGGTTCGCTTTGCGAACCGCTCTAGCGTTCGCGTTCTTCTAACCGCTCTTCGGATTCTGCAGACGGACGCCGCCTCAGGTCACGCCAGATACCGCGGCCGACCAGGAAGAAGGCGAACCCCGCTGCCGAAGCGACGAGCACCTTGACGATATTCGAGATTCCCTCGGGTTGTCCGAGCGCCGAGACGCCGAACGAGAGGATGAGGGCCATGCTCACCGCGGCGAGTATCGCCGCGGCCGACACCACGCCGACCCTTACCATCAGGCTCAAGCACCCAGAACGCACCCCGCTCCTCTCCGGTTTCGACCCACCACGGTTCCGTCCACAGCCCAACTAGGGCAGCTTGCAATTAGGTTGGACCTCGTTGCAAGCATATCAGCTAGTCAGCAGGTCAGCATTTCAGCTTTTTCTTGCTGAGGTGCTGACGTGCGCGATAAACAGAGGTCTTGACCTCTGCTTATCGCTTTGAGACGACTTGACAAGCGCGCCCTGGTGTGTAAACTACTAGTTCGGCAAAATTCTATAAAAAGCCTGCATTCCCGCATCCACATATCTTCGAGCAGCGAAGGGCGATGCCCATATGGTACTCCTCTGGGTCCGCGGCGTCTGGGAGTGCGGTGCGGAATTTCTGGTACGTTGGCGGTTTTAAAGGAGCAAGGAGGCGTTTGATGGAAACCATTGGGACGACATACGGGCGGCGGAGTGAGCGGCCTGCGGAGACCCCCGATCTCATCCCCGGGTACTTCGCCCGCATCGACAAGGGCAATCTCCTCACGCACAGGGAGGAGATAGATCTCTCAAAGAGGGCCAAGGCCGGCGATGACCGGGCGCGCAAGAGGCTGGTCGAGAAGAACCTCAGGCTCGTGGTCAGCGTCGCCAAGAGGTACCGGGGGATGGGGCTGCCGTTCGAGGATCTGATCCAGGAGGGCAACGTCGGCCTTATGCGGGCCGTGGAGAAGTTCGACCCCGACCGTGGCTGGAGGTTCTCCACCTATGCCACGTGGTGGATTCGTCAGGCCGTGCAGCGCGCCGTCGCCGACAAGGGCCGCACGATCCGCGTCCCCGTTCACATGGGGGACAAGATCCGGAAGATGGCCCGCGCCTACAACGAGCTCTCTGCCGGTTTGAGCCGCGAGCCAACCGATGAGGAGGTCGCAAGGCGACTGGAGTGGACGGTCAACGAGGTGCTCGATGTAAAGAGCGCGATGCCAGACGCCACGAGCCTCAACCAGACCCTCTCTTCCGACGGCGACGGCTCAGAGCTCGGAGAGCTGATCGAGGACGAGCGGGCCTCAGAGGTGGCTGGCGCGGTGATAGGGGAGATGGAGGTCGGTTCCCTCAAGGAGGCCATCGGGCGGCTCCCGGAGCGCCACAGGCACGTCCTGATAAGGCGCTACGGCCTCGGCGACCGCGACACTGCCACCCTCGCCCAGCTCAGCGAGGAGCTCGGCATCTCCCGCGAGCGGGTCAGGCAGCTGCAGCGCGAGGCCGAGCGTATGCTCGGTAGCGGTGAACTAGGAATGGTCCTCCGCGGCGCCGCGTAAGCGGATTGCAGGATTGATCCTGCAATCCGCGCATTTCAGCTGGTCAGCACTTCAGCATTTCAGCTTTTTGTTTTCGCTGAAAGCCTCTCGCCGAGATGCGACCGTACGAAGAGGAGCCCCCCGAGCGGGGCTCCTCTTCGTGTTTCACGGAAGCTTGCCCGCAAACCCGGCTCTGCTAAAGGATTCCTGACATGCTGAAATGCTGACTAGCTGAAATGCTGAAGTGCTGACTTGCTAAATTCTGCCAGTACTGGATAGTGGTCGCTCGGGTAGAGGCCTGAGCTTTCGTCGGCGTCGTGGATTATTTTGTGTGACTCGATCCGTAGGTGTCCTTTGGGGTCTTGCAGGAGGATCCAGTCTATGCGACGCGGACCCTGGTCGGGGTGCGCATCACGGTAGCTTGCTCCCCTGAACGCGTGGAAGGTGTTCGCGGCTTCATCGTCCTCGTTGCCCACCGCGTGGTAGGTGTCCACGAAGCCTGCCTCTACGAGATTCTTGTAAGTTCTGCTGCCTGGCCTGGCGTTGAAGTCTCCCGTGAGGATGATTACGCGATCTCCGGCCGCCCGGTCTGAGACCTCCGCGGCTTTCTCGACGATGAGCTTGCTGCCTTCTCGGCGCGCCAGGGCGCTGACGTGGTCGAGGTGCGTGTTCATGTGGAGGATGCGGAGATCCGTCCCCTGCAGGACGAACAGCGCCCACGTGGCGCAGCGCGCCACCCTCGCCTGCCAGCCTCTGGAGTGCCTCGCCGGCGTCTCGGAGAGCCAGAAACCTCCGGAGTCGAGTGGCTCCAGCCGTTCGGGGTCGAACAGGATCGTGTTGAAGTCGTGGGGGACGGTGTTGCCGTACTTCGGGCCGGGGATGTGAGTGAAGCGTGGCAGGCGCTTGCGGTACGCGGCCAGGTTGCCGCGCTGTGACTCCTGCAGCCCGATCACGTCAGGCGCGTAACGCTCTATGGTGGCGACGTTAAGCGCGGCCCGATTGCGCCAGGCGTTCCTCTCGAGCTTGTCGTGGAAAGACCCTCTGACGTTGAAGCTCATCACCCGGATCGGATGCTCGTTCACCCGGCGATTGTAGCCGGTGAGAGCCTACGAGTATGGGCGGTTCCGGTTACTCGCCGGACTTCGACGGTGTGGGGCCAACGGGTTCTCCGGCCTCGTGGCGGCGCATGATCTCCTGCATCTGCTGTTTCTCGACGTTCTGGTCGTGGGCCATGATCTCCTGGACTTGCTGTCTCTCTTCGCGGTAGTCGCGCCTGAGGGTCTTGTACAGGCACCAGCACATAAGGCACATCAGTATCGCGAACGGCGTGGCGGCCAGGATCGCCCCGTTCTGGAGCGCGTCGAGCCCTCCGGTCAGGAGCAGGATCGCCGCGAGCGCCCCCATTATCGCCCCCCAGGTGAGCTTGATCGCCCTCTTCGGGTTCAGAACTCCGCCGGCGGACATGCTGCCAAGAACGATGGTCCCTGCATCGGCGCCCCTTCTCCTCTTCGTTCGGTTACCGCCACGCCAGGTAAACAGCGAAAATAACGTCTGGTGCTTACCCCAGCGCAGTCTTAACTAAACCGGCTTTCTCCCGAACACAACCAGAGGTGCTTGTTCGTCGTGTTTCAAATACAGCAACTACGTACATCGTCCGGCTTCGCGCCAGGGAACGCCCCTCGTAGGGGTGGCTTATCCCACTGGAGGGGAAACGAACCATCTCGCGGCCAGGGTGTGAATCTCCGACTGGCGGTACGTCCACTCTGGATGTAAAGTTGACTGGATCGTGCCGGATAGACCCGAACCTTACGCGAGGCAACTCCACGCCGCCCTCGACGGTGAACTCGAAGGTTACCTGCGCACCGACGAAGCCTCGCGCGCCCTTTGGTCCACAGACGCCTCCATCTACCTCCGCAAGCCTGTAGGCGTCGTCGTCGCCCGCTCCGAGGAGGATGTAAGACGCTGTCTTTCTGCGGCCCGCGAGCTGGGACTCTCCATCACGCCCCGCGGCACGGGAACGAGCCTCGCCGGGCAGGCCACCGCGCCCGGGCTAGCTCTCGACGTCTCCGAGATGCGGCGGGCGCTGGAGATAGACCTCGAAGGACGGCGTTGCATCGTCGAGCCCGGGCTGGTGCAGGGTGAGCTCAACGCGATGGTCGAGCCGCACGGACTCGTTTTCGGGGCCGACACATCGACCTCGGACGTGGCGACCCTCGGGGGCATGGTCGGGAACAACTCGGCCGGGATGCGCAGCCTCGTCTACGGGATGACCTCGGACCAGGTAATCGGTCTGCGCTGCGTGCTCGCCTCAGGAGAGACGGTAGATCTTAGCCCCCTCGGCAGAGACGAAGCAATAAAACGCGCCCGTCACGCCGACGCCACCGCGCGGCTGTTGCGGGGGGCGATGGAGATCGGGGCCCGTTACGCCGACGAGATCCGGCACCGGTTCCCGCGCATGATCCGTCGGGTCTCCGGCTACGGCCTCGACGCCCTTGTAGACCCCGAGACCCTCGACCTCACGCGCCTGATATGCGGCTCGGAAGGCACGCTGGCTACTATCACCCGCGCAGAGTTCCGGCTCCACCCGCTTCCCGAGGCCCGCGGCCTGGCCTCCTTCGAGTTCGACTCCCTCTCAGGGGCGGCCCGCGCGACGGGCCGATTTCTACAGATGGCCCCATCGGCGATAGAGTTGCTCGACGACGTCGCCATAGGCCGCGCGAGGGCCAATCCCGCCTACAGGGATTCAACCCGCTTTGTGAGGGGAGAACCGAAGGCCATCCTCGTCGTGGAGTGGAGCGGCACGGAAGTGGACCTCGATGAGCGTTTCGCGGGGTTGGAAGATCTGGCCGTCGAGGTCGGGGCGACCGCCGCGACGCCGCTCCGCGCGAAAGGGGAGATGGGCCAGACGGTCAGGCTCCGCAAGTCCACTCTTCCGCTCCTGCTTGGCACGACGGACAAGGAGAAGCCTGTAGCCTTTGTGGAGGACGCGGCGGTGCCCCCTGACCGTCTGGAGGAGTTCGTCGGGCGCTTCGAGAAGATCGTCGAGAAGAACGGTACCTGGGCCTGCTTCTACGGGCACGCCAGCGTGGGATGCCTGCACGTCAGGCCAGCCCTGGATACCTCGGACCCGGGTGGCGTCTCGCGCATGCGCCGCATCGCCGATGAGGTCGCGGATCTCGTCGTTGACTGCGGCGGGTCCATCTCGGGCGAACACGGCGACGGCCTCTCGCGTTCTGAGTACCTGGGGAAGATGTACGGGAAGGACATCCTGCGCGCTTTCGTGGACGTCAAGCGTCTCTTCGACCCGGAAGGGCTGATGAACCCTGGTGTCATCGTTGACCCCGCGCGGATGGACCGGCAGCTACGGATCGGCCCCGGCCGAGAGCGTCTCCCCATCAACACGAACCTCTCTTTTTCGGAGCAGGGCGGCTTTGCGAAGGCCGTCGAGTTGTGCAACGGGAGCGGTCTCTGCCGCAAGAGGACCGGCGGTACGATGTGCCCCTCCTACATGGTCACCCTCGACGAGCAGGACACCACGAGGGCACGGGCCAACATGCTCCGCTCCGTGATCGAAGGCACCCTCCCGCCCGAAGAGTTGACGGGACGGCGCATGAAGGAGGTCATGGACCTATGCGTCGGCTGCAAGGCGTGTAAGACGGAATGCCCCTCCGCGGTGGACGTCGCCTCCATGAAGTCCGAGGTACTCTACCAGACGGGCCGTGAGCACGGCTTCAGCCCGCGCCAGAAGGCGGCCGGGCACATCCGCCGCCAGCTCGCGCTCGCCTCCATGTTCCCCTCGCTCTACAACACCGTCGCCGGGACGCGCCTCGCCCGCTACGCCGCCGGCCTCGCCGGCATAGACCCCCGCCGCTCGCTGCCCCGCGTGGCGAACAGGACCTTCTCCAGACGTTTTGGTGACCTGCCGCAGGGCGCGGGACCGGCCGAGGTCGCCCTCTTCAACGACACCTGGAACGAGTACCAGAGGCCCGAGGTCGGGGAGGGCGCCGTGAGACTCTTCGCCGCCGCGGGGGCGAGGGTGCACCTGCCCGAGGTCGTCTGCTGCGGGAGGCCTATGCTCTCCGAAGGACTCGTCGACGAGGCCCGCGAGAACGCGAGACGCAACCTGAAGCTGCTGATGCCCCTCGTGGAGCGAGGCGTGCCATTGGTCGGCCTGGAGCCGAGCTGCATCCTGACCATGCGCGACGACTATAGAAAGCTCCTCCCCGACGACGAACGGGTCGAGAAGCTGGCGGGGGCCACCCGCCTCTTCGAGGAGGCAGTGCTGGAGCTCGACGAAGAGCTTCCGCTACGGGAGGGCGAGCCGGTACTTCTGCACGGGCACTGCCACCAGAAGGCGCTCGTCGGGACCGGCCCGATGGAGCGTCTGCTCGGGCTCGCCGCCGACGTAGAGGTGGTCGACTCGGGATGTTGCGGGATGGCTGGGCTCTTCGGGTACGAGAAGGGCCACTACGAGGCCTCGATGAAGATGGGGGAGCGGAGGTTGTTTCCGGCGGTGCGGGGGGCGGAGGAGCGGGTCGTCGTCGCGCCTGGTACGAGCTGCAGGGAACAGATCTTCGACGGCACCGAACGCGTGGCCTTGCACCCGGCCGAGTACCTGGCCTCGCTCCTGACTGGCCCAGAGACCGTTGGCTGACCCCGAACAGGCGCTGTGGTTCGCCTTCCAGGGCGACAAACTGCTCGTGTACAGAGAAGGGCCCGTCCGCGTGCCGCTCGCCGGCGGGCCAGCGGATCTCGGACTCGACGTCACGTTCAGGTGGAAGGTCGGGGACCTCGACGGGCGTGCCTGCTTGGCCGTGGAAGTGGGCCCCGACGCCGGGCCGCCCGAAGGCCTGGTGTTCAGGGACATGCGGAGCTTTTTCTTCGGGGTGGACGAAGATTTCTTCAGGATGGCAGGCCGGGCCAGGCAGATCGTCGGTTGGCACGCGACGCACCGGTTCTGCGGGCGCTGCGGCGGAGAGACCGAGCCGGTCTCCGGGGAGCTTGCGAAGAGGTGTACGCGGTGTGGGATGATGCATTATCCGCGCCTCAGCCCTGCCGCCATCGTGCTGGTCGAGAGGGGAGATCAGATACTGCTCGCGCGTTCACCCGGTTTTCCGAAGGGGATGTACAGCGCGCTCGCGGGGTTCGTCGAGCCCGGCGAGTCCATAGAGGAGACCCTCATTCGCGAGGTAAGGGAGGAAGTCGGGGTCGAGGTCGAGAACTTAAACTACTTCGGGAGCCAGCCGTGGCCGTTTCCGAACTCGCTCATGATCGGCTTCACCGTGGATTACGCGGGAGGCGAACTGACCCCCGAACCTGGTGAGATAGAAGACGCCGGTTGGTACACGGCCGAGAACCTGCCGCAACTGCCGCCCGAGACTAGCATAGCCCGCGCCATGATAGACGACTTCGTAAGACGGCATGGGCCCAACCCGGAAAACCCGTAGTCGCCGTTTGGCCGGACGCCGCGATCTCATACTCGTGTGGAGTACCTTTCGTGGGATCTTGGCCGCCCCTTCATCCGGGAGACCGGGGCCGTGCGTATCTAGTTGGCGTAGGAGGGATCGAAGGGCGCAGCGAGGACGCCGTGGATGGTGGATGCGGGCCGTAACGCCATCGGGATTCCGGCCGGGGATCTCTTCGGCGGGCCGCACCCTCACCGGTGGCGAGACCTTCCAGGGAGGGCTCGGGGGCTATCTATCGGGCGGATGAATCGAAACCACAGGGTGGGATGGGGTCTCGGCCGCGACCTGCGGGGCGCGGGAGACGAGGGCTTGATGGTCCTTGTGGCCGAAGGGGATGAGCGGGCGCTCTCGGAGCTCTACGACCGTTACTCGCGGCCGGTTTACGCCACGGGAGCGAGGCTGTTGGGCGACGCGCAGTTGGCCGAGGAGCTCGTCCAGGATGCCTTCACGAGCGTCTGGCGCGGCGCGGCGTCCTTCGACCCATCCCTCGCCAGCTTCGCGACGTGGCTGTACCGCATCGCCCGCAACCGGGCGACGGACCTGGACCGGAGGCGCAAGGCCAGGCCGAGGCCAGCCGGCGATCACGGGCTCTATGCCATCCCAGGGGGGCCGCGGCCCGAGGAGGCCGTGGACGCGTGGGACGTGGCCGCCGCGCTCTCGAGAATCCCCAGAGAACACCGCGAGGTACTGGAGTTGGCCTACTTCGAGGACCTCTCCCAGCGTGAGATCTCCCGCCGGACCGGCGTCCCTTTGGGCACGATCAAGAGCCGCACGACCGCGGCCTTGAAGAGGTTCCGGCAGGCCATCGCAAGCCCCGCGCCGAGGGAGGCCCGCGGTGAGTGAAGACCGCTTCGAGAAGTTCCTCGGTCCCTATGTCCTCGGTGAGCTGACCGATGCAGAAGTGCGGAAACTGGAACGTCACCTGCAAGAATGCCCCGCCTGCCGGGACGGCCTCGAAGACATACGCCACGCCCACGGCATCCTGTGGGAGGCGGGGGGCACTCCGCCGGCGGAGCTCAAGGAATGGGTGCTGGCACGGGCGAGGAGCGAGCCGCGTCACCGTCAGGCTGGCAGATGGAAACAGTGGCTCCTGGCTGCCGCCGCGCTGCTGGCGGTCGCGGCCTTGAGTTTCGGCGTGCTCCGGACCATCTACGACCCTCCCGCTGTCCTGGCCCTGAGCGCCACCAGCGCGGCCCCGCAGGCCGGCGGCGAGCTTCGGGGTGAGCAGGTCGGGGATAACCTCAAAGTCGAGGTCGAGGCATGGGGCCTGCCCGAACCCAGGGGAGGGGAATACTACGAGATGTGGTACGCCAAGGAGGGCGGAGAGCGTATAAGCTGCGGTACCTTCAGCGCGCAGCCCGGGGGCCGCACGACCGTCAGCATGTCGGCCCCGTCCAGCGCCGTGGCTTACCCTGAGGTCGAGATCACCCTCGAGCCCGACGACGGGGACCCGGGTTCCAGCGGGAAGGTGGTCCTGAAAGGGTCACTCCGCGACCTCGGGGCCTGATGACCCACAAACGCCACGCCTAGGGGCGGTTCGTCGTCGGGCGGTTCGCGAACTGCCCGCGCCGTTCGTTGCGGCTCGCCCCTCCTGTATTATTACCGAAGATCGCGGTGAAAAGGACGTTGACGCGCAAAGAATTCCTGGGCCTCGCCGGGGCCGGTGTGGCCGGAACGGCGCTTCTGGGCGGGGCCTACGTAGCATGGAGCAAACCGGGCCAACTCATGGGTTCGATCACCGAAGTGGCCCGCGGCGTCCACCCCGGCTCCCACCATGTCGGTTCGTTCATCGTCATGCTAGAGACCGGCCGCAATCCCTCCGACGTGATTCTCAGCGTCGCGCATGGCTCGCGGCCAAGCAGGATATTGTGGCAGAGTATCCGCGGAGAGAGTTTCGTCTGCGCGGCCGAGGGCAGGGAGACGGTCCGCCAGTCGAGGGCGCACCTCACCCTGCAGGACGAGGTCACAAAGCCACATCCCGACCAGACCATAGACCGGCTCGAAGAGCAAGGTGGCCAGCTGATGATCGGCGGCCGGCTCACCGGTGAGGACGACCCCGATGGAGCCGGCTACACGTTCACTTTCTCCCCCGCCACCGGCGGCAGGTTGCAGTTCGAAGTCGAGGCCGAGGAACCTTACGATCGGATCTACCTTACCTATGCTTCTTCCCCTGAGGAGCGTTTCTTCGGATTCGGGACCCAGTACACGTACCTGGACATGAAGGGGCGCATACTGCCCATCCTCATCCAGGAGCAGGGCATAGGCAGGGGAGAGCAGCCCATAACCTGGGCCGCCGACTGGAAGGCCGGCGCCGGCGGTACCCCCTTCACCAGCTACGCCAGCGTGCCCCACTATATAACCAGCGAGGCGCGGTCCCTGTTCCTGGAGAACTACGAGTACTCGACCTTCGACTTCAGGGAGAAGGATAGGGTTCAGGTCTGCGTCTTCTCCTCAAATATGCGGGGTCAGATCCTTGGCGCGGACACCCCTGGGGGACTGATCGAACAGTTCACCGAGTACTCTGGCAGGATGCGTCCTCTCCCCGGGTGGATCAACAACGGCGCCGTGGTCGGCTTGCAGGGAGGCACGAACAGGGTTCTCGAGATATCGGAGAGGCTCGAAGCCCTCGACGCGCCCGTCGCCGCCTTCTGGCTTCAGGACTGGGTGGGCCAGAGGAAGACCAGCTTCGGCACCCAGCTGTGGTGGAACTGGGAGCTGGACCTGGACCACTACCCCGACTGGAGTTCGCTGCGAGAGAATTTGCAGACGAAGAACATAAGGCTCATGACCTACATCAACCCCTTCCTGTGCGACGACGTTGTGCGGAAGAGAGATCACCGCCGCAACCTCTTCGAGGAGGCGGCAAGGAGCGGATTCCTCGTGAAGAACCGGGAGGGCATGCCTTACAGGATCAGGATCTCCAGCTTCTCGGCTGGCCTCGTGGACCTGACGAACCCAGAGGCGCGGGCCTGGATAAAGGAGATAATCAAAGAGGAACTCATAGGCAAAGGGGACTCCGGGTGGATGGCCGACTTCGGGGAGGGACTCCCCTACGACGCGGTGCTTTCCTCGGGCGCCGACCCGAAGACCTACCACGACCGCTACGCCGAGGAATGGGCCAGGGTGAACCGCGAGGCAATAAGCGAGGCGGGGCGCGGCGACGATATCGTCTTCTTCAACCGCTCCGGTTACACGAAGAGCCCCCGCTTCGCCACCCTGTTCTGGGTCGGTGACCAGCTCGTCGACTGGGATGAACACGACGGCATAAAGAGCGCCGTCACGGGTTTGTTGTCGAGCGGACTCTCCGGGTACAGCCTGGAGCACTCGGACATAGGAGGCTACACCGCCATTGATAATCCCCTGCTCCAGTACCACCGCTCGAAAGAGCTGCTATTGCGTTGGATCGAACTGGGCGCCTTTACAGCCGTCTTCCGTACCCACGAGGGCAACATTCCCGAGGTCAACCACCAGTTCTACTCCGACGAAGAGACCCTAAGACACTTCGTCCGCTTCGCCAAAATCTACGCGGCCTGGAAGCCGTACAGGATGGAACTGGTGAAAGAGGCGTCAGCGACCGGCCTCCCGGTCGTCAGGCATCCCTTTATTCACTATCCTCAACGACCCCGAGGTGCTCGGCCTGGCGTACCAGTTCATGGTCGGCACCGGGCTCATGGTGGCGCCTGTGCTCGACCCCGATACGGACACAGTAGAGATCTACCTTCCGGCAGGCAAATGGGTCCACCTCTGGACGGGAGAGACGCACAGTTCACCGGAACAGGGCGTCTACGAGACGGTCCCGGCTCCCATCGGGGAGCCTGCTGTCTTCTACACGGATGGTTCCGAGGCAGGAATGCGCTTCAGGGTGGAGCTCGGACGTCAAGGACTACTTTGAGGCCAGGAGAGTAGAATGGGACGATACCATTCGTGGGGGCTTTCGTGAGGCGGGAGAACGTAACCAGCGGTACGGTATGGGAGAGCAGGGTCGGCTACTCGCGGGCCGTGCGGCGCGGGCCCTTCGTCTACGTCTCGGGCACGACGGCGACGGATGGGAGTGGGGGATACGTTGGTATCGGGGATCCTTACGCGCAGACCGTCCAGGCCATAAACAACATCAAGGTGGCGTTACGGGCCGTCGGGGCGGTGCTCTCGGACGTGGTGAGGACCAGAATCTACGTCGTCAACATCGAGGATTGGGAGAAGATAGGCGAGGCTCACGGCGAGTTTTTTGGTGAGATCAAACCCGCAACCAGCATGGTCGAGGTCAGCCATCTCATAGCGTCCGAGATCCTGGTCGAGATCGAAGCCGACGCCCTGATCGACGCGGAATACAAACGGTCTATGTAGGGACGAATGGCGCAGAAGGCCCGGCACCCAACAAACCATGTAGGGGCGGTTCGCGAACCGCCCAAAAAGAACCGTCCCTACCCGATCTCCGAGGCGCGGCCTGCGGCGTCTTCCAGGGCCCTGAGGGCTGAGGCCTGATCCATGCCCGTGCTCCTTAGCAGGTCTACGGCGGCGGAGCGGACCTGGCCGACGAGGACGCTGATCCCGAGCTCGTGGCGCTTCTCGAGAACCTCGGTCGCGGTCCTGGCCGCTTCCAGAGCCCAACGGCGGGCCTCCTCGGGCCCTTCGCCGTCGCCCAGGAACTCGGCTAGGGCCCTTACGGACCGCGAGAGGTCGAGCACGGCCTCGGGTAGCTGCGGGGCTATGGTGTCTCCCCGTCTGACGGCGTTGTAGACGCCGCGGGCCAGGACTCGGGTGTTTATGACGGCCAGCTCTATCCTGATGCCGACGCTGCCGTAGAACTCTAGTTGCCTCAAGGAGCGGCGGCGGGTGGGCGAAAGCCTGGCCGTCTCGTGGCCCGCCTCGAGCGCCTCGTTCAGGGTCCTGACCCTGCCGTCTATCTCCCTGGAACGGTGGAGGACCCGTTCGGCCCGCTCCTCGTCACCCTCTCGGAGCACGGCGGAGATCTCCTCCAGAACCCCGGCCAGCTCGTCGAAGACGGGTGCCGCTGCCCTCTCGACCAGCCGCTCGGGGTTGACGGGGAAGAGGTAGTTGATCGCGAGCGCGACCCCGCCGCCGACGAGCGCGTCTACGAAGCGGTCAGGCGAGAAGACGGCCTCGGGAGGCTGCAGCACGACGACCAGGATCGCCGAGACGGCCGCCTGGTTGATCAGGATCGTCCCACCCCCGAAGAAAACCGCCGCGGCCATCGCCAGCAGCACGACGACCGCGATCTGGAGCGTCCCGTTGCCTATGACGAGCACCAGGAGGTCGGCCACCATGAGTCCCACCGCGACCCCGACGACGAGCTCGAGGGCGCGTCTGTTCCTCTGGCCGAGCGTGACGCCGAGGCAGATCACCGCCGCTATGGGGGCGAAGAAGGGCTGGTCGTGCCCGATTACGACGTCGGCCAGAAAGTAGGCCAGGCTCGCCGCGACAGCCGCCTGCGCGACTGGCCAGACGTTTGTCCTGAGACGGCCGTATCCTGCTGAGAGACCGTCCCTGACCCTGGAGAACAAACGCCCTTCTTTCACGGAGCTAGCGCTCCGCAGACTATACACCCTAGAGCGATTTGCAGAGGTATTGACCTCTGCAAACCGCGCACTTCAGCACTTCAGCTAGTCAGCACTTCAGCAAGAGAAAGCGCCTACCCGATGACCGTTCTTTGCGGGATAGTTTCAAGCGCGTCGCGTTGGGGTTTGCGGGAGACCAGGCGCTGTAGCAGGGAGAGTTCGCGGGGGGCGGCTTTGTGGATCCTCTCGTAGTCGATAGTGATCTTTCCGTCGTCCTCGCCGATCCTGAAGTAGTTCAGGCGGAAGGACGGGTGGTAGACCGAGGGCAGCAACCGGAACCGCGCGGGCACCCGTTCTAGCTTCTTCAGCCAGGTGCCCGTGTTGATAACGGCCCGCTCGCCGACCCGTTTGAGGGAGGCGTTGTGGGTGTGCCCGTAGATGAAGATGCAGGTCTCGGGGTCGGACGCGAACATCTCCCTGGCTGCTTACGAGAAGCACCCGCGAGAAGGTGGGCCGTTCCCGAGCGCTGCCTGCGGCCCCAACGATGCCTTTGGCCGGTGGGTCGTTCGGAGGTTCGTTCACGGTCGTTCCGCCCAATCTGCGCCCGGTGTCCGTCGACTGGAATTCTACGCCAGGGCAGACTTTGCTACCCGCCCATCATCTCCGTAGTAGCGCAGATGGACGCGGGACGCAACGAACCGAACTGCACCGAGCGTAGCTTCGCACCATAATAGGCTCCGCCACAATAGAAGATAGGGCTCCGCCACAATAGAAGATAGGGCTCCGCTACAATAGAAGATCAACCCAGGAGAGGAGAAAACTGTGTGCCGCTGGCTCGCCTACTCGGGCTCCCCCGTTCTTATCGAGGAAATGCTCTACAAACCACAGCACTCCCTGATCGACCAGAGCCTCCACGCCCGCCTGGGCGTCGATACCACCAACGGGGACGGCTTCGGCCTCGGTTGGTACTCCCCCGATTCACACACCCCCGCCCTCTTCCGCTCCATCGAGCCAGCCTGGAACGACCGCAACCTGCGTGAGGTCGCGGGCCACGTCGAGTCGCCCCTCTTCCTCGCCCACATCCGCGCCTCCACGGGCACCGCGGTCCAGCAGACCAACTGCCACCCGTTTCGCCACGAAAACTGGATCTGGGTCCACAACGGCCTCGTGAACGACTTCCACCTCATAAAGCGCGATCTGGCTTTGGCGGTGGACGAGTCTCTGTACCCACAAATGGAGGGATCCACGGACTCGGAGATGCTTTTCTACCTGGCGCTCACGTTCGGCCTGGAGGACGACCCTCCTGCGGCTGTGGAGAGGATGGTCGGCTTCGTGGAGGAAGTGGGTCACCGTCACGGCACAGAGCACCCGATCCAGATGACCATAGGGACCACAGACGGTAAAGACGTGTGGGCATTCAGGTACTCTAGCGAGGGCAATTCGCGCACGCTGTACTACTCAACAGACGTGCGTTCGATACGCAAGCTATATCCCGAGCGAACTCGGCTGCAGGAGCTCTCGGACGAGTCGCGGCTCATCGTCTCGGAGCCGCTAGGCGACCTGCCTGGAGTGTGGAACGAAGTACCGGAATCTAGCTACGGCGTCATACGAGAAGGCGATGACGAGATGCACCCGTTCCGGCCTCGGTGAAAGGCGCCGGTCCCGACCCATTTCAGCCGGCCAGCATTTCAGCTTCTGCCGCTCCGGCGTTGCCCTGCCGCGCAGGAGGTACCGCTGCCAGTGGAAGTCGGGTCCTGCGCTCGTAGTGGCGCCCCAAGACGACTTCCTGAAATGCTGAAGTGCTGACGAGCGAAGGCGAGAGCGTGCTCAAATCATCCAAGTCCTGCTTCGCGGGCCCGGATGATGGCCTGGGCACGGTCGGCGACTTGCAGCTTGGTGAAGATGTTTGAGACGTAGTTGCCTACTGTCTTGGTGCTGAGAGACAGTTGTTTCGCGATGGAAGGGTTGGGGTGTCCCTGGGCGATGAGGTTCAGGATCTCGCGTTCCCGGTCGGTGAGGGTCGGAAAGGCCCGGGGCGGGGCTGGCATGGGTGAGGCGAAGTAGGCTAGCACGCGTTCTGCGATTGCAGGGCTGAAGATGGCTTCGCCGCGGCTCACGGCGCGGATCGAAAGTATCATCTCTTCTTCGTCAGCGTCTTTAAGGACGTACCCGCGCGCCCCGGCCCGCAGCGCCGCGAACACCGAGTCGTCGTCCTCGAAGAGCGTTACCATCAGGATGCGGATGTTCGGGCTATCCTGCAGGATCCGCCGTGTGGCCTCTATGCCGTTGACCTCGGGCATTTGCAGGTCCATCAAGACTACGTCGGGCTGCAGATCGGCGGCACGCACCACGGCCTCCTTGCCCGTTTTAGCCTCGCCGACAACTTCGAACTCGGGTACTGAAGTGAGTAGGGAGATCATGCCCTTTCGAAAGAGCGGGTGGTCTTCTGCGATGAGGATACGTAGGGTCTCCAACCTTCTCACTCCTTGGGCAGCGGTAGACTGACCAGCACCCGCGTACCGCTCTTCGTGGCCTTCTCGACGACGTAACTTCCACCCAACTCGGCCGCCCGTTCGCGCATCGAGGAGAGGCCAACGCCAGCGCTACGCTCCGCGGGTATACCGACGCCGTCGTCAACTATCTCCAGTATCACGTCTCCGTTCACGACGAGTCGCACGATACAGGTCTTCGCACCGGCGTGGCGGGCCACGTTGGTAAGCGCTTCCTGGACGATGCGGTAGACGGCTGCCGGGAGGTCGGGAAGTTCCAAAGGTGCCTCTACCACAATGCGAAGCGGTTCGTCTTTCGAGCCGTAGCGCGCAGCGAGCTGACGTAGTGCTTCTAGTAGCCCTAGATCGTAAACGAGGCGCCTTATGTCGGAGATGGCACCGCGGAGCTCCTCGCGCAGCTCTACCACCAGCTCGTCGGCGGCGTCAGGGTCACGCGGGATGAGGCGCCGGAGAGCCCCAGCCTGGACGGTCAAGCCCGCCAGTTGTCCGCCCAGGCCGTCGTGCAGGTCACGTCTGAGGCGTCTCCGCTCCTCCTCCCGCGCAGCGACCAGCCGCTCGCGTGAGTGCTGCAGGTCGGTGGTGAGCCTCACGGCATGGACGGCAACCTCAGCTTGTCGGGCGAGGTCTTCGAGCAAGCTGAGGTCGGCATCTGAGAAGCCTTCTCCTGGGGCCCTGGGAGAGAGTACCAGACGCCCTATCTCTTCTCTTTGGTAGACCAGCGGAAGCGTTTCCGGCTCACCTCGGGGTGACCCGTAGGCCGCGGTGGTCTTGAACTCCTCGCCCTCTCTAAGGAGAATAGCCGCGTAGGGTAGCTTCGAGGCGCCTCCCCAGGTGCGAGATCACAGCGTAAGGATCATCCCGCTCGCCGTACGTCAGGCGATTGACGCCGCGCTGGAGCCTGCCCCGTAGCGGCTGGAACACGGTGGCTACAAGCCCCGTGGCCAGGAGCGAGATGGCGAGGTTGCCCTGGGCCTGAAAGAGGGCACCCAAGGCTACCACCGCGAGAACATAGATCCCGACGACGCAGGCGCTAAGTGAGCCGTAGACGAGGGTGCGGTTCATGAGGAGGTCTACGTCGTAGAGGTGATACCTGAGGATGGCGATGTAAGTGAAAACTGGAACGGCTAGCGCAGCGTACACCCCCAAATAATTGACAAAAATGACAAAGTCCCAGGACCATGGACCCGCGTAGTTCGGTGAGTTCTTGAAGAGGAGGAAGTAAGTGTTCAAGTGGTGGAGTACCACATCAATCAAGGCCACGCCTACGCACACAGTCGCTGGCACAGCGGCGTACAAGAACCATTTGACCTGCTGGCGTTCATCTCCCCGCCCACGGTGCAGTCGAAGGATGAGCGAGAAGAGCGCGGCGAGAGTGCTCAAGATGAGCAGCGTAGCACCGAGGACGATCGAGGCCGAAAAGACCTGGAAGGCTGGGAACCTGCCACCGATGACTCCCACAACTCCAAACGGGTTCCCGACGAACGAGTGGGTGCGCAACATCGAAAAGCATCGTATGAAGAGCCACGGCCAACAGACGACCCACAAACGTCGCGCCTATCGGATAGTGGTGCGCGCGGAGCTCGGCGAGCGGTTCGCCGCGGCCTTCGAAGGGATGAAGGTAAAATCAGCGGGAGGACAGACGGTCATCACGGGGGAAGTCATCGACCAGTCCCACCTGCACGGGGTCCTTGACCGCATAAATGACCTGGGGCTCGAGCTCGTGAGCGTCCAGCCCGCGTCCGAAGTACCGCAGAGGGCATCTCGATAAGTCAGCCGAGTATGACGGGATAGGTTGATGAGCGCATCACCATCGAGGGACGCGAGTGCCTGGGCGGTATGGATAGCGGCTCGACCTGCTCGTGTCCGCGCCCCCAAACTGACAAGGCCGACCGTTCTGACCATATAATCTCTTGCGGCAAGAGATGAGGAGGTTCTTATGGGTCGCCAGCGAGTAGAGCCGCGTCCGGGACAGGAGTCCGTCTGGGACTATCCCCGCCCGCCCAGGCTCGAGGACGTAGACAAGAAGGTCAAGGTCGTCTTCGGCGGCGTGACGCTCGCCTACACCACAAGGGCGAAACGCGTTCTGGAGACGAGCCACCCGCCCGTGTACTACATCCCCCCGGAAGACATAAGGATGGAGCTTCTGGAACCCTCCGGCGGTGGCTCGTACTGCGAGTGGAAAGGACGCGCCGCCTACTACGACGTTGTGACGGATGATCGGAAAGAATCGCGGGCCGCGTGGTTCTATCCCAACCCGACGCCGTCGTTCACGAGCCTTACAGACCACGTCGCTTTCTACCCTTCGAAGATGGATGGATGCTGGGTAGGGGGGGAGAAGGTCGAGGCGCAGGAGGGGGACTTCTACGGGGGTTGGATCACCCCCGACATAGTCGGCCCTTTTAAGGGCGCCTCGGGAACCTGGGGCTGGTAGACACACCGTGGACGCCGCAAGCCTCCGTAAGGAATACACCCGCTCCGGCCTGCACGAAACCGACATGAATCCGGACCCCATAGTCCAGTTCAACGAGTGGTTCGAGGAAACCCTCGCTGCTGGCCTGCACGAGCCTAACGCCATGATCGTCGCCACCGCCGCAGCTAACGGCAGGCCCTCGGCCCGCACCGTTCTTCTCAAGGGCTACGACGAGCGTGGGTTCGTCTTCTACACCAACTACGAGGGACGCAAGGCCCGTGAGCTCGATGCCAACCCCGCGTGCGCTCTTCTCTTCTACTGGGGTGAGCTCGAGCGGCAGGTCAGGATAGAAGGCTGCGCCAGTCGCATCTCCAACGAAGAATCTGACGCCTACTTCGCGAGCCGTCCGCGCGGAAGCCGCCTCGGGACGTGGGCCTCCGAGCAGAGCAGGCCCGTCGAGGATAGGAGGGTTCTCGAAGAGCGGGTAAGGGACCTGGAGGCGGAGTACGAAGGGCGTGGGGTTCCGCGCCCTCCTTTCTGGGGCGGCTACAGGGTCGCGCCCGATACGATCGAGTTTTGGCAGGGGCGCGAGAACAGGCTGCACGACCGGCTCGTCTACAGTCGGGTTGGCGACGGCTGGCGGATAGACCGCCTGCAGCCGTAGGAGCGCTGGCGGCCCCACCTTGCTGCTAAGATGCGTAGCGCTGTGTCTTTCGGGGAGAGGAGTTCTCTTGAAACTGGTCACGTATTCGGTGGATGGTGGGGAGCCGCGCGTCGGGTCTTTGGAGGGCGACGAGATAAGGCCGCTCGCCCACGAGGACATGATCGAGTTCATCGAGTCCGGCGGGAGCCCCGAGCCGGGCGAGGATACCGTGCCGCTCGGGGAGGCGCGCATCCACGCCCCGATAGCGGGGCCCGAGAAGATCATCGGGATAGGTCTCAACTACGAGGACCACGCGGCCGAGACCGGGGCCGACATCCCCGAGAAGCCCATCGTATTCGCCAAGTACGCAAACTCGGTGATCGGACCCGGCGAGACCGTCAGGATACCCCCAATAACAGAGCAGGCCGACTACGAGGCCGAGCTCGCCGTCATCATCGGAAAGACTGCCCGCAACGTCCCTGAGTCGGAGGCCCTGGATCACGTCTTCGGCTACACGAACGCCAACGACGTCTCCTCGCGCGACCTCCAGTTCTCGGAGGGCGGGCAATGGACGCGCAGCAAGTCCATAGACACCTTCTGTCCCATCGGGCCCTACATCGCGACCAAAGATGAGATCGAAGATCCCCAAGACCTCTCCATCAGGTGTATTCTCAACGGCGAGGTCATGCAGGACGGGACGACGTCCAAGATGATCTTCTCCGTCGCCGAGCTCGTCTCCTTCCTCTCCCAGGGCATGACGCTCGTTCCCGGCGACGTCATAGTCACGGGCACGCCCCCCGGCGTCGGGTCGGCCCGCGACCCGCAGGTCTGGCTCAAAGACGGGGACGAGGTGACGATCGAGATAGAGGGCCTCGGAGCCCTCACCAACCCGGTCCGAGCAGAGTAAACGGTGGACCTGCTCGCGGGGCTAGGCGCTATCCTACCGGAGGACCGTGTCGCCTCGGGCGAGGAGGACCTAAAGCGCCACGGCGGCGGTATCTTTACCTACCATGCTCCCGTCCGTCCTGACGCCGTTGTTTACCCGGAGAGCCGCGATGAGGTGGTGGAGATCCTACGCTTCGCCAACGAGCGTCGCGTACCCATCGTACCCTTCGGGCAGGGGAGCAGCCTGGAGGCGCACACTATACCCGTCAACGGCGGTATCAGCCTCGACCTGGGAAGGATGAACCGCATCCTCGAGGTAAGGCCCGAAGACTTCATCGCGCGGGTCCAGCCAGGCCTCACCCACATGGCGCTCAACGCGACCCTGGCCGAGCACGGACTCCTCTTTCCGGTAGACCCGGGCTGGGACGCATCGTTGGGCGGGATGGCTGGGACGAACGCGAGTGGGACGAACGCGGTCAAGTACGGGGTTATGCGGGACCAGGTTCTCGGCCTCGAAGCGGTGCTGGGGGATGCAACGGTGATACGTACCGGCGGCATGGCCATGAAGTCATCGGCGGGATACGACCTTACAGGACTCTTCGTGGGGTCAGAGGGTACGCTTGGTGTTTTTACGGAGTTGATCCTACGCCTCTACCCGCTCCCTGAGCGCACCGTGGCCGCAAGGGCGGTATTTCCTGACATCGAAGCGGCGGGGCGTGCCGCCGTGGCGATGATCCGGGCCGGCATGAGCATCGGACGCGTCGAGCTGGTCGACGCCCGCACGGTCGGGGCAGTAAACGCCTACAAGGACACCGACTACGCTGTTGCCCCCACCCTCTTCCTCGAGTTCAGCGGCTCGAAAGCGGGCGTCGAGAGCGAAGTGGAGGTTGCCCGCGAAACCTCTGCGTTGGAAGGTTGTCGTACTTTCGAGGTCGAAGCCGACGAAGAGGCCCGCGAGAAACTCTGGGAGGCTCGCCACGACGCGGCCCTCGCCATACGCGACCTCTACCCTGGAATGGGAATGATGAGCACGGATGTTTGCGTTCCTATCTCGGACCTTCCCGGGGCGCTCCGACACGCACGCGAAGCCGTCGAGTCCCGCGGCCTGGACGGGAGCATCCTTGGCCACGTCGGGGATGGGAACTACCACGCCGTCTTCCCCGTGGACCCGGACGATGAGGCAGACCAGGAGCGGGCCGAGGCTGTCAACGCAGAGATCGTGGACTACGCCCTACAGCGCGGCGGCACCTGCACAGGCGAACATGGTATCGGCCTGGGAAAGACCGGACACCTGGAAAAAGAGCACGGCGATTCACTACCTTTCATGCGCGGGATCAAAGGTATCGCCGACCCCAACGGCATCATGAACCCGGGCAAGATCTTCAGCAGCGAATAACGGCAACGTGCCGAAGCTGGCTGCCTCCGGGAGCTCCCCGGTTCTCGGCGTCAATGGCGCCTCCGGTCCAGGCTGGTTGTAGAATTACGGGTTGTCGAGAGGAGGTGCTGAGAACCCGATGGAACCAAACAAGGCGGCGTACCGGACGGTTAAAGTGATCGGCGTGCTCTTGATCCTCGAGGTTGTGGGGCTCGTCGCCATCGGTGCCTTCGAGTTCATCCGGGTCGACTGGATGGGACTCAACCTGGAGGGCGCGCGGCATGACGCCGTGGAGACAGCGGTGTACGCCCTCTTTGTTCCATCCGGTGTCCTGACGCTCATGTCGGCGCTGAGCTTCCTGTTCATGCGCCGCAGGGGGTGGCTCCTGGCCGCGATCGCGCAGGGCCTGAGCCTGGCCGTCTCCCTCTGGCTCTACTCCTGGTTCCAGCCCAACTACGTCTACCCGATCATGGCCTACTGCATACTTATGATCCTGTACCTCAACTCCAACGACGTGAGGTTGGTCTTCCTTCCCAGACAGAACTCGGAGACGTCGTATGAAGGCTGAAGGTAGCGGCGTGCGAGACGTCACGGCCCTGCTCAGGCGCTTCGAGCCGGTAATCCGGTCTACCAGAGGGGACAGGTTCTACCCGATGGACGCAAGACCGTACGTGCGAAACTGCAGCCTGTGGGTGCAGAGGCCTGGCCAGGAGGCCGTGTGCGTGGTTCCTGACGGCAAGTTGAGCCTGGACCGGCTCGCGCAGCAGCCCCTGGACGAGCCAGGGGCCGTGCACTTCCTCAAGCTCAGCGACGTCGAGGAGATCGAACCCCACTCGCGCAGCGAGCGCCTGCGGCTTTTCCGCAGACGCGCCAGAGACCGCAAGGAGTCGGGGGAGGCGTTCCGGGCCGGGCGGGGCCGTCTCGCCCGCGTCGGGTACCTCTCCCGCTTTGTCGATGCCCTTTACTCCATCGCTCTCCTCGCCCGCGGGAGGGTGCCAGGAGAGTCGGCGGCGGCGGCCCTGGTGGCCTACGAGCGCATGATGGCCGAGCGTGAGTACTACCGTTACCACGGGCGCCTGCTGCGGCAGGACGGTTGGGTGGTCTTGCAGTACTGGCTCTTCTACCCCTTCAACAACTGGAGGAGCGGGTTCTTCGGCGCCAACGACCACGAGGCTGACTGGGAGAAGGTCTTTATCTACCTCTCCGAATCGGAGTCCGGCGAAGTACACCCGGAGTGGGTGGCCTACGCGGCCCACAACTACGCGGGGGACAACCTCCGTCGCCGCTGGGACGACCCCGAGGTCGAGAAGGTGGGGGAGCACCCCGTGATCTACGTCGGCGCGGGTTCCCACGCGAGCTACTACGCCCCCGGCGAGTACCTGACGGAACTGACCGTTCCCCTGCCCGGGCCCATGGCGAGGATGACGAACGGGCTTCGGTCCTTCTGGAAGACCAGGCTCGGCCAGTACGTGGGGGACGGCGGGCGGGGCGGCGGGTCCGGCTACTTCAGCATCCCCTTTGTGGACTACGCGCGTGGGGACGGCCTCTCCGTCGGGGAGGGGGGAGACAGGTCGTGGGACGAACCCAGGCTCATCGACCATCCCATTCCCGACTGGGTCTCGGGTTATCGCGGGCTGTGGGGGCTCTACGCCAGGGACCCCTTCGAGGGCGAGGACGCCCCCGCGGGACCGATGTACAACCGCGACAAGAGCGTCGCCCGCGCCTGGTACGACCCCGTGGGATGGGCGGGCCTCGACAAAGTAGCTCCCCCGACCGAGACGCTCCTGGCTGCACTCGAACAGCGGGAGGACATCGTCGCGCGGTGCGGCGCTCTGCGGGCCGAGATCGACGAGAAGAGCCGGGAGCTCAAGAAGCTCGGCGCCGGGCTCGCCGCGATGCGCGATAGGTCCCACCTCGACGAGCCCCGCACGGGGGATGCCAACCGCGTCGCCGAACTCTCAGGGGAGCTCGATCGGCTTCGCGCCAGGCTCGCAACCGACGAGGCCGTCTCGAGGTCGCTCGCGGAGTACGCCGACCGCCTGAAGGCAGGTGAGCGCGACCCCGCCCGCGCCCACATCATCCGCGCCCAAATGCCCGCATCCGAAGACGAGCTGAGGGTGAGCCGCGTGGCCGAGGCCTGGGCGGCCGTAAGCGTCAGCCTCATGATCATAAGCTTCGTAGGGATCGCGCTCTTCGAGCGCCAGCACCTGATCACGATGCTGGTCTTCAGCATCGCCTTCTTCGCCTTCGTCGAGGCCGGCTTCAGGGGCCGGCTCGTCAACCTGGTTAGCAGCGCTAATATCGGGCTCGCCGTGGTGGCCACCCTCGTCATAGTCTACGAGTTCTTCTGGCCGCTCGTCGTCGTGGCCGTGCTCGTGATAGGTATCTACGTCCTCTGGGACAACTTGCGCGAGCTGAGAAAGAGATGACGCAAAGCAGAGTCCCGCGCGGCGACACAGCGCGGGACTCCGGTTAGAATGGGGGCACTATGGCGCGCACGATAAGGGTGGTTGTCGCGAAGGTCGGCCTCGACGGGCACGACAGGGGGGCCAAGATCATCGCCCGCGCCCTTCGGGACGCCGGGATGGAGGTCATCTACACAGGCCTCCACCAGACCCCCGAACAGGTCGTCGAGGCTTCCATCCAGGAGGACGCCGACGCCATCGGCATCTCCATCCTCTCCGGCGCCCACATGACGCTCGTGCCCCGCATAATCGAGCTCCTCGAAGAGAACGAGGCCGAAGACATCCTCGTCTTCGTCGGCGGCACGATCCCCAAGGAAGACGCCACGGAGCTCAAAGAACTCGGCGTCGGCGAGATCTTCACCCCAGGAACACCGACGAAGAAAGCTGTAGAGTACGTGAGGCAGGCAGTACCTACCAGCTAGTCAGCACTTCAGCATTTCAGCTGGTCAGCTTGTCAGGTAAGATCGCGAGGAGCGCAACTGAGCTTCGTAATGTGCCAGGTTGCTCAAGAGACCAAAGAGCTTCGCACGTCAAACAGGCTGAAGTGCTGACTAGCTGAAATGCTGAAATGCTAAAGGGGGAGGCAAATGGACTATGTGAGAGTAGAGCGTGAAGGTGGCGTGGCCGTCCTTACCGTCGATCGTCAGGAGAAGTTGAACGCTCTCGATGGGCAGGTGATCGAGGAGATCGGGCAGGCGCTTCTCGAGCTCGAGTCCGAGGGCCCGCGCGCGATCATCGTGACGGGGGCGGGCGAGAGGGCCTTTATCGCGGGGGCCGACATAAGGGCGATGAGCGTGATGGACCCTATCGAGGCCAAGCGCTTCTCCGAGATAGGGCACGCCGCGATGGCCCTCCTCGACAGGAGCCCCATCCCGACCATAGCGGCCGTGAACGGCTACGCCCTCGGCGGGGGCTGCGAGGTCGCGATCGCCTGCGACATCCGCATCGCCGCCGAGAATGCGACCTTCGGCTTCCCCGAGGTCGGCCTCGGCATCCTCCCTGGCCTGGGCGGCACCCAGCGCCTGCCGCGCCTGGTCGGGCCTGCTTTGGCCAAGGAACTCATCTTCACCGGCCGCCGCGTAGGCGCCGAGGAAGCGCGCGGGATAGGGCTCGCCAACCGCGTCGTCGGACAGGGCGAGGCGCTCGACGCCGCTAAAGAGATGGCGGCGGAGATCTCCGCGAACGGACCCCTCGCCGTCAGGTACGCGAAGGCCGCCACCAACCGGGCGCTCGACGTCGACCTCATAAGTGGCCTGGAGTTCGAGGCAGATCAGTTCGCTTTGCTCTTCGCCACCGAGGACGCCCGCGAGGGCATGAACGCCTTCGGCGAGAAGCGAAAGCCGAGGTTCGAGGGAAGATAGTCCACGAGACCAAAATCCGGGTCCGGTACGCCGAAATCGACGCGCAGGGCCACGTCAACAACGCCACCTACCTCTCCTACTTCGAGGTCGGACGCGTGGAGTGGCTGCGCGCCATCGGCCACTCCTACAAGGAGATGGAGAAACATGGCCGCGGCCTCGTCGTCGTCGAGGCGCACCTGAACTACCGCAGACCGGCCTACTTCGACGACGAACTAACGCTCCGCACCGACCTCGCAGATCTCGGCAAGGTCTCGCTCCGCTTCGACTACGAGGTGCTGCGAGACGGGGATGTGCTCGTCACGGGCCATACACGCCACGCCTGCGTCGACCTTACGACGGGTAAACCCGTCAGGATGCCCGAAGAACTGCTCGGGCTCGCCCCTCGCCGACCCACAACCCGAACGGTGGGCCTGTAGAGTTCGGGCACGACGCCTTACCACCACCCGAGAACAGGAATAGAACGAGCCTCTGCTGCCTCCCCCGCCAAACACGATAAGGCCTGACTCGTCGGCGGGGCGGCTGTGTTCGTTCTGGTATGATGCTGAGTCCGTCTGAACGCTCGCGCTTCGTGCTCGCGGATGCACACCGAGTCCTACTCTCTCATCCGTCGTTCCCGCGCAAGCGGGAATCTACGGGTAGCAGAAGACATCCGCTCACGCGCAGTGGCGTTGCCATTCACCCGGACTTGGTATCACTCGGGTGAATAAGGGCAAGGAGGAGGGCTGGGGTATGGCACCCCAGCCCCGAGTGCTGGTTCGCTACTTCTCGTAAACGTTCTCCTCTATGGTCGAGCGAAGCTGCTCGTCGGTGAACCCTTGCTCGGCGCAAACATGTCCATAGGCCTATGAGCTCGCTACGGTGTAGTCGTGGGCGGAGTCGTGGGCGGAGTCGTGGGCGGGGTCGTGGGCGGAGTCGTGGGCGGAGTCGTGGGCGGAGTCGGAGTCGTGGGCGGAGTCGTGGGCTCAGGCGGCGTCCTAGCTCCCTCGCAGGTGAAGCTGACCGTGTCGTACCCGCCCGGGTAACAATGGACGATCAGTCCCCTACGCATGGCCCGCTCGACCTTCCGGCCCGTGTCTTCGCTCGCGTAAATATCGGCGAGCGACTGCGAATCTCCGCGCTCCAACAATGACACGGTGAGTTTGCCACCGGAGCCCAAGCTAGGCCGATCTTGCCCGCCGCGCCGGTCGTGGTCATCGTCATCGTCATCGTGGGCACTGGCGGGTAAGGCCAGCGCGACCAAGGTCAGCGCCCCCAGCATGGCCATGGCGATCCATCTTCTCTTGCGCATCGTTAGGCTGTCCTCCTCGGTGAGACGAGCGGGGCCTGTGCTATCGAGTTCCTATCCCCGCTTGGTTTCCACATGTCGCTGTTCTCTCGGCTCGTTTCCCTAGAATCTTGTCACTCACTCCTTCTCAGGTGGGCGGAGGACAAGCAGTGAACCCCCGGCCCGTTACAATGCGACAAGAGTAGCTTAATACGTCGTTCTGGGAGAGCGCATCCCCCAAATGACGTATCTTTTGCCCGCCCATGTGGGTTGGAGATACGACAGGTAGTGTATGCTTGGGGGAGAGACCCTCCGTGAAGTCCGTCTTGCAATAGCCAAAGTTCACGCAGAAGCCTCCAGCCCGCTGAAAAAGTCGGCGCCGAGCCGATACCGACCACAGATCGGGCTCGAAACGTCCCAAAGACCAGTATCTTCGAGACACATCGGCGGTTCGGGTTCGGCACGCTAACCGTACGCGAACGACGTTATGGTGCCGCGAGACAAAACCCTCGGAGGGAAGGGTGTCCCAACCTGCGCTACCGGGAGGGTTACGGCACCGTAGTCGGTCCTCTCTCGGGGTGGGCTCTGCTAAACTCAGCCTCCGTGAACCCACTGCTAGGACAGCACGCCGAACGGCTCCTCGAAGCCGGGGTAGCCGGGACGCGCACCTCCCACGGCGCCGAGAACAATCTCTACAAGATAGGGCTGCTTCTCGAGCATGACGAGGCGAACACGTTCGGCATGGAGAGCCTTCTGACGGCCGTGGGCTTCGAGGAGGCCTATGAGGCCGTTGCGGACCAGATCGGCAACCCGCCGGACAGGGAGGAAAACCCGGGGCGTGGCTGCATCGACCCGGTGCGCACGGCCGCCGGTCTCGCGGAGGCAGGAAGGCGCATCAGGGACGTAGCCGTCTCGGGCGGGCGGCTCATCTTCGCCACGGGGCATCCGGGGGCCATGATCCTCTTCTACCTCGGGCTCGCCCGATTGGCCGAAGAGCTCGGCGGCCGGGTCCTTACTGCCGAGACGCGCGGACGCTATCAGAAGGGGGTCTCGCTGGACTGGGCAGGCCAGGTGGCTACCCTCGGAGACGGGGCCAGCCTCTTCCACACCCACAACCCCAAGCCAATGCGGGATGTACTGAAGCAAACCGGGCCGGTCGACCTGGTTGTCGCGGACCACGGTTTCGCGGGGGCGGCGATAGCTTCGGGCGTCCCCACGGTCGTGGTGATGGACACCAACGACCCGGCCTTCGCCGTGGTCGCCGGCCGCGGCTCCGACGTAACGATCGTACCCATGGACGACAACCGCCCGCTCAACTCCTACGCCACCGCCCTCGACGTACTCACGGGGGGCGTCTGACCTCGACCGTTGCTGCCCGAGGCGGCCGCCCGGGCCGGCGTCTCCTTACTTCGGCGCCATCCGGATCGCGCCGTCGAGTCTTATGACTTCGCCGTTGAGCATCTCGTTCTCCACGATGTGCTTGACGAGATCCGCGTACTCCTCGGGCTTCCCGAGACGCGAGGGGAAGGGGACCTGATCGCCGAGTGACTCGCGGGCGTCTTCGGGCAGGCCGGCCATCATCGGGGTGTCGAAGATGCCTGGGGCTATGGTCATGACGCGGATGCCGCTCCTGGCGAGCTCGCGGGCTACGGGGAGGGTTAGAGCCACGACGCCGCCCTTGGACGCGGCGTAGGCCACCTGCCCGATCTGGCCGTCGAAAGCCGCCACGCTGGCAGTGTTGACGATGACGCCCCGCTCCCCACTCTCTAATGGTTCGTTTCGAGACATCGCTTCGGCAGCCAGCCTGATGACGTTGAAGGTGCCCACCAGGTTGACTTGTACGACCTGCGCGAAGGAATCGAGCGAATGAGGACCTTCTCTCCCGAGTACCTTCTCCGCGCTGGCGACCCCGGCGCAGTTCACGGCGCCGCGCAGTTCTCCCAGCTCCCGGGTCGCCTCGACGGCCTCCCGCACGCTGTCCTCGTCGGTTACGTCGGTTTCGACGAAGCGGCCCTCTTCAGGGGGCTCACCCTTCAGGTCGGCGACGACGACGCGGGCGCCGGAGGCGGCGAGCATCTCTGTCGTTGCGGCGCCGAGGCCGGATCCACCACCGGCGACGAGGAACGTGTTTGCTTCTATGCGCACCTTCTACCTCCCTGGTTGGGGATAACTCGTTCTCACGACGGCATCCCAGGCCCTGTCCGGCAGCAGGTGCCTGAGCCATAGGAAGAGGTGGGCCGAGGGCGTCACAGGGTAGCGGCTGCGGGGACTGCGGGCGGAGATCGCCTCCTCCACCTTCTCGGCGACAGTCTCGGAACTTCCACCGAGCCTGAGCAGCGGTCCCCTCTCGTAGTTCTCCGCGGTCGCCTTGGCCACCGCCGCTTCGAAGCCGGCGTAGGGGCCGTCTTCGGGGCTGTGGATCGACCCGACGGCGGCGTCCGCGAAGCCGGTTTGGATGAGGCCCGGTTCTAAGACCGAGACTTTGACGCCGAAGCCCTCGACCTCGAAGCGCAGGGCGTCGCTTATGGCCTCGACGGCGTGCTTGGAGGCGTGGTAGTAGCCGCCACCGGGGAAGGTCAGTTTGCCGCCCATAGAAGAGACGTTGACGATCCTGCCGTATCCCTGCCTCCGCATCCCGGGCAGCACGAGCTGGCACATCCGCACCAGCCCGAAGACGTTGGTCTCGAACTGCCGGCGGACCTTCTCCATGGGCACGGCCTCGACGGCCCCCGACTGGCTGTAGCCCGCGTTGTTGACGAGCGCGCCGACGGCCCCTTCCCGGCGCTCGACCTCCTCGACGGCCGAGACCATCGAGTCATCGTCGGTCACGTCGAGGGAGAGTAGCCTGCAGCCGCTCTCTTCGAGCGGGGCGATGGCCTCGACCTTGCGGGCCGTGGCGTAGACTCTCCAGCCCACGTTCGCGAGGCGCTCGGCGGTGGCCCACCCGATGCCAGAGGAACAGCCGGTGATCAGTACCGCTTTAGAGACGCTCATAGCCCTACCCTTCTACTACGGTCAGCGTGATCCTGCTCGGACGTCCGGCGTCGTGAAAGATGGCCTGGTGGGCCACCTCGGTGCAAGAAGAATCGAAGGCGTCCTCGCCCGTGTTGAGGTTGCGCTCCCAGCGAGGGTGGGAGCTCGACGTGACCTCCATCCTCACCCTGTGCCCTGGGAGGAAGGTGATGCCTGTCGCCCACAGGTCTATGACGTACTCGTAGACCTCGCCGGGCTCGATGGGCGAAGGCGCGACCTTGCATACCACACCGGGCGCGGGGTAGCTCTCCCTGGCGCTAGCGCGCAGGATACCGTCGGCGACGCAGATCGCCCGCCCGTCCGGATACACGTCGACGAGCCGCGCCACGAAGTCCGTGTCAGGGGCCGAGGAGGCCGCAAACAGCGTGGCGTAGACGGGACCTAGCGCCGTATAGGGTCTCTCCAGAGCCGGGCCCGTGTATACGAGTACGTCCGGTCGCGCCTCGATCCCGCGTTGATCCCTCGGGCCGGGGCGATGGATGCCGGCCAGTAGTATGGACCCTCCTACCGTCGGGATGGGGTCTTCGGGGTCGTAGTCGTAGCGCGCCGGTTCGTCCCCTGCTCCCCCGGGCTCGCGGCGCAGGGAACCGCCGGAGGTGAGGTACCATTCCTCTTCGCGCGACCCCGGGGGCGGCCACTCCTCGTAGCCGCGCCAGCGGTTCTCCCCCATGACGAACACCTGCACGGGGGGTGTGTCCGCGAGCGCGCTTTCGTCCCCCTTGAGCGTCGCGTCGAACCAGCTGAGATGATAGTTGGTCAGGTTCCCGTCCGCGTCGATGAAGCCACCGGCGCTCCTCATGCCAAAGTCGAGGTCCCCGATCGTGCTGTCGAAGTTTGCGTGTGCCCAGGGTCCCACGAGCAGTCGTGGCGGACGAATCCCCGCCTCGCGGGAGCGCGTCTTCATCGCCTCGTATTGCCGCAGGGTCTCACCGATAAAGCAGTCGTACCAGCCCCCGATGTGGAACGTGGGGACGTCTATCAGGTCGTACTTGCCGTCGATGTTTATGTGGTCCCAGATATCATCTTCCACGCTCCGTCCCAGGCCGAGGGTCCTACTCGAGCCTTCGGGATCGGGGAGGCTGGAGAGCGGGAGCGTCTCGTAGCCGCCTCCGGCCAGGATCTCATCCACGATCCCTATAGTTTCGAGGAGCCTCTCGTTCAGCCTCTCCGGATGTTCGGCGTACCGGCGGAAGAGCTGGTGCGGTGCGATGGCGCCCTGGGCCCAGGAGTGGATGAGGCCGAGTTCCTGGACGCCGCCGCGGAGGCTCGCGCCGTTCAGATGGTTGCCCCACGTCTGCCCGGGGGCCATGCTCCTCAGTGATGGGGGCCGCGTGGTGGCCGCGTGCCACTGGGTCTTCCCGAAGTACGAGAGGCCCCACATCCCGACGGTACCGTCGGAGCCGGGGAGCCTCGCCGCCCACTCCACGGCGTCGTGGCCGTCCTCGATTTCCTGCGGAAAGGTACCGAACTCTCCTGCGGAAGCGTAACGCCCGCGCACGTCCTGCACCACGACGATGTAGCCGCGACGGGCGGCCCGCAACGGGTCGAAGTACGTGGGATCGCGCGGCTGGTCCTTGCCGTAGGGCAACCGGGTTAGGAGGACCGGACAGGAACCGCCATCCGCCGGCCGGTACACGTTGGACATCAGGGCCGTGCCGTCGCGCATCGTGGCTGAGACGTTCTTCTGGATCAACACCTCCGTCGTTCGGCCCAAAACAGACTTCCTTCCCATAGTCGAACCCTGTCTGCCTGGAGTCTACCTTTTAGCACGGCGCCTGCAGCGCCTTGTCAGCGTTTCGGTTCGGTTGGCACTTCGGGCCTCGCTTGTCGGGTGGTCAGGGTTTCGGGTGCTCGGGTATAGTGGCTGGTACTAGGTTAGTTTGGATAGGGGGTGGGTGTTTGGTAGGTGGGGGGTCGGGATGGTGGAGGTCGACGGCGTTCGTCGTAGGGTGCGGGTGTTTGATCGCCCTCATCACCTATGGTCTCAGGACCAGCTTCGGCCTGTTCGCCGCCCCGATAAGCGAGGGGCGCGACTGGTCGCCGGAGGTGTTCGCCCTTGCCATAGCGATACAGAACCTCGTCTGGGGCATCGGGCAACCCTTCGCCGGGGCCGTGGCCGACCGCTACGGGTCGGCCCGCATACTCGCCGCTGGTGGCGTGGTCTACGCCGCGGGCGTCGCGCTTATGGCGGTAAGCCCGACGCCGCTGGCCTTCAACCTCACGGCCGGAGTGCTCGTCGGCCTCGGGCTCTCGGGCGCCTCGTTCACCATCGTCATCGCCGCGCTCGGGCGGCTCGTTCCCGAGGACAAGAGTTCGCAGGCCATGGGTCTCGCGACCGCCGCGGGTTCGCTCGGCCAGTTCATTTTCGCGCCGCTTGGGCAGGCGTTCCTTACGGACTACGGTTGGCAGACCACGCTCCTCCTGCTGGCCGGTTCTATGGTGGTCGTTCCCGCGCTCGCCGTGGCCCTGAAGGGTGGTGGGGGAGGCGTGAAGGAGCCGGCGTTGCCAGCCCGCGACGCGGTCAGGCGGGCGTTCGGGCACGGCAGCTACCTGCTGCTCCTCGCCGGATTCTTCGTTTGCGGCTTCCACGTGGCGTTCATCACCACGCACCTGCCGGCGCACATCGCCGACGTCGCCGGGCACTCGCACGGGGGGATGCACACCGCTGGGCCGGCGGTTGCCGCCTGGGCCCTGGCGCTCATCGGGCTCTTCAACATCGTTGGCTCCTACGGCTCGGGGGTCCTCGGCGCCCGCCACAGCAAGCGGCAACTGCTCGCCGGGATCTACCTCTCGAGGGCCGCTGTCATAGCGCTCTTCATCACCCTGCCCCCGACCCCGACGGTGGTCCTCGTCTTCGCGGCCGCGATGGGGGTTCTCTGGCTCTCGACCGTGCCGCTCACCTCTGGGCTCGTCGCCGTAATGTTCGGGACCGGGAACCTCGGAACCCTTTTTGGGATAGTGTTCCTCAGCCACCAGATCGGGGCGTTCCTCGGGGTCTGGCTCGGCGGCCTCGCCTTCGAGCAGACCGGTTCCTTCTTGCCGATATGGTGGGCCGGCATCGCGCTCGCGATCATAGCCGCCGGCCTGCACTGGCCTATCGTCGAGCGACCCGCGCCGAGCTTCGCGGCCCCCGCGCAGTCGGGGGGCTGACAGCAGCCCCGGCTCGCCCCAGGAGCACGAGTACGGCTAGGAGCGTCAGGGTCACGGGCACGGCGATGGAGACGGCCTTTATTCTCCGCACCGTGCGCCGCATCTCTGCCGTGTCGTTCGTGTGGGGGAACGGTTCGTCCGGTTCTTCGACCCCGAGGAACTCGCACAGGGGTTCCCAGCTATCCTTTACGTCGAAGACGAGCAGCCTGTCGGCGGGAACATGCTGTCGGACCTCTGCGTTGTGGCGTTCGAAGACTTCTATGGCGTAAGCCCTCTCCTCGAAGCGGCCGTCGAAGGTGCCCTGCCAGATGATCTCGTCCGCCAGGTTGAATCGCCGGGACCCGCGGAAAACGAGGAGGCTGACGAGCGTGTAGCCGATACGGTAGAGGGGATGGCGGGGGACGACCACGCTCAACTCGTAGATGGTGTTGCGCACGCTCTCGTACCAGCGTCCGGGATCGCGGACGCTCAGGATTACCCTGGCGTCGGGATGGCGCTCCATTAGCTCCTTGTAGAAAGTGCAGGCAGGCCAGTCCACGGCCGCCTCATATTCCCCGAGGACCCCTTCCCAGTCCGCCGGCTCCCCACGCCAGGCGGAGATCCAGAACCCCGTGTGCTCGGGGTGCGCGAAGACCTCGGTCATGTGGTAGCAGGGATCGAAGCCGAGCTTTTCGAGCGCGACCTTCAGCGACATGGTGCCCGTCCGGCCGAAGCCGGCGCCGATGACCCTCACCTGCTTATTTCGTGGAGGTGTAGCCCTCGAACTGCTCGCGCAGCTTCAGCTTCTGGAACTTGCCGGTCGCGGTCATCGGGATCGACTCGACGAACTCGTAGGCGTCTGGCAGCCAGAATTTGGCGAAGTCCTCTTCGAGGTGGGCCCGCAGGTCATCCTCCGTCGCGCTCTCGCCCTCTTTGAGGACGATGGCGGCCAGGGGTCTCTCGTCCCATCTCTCGTGGGGGATGGCGATCACGGCCGCCTGCGAGACGGAGGGGTGGGCCATGAGGGCGTTCTCCAGTTCGACCGAGGAGATCCACTCCCCCCCGCTCTTTATGAGGTCCTTGCTGCGGTCGGTGATCTTGATGAACCCGAAGCGGTCTATGGTGACGACGTCCCCCGTCTTGAACCATCCGTCGTCGGTGAACTTGTCGTCCCCTTCCGGCGCCTCGTAGTAAGTCCTCGCGACCCAGGGACCGCGAACCTCCAGTTCGCCAAGCGACTCGCCGTCCCACGGCGCGAAGCCCTCGTCGCCCCTGGCGCGTATCTCCACCAAAGGCACGGGGTAGCCCTGCTTGGCCTCGTACTCCAGTTGCTCCTCCTCGGGCAGTTTCTTCATCTCGGTGGTCAGGTTGGCGACGGTCCCGATGGGACTCATCTCCGTCATGCCCCAGGCGTGGACGATCCCTATCCCGTGCCGCTCCTTGAAGGCCTCTATGACACCCTTGGGCGCCGCTGATCCCCCGATGACCATCGCGCGCAACTTCGACAGGTCGTACCGGTCGGGCTCCGCGTCGAGAGCCTGCAACACGGCGAGGAAGACCGTGGGGACGCCCGCCGTAAGCGTCACCCCTTCCTGCTCAAGCTCCTCGAGCACGCTCTCGGGGTCGAGGTGCGATCCTGGCATCATCAGCTTGGCCCCGACGAGGACGGAGGCGAAGGGCAGTCCCCAGGCGTTGACGTGGAACATGGGGACGACGGGCAGTACGCAGTCGGCCTCCGAGAGCGCGAACGCGTTGCCCATCGCGACCATCATGGAGTGGAGTACCGTGGAGCGGTGCGAGTAGAGGGCGCCCTTGGGGCGTCCCGTCGTGCCAGAGGTGTAGCACAACGCGGCGGCCTGTCTCTCGTCGAAGTCCGGGTACTCGAAGTCGGCCTCGTCCGAGTCCCCGATCAGGTCCTCGTAGGAGATATAACCGTCGGGAACATCCCCGCCCTCCGTCACGACCACGGCGTACTCGACGTTCGTACGCTCCCTGAACTTCTCGAAGACGGGCACCAGGGCCTCATCGACGAGCATAACCCTGTCTTCGGCGTGGTTGGCGATGTAGGTCAGGTCGTCCTCGTGCAACCTGGGGTTGAGGGTATGCAATACGGCCCCCGAGCATGGGACACCGAAGTATGCCTCGAGGTGCTGGTAGGTGTTCCAGCCAAGCGTGCCGACCCTGTCACCGGGCTCGAGCCCGAGTCTGTCCAGGGCGACGGCGAGCTTCTTGGCGCGCGCGACGAAGTCTGCGAAGGTGTAGCGGTGGAAAGATTTGTCGGGGCGGCGCGTGACGATCTCCCGGTATCCGTAGAGCTGCTCCGCCCGCCGCAGGATGTAGGGAAGGTTGAGTTGGAAGTCCTGGGCAAGTCCCTCTAGCATCTAGTCTCCTCTATCTGTACTCCCTCTCCGGGAACAGCGTTGCCTGAGGCGATCTTAGCAGGCACAATGAAAGGGGGTCAAGGCTGGTGCCTGGTGGATAGAGAGGGCTTCGAGATCGTGGCGGTGACGCTCTTCGGGAAGATAGTCGTCGCCCGCTACCCGACGCTGGAACAGGCCGAGTGGCGCGCCAGGGCTCTCGGCGAAGAGGCCGAACGCAACCCGCGCGGCTACGTCCAGTACGTGGTGCGACCCGCTCGAAAGTCCTCGAGTAGCGACTGACGCCTGTTAGCCATCAGCGTTCAGCTCTCAGCCTTCAGCTTTCGGTAGTCAGCCAAGAACAAGAAATGGACTCTGCGAACGCTGTAAGCGAGCGGCCCCTGGAATTCAGCTTCTCGTCTCGGATGAAAGCCGAGTTCTCAGCTTCCTCTCAGAAACGTCAATTAGGTTGTGTATTGCGTGGCCGGAGGGTCGTGAACGGTGGGCCTGGGGGATTGGTCGACCTCGTAGCGAAAGGGGCACTTGGTGCGCAGTTGGATGAACCACGCAGGAGCATTCCTGCTCATCCTGATCGGCATAGTGATCTACTCCTGGGCCCCGGACTTCCCGGGCGCTGGGGCCCCGACGCTGGCCCTGTTTCTGCTCATAGCGGGCCTGGTGTGGGGAGGGCTCGCCCTCGACAACCCGCTGCGAGAGCGCCGCTCCTACCGTTGGCCCCGCGACGGCTCGCTCCGCGCCGGTTACAGGAGCCATCGGAGTTCGAAGCACGTGGCGGCGGGCCCCTTCGCTGGAGCGTATCTCCGGCCTTACGGGGCGCAAGTTGAGAAGGGAGGCGTCGCGATGAACGCGCCGGCTGCCTTTGCGGGAGGTTCATTCGTGAAGGACTCCCTCCGTATCGCTACAAGGGAGATGAAGGAGAACCTCTGCGGCGCCAGGTGTTCGATGTGGGCCGTGCTCTCCGGGATCGTGCTGACCCTGATGAGTGCGGATCTCTTGCTTACGGGCAGAGAGTTCTCGCTCCTGGAGCAGAGCCAGGTACTCTACATTGTGACCAGCCTCGCTATCGGCCTGGGCCTCCTCGTAGCCGGCATCCTCGCCGCTGACTCCGTAGCCAACGAGAAGGAACGGGCGACGTTGAGGGGCGCGCTGCTCCTTGGGAAGGTCTGGGGCGTCTTCGCGGCGTGGCTCCTCATCTTCGTGATCTCCGTCCCCTACATTCTGGTGGTTGGCTTCGGCACGAGCGTCTCCTGGGCGGCGCTGATCTACACCTTCGTCCTTGGCAGCCTCTGCGTGGCGGGCTTCGCGAGCCTGATCGTGGGCATCAGCGCCCTGTCGCGCTCCGGGCGCGGCGTGACGCTCGCTACTGCGGCCGTCTTCATCGCGATGGCCGCCCCGACCCTGCTCGGTACCACGATGCAGAAGAGCTGGTTCAGCAGCGTCTACAACGTCTTGAGCCCGGTCGCGCATGCGAGGCTCTCGCTCGACAGCGTTATAGTGGACAGGGAGAGCCTGCTCGTGCAACTCCCGCACATTGGAGCCCTGGCGGCGTTCGCGGCGGTTGCGGCCGTATTCGCGGCCCGCGCGGTCTCGCTGGAAGGGCGGCGAGGGGCATGAGGGGCGCAGAGATTCTGGATTCCTGGGGTCCTCATGGGGCCTCGCTCCCGGCCAAACCGAAGAAGGGGGTGAAGTTTTAGGCTGCATCCAGTCCTTCGTCACCCTTTCGTTACAAGGTAAAGCTACCCGGCGTACTCTCCGGGTCGGCACAAGCCACGAGGGAGGTTCATCGTGTACAAGAGGTACGTCGTCCGCCTCACCGACGAAGAGCGCGGGCAACTCGAAGCGCTCGTCTGCCACGGTCGGGCCCACGCGCGCAAGCTGCTCTACGGGCGCATACTTCTGAAGGCCGACGCAAACGGGGAAGGGTGGACCGACGAGAGGATAGCCGAGGCTCTGAAGGTCTCCGCTGCCACCGTGGCGCGGGAGCGGAGACGCTTCTGCGAGGAGGGGCTGGAGGCAGCGCTGATGCCCAGGAAGCCGGGCAGGGCCAGGAGGCGGGTCCTGGACAGACGCGCCGAGGCGCGCCTGGTGGCCCTGACTAGCTCGGAGCCGCCCGAGGGACGAGGCGGTTGGAGCTTGCGGCTCCTGGCCGACCGGATGGTAGAGCTCGGGCACGTAAAGGGCGTCTCCCACGAGACCGTCAGGAGCACGCTCAAGAAACGAGCTCAACCCGCACCCGGTTAAGGAGTGGGTGATCCCGCCGCGGGAGCGCCGCGTTCCCACCCGGTCGGAGATGCGAGCGCGGTGGCAGCCGAGGGGATGATCCACATCGCGTTCGAGCAACAGGGTGCGGAACTGCTCCCAGATTGGATCGAGGTGGCTCATCGCAGCATAGGGGTAGGCGAGGGTGGGTAGCCTTCCCTCACCTGTGCTTTACAGCCAGTAGTCCTAAATCCCTCGGATTACCCAGCGGGCCCACCCCACGAACGTAGTACTTTTTTCGGAGAAGCCAGGTTGGAGTGGCGTCCACTCCTTGGTCTCCAGCACGTCATCGAAGGAACCGTAGGGAACCGTGACCGATGCGTTAGAGCTGAGCACTCTGGCCATGTCCATAGCCGCGCCCGGATAGTGCTCCTGGTAGTAGGACTGGTCCACCTTAGGGTCGGCCTGCATTACGATGCCGGGTTTGGCCCGGTCCACCCCGGCTTCCCATGAGCCCTCAGTACTCACCACCTTTCCGTTTTCGTACTCCTTGGTGTTCTCTCCGAAGTACCAGACGGTGCCTTACTCGTCCTGGGCGAACCAGTCGTAGGTCTTCTCGATCAGCTTGCCGGCCTCATATCTCCTGTCGTCTACCACGACGCACTCCACGCCCATTACCTAATTGGTGTCGTGGGTGACGGTCATCTCGCCGCGCTCTGCACCCCCTGGTAGACGAAGGTGGTGCCCGGCTTCAGCGACAAGTACTCGTTGTCTATGGTGGTGGTGAAGTCGGCGGGATCGATGTGGGGGGCGTAAGCCTTCTGCTCCTATGGAGATGAGCCCGTGCACCCTGCAACCAGCACGAGCCCCGAGCCTACGATCGCACCCAACAAAGTGATCCGTCTCATAAGCGTTCCGCGTCTCTCTCCAGGGCTCCTACCTTGTCATGGGCTCGATTCGCGCATCGCGCGTTGCAGTTCCTAGAGCAAGCTTCGCCGGCTAGTGTGCGTCTCGGTCCTGAGAATCTGCTGAGGAAACAGCTACGATCTTTTCCCGGCAACGCTCCGCGAGGATTCTCACCGAGGTGCACAGAGGTGGCCTTCTACGACCTCGCCGGTAGGAAGGTTCCGCAAGCGTTACGCGCAGGGGTTCCAGGATTTCGTGGACGTATTCTGAAGTCGTGCCATCCGGCCGATACAATACAAGGACTAGTTTGAGATCTTCAGGGTAATTCTTTACAGTTACGAAGTTAGTAGATACAATTCAAGGATTAATATGAGACAATTACGATACTAGCTTGACAGTTCGCGCAAGAGAACCCTTCGGGGTGAAGCGTACGATTGAGGGGGGAGAGAATGCTTGAATATGAGGCCCAGGCCGGACCGAAACCGAGGGTCAGCACTCAGTGAATTTCTGGCCGGCTAGCTGCGCCCGGAGCTGCCTGCAGAGCTTTGCGATCCGCGATGCGGGCGCGCCTGAGCTTCCCGCTTTGCGGACCTACCGACGTAGGAGTCAAATTCCGCATCGATTGGGAGAAGAAGACGGTAACGTGTCCCCAGGAGCGCCAGAGCATCCGCTGGTCTAAGACCAAGACCGCCCGTGGGCGCAAGATGATCCACGTGGGGTTCGCCCCGGAGGAGTGTGCTGCGTGTACGAGCCGTCCGTTGTGCACCCGGGCCAAGAACCTTCCCCGCACCCTTACCCTGCAGCCACGAGAAGAGCACGAGGCTATCCAGTTGGCCAGAGAGCGCCAAGAGACCGAAGAGTTTGCGAGCCTCTACTCCGATCGGGCGGGCATCGAGGGAACCTTCTCGCAGGGGTTCGAGCCTTCAGGCTGCGCCAGGCTCGTTACCAGGGCCTGAGGAAGGCTCACCTGCAAGAACTTGCCACTGCTGCTTAGATCAACGTCGGTCGGATAACCAACTGGCTAAACGCCCGCCTACCACTGCTACCCGGCGCTCTTGCTTGGCCGCCCTGGCTCCGGCGAGGTGATCGTGACTCTTCGGCGAATAAACCAACAGTATCCTTTACGGGCACAACCTCTGCGAACTTCGCGTGTAGGGGGGTTCTAATGAGTTCGTGGATGTAGTTCGAAGTTGTGCCATCCCACAGATACATTACAGGGACTAACTTCAGGGACTACTTTAAGATTCTTGAGAGAATTTGTTACAATTGTGAAGTACACTGATACAACTCAGGGTCACTGATACAATTCAAAGACTATTATGAGATAATTGCGAGACTAGCTTGACAGTTCGCGCAAGAGAATCCTTCGGGGGAAGCGTACGATTGAAGAAGTAGAGAATGCTCGAATATGAGGCCCAGGCCGGATCGTCGAAGCCGAGGGTCAGCACTCAGTGACTTTCTGGCCAGCTAGCTGCGCCCGGAGCTGCCTGCAGAGCTTTGCGATCCGCGATGCGGGCGCGCCTGAGCTTCCCGCTTTGCGGACCTACCGACGAAGGAGTCAATAGATAGCGATGAGCGGTAAACCCTTAAAGATCCTATTCGCCATCGCCGAAGCCTATCCTTTCATCAAGGTCGGTGGACTCGCCGATGTGGGAGCTTCTCTGCCGAAGGCACTGGCCCGGCTTGGCCACGACGTAAGGTTGGTGCTGCCGGGTTACTCATGCGTGGGAGCGGGGAGGCCAACCGTATCGCTGGAGACCCCGATGGGGCCGGAGACGGAGCTGGCCCACGTTGACCATCTCGGTGTGCACGGGGGCGTAAGCGTCTACGCGGTGGGTAACGAGAGCTACTTCGACCGGGGGGCGGCGTACGGCGGCTACGAGGATGACGATGTTGCCCCTTTCGTGCTGTTCTCCAAGGCCGTTGTAGCGTTTGCCGCTCGCTCTGATTGGAAGCCCGACGTCATCCACTGCAACGATTGGCACCTGGGGCTGGTCCCGCAGTACGTTCGTTATGGCCCGGATCGGGCGGCGTTGGATCGTACGAGGACGGTGCTCACCATCCACAACCTCGCCTATCAGGGGCACTTCGGGCCGGAGACGGAGGCGCTCGCCGGGCTGGAAGACGGCGAGGGCAGCATGCTGGCGCGGGGGATAGCCTTCGCCGATGCCGTGAACACCGTCAGCCGGAGCTACCTGGAGGAGATCCTCACCGTCGAGCATGGGATGGGCATGGACGGCTTGCTGTGTTCCAGGATGGGCGACCTCTACGGCATCCTCAACGGCGTGGACTACGAGGAGTTCGCCCCCGAGACAGACCCCTACATCGCCGCGCGTTACGATGGGTCGTTCGTCGAAGGCAAGCGGAGGAACAAGGCCGTTCTCCAAAAGCTGAGCGGTCTGGAGCCGAACCCGGACGCTCCCCTGCTCGGCATGGTTGCCCGCCTCGTGGATCAGAAAGGCGTGGACCTCCTATGTAGGAGCGTGGACGAGATGACCGCCCTGGACGCGCAGGTCTTGATCATGGGCCGGGGAGATGAGCATTACGAGCGGGCGTTGGAGGAAGCGGCGTCCCGTCACGCCGGCGTCGTCGCCTACCACGCCACCAGCGAGGAAGCGCTGGCGAGGCAGGTGTACGCCGGGTCGGATTTCTTCCTGGCCCCTTCCACCTTCGAGCCTTGCGGCCTGGGACCTCTGATCGCGCTGCGCTACGGCTCCATACCCATCGCCCGTCGCACTGGCGGCCTGGCCGAGACTATTACGGATCACACCCGGCACCCGGAGTCCAGCCTGGGCTTCACTTTCGCCCGCCGTACGCCGGGGGCCCTGGTGAGAGCTGTGAGCAGAGCCCTGGAGACATATAGCCGCAAGAGCGAGTGGCAGGCTCTGCAAGAGCGGGCCATGGGCGCCAACTTCTCGTGGGAGGATGCTGGCCGGGCGTACGAGCGGCTCTACGCGCGGACCCTCGCCGGACGCCGGACGACCGCCCTCCCCAGAACCAAAGGTGCGCCGCTCACCCACGTGGGATTCCGGAAGGGTAAGCGGTCCGAGCGGGCCGTGCCCCTGGCTCTAGTGCACCACGCCAACCAGTACCTCATCACCGACGGCTACGACAATCGGGAGGGGATCACGGAGATAGTGGAGGGCTACGCGGCGGCGCTCAGGCTGCACGGGAAATACGGTATCCCCGCGAGCCTCCATCTGAGCGGAACCCTGATCGAGACGCTCGCCTGGCACTACCCGTGGTTCCTGGAGCTGGTGAGGGACTTGCGGGAGAAGGGTCTCATCTCCCTGATAGGCGGAACGTATTCCGAGAACGTGATGCCCTTGTTCGAGCCTTCGTTCAACTCGCGGCAGCTCGACGAGTTCCTCTGGCTCTATCGCCGCCACCTGCGTCGCCCGCCGGAAGAGGTCGAGGTCTGCTGGGTGCCAGAACGCGTCTGGGACACCGAGAAGCTGGCACCCACACTGACCAGCAGCGAACTGGCAAACGGTGGCTACCGCTATGTCCTGCTGGACGACCGGCTGCTCTACCCCACCAATGGCTCCTATGAGGGTAGCCCGCGCGCACGATTCGACTCGATCGGACCGTTTGGCTCGAGCGCCAGCCGATCCCATTCGTACGATAAGTCCGCTATGGCTGAAACCTACAGGACCTACCGCATCGCCGAGGCGGGTGGCCTGGTGATGGTGCCCATTTCGGCCAACCTGCGCTACTGGGTACCGCCCAGCTTCCCCGAACATTGGCGGCGCCTGGACAAGACGGTCAAATCGCTCAGCCAGAATGGCGGGGACGACACTCTCCTCGTCTACGCCGACGACCTGGAGATAACGGCGGGCGTCGGCGGTTGGGACGCCAGCGCCCTCGGACGCTACGACGCCTTTCTGCGCTGGGTAGCGTCCCGAGAGGACGTGGCTCCCGTCTTGATGTCCGAGTGGCTGGCCGGACACCCGCCGCAAGAAGCGCGAAGGCTGGAGCCCGGCACCATCTTCGAGGTGGCGCAGCAATGGGAGGCGGGCGAAGACTACCGCGGATGGTGGGAGAACGCCGCGTGGTCGCCCTACAGAGAGCGGTTGGTCTGCGCCCAGGAAGCGCTGCGCCAGGCGCAGCGGGAGGGCGTGGACCGGCGGCTGCTGGATCTCGCCTGGAAACACTTGCTCGCCTCCGCCTACGAGACCGCCTGGTACGACCCCAGCGAGGACGGCTGCGTCGCCGCTCCCTGGGCCAAGGCGGTGGCCAGCCACGCCCGCGCCTCCCTGGTAATGGTAGACGCCGCCCGGTGGTTCGCCAGAACGGAGCGGCCTCCCTCCGCGGAAGTCACGGACATAGACGAAGACGGCGAAGACGAGGTGATCCTAAGGGGTGAGCACCTCTACGCTGTAATAGCGCCCGAGCACGGCGGAAGGCTCGTCTACCTCTTCACCCTAACACCGGAAGGCGGCGTCCTAGTCGTCGGTAACCCCACCGACGACTGGAACTTCCAAGAGGAGCTCAACCAGTACATGGACCATCCGCCCAACCATCCGGGCGCACTGGCCGATGTGGGTTTTGAACACGACCGCTACCTGGTTTCCGCCCTCAGCGACGGTACTCACGCCTGGGTGGAGATGACCAACGTCGAGGAGGACAGCCGCCTGTTCGGGACTCGCAAGAGTGTGCTCCTGGCGCCCGGCCACCCGGCCCTCGCGGTCTGCTACCGGATGCCCGAGGGGTCCGGCGATCTCGCCACGGAGACTTGCCTCGCGCCGGACTACTACCGCCTGCTACGCGAAGGTCGCCGCGGCCTGAGCCCGTTCAACGGCGAGGGCTGGCGCGGTTTTCGCAACGGAGATGTCGCCGTATGGTTGGGGCTGGCCGGCGACGAAGAGACCGGCTGGACGGAACCGGCCCGGACGGAGGCGGGACACGGGATGAACGTCCGCGTGCGGGCCGACGCCTCCCATTTCCACCTCCTGATCTCCTGCGGCGACACAGACGAAGACTCGTGCCAGCAACTCCTCCAAGGGCATAGGGCTGCGCTCCACGAGATAGGCGAGAGAGCAAGCACCGCGCATCTCAGTCACAACGGGTCCCCGGCCGCCGGGCGACGACCAATCCGCATTCCATCGAACGACTCCCTGACGGGCTCGGGAAGAGAGTGCGCGCGTGGTTAGCGCACGCAATGAACTTTGCTCGAAGACGAGCAAAACGGTAGTTTTGTTACTAAAGCTTTTCGGAACGGCGCTGGTAAGTAGGGCTATCTCCTTTGCTGCGAAGGTGGGCGGACCCGTGCAGGTTAGTTTCGTGGACGGTGTCCTGTTTTGTGGTAAAGGGGAGAAGAGATGCTGAGAGGTATCCTCGGACGGTTCACCTCCTCGGGAGGTCAGGGCGGGCGGTCCGCGCTCGTGGCCCTGCGAACCTTCATGCCTTTCATACGGCCTCACTGGCGCGGGTTCGTCCCGGCGCTGATCGGGGTCGTCGGGGCTAGCCTGGTTGCCCTGCTACAGCCCTGGCCGCTGGGATACTTGATTAACCACATTCTGCAGGTCGGACAGACGGATACCAAAATGCCGGCTTCGCCCACCGTGATCATCCTCGCCGTCGCGGGCGCGATAGTGGGCATCGCCGCGCTTCAGGGGCTGTTCAACTACCTTAAGGAGTTCTTCCTCTCGGCCGCGAGCGAGCGGGTGGCGTTTAGTGTACGTCGCTCTCTCTTCGCGCATATGCAGCGCCTCTCGCTCACCTTCCACGACAGGCAGCGCACCGGGGACCTGATCACGCGCGTCACCAGCGACGTCACGAAGGTGCAAGAGCTGGTTACCGACAAGCTACTCGTGGACGGCATTAGCAGCGTGCTGCAGTTCGTCGGCATGCTCACCGTCATGTTCGTCATCGACTGGAGGATCGGCCTGATCGCCACGGCGTGGGCACCGCTCGTCGTGATCGCCTCCTCGTACTTCCGGCGGCGCATCAGGGACGAGGAGCAGCACGTGAGGCAGCGAGAGGGAGACTTTACGTCCCTGACGCAGGAGACGATCTCCTCGATCCGGGTCGTCAAAGCGTTCGCCCGGGAACGCTTCGCGGAAGAGAGGTTCGCGGAGCAGACGGGCGAGATGGCGGAGGGCAGCGTGAACGTAGCGCGCCTGGAGGCCCGTTTCGCCTGGATTATGACCATCCTGACGGCGGGCGGGCTGGCCACGGTCGTCGCCTTCGGCGCGCACCAGGTCCTCGCCGGAGCGCTCTCCGCGGGCACGCTCGTCGTCTTCATCCAGTACATGAAAAACCTCCAGAGTCCCCTGAACACGCTTTCGAGGCTCTGGGCCAAGCTCGCGAGGGTCGCGGTGCGGGCGGAGCGGATCATGGAGGTGTTCGACGAGCGTCCGGCAGTGGAAGAGCGACCCGGCGCGCAGACCGCGCCCCGCTTCCGGGGGGAGGTGCGCTTCGAGGGCGTCTCCTTCGGTTACGACCCGGATCAGCCGGTGCTGCGGGACATCGAGTTGGAGATCCAGCCGGGCGAGGTGGCGGCGGTCGTGGGGGCCACCGGCGCGGGGAAGAGCACCCTGTCGAGCCTGATCCTGCGCCTCTACGACCCCGTGAAGGGCTCCGTGCTCATAGATGGGCGCGACATTCGCGACTACAAGCCAGATTCGCTGGTCGAGCAGATCGGGGTGGTCCTCCAGGAGTCGCTGCTCTTCCAAACGACCATCCGGGAGAACATCGCGTACGGCAATCCCAAAGCGACCTTCGAGGAGATCCAGGAGGCCGCCCGCATCGCCTACTGCGAGGACTTCATCCGGAACCTGCCGAAGGGGTTCGACACGGTGGTCGGGGAGCGCGGGGGTACGCTGTCGGGGGGACAAAGGCAGCGCATCGCCATCGCCCGCGCCGTGATCCGGGATACCCCGATACTCATCCTGGACGAGCCGACCACCGGGCTTGACGCCGAGTCGGAGGAGATCGTGATGCGGGCGCTGGAACGCCTGATGGAGGGACGGACGACGCTGATGATCGCCCACAAACTCTCCACCGTGAGCCGGGCGGACAGGATCTACGTCCTCGAAGAGGGGGAAATCGCGGAGGAGGGCACGCACGAGGAACTGACGGCGCGCGGCGGAGCGTACGAGCGGGCGTTCCGCCTGCAGACGATACCGGGTCAGGACGTTAGATGACTACAGGAGGGTTTAGGAGATGTCTCACGCAATATTGATCCTGGTGGACGCATTACGGGCGGATCACCTCGGCTGCTACGCGGGCGAGGACCTGGGAACCCCCAACATGGATCGGCTGGCGCAGCAGGGCATAGTATTCGAGAACGCGATCAGCCAGGGATCGTGGACCAGGCCCTCGACCGCATCCATGATGACGGGTCTCTACCCCAGCCAGAACGGGGTCGGTAGTCGCTGGAGCAAGACGGACGAAGGGAGACTCTCCGCTCGCTCGCTTGATCCTTCTATACCCACGCTGGCCGAGATCCTGACCGCCAGCGGGCACACCACCGCCTTTATGGGCGGCAACGCAATCCTGAAGCCTCTATTCGGCACCACCCGAGGCTTCACCCACAATCTGTGGCGCTCCATCGCCAACGACGGCGCCGTCATCGCCGAGGACTTCGAGCGGTGGGTGCAGACCGAGCACCCGAAAAGCTCCTTCTGCTACATGCACTTCATGGACGTACACAAACCCTTGCCGATGGAGACGATCCCAGCCCGGCTGGACACTGGTCTGGACCTCGATCTAGTCCACGAGAGCAACAACGAACTCATGAGCTACTACGCGGCTGCCGTCCGACGGGTAGATCAGCATATCGGGGGGGTTATTCGCACTCTGGAGACTGCGGGAATGCTAGAGGACACCCTGATCATCTTCAGCGCCGACCATGGCGAGGAGTTGGGGGAGCACGGCGGAATGCTCTCCCACGGACGTACCCTGTACAGGGAACTGGTGCACGTCCCGCTTATCGTGCGATTGCCCGGACAGGCTTTCGCCCGCGAGAGGATCGACCAACCGGTTCAGTTGATAGACTTCATGCCCACCATCCTCGACTATCTGCAGTGTCCGCCCATGGACGTGCCGGGACGGAGTCTTCTGACCCTGATCCGGGGGGAGGAGACGGAGAGAGCCGCCTTCAGCGAGCACGTGAAACCGGATCGATACAGCCAGTCGGTGACGACCCGGACGCACCAGCTTATCCAAAGTTATCAGCTTGAAAATACCCACCCCGGCTCCCCGGCGGATCTGCAACCCGGTCTTTCCGTGGCAGCCAAGGGGCAACGGATCCAGGGGGGACGCTTCATACCGAGCAAAATATTGATACAGCGGGAGGACCGGCCGACGCTGAGCGGGACGGTGGAGCGGGTAGATGCTGCAAGCAACTCGGTTACGCTGATGGGCATTACCTGCCAGATCAACGAAGACACCAGGTTCGTAGGCAAGGAGGACAGTGGGGCCTTGACCTTTGACGAGCTGGCGGTGGGCGATCGGGTCACGCTGAACTTCACCGCTGAGTCCAATGGTCGGCATGTAGCCACCACGGTCAAGCGAAAGGCGCCAGGAGGAAAATCCAAGATCGAGGGACGCATCGAACAGGTGCAGGACCTGGAAGGCGGGCTGCGATCCATAACCGTGCTCGGTACGGATATCTTGATCGACAGCAACACCAAGGTGCAGGCCATGAAGGACGAAAATCGAGAGGAGATGAAGGTCAGTCCGGTGAACCGGGTGCTCACGGGAGATTTTATCGACGTGCAACACAGAACTCTACGATGTCACGAGCGACCCTGCGGAGACTCGGAATATCGTGGACGAACGGCCGGACATCGCCCAGGAGCTGGAGGAGATGCTCGCACTCTGGACCCAGTCGCTCCTGGGGCAGGTTCAAGAGACGACCGGCAGCGTGGACGTCGATCCGGAGACGATGGAGCAGCTCCGGCTCATGGGCTATGTCGAATGAGGAGGGTGGCATGTCTCGCCGGGTGATCGTCATAGGACTGGACTCCGCCCCACCCGAGTTGCTCTTCGGGAGGATGCTGGAGCAGATGCCTAACCTCGCCGGGATGGTCGAGGGCGGCGTCCACGGCCCGTTGCGTAGCTGCGACCCCCCCATCACCGTCCCCGCCTGGCAGGTGATGTCCACGAGCGCGAGCCCCGGCCGGTTGGGGCTCTATGGCTTTCGCCACCGCAGAGGGTACTCCTACACCGAGGGGTGGACCCCCAACTCCTACTCCGTCCGCCTGCCCAGAATCTGGGATGTGCTGGCTCGTCACGGCAAGCGGTCGTGTCTGGTCGGTGTGCCGCCAGGCTATCCTCCCAAACCGATGAACGGCTGGAGCGTCTCGTGCTTCCTCACGCCGCCAAATGCCGAGCAGTACACCTACCCCGCGGAGTTGAGAGGTGAGATCGAGGAGTTGGTTGGGACGTACCTCTTCGACGTCAAGTTCCGCGTGGAGGACCGCGAGATCCTCCGCGAACAACTCTTCGAGATGACCGAGAAGCGTTTCGATGTCGTGCATCATCTAGCCGCCACGAAGCCGTGGGACTTCTTCATGATGGTGGAGATCGGGGTGGACCGCCTGGGGCACGCCTTCTGGAAGTTCTTCGACCCCGAGCACCCGCGCTACGAGCCCGGCAATCCCTACGAGAGCGTAGCCGACGAGTACTACAGGCTTATAGACCGCCGGCTGGGGGAGCTCCTGGAGACGCTCGAAGACGCCGTGTTCCTTATCGTCTCCGACCACGGCTCGAAGGCGATGCACGGCGCATTCTGCATCAATGAGTGGCTTATCGAGCGAGGCTACCTAAGGCTCAAGGAAAAACCCGAAGGCGTCGTCGCGCTCGACAAAGCCGCCGTGGACTGGAGCGCGACGAGGGCCTGGGGCTGGGGCGGCTACTACGCCCGCATCTTCCTCAACGTGGAGGGGCGTGAGGGGCAGGGTGTGATCCCCGGCAGCCGCTACGAGGAGGCGCGCGAGGAGCTGGCGGAGGAGCTTCGGACGATAACGCGCCCGGATGGGGAGCGGATGCGCGTAGAAGTATTCCGGCCCGAGGAGATCTACGCCGCCGCTCTGGGCAACCCGCCCGACCTGATGGTCTACTTCGACGACCTCGATTGGCGCTCGGCGGGGACCGTCGGACACGGCGGACTCTACCTCTCCGAGAACGATACCGGCCCCGACGACTCGGTGCACGCGATGGACGGCATCTTCGTCCTCTACGACCCGGCGCGGCGATACGCCCACAGTGTGGAGGGCGCGGGCATCCTGGACGTAGCCCCGACCGTCCTGGAGTTGATGGGCGTCGCCGCGCCCCGAGGCATGGAAGGCCGTCCCATAGAGCTGATCAGCAAAGAGGAGGTCTTTCCATGACCGGACCGTACGAAATACCGCCCCGTCTCACAACACAGACACAAGGAGCTTCTAAATGAGTCACATCACCACCATCACGCACCGTGGCCCGCGCGGCAGCGGCGGAGCGCCGTCCTCCCCGGACAAACCTCCCGCCTCCCGGCGCGGGTGGCGATATATCGGCGTGGTGCTCGCCGGCAGCATCGTGCTGGCTGCCCTGCTGCTGGTTTTGGCGAACCTGGCATCCGCGAAGCCCGCTCAGAAGAAGGCCCCGCCCAACCTTAAGCCCTTTTTGGTCGAGGACATCTACCCCGGCGAGACCGGCTCGGAGCCCAATTGTCTCATGGACTTCAAGGGAAGGCTGTTGTTCGCAGCCGATCACCCGGACTTCGGCGAGGAACTGTGGAGGAGCAACGGTACGAAGTCAGGCACAAGGCTCGTCAAGGACATAGACCCCGGTCCCCTGGTAATAAACGAAGTAGAGGACACGGAGACCGGTTCGTCGGAGCCCGACAATGTCGTTGCGCACAAAAAGTGGATCTACTTCCGGCCAAGACCGTCAAGTACGGCGAGGAGCTGTGGAAGAGCAACGGGACCAAGAGTGGCACCAAGCATCGTCAAGGACATCGTCCCCGGCCCGGGCGTTTCGGGGGCCGAAGACATCGTGCTCCACAGCCCCGAGAACGACGTTCTTCAGGGCGTGGGACAAGAATCACGGCGAGGAGCTGTGGAAAACCGACGGGACCGAGAACGGCACCAAGCTCGTCAAGGACATCAACCGCGACTCGCCCCCCGGAGCCCGCTGCCACCAGGGCGATTGCGGCATCCCCAAGGGCTGGAGCCATCCCGACACCGTGACGGTCATGGGCAAACAGGTATTCTTCGCGGCCGACGACGGCAAACACGGCGTCGAGCTGTGGAAGAGCGACGGGACCAAGAAAGGCACCAAGCTCGTCAAGGACATCAACACCACCCTCGGCAACTCCAACCCCAACGATGACACTGGCGCCCTCACCCGCAGCGCGGAGGTCGAAAAGCTGTTCGTCGTTGGCAAGACGCTCTACTTCAGGGCAAACGACGGCAAACACGGCGTCGAGCTGTGGAAGAGCGACGGGACCAAGAAAGGCACCAAGCTCGTCAAGGACATCAACACCGCCGCTCCCGCCCCCACCAACGACCGCCTGCAAGAGTGCGAAGAGCTGCGCCGGCAGTTCGTGGGCCGATGACATGACGCTCGTTGGCAAGACGCTCTACTTCACGGCAAACGACGGCAAACACGGCGTCGAGCTGTGGAAGAGCGACGGGACCAAGAGAGGCACCAAGCTCGTCAAGGACATCAACCCCAGCCCTGAGTCGGAAATTTCGGACATCGGCAACCTGGTCGCGATGGGCAAGAGGCTCTACTTCTCGGCAAACGACGGCAAACACGGCCTCGAGTTGTGGAAGAGCGACGGGACCGAGAAGGGCACCAGGCTCGTCAAGGACATCAACCCCGGTCCGGCTGATTCGGACCCCGACACGTTGACGGCGTTCAGAGGAGTACTGCTCTTCAGTGCCGACGACGGCGTGCACGGCACCGAGATGTGGGGGAGCGACGGCACGAAGGCAAACACAGCCCTGCTCAAAGACCTGCAACCCGGAGCAGTCGGTTCCGAGCCGGGTGAGTTCACCACCTCCGGCAGGTTCCTGTACTTCGCGGCCTCCACCCCCTCCGCCGGTGAGGAATTATGGGCCGTGCCGATGAGGGGGAGTAGCAGGTCAGTAAATCTCGAAGCAGGCGCGCGGCACACACTCGTGCCGCGCGCCTGGCGGGGAGATGCTGGCGAGGAGAGTTCGATGACGGGCAGTTCGGTGGACGAAGACAGGATGGCGGCGGAGCGTTTGCTGGCCGAGCAGCTGATGGAGCTGCCGGATACGGCTCTGTCCGGAACCGGCCTGGTCGTACAGAGCTGCAAGGCCCAGGTGCTCAAGACCTCCAAGTCGCGCCCCATCCTACGGTACATCGTCACCTGCCTGGATCGGGAGAAGGCTGCTCCCGTCCGGCGGCTGATCATCGGCAAGGGATGCTACCGTCACGACGGTAGCAAGGTCTTCGGTTTCATGAGGCGACTCTGGTCGGAGGGGTTTGCCGAGGACCGCCGTCTGACCATCCCAGAGCCCATAGCATACTTGCCCGAGCAGAAACTCCTGCTTCAGGGCCGGGCTCCGGGAAGAGCCCTCTACGAATATATAGACTACCCTGCCGAGGCGCTAAAGCAGGTGAGCCTTACGGCGCGCTGGCTGGCGAAGCTGCACAAGACCAGAGTAACCGGCGTCCCCGTCCTGCCGATGGAGTACGAAGAGATGAAGCTTCACACCTACAGGGATGTCCTGATGCGGATCTGCCCGCAGTTCGCGGCGCGGGTGGAGAGCTTCGCCGAGCGCATACTCTCCTCCCTGGAGGCGCTGGACCCGCGACAGGTCGTGCCTACTCACGGAGACTTCCAGCCGAAAAACGTCTACATCCTGCGCAATCGGGTGACCGTGATCGACTTCGACCGGTTCGCGCTGGCGCATCCCGCGCGTGATGTGGGCCACTTCATCGGCCAGAGCATGACGATGTCCTACGCCCGCACGGGTTCGTTCGAGGAGATCGAACCGTGGAACACGGCCTTTCTCAAAGAGTACGCCGGCCTCACCTCCCCGGAAGCGAGGTCGGCGGTACCCATCTTTGTCGCTCGAACCTTCATGGAGGTGCTGAAACACAAGATTCTTCTGGAACCCGCCAAGAATGCGCACCTGCTGCCCGCCTGGCTGGACGAATGCGAAAGGTGGCTGGACAAGGCGCGTGTCTCCCCAACAGCGACGCGAGCTCGGCTATCGAAACGTAAAAGCGAAATAGAGGAAGGAGAATAAATGCCTCAGACGATGTCTTCCAAAGAGATCAAGCAGGAACTGGGCCGGCGTATCGAGGTTGTAAACCGGCCGGAGTTCCTGGACTCGCGGATCCGCCCGCACTTCTCGGACGCCGAAGTGAACGGTGGCAGCTGGAAGACGCGGGTGCTCCAGCTCGACGGCACGGGCGCAGCCACGCTGGAGCTCAGCATAGACGGCCACAAGGTGTTCGCCAAGTTCTACCACCCGGACGACGAGAACGCCCCGCTCATCTACGAGAAGTTGAAGGCACTTCGCGCCGCCGGCTTCGGCCCCGGCGAACGCTACCAGGTGGTCGAGCCGCTGGACTTTATTCCCGAGTACGGGATGCTTCTGACCAGGGGAGCCGACGGTCCGGCCGTCTCGGACTCCATAGAGGGCGACTGGGACGCCCTGTTGTCCGGCGCGGTTGAGTCCGCCCGTTGGCTGGGCAAGCTGCACAGCTCGCCCGTGCGGATCGGCCCTCCCCGCTCTCTGGCGGCGTCCAGCGAGTTGCTCTCCGTGGCCCGCCGTTTGGCAAAGGTGATGACCAGGAGTCCCGGACACCTGGGAACCGCCGACGGAATGATCCGGGAGATAGAGAGGATGGCCGAAGATACCGTGGACGGTATCCTGGTGCAGGGTCACGGCCAGTACCGACCGATCCACGTCTTTATCGGCGGCTCGTCGGTCACGGTGATCGACATGGACCGCAGCCGCCCCTACGATCCCGCATACGACGTTGTCGAGTATCTGGTTCGTATGAGAAAGTCGGTGCTCAAGTACGCGGGTTCGGTCGAACCGGCCAACGCTCCAACCGATGCGTTCCTGGAAACGTACATCTCGGCGGTGCCGGATCGCTCGTACCTGTCCAACCTCTCATTCCACTGGGCGCGCTTTATCCTGCATGGCCTCAACGGTGAGATGAAGGATGATATGAGCGGCGATCCCGAATTCGACCGCATCATAGCTTTCTATCACTCAGAGTTCGAGAACGTGCTCGAGGGCCGCTTTGGCGTCTAGGAGGCATATCTTGTTTGCGAGAGAGGACATCCCTGTAGAGACTCTCATGAAGGCTTACGACTTCGGGCCGTGGCAGTCGGTGGATCTGCTTCCTGCGGGCAAGAGCCAGCACTACCGCATCACCACCGACGGCGGTGAGTACATCGTCAGGCGCTCCAACTCCTCGAGAACGCTTACGGAAGTGCGCTTCGAGCACGCGCTTGTAGCCCACCTGCGCAACAGCGGGTTCCCGGCCCCCGTATTCGTCCCCGGCGTGAGGGGGGAGGCTCCCGTCGTCTTAAACGGGAACCTTTACAGCGCCTCTGTCTTCGTGAAGGGGTCCCCCTATCAAGCCGAGAACGTCGAGCACCTCCGGGAAGCAGCCCGCACCCTGGCGAAGTACCACCGGATCGTCGCATCTTTCGGGTTACTTCCCCCGCGGTTGCGGGAACCTTTCCTGAGCGAGACCCTGCGCGAGCGGCTTGCGGCGATTCCTTCTCCCGAGACTATCAGCGACTTTTCAGCCCGGTACGGCGACCGGGACCCCCGGATCCCGGATCTGCTGGCGTCGCTACCTTATGTCCTGGAAAGAGGCGGGACGGTTCTGGGTCTCCTCGATCACCTCTACCCGGACCTGCCCAAACTCGTTATTCACGGCGGCTGCCGGCGCGGGAGCACCTTGTTTCGGGGGGATCGTCTCGTCGCCATGCTGGATTTCGACAGCGCGCGTCTCGAAGCGAGGGTCCTGGATCTCGCCATCGCGTTCCACGACTTCGGCAAGGTGTGGGGGGAGCCCGGCTCTCCCGACTTTAAGGTGCCCCTGGATCTGCGGATAGTCTCGGAGTTTCTCGACGCCTACGAGGAGATCAACCCTTTGGAGGAGGCAGAAATCGAGGCGCTGCCCACCTTGCTTGCGGCTAGACCGCTCAAGAGAGCCCTCGGGAAGTACCGCTCGATGATCGAGGACCTACAGACCTCCCAGGGACACGTGAGGAAAGCAGCCCAGGAGGTAGCCCGCGTGCGCTGGTTGGAAGCCCGCCAGCAGGAGTTACAAGCATGCTCATGGTCGGCGGCTCCCGACAGGAAACCTTGTGAACGCCGAACCATCCCCGACGGACCCGACCCTCGCCCAGGTCGAGGTAGCCAGGGATCCCGAGCTGATGCGGGAGATTTTTCAGAGGCACTTGCGTCCCCTCGGCGAAGAGACCTACCAGGTCCGGGAGTGCCGGATTTCCCGCGCCCACTACCTGAAAGCCACCCGCCGAATACTGCGGTATACCCTGCGCCTCGAAGAGTCTGCAACGGGGCGCGAGCGGATCGAGTTGTTGACCGGCGTGATGTACGCGGAGGGCGGTCGAGCCCGGCGAGAGTGGCAGGAGCTGCAACGACCGGAACCGGGACGAGCAATCCCCTATGCTCTACTGACTTTCGAGCCTTTCTTCTTTATCCCCGAGCTAGAGATGCTGGTGCAGGTCTTCCCCTACGATCACCAGCTTCCGAGCCTGCCCATCCTGATGGCGGGTCCACCACCCACACTCGAGCCACTGGTGCTCGCCCGGTTCGGAGAGGGCGACTGGCGGACCGAGGCGTGGGACGTCGAGCCGGTCCGGTATAGAACCGGGGCGAGGATTACCTTGCGGCTGAGTGTGCGGGTTCGAAATCGTACGACAGGCCAGTTGGAAGGGAGGTGCTTCTACGCGAAGGTCTACCGCGAGGAGGGCGATGGGGAGCGAACCTATGAGGTTGCCCGGAAGTTGAGGGAGAAGGCGGAGGCGGGAGGCGAAGGCTTCAGCGTGGGGAGGCCCGTCGCCTACCTGAGCGATCTGCGTAGCCTGGTCCAGGAAGAGGTCCCCGGAAGCTCCCTCTACGACATATTCCTACGGGAGAAAGAGGCAACTCCGGTGGCGCGCAGGGCCGCAAGGGCCCTTGCGGCCCTGCACCTCGACGAGGACGTACCCAGGCCGCGGCGTCCCCGCCCGTCGAAAGAAGACCTCGATAGGAGACTGAAGAGGATAGGGGCAACTCTTGGGCGGGCTTGTCCTCATCTGGAGTCGGAGGTCCAGGAGATCGTCGGCGCCGTGATCGCCAGGGTCGAAGCAGAAACCCCAACCGCGCCGACCCATGGCGACCTCCATTTACGGCATATCTTGCTCCACGGCGGCCGCCTCGCCCTGATAGACCTTGACGCGTTCGCCGAGGCCGATCCGCTGTTGGACATTGCCCTCATCTTATCCGACCTCGCCGCCATGCCTCTCGACTCTTCTCTTCCCCGCGCTCGCGCTCGGGAGGCCTCACAAGCCTTCGTCGAGGAATACTTCGCACATGTTCCGGAGTCCTGGCGCGACGGGTTCCCCACCCGCTACGCTCGCGCCGTCCTGAAGAGAGCCGCCAAAATGTCCAGGAGGCAGAGCCAGATACCGGGTTGGTCCGACAAGGTCGAAGCCCTGATCAAGGAGGCTAAGAGTTCGGCTCTTCTTCTATAGCCATCGAGCGGCAAGCCATCTCAAGCCATCCTCGGCCCGACAGCAGGCGCAGGCTCATAGAGCCAATCCAGTTAACTTAGGGGGTCGCTCTATGAGCCTGTTTGGCAAGGTTCAAGCTTATCTCGCCAACTGACAGCGGGTTGCAGTGTAGATGACCCATCGAGCATATCGTCTGGTAGGTCAATTACAATGAAATACGCTGTTCGCAGACAATGATCCGCGCGTGTCTCGCAAGGACACGTGAGAAAGACGGCCCAGGATGTAGCCCGTGTGCGTTGGCTGGAAGTCCACGGAAAGGAGTTGCGGACGGCGCTGTGGGGCACACCCCAGGCCGCCTCGAAAGGAAAGGGGACAACTAGTTCACGACGATGCCCGCCCTCTGCAGGTAAGAGCGAACGGGGTACGCGCCCAGATACTCCCCCGGTGAGATGACCCTGCAAAGGTCGTACTGCCAGCGTGCGACGACGAGCTGGCCGTCCTCGTCTTCGCGCGGCCAAGGTATGAACGCCCTGCCTGAGTCCACGCAAGCCGCGGGGACCCTCGCCAACAAGTCCGAGCCGTGGCAGATGGAGAGCTCTACCCGGAAGGCAATCGAGCCCATCCCTGCACTCCTGGCCCACTCTTCGTCGAGTTCCACGCGCCCGTCATCGTCGGTAAGGTCCACGATCCTTAGCTCCGTAGCGCCTTTGAGCACCCAAAGGCGCGGACCGTCGGCTTCCCAATCTCGTCTCGTCGAAGCCGCGAGGATGCCCTTCACCCTAGCCAACCGCCCGGCCTTCACGCGCGCTATCTGCTCCTTCGTCTTCTTGGTCGGACTCTCGGCGTCGGTGTAGTCGAGCCGGAACATGGGGTTTATGTACTCGTGGTTGACCCAGTGGATACCATCCTCCGAGGCCTTGCCCTCAAGGGCGTCTACGGGAACGTACGCCACGTAGTCGTCGTGGTCGCCGTATACCTGGTTGGCGGTGAGCGGATCACTCGAGCTGCGGATGATCTCGTGATGGAAACCTTCGGGTAGGGCCAGTTCATCGGTATCGGAGAACTCTATGGGCCGGAAGGACGATGACTTACCGCCGGCCCCTCTGGACGCCGGCTCGCCGCTGTGGGACCCCCGATCCTTCGATCCCTGCTCCTCGCCCTGCGGGCAGCCGGTTGATTTCCCGGTGCCCCTCGCGGCAAGCGCCGCCGAACCCGTGCCGAGGAAGGTGGGGAACGGCGGTCGGCTCAACCCGCTAGGCACCGGGTCTATAGGATGGTCGCGCTTATCTCCCTTTGTGCGCTGGACGCTCGGCCCTTTCTTCACGTACCGTTTCCTTTCGCTCGTTTCCAACCTCTCCCAAATACTAGACGTTGTCCGGATCTCCAAAGTTTCATCCGGGTGTCAAGCGAGTAAACTCTTCGTTAATGGAGGTGCGACCTGCTGCCCGCCCCCGTCGTCTCGGCAGTAGGGTCTGCGCCAAGACGGTTAACGACGATTTATGCCGGGTGTTGCTTAGCCTTCATCACAGTTCCTCCGGTCCCTACGATTCGGGGTACATGAGCTGCTTTTCTGAGGTGATCCGGACATCTCTCGGATGTGTGGCCCCCTATGAGACGTGAGGTGCACGCCGTGCGCCTGAGACATGAGACTGTTGTACCGTCGGCAGTGAACCTTCATCTACGTGGCAATGAGTCACCTGATGGTCGGGCGCTTGGCTGGCTCGCTCATGAGACCTTTTAGGCGGGTTCGGGGGACCTGTATGGTCCCGGTCCGCTACCGTAAGGGTTCTCCAATACCTTCATCCTCACCATTCGGTAACACCTCCGACGCGTATTCTGGCTCGTCCTTAGGCCAAGCCCGTGGCTTGGTCCGAAACCGGTAGAAGTCGTCCGCCAACTCCAATAGTTCGTGTGCCGAAAGTGTCGTGCGGGGGTGGGCGATGTGGTGCGGGAAGATCCTCGTTTGCAGCCACCCTAGCTCTACCATGAACAGTTCGGCCATTCGTTCTATGTCGACCTCGTTCTCGACGCCAGGGAAAGCATCGCTCAAGCTTTGTCGAAGTCGCGCGTAGCTATGCGCCGTCGGCGTTGGCCGATCCTGACTCGCCGGCGTGGTGATGCTGGGCCTGTAAAGATCCAACACTGTTACGTCCAGCGCCCGCGCAAGCGCGTGCACCGTGTTGGGCTGAGCGCCCCTCTCGCCCGCCTCCAGAGCCGCTATCGTGCTCCTTCCAACGCCCGATTCTTGGGCTAGGCTGTATTGAGAGAAGCCCCGCTCCTCCCTAAGTTCGCGGAGCCTGAGCGGTTTGCTGGACACCCTTCTCGTCTTCATCCGTTCTCCTGTGGGTGAGGCGCCACGTTTTTCTGCCTCGCGCGAGGCATCCTACGGCGAGTATGGTACGAGACTATTCTGAGAGAATTCTGAGAAAACCCGAAAAAAGGCTGGGAGTTACCTATAAGGGGCTTGCGCCAGTAGAGTGGTTACTTTTCGTACTTGGCGGCTCTGTGGACGATCAAACTGTCCCTTGTCTAGCTGTTGGCACATGTGCTACTCGCCTATTGGCGCAGCCTCCAGGTTCGAAATGGGCACTCCAACTGACTGCATACGTTGCGTACTCGCTAGTGTAGGCAGAGCCTGCCAACGGTAGGTTAGAAGCGCGGCAGGAGCAGGGGGCGGCGATAGCGACGACGGTGCGGAGCGAAGTCTGTACGGGGTGCTGGACGCGTAGCTTGGGTCCTTTTTCTCACAGAGTCTGCTCCTGCACCCACAGCTCCTTTCGCGCCGACGCGAGGGGGAACCGTTCGTTGTTTACTCCGGTCGAATCGTGGAAGTTGCTGCGGTCGAAGTCCTTCGCGTTGACAGTGCTCAATTGCTCGGATCGGCTTCGGTCGGTGGTCACCTCCGTGCCCAATCCCGAATCGGCCCTAGCGCAAGCCGAGGCCGAAAACACCAAGAGCAACGTAGCTGGAGTCAAGAAGATGAGGCAGCGCTGCCTCATCTTCTTGACTCCATTTCCTCTCCTACCCGGCGGCCGGATCACCTCCTACAGCTCTCTTGCTCTTCCCGAAGCGGAGGTACAGAGAGGGCAGGACGAACAGGTTCAGCAACGTCGAGGTGACGAGGCCGCCCAGGATTACGATCGCCATCGGGTGCTCGATCTCGTGGCCGGCGATGCTGCCGGCTACTGCGAGCGGCACGAGCGCCAGGCCGGTAGCCCCTGCGGTCATCAGGATCGGCGCGAGCCGCTCCTTCGCCCCGCGCAGGACGAGCGCGGGCCCGAACGCCTCGCCCTCTTCGTACTCGAGATGCTGGAAGTGGCTGATCATCAGGATCCCGTTTCGCGCCGCGATGCCGAACACGGTCAGGAACCCGATCAACGAGCCGAGCGACAGTATGCCGTCGCCCATCCACACCGCGAGCACCCCGCCCACCAGTGCCATCGGCAACGTAAGGAAGAGGAGGAGAGCCAGACGCATACTCCCGAAGGAAGCCTGCAGGAGGAACAAGATCACGAGCGCTGCGGCGCCCCCGTAGATCAGCAGGTTCTGCTGCGCAGCGGCCAGCTCGCTGGACTCTCCGAGCACCTCCATGTGGTACTCGGGCGGCAACTCGACCTCCGCGATGCGATCCTCGACGGAGCTCACGGTGGAGCCGAGATCTCGTCCCTCCACGTTGGCGCCGACGTCGATCCGGCGCGACTGATTCACGCGCTCTATGGCGTTCGGGGTCGGCGCGAGGCGAACGTCCGCCACCTGCTCCAGGGCAATCTGCTCACCTCCGGGCGTGTCGATCGGAAGCTCGCGCACGCTGCTCACGCTGTTCCGGGTCTCGGGCGTGCTCCACACGTGCACGTCGTACGCCTTGCCGCCCTTGAAGATGTCGCCGACTTCCTCGCTCGCGACCAATGTGGAGGCCTGCCGGCGCACGTCGCCCGGCTTGAGACCGTAGCTTTGCGCCGCGGCGAGGTCTACCTCAACCTCCGTTTGCGGTATGGCCTCCGCGAGGTCGGGATGCGTGTCGATGAGGCCGGGTATGTCCTCTATCTCGTGTGAGACCTCGTCCGCCTTAGCGTAGAGCACATCGAGTTCGGGGCCATAGATGCGCACTACGATGGCTTCGCTCGTGCCCGTCAGCACCTCCCTGACCCTTTCTCTCAGGTATGTCTGGACATCCCTGTACAGCCCCGGGTACTTATCGACCGTGTTCGACACGGAGGCCAGAGTCTTGTCATAGTCGACCGCGGGATTGATGCTGACCCAGTTCTCGCCGAAGTCCACGCCGTAGGGCTCGTCGGATTGAAAAGCCTGCCCTATGTGCGATCCGCAGTTCCGCACGCCGGGGATCTCCTGCAGGTCCTTACAGGCCCGAACCGAGATCCGAAATTCTTCCGGTTGCGAGGTGCCTGGCTTCGCCAACCAGTGCATGAGGAAGTCCCTCTCCTTGAAAGACGGAAGCAGGATCGTCCCGAGTGTTGGCGCCACCAAGACGCCGGCCAGCATGACGACGGCCACGGTAACGATCGCGGGACTCGGGGTGCGGACGACGGGCGCGAGAACCGCACCGTAGCCGCGCTTGAGTACCCGCAGCAGGGGGGATTCCTGGTGCCTGTGCCCTCTCGACAACATGATCAGGCACAACGCCGGCGTGACGGTCAACGCCACGATCATCGACACGAGCACCGCGATCCCGTACGAGAGCACGAGCGGCTTGAAGAACGCACCGGAGAGGCCCTCCAGGAAAAAGACCGGCACGACCGCGATGACGTTGATCAGCGTCGCGTAGGTGATCGCTGTGCGCACCTCCACCGATGCCTCGAGCACGACGGCGATCGTCGACCTGCCGGTACCCTCGCTCCGTTCTTGGCGCAATCGTCGCACGACGTTCTCCACGTCGATGATCGCGTCGTCGACGACGACCCCGATGGCGACGATGAGCCCCGCCAGGATCATCACGTTGATAACGGTGCCGAATGCTTGCAGCACGAGAATAGCCGCGAGCAGAGACAGCGGAATCGCGATCAGGCTGATAAACGCGGTGCGCCACTCGAAGAGGAAGGCTGCCAGGATCAAGACCACGAGCAAAACGCCGAGCAGCAGCGCCCTCGTGAGGTTGCCGAACGCCTGCTCGATGAAGGTGGCCGGCCTGAAGATCGTGGTGTCGAGCTCCATGGTGGGAAGGCCAGGGCGTATGTCGTCGACCGTCTCTTCGATGCCCCGCGTCACCTCGAGCGTGTTGGCGTTCGGGAACTTCTGAACGATCAGCATCAGGCCGCGGCCATCATCGATGACGGCGTCACCGATTAGCGGTTGGTGACCCCAGCCTACGCTCGCCACGTCGTCGAGGCGCAAGTCGGCACCGTTACTTCCCTCGAGCGGTATCTTGGCGAGGTCGTCAGGCTTGACGATAGGCAACACGTTGCGCACGTCGAGCCTCTGGCCATCTGCCTGGACGAAACCGCCGGTCCCGATAGTCGCGCCTTCTGAGTAGCGCAACAGCCCGGCATCCAAGGAGTCCGCCGTTTGGTCCATCACCTGCTCCAAGGAGACACCGTTTTCGGCTAGCTTCCTCGGGTCCACGTACACCTGCTGTTGTTTGAGTTGCTCACCGTAGATCATCACGTTCGCCACGCCGTCCACCCGCAGCAACTCCTGCCTGATCTTCCAGTAGGCGACCATGGACATCTCTTCCATGCTCAGTTCTTCCGAGGTGATCCCGATCTTCATGACCCGGGCCGTCGACGAAAACGGAGGCATCAGGAAGGGCGGACTCGCCCAGGTCGGCAACTGGGGTGACGCCGCCGCCAGGCGCTCCTGCACCAACTGCCGCGACTCGTACAGGTCGACGTCCCTGCTGAAGATGAGCTGGATCTGCGAGAGGTCGGCGACCGACTTGGAGCGCATCTCCTCGAGCCCAGGGATTCCGTTTAGCTGGTCCTCCAGCGGGACGGTGATAAGTTCCTCGACCTGCTCTGAGGAGTTGCCGATCGCGAGGGTCTGGATCTCCACCTGTGGCGGGGCGAACTCGGGGAAGACGTCTACATCTGCGTTGCGAGTCTCACCGATGCCGAAGACCATCAGCGCCGCCGCGGCGAAGATAACCAGCCACCGGAACCGCAAGCTCGATCCAACGATCCAACGCATCAGCAATCCCTACCTTTCAATGTGCGACCTCGAACTCGGAGCCGTACACAATTGCGGCCCCGACCGTCACGACCTCCGTACCGGCGGGTGGGCCATTGGAGAGCATGACGCTATCACCGACGACGTCGTCGATAACGATCTTCTGCCGCACATAGGTCCGCGGCTCGGGAGAGGTGTATGTGAACGTCTCGCCATCGGCGTCGAAGATGACGGCGCTATAGGGCATGACCATTCCCTGTCCGTTCTGACGAATCGGGGCCGTCTGGATGCCGGCCCGCTCCACCCCTTCGGCGTCGATTGTTACGCGGTGGACGTCCTTTCCCTTGAGCGGCTCGAGCTCGGCGGGATCGTGATGGCTTGCCGTCTCGTAGTCGTAGCCCGAACTTGCCTCGCCGCACGCGGAAAGCGATACAACGCCGGCGATCAGCACGAGACCCGCGCAGGCGGCGCGCAACTGCCGCCTGCACTTACGGTTGATTCCCAACCCTTTCATTGCTCGCCGCGCCTTCCCGGAGAATCGCCTTCGCCCTCCTGATAAGCCGTCGTGCTGGTCCGCTGTCCGGACGCCCTCTCGAACTGGCGTGAGCGCCCGGGTATGGTAGTGGCCCTTCGGTCGCTAGCCATCGGCTCGGCCGCGGCCCCGGAAGGCCCAGGCGTCTCGGCTACCGGTTCGGGCTCTGCGCCTGCACCGAAGCGCAGGTATAGGACCGGTAACACAAAGAGGGCAAGCAACGTGGAGGTGAGCAAACCGCCCAGCATCACGATCGCCATCGGGTTGACGATCTCTAGACCTGCGATGTTTCCCAAGATCACGAACGGCAACACCGCTGCGGCCGTCGCCACCGCAACGGTCAACGTCGGCGCAAACCTCTCCATAGCCCCGCGCCGGACGAGGTCGGCACCGAAGGCCGGGGCGGCCTCGTCCAGCCGGAGTCGCTGCAAGCGATCGATCAGCATGACGCCGTTGCGGGCGGCGAGGCCAAGCAGCGCGAGCAACGCGCCGAGCGCGCCGAGCGAGAGCGTAGCGCCGTCGATGAGCGCCGCCAGCACCCCGCCGACGAGAGCCACCGGCAGGGTGAGGAAGGCCAGCCCCGCCAGACGCCAGCTCCTAAAAGCGGCCTGGAAGAGCAAGAACATGGCGATCAAGGCAGCGATGCCGAAGCCCACGACCCGTCCCAGGTTGATCTCCTGGGCGGTCGTGGTCTGCTCGAGCACCTCGGCGTGGTACTCGAGTGGGAATTGGCTGTCCGCGAGGCGATCTTCGACGTCGGTGGCCACTGCGTCGAGGCTGCGGCCGCTGACGTTGGCTTCGACGTCGACGTAGCGCTGGGCGGCGTCGCGCCTGATGACGGCCGGCGAGGATTGGGTGCGTACGTCGGCCACCTGGTCCAGGCGTACGTGACCGCCGCCCGGCGTGTCGATCAGCATATTGCTTACGCTCTCCACGCTCTCGCGCACGTCGGGCACGCCCTTCACGACGACCTCGAATACCTTCTGCTCGCCGAAGATGTTGCCGACCACGATTCCCTGCAACAACATGGCCGTCGCCCGCCGGACGTCGCCCGGCTTGATTCCATAAGGTTCCGCCCTTGCGAGGTCCGACTCGATCGCGAGGACCGGCTCCTCGGGCACGCGCTCGACACTCGGGTCGATGACGCCGTCGACCCCGCCCACGAGATCTCGAACGTCGTCCGCCTCACTGCGCAGGGTGTCGAGATCCTGACCGTAGACGCGCACCACGAGGGGCTTGTCCGCGCCCGTAAGGACATCGAAACTGTCTCCGGAACTCGGCGCTTCCGCGTCAATGAGTGTCCCTACGTCGTTAACCTCTTGCTGTGAATGGGTCATGATCTCGCGGTCGACCGGTTCGTCGAGGCTGGCCACGACGTCCCGGATCTCTGCCATCGTCGCGTCATAGTCGGCGTCGGAACCGATCTTGACGGAGAGGGCGCTGGAGTTGACGTCGACGATCTGGTCCCCAGTCAGGGCACGTCCGACGTGCCCGCCCACGTCTTCGACCCCCGGTATCGCCGCAAGCTCGCGGCTTAGCTGCGCCGTCATGCCGCTCATCTTCGGCTCTGAGGTACCGGGCTGGCCCTGGAGGTTGACCAGCACGTCGTTGTCCTTGAAAGAAGGAACGAGCGACGTGCCCAGCAGCGGCACCGCGGCCACGCCGACCACCACGCAGGCGACAGCAGCGATGAGCATCGCCCGCGGTGCACGTACGAGTCGCGAGAGGGCGCCGTCGTAGATCGGGTTCAGCAGCCGCAGGATCGGGGACTCGCGGTGTACCCGCGATCCCCTGGAGTACGCCAACAGGCTCAACGCCGGCGCGACTGTCAGGGCGACGACCATCGACGCCAGCACAGCGAGCACGTAGGACAGCGCGAGCGGCTCGAAGAACGCGCCCGGCCGGCCCTGCATGATTACGACCGGCACGATCGCGAGCAACGCGATGAACGCGGCATACGTGGCGGGCCTTCGTACCTCGGCCAAGGCTTCGAGCACAATATTCGCGGTCGAGGTGTCATCGGCGGCCTCGCTGTCATCGGCGGCCTGGCGATGCTCGCCCAGGCGCCGGGCGACGTTGTGGACGCCTATGACGGCGTCGTCGATGATTATCGCGAGCGCCACGGCGAGCCCCGCGAATGCGATCGGGTTGAACGTCTCACCGCGGAAATAGAGCACGAGCGCCGCCACCATCAGGGACAGCGGGATCGTTACGAGGCTGATCAGCGTGGCGCGCAACGAGAACAGGAAGGCCGCGAGGACGAGCGCCAGGAGAACGCCACCGATGATGATCGCAAGCCTAAGGTTGCCGATCGCGTCCGTGATGTAGGTCGCCGGCCGGAAGACATCCATGTCGAACTTCATGCCGGTGAGACCTGGCTTCAAGTTGTTTAGTGCGTCTTCGACCCCGCTGGTCACCTCTGCGGTGTCAGCGTTGGGGAACTTCTCCACGACCAGCAGTAGGCGGTCGTCGTTGCCGCCGACGATGGCGTCACCGATCAGCGGCTGGTGCTCCTCCACCACGTTGGCCACATCGGCGATACGCAGCTGGCCGCCCGTGTCCTCGACCGTCACATTGCCGAGGGCTTCCGGCGTTACCGAAGTTCTCGAAAACGTGGCGGACCTGGAGCCTCTGATTGGGCGTTTCGATGAAACCGCCGGTACCGGGCGTCGATGCCTCGAGGAAGGTCAGCGGTGATACCAGTTGCGCGTTGCCCGTCGTCGAGACGACCTGGTTCATCGTGACTCCTTGAGCCGCAAGTTGCTCGGGGTCGACCTGCACCTGAAGCTGCTGGTCGCGCAGGCCCCAGATCGAAACGTTCGATACGCCAGGCACACCCGTCAAGCGCGGCCTGATCACCCAGTTGGAGAGTACCCCCGCCTCGATCGTCGACAGCTTGTTCGGGTCGATACCGATCATCATGATCCGGCTCGACGACGACATGGGATTGATCATCGTCGGCGGTTGCGATACCTGCGGCAACGCGTGCGCTTGTATGAGCCGCTCTTGCACCATCTGCCGTGCCTGGTAGATGTCGGTTCCGGGTTTGAACACCATCACGACATCAGAAAGCCCAGCAACCGACTCCGAGCGGATCACGTCGACGCCCTCCACGCCGTTCAGGAGGTCTGCCTCCAGCGGAACGGTGATCAACTGCTCGACCTCGTTGGCGGAGAGCCCCAGGGCCTCGGTCTGAACTTCCACGTAAGGCGGCGTGAACTCGGGAAGGACGTCTACGGGCGCATTGCGGAGCTGTACGAACCCCACGGCCAACACGCCCACCGCGATGGCGATGAGCAACATCCAGAACCGCAGGCTCACACCGATAATCGAACGAATCATTGCTGGCGACCTCCCCGCTTAGGTGTTGTCAAGCCGGCACCCGATACCGAAGAGCCGCGCTGCTGAAGTTGGTTCGAGATGAATGGGATGACGCTCGCAGTACTTGTCGGCGGCGTAAGCCGGGAGCACTTCCTTATGGCGAGCGAATCCACTATCATCTACCTCATTTCTTTCCCGCTCGCATCGCGCGAGTGAACTGGTTCACGATGCTAACAGTTCCGGATCTCATTTGTCAAACTTGTAATGCACGGTAACCGCCGCTCTCCCTGCGCCAGGAACGATCAAGGCTGTTTACGCGGCCAGCGTAGCCGCTCGCCCATAGAGAATATACGCGCGGCCATGCCCATTCTGGTCATTTCACGGGTACTGCTTTTGATAAGTTTTTGAACTAACCCAAGGTACTAGCATCTGGTGCGGAATATCCTCGGAGGCCCTGGCCTGCTGTCCGCCGACGTAGGGTGCCCGTTCGAAGTCTGAAAGTGCCCGTGCTAGTCTCCATCACGCTCCATGCGCTTTGCGATGTGAGATCATACCGACCCCGGGAACCGGACCGATATGGGGGCGTAAGCCTTCTGCTCCTGCGGGGAGGAGCCGGTGCACCCCGCCATCGGCACGAGCCCCGAGCCTATGATCGCTCGTGCTTTACGTCCAACAGTCCCAAGTCCCCCGGATTGCCCAGTGGGCCGACCCCACGAACGTAGTACTTCCTCTCGGAGAAGCCGGGTTGGAGCTACGGCGTCCACTCTTTGGTCTCCAGCACGTGGTCGAAGGAACCGTAGGGCACCGTCACCGATTCGTTGGAGCCGAGCACTCTGGCCATGTCCATGGCCTCGCCCGGATAGTACTCCTGGCGGTAGGACTGCCCCGCCTTAGGGTTGGCCCGCATCAAGATGCCGGGTTTGGCCCCATCCACTCCGGCCTCCCAAGATCCCTTGGTGCTCACCACCTTGCCATTCTCGTACTCCTTGGTGTCCTCCCCGAAATACCAGACATTGCCTTTGTTGTCCTGGGCGAACCAATCGTAGGTCTTCTCGATCAGCTCGCCGGCCTCATATCCTCTGTCGTCGACCACGACGCACTCCACGCCCATTACCTTCTTGGTGTCGTGGGTGATGGTCATCTCGCCGCGCTCCATGCCACCCTCGTAGACGAAGGTGGTGCCCGGCTTCAGCGGGAAGTACTCGTTGTCGATTGTGGTGGTGAAGTCGGCGGGATCGATGTGGGGAGCGTAAGCCTTCTGCTCCTGCGGGGAGGAGCTGGTACACCCTGCAATCAGCACGAGCCCCGAACCTGTGATCGCACTCAATAGAGTAATCGCTCTCATGAGCATGCACCGCATGAGCATACACCGCCTTTCTCTGAGGGGGTCTCCAAACCTCGCCGCGGCACGCCTGACGAACCGGCTCTCCCCCTCTCCTAAAGTGTGGGCTCCGCTGGCTGCGTCTTGCGGTAGAAGTCCTTGATCTCGTAGGCGTGCTTCTCCAGTTTGAGCGCGTTCGCGCGGGCCTTCGCCAGGGCTTCCGGGCCGAGGCGCATGTCTTTGACCAGGTCCAAGCCCTCTTTCTCCTCTTCCTCCGGTCCCCGCCAGCCGACTCGAACATCGCCCACGCCGGGTGCGTAGTACTTGAGCTGGTAGGCGCCCGGCTTGTTCCGCTCAAACTCCTCGATCACGAGAACGTCCTCGTAGCAATAGACGGGCACACAGGTCCTCTGGCCCACCTTGTACACCCTCCCACGGTCGACCCAGTTGACAGGGGGCGGAGCGTATCCCTGGGCGTAGCTGGGCGTTCCCAGCCGCGGCTCTGCCCTCATGGCGATTCCAGCCGACGCGCCTTTTGAGCCTGCAAGCCAGCCCGGAGCCTTGTCGAACTCGCCGCCCTCGTACTCCTCGGGGTACTCACCCATGTGCCAGACGTTCCCGTCATTGTCCTGCGCGAAGAAGGCGAGCTCAGCCTCCACCTCCTCGCCTTCGGTGTAGTCCCTCTCCCAGACGACCATAGACTTCACGCCATCGATCTCTTTGGTCAGGTCGGTGACGGTTGTCACCACGCGGCGCGAAATGCGCTCGCCATCGTCGATAGCGGACCCCTCGAACACGGAATGCGCCCCGGGCACGAGGGGGAACCATTTGTTGTCTACTGAGGCCGAATCGTCGAAGTTGGTGCGATCGAAGTCCTTCGCGCTGATGGTGCTCAAGTGCTCGGATTGGTTTCGGTCTGAGGTCTCGTCCGTGCCCGAAACCGAGCTGGCTCCAGCGCAAGCCGAAGCCGAAAACATCAAGAGCAACGTGACGGTCGCCAAGCGGATGTGGCGCGGTCTCATCTTCTCTCCTCCTTTCGCCATTTCAAACCGGGATAGCTCCTCTGCTCCGCGAGGTGAAGCAGGGGGAGAGATCCCTACAGCCGGAAGACGCCTAGGGAGAGTAGGTGATCACGGGCAGTGGCCAACGGCGAACCAATGACGGCCGAACAGCACAGTGCTACTTGCCCCTGAGCGTTCGTGAGCAGCCATCCGACGGCCGCGCCGAAGGAGACAGCAAGGAGAAGCATCGTCAGGAGCTCAGCGTTAAGCGGGTCTTTATCTGCGCCCTCCACCTCCTCCACGGGCCCGACGACGTAGGTCCCATTCAGCGGGTTACCGTTCCCGTTCGTTGTTTGGTCGCCTCGTGGCAGATTCGTCATAGCCAGGCCAGAGGGTGCTTCGGATACAGTCGCGGGGAAGGGCAAGAGGAAGACGACGTTAAAGCACAGCAGGAAGGCCACCACAAGCGACACAGCGCGAGCGGCGTAGCGAAAACGATGTTTGCGGCTTAGCTGTGGCGTCTCCGTAGAGTGTGCCCCTGTTCCCTTCACACCAGCACTTCTTCCCGTCGGCATCTCCCGCCCGCGTCCTGTGAGCGAACTCGTTCACGATGCTACCAGTTCTGGATCGCACCTCGTCAAACTTTTAATGCATGGTAACTACTGCTCTCCCTGCGCCACGAACCAGAAAGGCTGTTTCCGCGGGGCCGGCGTGGCCGCTCGCCCGTTCCGATCACTTTACGGCCACTAGTCTCGGTGTGTATCCAGTCTTGGCCAAGATGCTAGCGCCTGATGCGGACTGTCCTTCAAGGGTTCGGCCTTCTGTCCGCCGTCCATTGTGGCCGGAGTCGGCCTCCGCTTGATCTTGGCGCATGTCGAGGAGTTTTCTGCGGGGTGTTTCGCGTCGCGATACCTGCCGGATGCACCCCGATCTCCGCGATGGTGGAGCACCGGCGGCGAAGAGGGCGCGGCTGTCGTAGAATTGTGGGGTGATACGTCTGACGGTTTCGAAACCCGAAGGAGGTTGGATGGCGACGGAGTACCTTCAGTTCGCCGGGGCGATGATATTTTTCCTGGGGATATTGATCGGGTCTTACTGGTTCGTCTACGTGCCCAACCGCGGCGGGCAAGAGGGGGACGATGACGGTTGAGGCCTGCGGGCGCGGCCAGTCGCTTCAGGGGAGCGTGAGCTAGCTTGCAGGTTTCGGCCAAGACCGACTACGCGCTCAGGGCCGCCTCCGAGCTCGCGCTGGCCGCGGCCGATGGGGCTGGACCGATAAAAGGGGATAGAATCTCCGAGACCCAGGGCATCCCGAAGAAGTTCATGGAGAACATCCTGCATGACCTGAAACGGTCCGGGATCGTCCGTACCAGGCGCGGCGCCTCAGGCGGCTACTGGCTCGCGCTGCCGCCGGAGGAGATCTCACTGGCGGCGATCATCCGCGCCGTGGAGGGTCCGCTGGCGAACGTCAGGGGCGAGTGGCCCGAGGCCGTCGAGTACTCCGGCGCGGCCGAGCACCTGCAGGAGGTCTGGATCGCGGTACGCGCCAACCTGCGCGCCGTCTTGGAGTCCGTAACCCTCGCGGATATCGTCGAAGGGAAGCTCCCGCCCTCTATCACCAAACTCACCCACGACCCGGAAGCATGGGTGCATCATTAGCTTGTCGGCACGCTTCGGCCTTCGGCCTTCGCTTGTCAGCACGCCTGCTGCGCAGGCTTGTCAGCACGCTGCGCCCTTCGGGCTCCGCTTGTCAGCACGCTCAGGCTAGCGCCTTCGCTTGTCGGCACGCTTCGGCCGGTCGACACGGAGCGCCTCTGCGGTAGGAGATCCTGGAACGGGCTACCGCAGTCCGTCTTGATTTCCGATGTAACCGTGGTTACGCTATGCTGGTTTGTTCACTAGATACGTGGAGATAATTTGGAGGGTGAGAAGGCGGCGAGGGTCGAAACCAAGCCGGTCGGGTTCTGGGAGGCTTTCCGGTTCTGGGTAAAGCTGGGTTTCATCAACTTCGGGGGGCCTGCTGGCCAGATCGCCATCATGCACCGCGAGCTGGTCGAGAGGAGACGGTGGGTCTCCGAGGGCCAGTATTTGAGGACTCTCAACTTCTGCATGCTGTTGCCTGGCCCCGAGGCGCAGCAGGTCGCGACTTACATCGGGTGGAGGCTGCACGGGACGATGGGTGGGATCGTGGCCGGCTCCTTCTTCGTGATACCGTCGATCTTCGTTTTGTGGCTGCTCTCGTACCTGGCCGTAGCCCACTCGGACGTGCCGGCGATCACGGGACTCCTGTACGGGATTCAGCCGGTGGTTATAGCCATCGTGGTCGAGGCCGTCTTGCGGATCGCCGGGCGCGCCCTCAACCACTCCCTGCTCATTGGCTTCTCGGTCGCGGCTTTCGCCGCCCTGTTCTTCTTCTCTGTACCCTTCCCGCTCGTCGTGCTGGCCGCCGCCATCGGCGGGCTACTACTGAGCCGCGCGGTGCCGGCAGCCTTCCAGGGTGGCTCACACGGCTCCTCGGATGAGGAAGAGTCCGCGGTAGACCGGGTCGCCTCCGAGGGCCTGCCCTCGCCGCTGCGTAACCTCAGGCTCATCGGGACGTTCCTGGTGCTGTGGGCGGTGCCCGTTGGAGCCCTTTATCTGTGGCGCGGCGGGAACGACGTGCTCGTAGATGAGGCGCTGTTCTTCACGGGGGCGGCTTTCGTCACCTTCGGCGGCGCTTACGCCGTTTTGGGCTACATATCCGACGTCGCCGTGGGACAGTACGGGTGGCTGACGGCGGACCAGATGGTGCAGGGGCTCGGCCTCGCCGAGTCGACGCCGGGACCGCTGATTATGGTTACCCAGTACGTCGGCTTCATCGGCGCCTGGAACGACCCTGGGCCTTTCGCCCCCCTGCTCTACGGGACGCTTGGGGCCTTGATCACCACCTACGCGACGTTTCTGCCTTGCTTCCTTTTCATCTTCCTGCTCGCCCCGTACATAGAGCTTCTGGCCAACAACGGGAGGCTCAGGGCCGTCCTCGTCGGGGTCACCGCCGCCGTGGTCGGCGTCATCGCCAACCTCGCGGTGTTCTTCGCTACCCAGGTCCTGTTCCCCGACGGCGTCTCCGTGCGGGGCCTCGACCTCTTCGCCCTCATCGTCGCGGTAGTCTCCTTCATCGTACTGCAGAGGTTCAGGGTTCCGATCTACCTGATGGTCCCCGTCGGCGCCGTCGTGGGGATGGTATGGACGCTCCTGTAGAGGGAGGCGCTCCAGGTTGGCCTCTGCGGGTATAGAAATCTCCGGGCTCGGGTACGCGGTCGGCGGCACGGAGATACTAAAGGGCGTCGATGCCAGGATGCCCGGCGGTGAGATCACCGCCGTCGTCGGGCCATCGGGCGCGGGGAAGAGTACCCTGCTCCGCGCCGTCAACCGCCTCGTAGAGCCGTCTTCGGGGGAGGTCTATCTGGACGGGGAGCCGACGAGCGCCCTGGACCCGCTAGCGCTGCGGCGGCGGGTCGGGATGGTCTTCCAGATCCCCGCTCTCTTCGGTGGATCTGTCGAGGAGGCGGTTCTCTACGGGGCGCGCCTCTCCGGCAAGGACGCGGACCCGCGACGGCTGCTGCAGATGGTGGGGTTGGACGCTTCCCTGAGGGGGCGCGACCCGCGGGCGCTCTCCGTAGGACAGCAGCAGCGAGTCTCTATCGCCCGCGCCCTCGCCCTGGGGCCGGAGGCGCTCTTGCTCGACGAGCCGACGAGTGCGTTGGACGAGGCCGCGCGGCGCAGGATCGAAGAGCTCGTCACAGACCTGAACGCCAGGTTGGGACTCACGATGGTCTTCGTCAGCCACGACCTCTCCCAGGTCGAGCGGGTCGCCGACCGCGTCGTGTTGATGGCCGGAGGAAGAAGCGAGGGAGAGTGGAGCGCGGAGGAATTCTTCTCCGCGGCGGGCGAGCGGGCACGGCGGTATATCGCGGGGAGGGACTAGCATGGCGGGATTGCAGACTGTTGGCTCGGCGCTTCCTGCACTCGGTCTCGTCGCCGTCGCGGTCCTCCTCAGCCTCTACGAGAGGCTGGACCTCGAGAAGGACATCGGCGTCGCCGTGGTCCGCTCTTGCGTGCAGCTCGCCGCGATAGGGTACGTCATAGACTACATCTTCGGGCTCGACAGCCTCGGGGTGGTCGCGTTGCTCCTAGCGGGAATGGTCCTCTTCGCCGCCTGGACCTCGGCGCGCAGGGCCGGGGACGTACCGAGGGCTTTCCTCATCGCCGCTTTCGCCGTTGGGGTGGCTGCCGTGGCGACATTGGGACTACTTCTCGCTCTCGGGATAGTGCCGGCCACGGCGCGGTACCTCATCCCGCTCGGCGGCATGGTGATAGGGAACTCCATGAACGCCGCCAGTCTGACGATGACCCGCATCCGCGACGACGTAACAGAACAAAGCCTCAAGGTCGAGGCCGCCTTGGCCCTCGGGGCTACGAGCCGCCAGGCCGTCTCACCCATCCTCAAGACCGCGCTCCAGCGCGCCCTCATCCCCCTCATAGACGCCACCAAAACGACGGGTATAATCTTCCTGCCAGGCGCGATGGTAGGCATGATCATCGCCGGCGCCGACCCGCTAGAGGCCGTGCGCCTCCAGATAGTCGTCCTATACATGCTGCTAGGAAGCGTCTCCATAGCCGCAATCCTGGTAGGAACAATCTCTTACCGCTCCTTCTTCACCCCACGCCACCAACTCATGCCAAATCCGGGTGAAGGGTCCGATACGTCCGTTGCTCCTCACCCTAGCAGTGGATCCCCTCTCTCACGAGAATGACGTGCGCGGAGGATCCCGGCGTCTACGCAGCCCGATGCAGCTCCCTCCAAACGGACGCGGTAAGAAATCCTGACAAGCGTAGGCCGAAGCGTGCTAAAACGGCCGGCTCGTGCCACCGGTCGGGCGCACGACTAGGACCGGGCAGTGGGCGTGACGGACCACCGAGTCGGCGACGTTTCCCATGAGGGCGCGTCTCATACCGCCGAACCCGCGGCTGCCTATGACGATCATGCCGGCGTCGATGTCCTCGGCGAGGTGGACAATAGCCTCGTCCCTCTGCTCGTCCAGCTTCAGGTGGGCGACCGCGACGGTGCCTCCCGACTCTTCGATCCTCCTGACCTGCTCGTCGAGCACCTCCTGGGCCTCTTGCCTGAGGTCCTCGCGGCGTGCCTCGACGTATTCGTCGTAGACGGCGGCGGGGAAGGTGCGCCCGACCGCGACGACGTGGAGCCGCGAGTCCGTGCTTTTGGCGAGGTCTATCGCCACCTCGGCCGCCAGGTACGCGTGCGGGGAGCCGTCGGTGGCTAGCAAAATGTGTGCGGGAAAGATACTCATCTTGTCGTCCTTTCTTTGCACCGCGAGTCAACCATAATCATTCGCAACGTCCTCGCGGCTGTTTTTCGTAGCTGTTGGTCCATCGAAGCGGAACATCACCTGTAGGTCAAGGCCTTTTTCGAGAGATCCCCAGGTGTAGGGGCGGTTCGCGAACCGCCCTGGCTGCATATCGTCTTCAGACCGGCTCGTCACGGGGCTCGACCAGGATCTCGTTTACGGCGACGTGTTCGGGCTGCACGAGCGCGTGCACCACCGAAGCCGCGACGTCTTCGGGATCTAGCACTCGCACCCCGCTCTCTCCTCCGTATGCCTCCAGCGCCTCCTCGTCCGTGCTCATCGAGTGGAGGTCCGTCGCCACGTTGCCCGGCTGCACGGTCGTCACCCTCAACCCGGTACCGGCCGTCTCCAGCCGCAGACCCTGGGAGAGCGCCTCCACGAAGAACTTGCTCGCCGAGTACACCGTGAGGCCGGGGAATACTTTGCGTCCGGCATCTGAGGAGATGGTGACGATGTGCCCCCTCCCACACTCCAGCATCCCCGGCAGCACGGCGCCCACGCAGTTGGTGGCCCCCTTGCAGTTGACCTCGATGGTCCTTTCCCACTCCTCCTCCCTGAGGTTCTTCATCATGGTGTAAAACATCACCCCTGCGCAGTTGATGAGGATCTCGACGGTACCGAGCTCCTCCGCGGCTCGCCTCACCAGGGCACGGACCTGCTCGCCGTCCGTAACGTTGGTGGGAACGACGATGCTCCTCTGCCCCGAGCCCATCTCGAGACCGGCCTGGACTTCGAGGAGCGCCTCCTCCCGGCGGGCCGCGAGCGCGACGTGTGCGCCCCTGGCATTCAGCGCCCGGGCCACGGCGGCCCCTATGCCGCTCGAAGCCCCGGTCACCACGGCGACCCTGTTCCGGAGAGATCCCACCCCCACGCGGAGACTACCTTCTCACAGCAAAGTTCACGAGAATCGAGACCTAGTTCCTAAAGGCCTGAAGTGCTGACAAGCGACCGCAGGGAGTGTGCTGACAAGGCGCGAAGCGCCGTGCTGACAAGCGAAGGCCGCAGGCCGAAGCGTGCTGAAATGCCGCTATCAGCGGGAGCTCCAGTTGTACTCCGTCTCCTGTGCCTCCCTGGGCCAGAGGTACCCGAAGAACTCGAGCTTCTCGATGACCCTGCCGGCGCTCTCTTCGGGTGACTCCTCATCCGTCTTGAGGACGAGGTCGGGGGCGTTCGGCGGCTCGTAGGGGTCGGAGACGCCCGTGAACTGCTCGATCTCCCCGGAGAAAGCCTTTTTGTACAGGCCCTTGACGTCCCTCTCGGCGCAGACCTCCAGGGGAGCATCGACGAAGACCTCGACGAAGTCCACGATCCTGCGCCTGACCTGGTCGCGAGCCTCTTTGTAAGGCGAGATGGCAGAGACGACTACACCCACCCCGTTGCGCGTAAGCAGGTTGGCCACAAAGCCTATCCTCAAGACGTTTATGTTACGGTCGTCTCTGGAGAAGGTGAGGCCCTTGGAGAGGTTGGTCCTCACGATGTCCCCGTCGAGGACCTCGACGGGCCGCTCCCTCTCGCGTAGCTCACGCTCGACGATCTCGGATATGGTCGTCTTGCCCGACCCCGAGAGGCCGGTGAACCACAGGGTGAATCCGCGTTCTTCGTTCATACACGTTCCTTTCGACGCTTAGACTGTGACTACAGCCGTAGTTTACATACCTCTCCGGGCCTTGCTTACGCCACTATCGTGGGGTCGTTGGGTGAGAGCCCATCGGGGTCATTTAGCTCGGCGCCCTCAGGCGCGGGGACGTCCCCGTCGAGTAACGGGTCTTTGGTCTCGACCATCCACCCTTCGAGCCTCCCGCGCAACTCCTCCAGCGTATCAGCGTGGGCCGGATCGTAGGCGAGGTTGTGCGCCTCGTTGGGATCGAGCACGATGTCGTAGAGCTGCTCCTGGGGGATCTACGCTCGCCCCATCCGTGGGCGAGGAGCAGGTCCTTGCTCGGGCCGTCGTCGGTGTTCGGCAGGACGGGTCTGACCCTGTCCCCGAAGCGCCTGATGTACTTCCAGCGGTGGGTGCGCACGCACCGCTCCGGCTCGTATGCGACGTGGTAGGTCTTCTCCGCGAAGATGGCGTCCCTGACCTCATCGGCCTCCCCGCTTGCGAGCGGTAGCAGCGACTCGCCCTGCAACCACTCGGGCGGGTCTATCCCGGCCAGCTCGCAGACCGTCGGAAACAGGTCTATGTGGGAGACGAGGGCGTCACTCGCCTTGCCGCCGGTGAAACCGCCTGGCCCGCGCAGGATGAGCATGACGCCGAGGCCCCTGTCGTAGAGCGTGGCCTTGGCGCCAGGGAAGGCGAGGCCGTGGTCGGTCGTGCAGATCACGAGCGTGTCCTCGGCCAGCCCTTCGGCGTCGAGGGCGTCGAGGACGGCCCCTACGCCCCGGTCCAGAGACCTGGCGCTCTCCTGGAAGGCGGCCATGTCCAGGCGTGTCTCGGGCGCGTCCGGCAGATTGGGCGGGGGCATGACGTAGTTGGCCTTTTTCGGGGAGCTGGGCCGGAACCACTCGCGGTGGGTCTCGAAGAACCCGACGGAGAGGAAGAAAGGCCTGTCGCTGGCACGTTCCAGAAGGTCGAGGGTGACTGGCACCACGTCGTCGGTGTGGCTGGTGCTGATCTTGACGACCTCGTCGTACCCGATTATGTCCGGCTTCTTGGAGATGTGCTGCTCCCCGATGAGGGCAGACCAGTACCCGAGCTCGCGCAGGGTGTGCACGATGTGGTGCCTGTAGTCCTTGAGCGAGAAACCGCGGTGGGCGAGGCCGACCATCCCGTTGGAGTGGGCGTACTGCCCCGTGAGCAGGCATGCCCGGCTCCCCGAACACGTCGGGGCAGCGCAGAACGCCTTGCGGAACAGCACGCCCTCCTCCGCGAGACGCTGGATGTTCGGCGTCCTTACGGAGTAGCCGTACGGCCTGACCCACCTTCCCGTGTCGTGGGAGTGGATGTAGAGGATATTCGGAAGATCCGGCAACTTTATCCCTTCTGGACGGTCCTTACAGTTTCACGCTCATTGTACAGACGGACCCACTCCTCCGAGAGCTCGTCGGCCTGCCGCCGCATCTTGGGCTCGACGACGTCAAAGTCCCCAGGGATAGGGACCCCGATGCCATCGAGGAGCCACAACACGGTACCCACGTAGTCCTCGACGAGCTCCTCGTAGACGACCTCCATGGGCTCCACGCCACACCCATAGAAGAAGTCCTGCCAGGCGGCGTTGTGCTCGTCTATGCGTAGCTTGAGGTGGTCTATCGCGGCGAAGCTGAACCGCAGACCCCGCCCCCCGATGTCCTCGTCGGAGTCCCTGCGCCACTGCTGGGTCTGGAGCGCCTTCCACAACGAGACCGCCTGACGGGTGGTGTCCCTGCGATGCATCCAGACGAACTGCCCCAGGTTTGGCAACACGGCGGCGGGCACCTCGCACGGACGCACGTCCTGTAGTCCCCGCCTGCGCGCCAGGCGAACGAAGTCCCTGAAGTACGCCCACATGATCTTGGTCCCCATTACGCCATTCTCGGTCGTCCCCTTGTCTAGCGCCCTCTCGACCAGCATCCGGAAGTCCGGCGGGCTCCAGGAAGGGTCCCTTCGCGCGGGGTGCTCGGAGTACCTGCCACCGTATTCGCCCAGAACCTCCCTGAACCCGGGATCGTCGAGGAGCGCCCACACCTCAGGGTCGTTGGAGCGTTGGAAGTAGTCCCGCGGCTGCCGGCGCTGCCCCGTCTCGAGCAAGACCTCGAAATGCTCCTCAGGGTGGCCCGCTATCCCCGTGCCGTCCAGCGCCGCGCACAAGAGCGTGCTCCCACTACGCGGCGTCGCGCAGATCAAATACGACAGCTCAGGCCCGGTGAGCCCGGATCTAGTACCCATGAAACCTCCCGAATAAGTGGCCAATGTCTACTTAAGTAACTTTGTCTATGACGATGGTAAAGAATACACGAAACCCTCTAGGGTTCAACAGCCCCGTACGCCAGGCGCCACGCACCCCGGCAGCGCGAGCGCCCGAAAGAACCGCAGCTCTTGACGCCATACAGATAGTCATATACCATTTTGTATACTTATAAAGTAGACAAAGGGCGAACAGAGTGGAGGTAGGGGCGATGAAGTGGGAGCTGGATCTCTGGTACGAGCTTTGGGACAGGGCTGGCAGTCAGGGATTGGATAATTGGTACGAACCGCAGGGCCAGGCGCGCGAAGGCACCGACACCGGACGCACGCCGGACGCTGCGCTGGAAAAAGGCGAAGGTGAGTCTCTAGAGGGGACCTGACCGGTCTCTGGTGCGAAGCGGGCGAAAAGATAGGGGCGCTGCCCGCGGACGGCTCGGGCCCACGCTCGGTTCGGCCGTACTTGCTCTACTGCTCCTCTGCGAGACGGCGTCCGCGATGGTGGGAGCCGAGGCGGTTTACTTCTCGGCCATCGCGGTCGCCTGGCTGGTCCTACCGGCCATCGTTGGCCTCAAGAACGTCCTCGACGCCGGATGCTACTTCATGCTCGTCTCGCTCGGCATAGTAGTGGTAGTCGGCGTCGCCAGTCACGGCGTAGGCTCTCTACTGGCGTAACACGGCGCCTCGAAGCTCCTCCGCCCGATCGGAGCATCCGTGGGCAGGAGGAGGACCCGCACGAACGCGGGTCCTCCAGCCGTTTATCTGCTCTGGGTTCGCTGGCCTTCCATGAGCACCTCTATTACTTCGGGGCGGGAGAACTCTGGGGGCGGGTACTCGCCCTTGGAGAGCATCTCGCGCACCTTGGTTCCCGAGAGGAAGACGTGCGAGTCTGGGTCGTGGGGACAGGTCTTGGACGAGCCCATGCCCTCGCATTCCGTGCAGAAGAACGCGTGCTCGAAGAAGAGGGGTGTGATCCCCAACTCCTCCGGGTCGAACTCCTCGAAGATGTGCTGGGCGTCGTAGGTTCCGTAGTAGCTGCCGACGCCGGCGTGGTCGCGCCCGACGATGAAGTGAGAGCAGCCGTAGTTCTTGCGGCAGATAGCGTGGAAGATGGCCTCCCTGGGACCGGCGTAGCGCATCGCCGCGGGGAAGACCGCGAGCATCGTGCGGTCTTCCGGATAGTACCTATCGAGGATGACCTCGTAAGACCTCATCCTGACGTCCGCCGGTATGTCGTCGGACTTGGTCTCCCCGACGAGCGGGTTCAAGAGCAGGCCGTCTACCGTCTCTAGCGCGCTCTTCTGGATGTACTCGTGTGCCCGGTGCACGGGGTTCCTGGTCTGGAAACCGACTATGCGCTTCCAGCCCTTCTCAGCGAAGGAGGCCCTGATCTGCGCCGGCGTGTAGTAGTAGCGGGGGAAACGCCCCTCATCAGGCGGGCGCAACAGCTCGACCTCGCCGCCGAGCAGGACGTCTCCCTGCCCGTAGACGGCGGCCACGCCAGGGTGGTCCGCGTCCGTGGTCCTGTAGACCAGCCTCGCCTCCCGCTCCTTGTCGTAGCCGTACATCTCCCTGAGAATCATGGTCGCGACGGGCTCTCCCGCGCCGTCGACGAGGGCTATCTCGGAGCCCTCCGACAGCTCCCCGGCCTTCTCTTCGTCCGCCGAAAGGGTGATGGGCAGGCTCCAGGCGAGGCCGCTTTCGAGGCGCATGTCCTCGACCACGCCCTCGTACTCGTCGCGCCCCATGAAGCCTTCGAGCGGGCTGAAGACGCCGGTCGAGATCATCTGCAGGTCGGATAGAGCCCGCGGGCTCAACGGCACCCTCGGTAGCCCCGCCGCCTCCATCGATCGCTCCCTGCGTTCTTCCTCGGGGACGACGCGGTCTATGAGTTCTCCTCCGTGTGGTGCTATCTGGCTCTCTGTTCTGAGCATGATCCTCTCCTCTCTCCTGTTCTCGCTGCCTCCGACGTTACTTCCCGATCGCCGCGCCACGGATGGGATCGCGTGCGCGGCCAGCTCGTAGTAGTAGGGTAAACAGAACTCGTACGCGGCCTCCAACTCCTCGGGGAGCTTGGGGTCCAGCCGTTCGGCCGGCTCTATACCCGTGCTGCTCTCGGCATCCTCGTGCCATCCCTCCCAGCTCTCCCATCTCCTGACATCCCTCGACTCCCACGTGAGCGAACCCGATGTGAACGGCACCTCGAGGTGCTCGCAGTAGGCCGCGAGTACCCCGGCAGGGTTCTCCGAAAAGGTCATCGCATCGACGACGGCTACGTCCTCCCCAGCGTCCGTCGCGTACCTGAACATCCTGTAAAGATCCTCATATCCGGTCTCCTCCAGCGTGAAGTCCGGCCACATCTTGTACAACGACATCAATACGTACTTGGGGTCCCTGATGATGAAGGTGTTGACGAACCGCGAGGCGAACTCGGGGCTGAACACCTTCTTGGCGTGATAGGCCATATCTTTGAGGAAGACGCGCTCCTCGCGCGGCCTGAAGACGTCCTCGACCACCCTCTCGTAACTGTACTCGGGCTTCGACTCGGCACCCGCGAAGCGGTCGCTTACGCGGTCCTCGCCGTAATAGTAAGCAGCCGAGAACGGCTCGTGCAATACCTCGAAGTCGTCCCTCTCCACAAACACCCTCTCAAACGCCGTGGAGATAGAACGGGGTACAGCCCACAGAGCAACGGGTTTGCTGTTCGTCATATGCGCCTCTCTCTCGTCCTCGACAGCGTAAGCGTCCCGCACTGCGCCCAGGATTACCAGCCGTAACGTCATGAGAGCATACCGCGAGGCATATTAACTACTTTGTCTACTGAATTTATAGGCATCGACAGACTGTAGACCAGCATCAATTGCAGGTCAAGGTAGTCTGCTGATTTTTCCTTTGATGCGGCGCGGGGAAGGATTGGAGAGGCATCAGGCTACAGGCATCAGGATTTCTCTGTGCCCGATTTTGCTGGTCGCTCCGGTTACCAGTACTGTTTCGTTGTTCGCCATGCTCTTTGTTCCTTTTCCAGGGGGCGGAGCTTCGCGCCCCGCCCCGTTCTCGTGGAATTGGCGACCTCTGCCGGACTACCTGACGGTCCTAGGCGCGGAGAGCTCGGAGCTGTTGGCGATGGTGTTGCTGGAGGCGTTGGAGGTCACCGTGGCCGTGATGGTCTGCCCCCTAGCGACCTTGCTCAGGGGCTGGAAGGCGAAGGCGGCGTTGCCCGAGCCGTCGGTGGTCACGCTCTGGCCGCCGAGGTAGACCTTGCCCTCGTCCCCGCCCGAAGGGTTGGAGTAGAAGAACAGCACGTGGAACGTGTTGGGCAGGGAACTCAGCGTGCCCTTCACAGTGGTCTTGCCGCCCCCGTTCTTGGCTGAGCTGAGAACCGGCTTGTTCTGCTGGCCGTTGGCCCCCTGGAGCAGGTCGATGCCCAGGCTGGCGTTGGAGAAGATGGAGTTGGTCCCTATGTCGTTGCCGACCGCGGGGTCGCCGCTCTCGGGGGCGACGCTCACCCCGTTTTGGCCGTTGAAGGCGATGGTGTTGGACGACGACTGCCCCTGCCTCCCGAAGCGGTTTGACGAGGCGCCCTGGACCGACACGCCGCTGCCGACGTTGCCGAGGGCTCCTACCCCGTCCTTCTTGGTACCGATGAGGTTGCCATACACCTCGTTGTGCGTCGTCTTCAGCCCGACGGAGGTGAAACCGTGGATTCGCACGCCGTCGAGGTCGTTGCCGGAGATCAGGTTGCGCACCGCCGGATTGGTGGACGCGTTGAGGCCGCCCACCGTGTTGAAGGTGGCCCCGTCGAGGATCTCCACCCCGTCGCCCCCGTTGCCCCTATCGAGGGTGCCGGAGGGGTCGGTGCCCACGAAATTGCCCTCGATCCTCACGTTGTCGAGGTCCCTGACCACGATGCCGGAGCGGGAGAAGCGGTTTACGATCAGCCCCCGCACGACGCTGCCCGACGCCTTCCTCGTGCCCAGGAAGCTGTCGAATTCCAGCCCGTCCGCTGAGCCGGCATTGGCCCCGCTCAGCTCGATCTTGGGCTGCGCGTTGGTGCCCTGGGCGAGGGTGTTCTTTTGGGCACCCGGCTGGGTGTAGCCGTCTATGGTCACCGGAGTGATTATGTCTGGCAGGGGCGAGTTCGGGGAGATGGTCGCGACCCCGCCTGCGGCGTTGATGCCGAAGGCGATGGTGTCCGGGTCGGTGGTGGCGTTTGCCTCCTGGATGGCAGCCCTCAAGGTGCAGAACGTCCCGGAGGTGCTGAAGCTGCAGATGCCGTCGCCGGGATTGGCGTCCGGCCTGTCGTCTATGCGGGTGACGGTGAACGTGTTGGACGCGGCGTGGGCGGGCCTGGCAGCCGAGGCCACCAGCAGGCTCGCCATCATCGCCAGTATCGCCAGCGCCAGTAGCGCCTTGAGGTAGTGGTTTGTCTTTGTTGTCTGTGTGTTCGTCATTGTCTCTTTTTCCTTTCTTCGGTTGGTCTTTGCTTTGATTTCCCAATGTTCTCTCTGTAGTTCCTGTGCTTACTTCTTTCCGAGTGCCTCCTTTCTCCGGGAGCGGGTCTTCTCCCACTCGCTTCTCAAGCTGCCATCTCCTTCGGCAGCTCGACCGTCCCTGCTCGGGCACTGTGACCCGCGACGAAGTAACCTTCGGGCTCTATGGGGAACTCGACCCGGCAACGCCTGCCGGGGAACCGTCCTCTAACCAGGCTCAGCGCCCGCTGGATACTCTCTGCCTGCACCGCTACACCGATGCGGGCTGATCCGCTGCGTACCTCTATCGTTACTTTGACCATCTCGTGTACCTCTCTTCCTCGTAGCTGCTCGCTCACTGCGTCTCTCCAAGATCCCTGCCCTCGCGCGCCACCTGAAAGTTCTCGCCGCCTCGGGCGCAGAGGGTGTCTGAGTAGAAGTGGCGGAACTCATCAAATGTCATCTGCTGCTCTGTAAGTCCGCTCTCCAGGTAAGCCTCGTAGCACGCTCCGGGGTCCTCCCCGAAAGCGAGGTTCGCTGCCAGCATCGTTATCAAGACCAGCACCAGAGCTGCCCATTTCCTTAGCCTCTCGTTCATCCTTTCGCTCCCTTCTCCCGCTTCTCTCGTTTGGCGGGTGTCGCTGTTCGTTGGGGTCACACTAAGGGAGCGGAGCAAACGTGCCATCCAGAGAAACACCCATTCGATACACCCATTCTCGGGACGGCGCGCAATGGGTGGAAACACCCATTGTTAGCAATTCAGCATTTCAGCCTGTCAGCATTTCAGCTTGTTGTATTTGCTGAAGTGTGGGAGATCGCGGTGGGTTGGGAGGGGTGGGTTATGGCTAGAGTGGAATCAGAGGAGGTCGTGTTCCGTGGCGAATCGGGCGGCAGCGACCCGGGAGCTTACCCCCACCTTGCGGTAGACGGAATTGAGATGCCGGTCCACGGTGCGCGGGCTGATGAACAGTTCCTTTGCTATCTGGGGGTTAGTGAGGCCCTTTGCCACGAGCCTCAGCACCTCTACCTCCCTTGCGCTCAAGCCGGCCGGGTAAGACGTTGTGGAGGGAGGGGATGAGCCTGGCTTTTCCCCTTCTGAGAGGGCGTAGTCGACTGCCTCTTCTGGAGACATCGCTTGCCCTTCGGCCCACGCCGCTTCCCCCGCGGTCTCCTCTAGCCGGGAGCGCGCGGTGTTCAGTTGGGTCTCGAAATTAGTAGGCGTATGATCCCACATCAGGAGTGAGAGGTTGATGGCTTCTCGCAGGGTCTCCGCTGCTCCGCACAGCCGCGTCGCGCGAGCCGGTCTTCCGCCCAGGGCGGCCAGAACGGCCAATCCCATCAGGCCGTCGTAGATCTGTATTCGTGGTTTGATCTCCAGCCTCTGCAACCGGCGGAAATCCTCCTCCAACAGCGCCGCCGCCCGGTCATGCTCCCCGCCCTCGAGCGCGGCCATCCACAGGTAGGTGACGCATATGGTGACGCGCTGCGTATCCTCCAGATCCCGAAAAGAGGCCATGCTCTCCTCCAACAGCGCCCCCCCCCGCTGGTGATCTCCTTCGTAGAGCGCCGCCATCCCCAGGAAAATGAGCAACTCGGCAATCGCCCACCGGTCCACGAACCTCTCCCGCAGCGTCTCGGCCTCCCTGCTCAGCGCCTTCAGCCGCTCCTTGTCGTCCTGGTGCAGCACCGCGTGCCCCAGGTTGGTGAGCGAGGTCGCGATGCCACGTTCGTCCTCCAGCTCCTCGAACGAATCAAGGCTCTCTTCGAGAAACTCCACTGCCCGCTGGAGGTCGTCTTGCCAGAGCGCCAGCCAACCGGCCTCGTTTAGCGCCTGTGCCCGCGCAGCTGCCGGTGACTCTCCGCTGCCGGCGAGCCCCATTTCCAGCCATCTACGTCCCTCGCTCAGGTGTCCGCGCGCCCACCAGAACCGCTCCAGCGCCCCAGCCAGGCGCAAGCCCAGTTCGGCATTCCCGCTCTCGCTCGACCACCCTAGAGCGGACCGGAGGTTGCCGCGATCCCTCTCCAGCCGTCCCAGCCACTGTGCTTGCCCCGCTCCCTTTAGTTCAGGCTCTGCTTCTTCGGCCAAGGCCAGGTAATACTCCGCGTGCCGCTTGCGGACTCGCGCCGCCTCCCCGCTCTCTTCGAGTTTCTGTTCTCCGTACTGCCTTACCGGCTCCAGCATTCCATAGCGCAAAGCGCCCTCTGCTCCCGCCCCGCTCACCACCATCGACTTGTCCACCAGATGAGCGAGCAGATCCAACACCTCCTCCCGCCCGATGCCACCACCGGACCCTACAGCCTCCGCCGCTTCCAGCGTCCATCCACCCGCGAACACAGAAAGCCTCCCCAGGAGGATGCGCTCGTTTTCGCTCAGCAGCTCATAGCTCCAGTCGATCGCGGCCTTGAGCGTCCTCTGGCGGGGCAGGGCGGTACGGCTGCCTCCAGACAACAGGGCGAAAGAGTCTTGCAGGCGGGAGGAGATCTGCCCCACGGAGAGCACCCTCACCCTCGCTGCTGCAAGCTCTATTGCCAGAGGCATCCCGTCCAGCATGCGGCACACCCTGGCTACCGCGGGAGCGTTGTGCTCCGTCAACTCGAACGTCGAGACCACGGCCCGCGCCCGCTCGGCGAAGAGGTTTATGGCTTCGGACTGCATCATCTCCTCGATGGAGGACTGTTGACCTGGGAGTGCGAGCGAGGGCACCAGCCAGGCTCTCTCCCCGACGATGCCCAGAGTCTCGCGGCTGGTCGCGAGGACGCGCACCCTGGGACAGGAGCGCAACAATGTATCGACGAGATCGGCGCAACACTGTACGAGGTGCTCGCAGTTGTCGAGGACGAGGAGCGGCTCCCGGCTCTCCAGATGTTCCAGTAGCGCCTCGGTCGGGGAGCGCCCCGGCGCTTCGCGCACGCCTATCGCCGAAGCCACCGCCTGCGGTACGAGGGCGGGATCCGAGAGCGGCGCCAGCTCCACCCACCATACGCCATCCTCGAACCCTCCGGCCAGTCTTGACGCCGCGGATAGCGCCAGACGAGTCTTGCCGCATCCTCCTGGCCCGGTGAGGGTAACCAAACGCGCCTCTCCCTCGAGGAGCGTCTCCAGATCTTCGACCTCCCGCCCGCGCCCGACGAAGCTTGTGAGCTCCGCTGGCAGATTGCTGGCCACGCGCTCCGCGACACGCATCCGGGGGAAGGCCACAGGCGAGCCGGGGCCGCTGCCCGAAGTGTCGCAGCGGTGCGGGGTGTTACGGGACGAGCCAGCCACCTCAGACCTTCGGGTTTTCTCCGGAGAGCCTCACCTCGCCGACAAGGAGGTCGGCTAAAGAAAGAACGGCCATCTGCGCCGACGAATAAGGTAAGATCCAACTCTCCCAACGTTGCCTGAGAACAATTATAACCATTGTTCCTTGAGGGGGCTACGTGGGATGGTCGCCACGTGGTAAGATCTTGCTCGTAAAGTAAGGAGAATTTTCATGATAAAGGCTACTCTTACCAGTAAGGGACAACTCACCGTTCCGAAGGAGGTACGGGAGAGGTTGGGACTGAGGGTTGGGGACCGGCTGGTGTTCGAGCTGCTAGAGGGGGGCTCTGTGCGCCTCGAGGTCGAGAGGCGCAGGACTCTGGCGAGAACTCAAGGGTAGTCTGCCGGCGAGGGGGCGATACCCTGGGAAGGAGGCCGAGCGGGAGGCGGCGCGGGATTGGGCGGTCCGTGAGACGCTCGGGCGGGGTTCTTCTTGAGCAACGGGGGCGTCTACTGGGCGGATGCCAACGTGCTCTTGCGCTTCCTTACCGACGAGCCGCCCGAGCTTGCCGCGAGGGCCGCGAAGCTGCTGGAGGGGGCGCAGCGGGGTGAACTTTCCCTCAAGGTCCATTCGGTGGTGGTGGCAGAGACGGTGTGGGTACTGCAGTCTTTCTACGGGTATTCGAAGCAGGAGATCTCCGCCGCTCTGGTACCGTTGCTCGTCGACCACGGGCTGAAGGTCGAGGGCTCGAGGACGGTGACCGGTGCGCTGGAGAGTATGGCGGAAGAGAACGTAGACTTCGTCGACGCGCTTCTCGCCCAGACGGCCCGGTCTCGCGGCGAGGGCGTGGCGTCCTTCGACGCGGATTTTCGCAAGCTCGGCGTAGGATGGCACGAGCCTGACCCTTAGCGACGATGGTCGTCACTTGGTAACCAAACACGCCCCACCCGCCAGGACCGCCTCCAGATCGGCGACCTCCCGCCCGCGACTCACGAAGCTGGTCAACTGCAGCGGCAGATTGTTCTGCGGAGGGAGCCCAGGTATACACCATACGGCGCTCTACAGCGGTCCTCGAAAAGGATGAGCCCAGGCAAGCACTATACGGTGTCTCCACTCGGCAAATCACGCCACAAAAACCCTCCTGAAACCTGTTGCCGGATGCCTGAAACCTGAAGCCTTGCTTTCAGAAATTGGGAAGGCGTCCTGCAGCGTCCTCTCTGGGCGTAATCTTCGTACATCCTTCTCACGGTCTCGGGCTCGGTCTCTGCCAGGTCTCTCCTCTGGTCCGCGTCGTTTACGGCGTCGAAGAGGTGGGCGTCGGTCCCGTCGTTGCGGCAGAACATCACCCTGTACTCGTCGCGGCAGCAGACGTAGTCTTTGTAGCCCTGGGTGATGTGGTCTCTCGGTTCTAGGGGCTCCTTGCCTTCGAGGAGGGGTATGAGGTTCTGCCCGTCCATGGGCGCGGGCTGCTCTATTCCAAGGAAGCCGAGGATGGTCGGTGCAACGTCGTGGGTCGAGGCGTAGAAGTCGCTGCTCGTTCCGGCCCCTTCGCCCCGCGGGTGCCTCACCATGAGGACGGTGTCCGTCATCTCGGGGTAGAGGGCGTAGGCGAGCTTGCCCGTGTAACCGTGCTCCCCGAGGAGGTGGCCGTGATCGCTTACGACGACGAGCAGAGTCCTCTCCATCACCCCGATCTCGTACGCCCTCTCGATGAACTTGCCGAGCCAGCGGTCCATCATGGTGACCTCCCCGGCGTAGGCCGCCCTCATCCTGAGGAGTTGGCGGTCGGTGAGGTAGTCGTCCCTGCCGTAGTTATCGTCGAGGGGTTCCTTGCCCGTGTAGCCTTCGTCGTAGAGGGAGACGTACTCCTGTGGCGGGTCCCAGGGCTCGTGCGGGTCGTAGCAGTCAGCCACCAGGAAAAAAGGCCTGTTCTCCCCGACGGCCTCATCCAGCGCCTGCGCGGCGTCGGAGAACACCCTGGGGGCGAAGTAGTCTTCTTCGCCGTTGCGGTCCTGGACGTTGGCGAGGTACTGGCGGGCCTTCTTGCCCTCGCCGAGGATCAGGTAGTGTTCTCGCATCCACTCTTCGTTCACCGAGGACGGGTCCTTGTAGGTGTCCTTCTCCTGGCCCCGGATCGTCCGGTAGTAGTCAAAGCCCCGACCGAAGTTCAGATCGCCACGAAACTGGACGTAGGTGTCGGTCACGAGGTAGGTGCCGAAGCCCTCCCTCGAGAGCGTCTCGGCCACTGTGGTCTGCCCGGCGGGTATGGATTTCCACCCGTAGGAGGGAGGGCGGGTCGGCCAGGTCCTCATCCCCGTGTGGATGGCGCGCCTGGCCGGCAGGGTGGGCATCGCCTCGGGGTGGGCGCGGGTGAACAGCAGGCTCTCTTCGGCGAGGGCGTCGAGGGTGGGGGTCTGGATCCAGGGGTTGCCGTAGGCGCCGACGTGGTCCCGCCTGAGGGTGTCAATGATCACCAGGATGACGTTCGGCCCAGCCCCCCCGCCGGGCAGGTACTCTTCCGGCAGGCGAGGCCCCTTGCCGGCGAGCCCGCCGCACCCGGCCGCTCCGAGCAGGGTCGCCCCCGCCGCTCCGACGCCCGCGGCCCTCAAGAAATCCCCACGCGTCAGCGCCCTCTTCGATTTCTTGCTCAATCCAGGCCGTCCCCGCACGATTGCCCCAAAATCCGCACTTTAGCATGTCAGCACGCCGCCTGCGCCTGCTTCGCAGCACGCTGCCTACGGCAGCTAGTCAGCACGCTACGCCCTTCGGGCTCCGCTTGTCGGCACGCTCAGGCTGACGCCTTCGCTTGTCAGCCCGGCGCCTCCCTCCGGTCGGCGCCTTGTCAGGAAGTCGTCTCGCGGCGCCGCCATGAGCATCGTACCCTACCGCCGTGGGCAGCGATTCTTCGTGTGCCGCAGAGCGAGGCCTGAACCAAAAAGCCAACCGCGAGCCCGGAGGGCTTAGCGTTGCTGACAAGCGAGGGCGCTAGCCCGAGCGTGCCGACAAGCGTAGGCCGAAGGCCGGAGCGTGCTGACTAGCTCGTGACTTCTCGAAGGCGCCCGGTCTCGACCTCGTAGACGAAGCCGCGTACGCTCTCCTTGTTGGGGATGAACGGGCTCGTCTTTATGCGGGCGATGGACTGGTGCAGGTTCACGTCGAGATCGGAGAACGACTCCAGGGAGAAGTGGGGCTTAATGCCCACGTCGTCGTGGATCTGCTGCTTCACCTCGTCGTCTGAGAAGGTCAGCATCCCGCAGTCCGTGTGTTGTATGAGCATGATCTCTTCTGTCCCGAGCAGGCGCTGGGAGATCATCAGAGAGCGGATCTCGTCGTCGGTGATCACACCCCCGGCGTTGCGTATGACGTGCGCGTCGCCCTCCTGAAGCCCGAGCATGACGTAAGGGCTCAAACGGGCGTCCATGCACGTGACGATGGCGATGTGCTTGCCCGGAGGCATCGGGAGATCGCCCTTGTCGAACGAGCTCACGTACTCCTCGTTGTTCCTTAATAGTTCGTCGGTTACGCTCATTCGTCACTCCTTTCGTAGAGGCATCGGACTACAGGTTATTCCTGAAGCCTGAAGCCTTTCAAGCCATATTCGCTTTCAGGGCGTCGGCCAGTTGGTAGACGGGCGTTAGCGTGTCCGGGTTCTCCCGTTCCATGTAATCGACGAATTCCTCCTCCGTGTCGAAGTGCATCTTGGGGTTGTTCTCCTTCTCCTCCTTCAAGGTCGAGCGATCGCGGTCGTTGTAGTCGTGCCCGGGGTAGACGAGCAGGTCGTCGGGGAGGGAACGGTAAGTGTAATACAGGCTGTGGTACTGGCGGACGGCGTTGCCGTTTGGGAGGTCGGTGCGCCCGCAGGACCCTATCAGGAGGGCGTCGGCGGTGAGGATGCGGTCTGGCAGCATCACGGAGACGAGGTCCTTGGCGTGCCCCGGAGTATGAACGAACTTTATCGAGAGGTCGCCGATCGGCAGCCGGTCGCCATCCTCGACCCTTATGTCCACGCAGCTCGCCGGGGCGTTCTCGTGCATGACGATCTTGGCCGTCGTCTTTGCCTTGAGCTCCCTGGCGCCCGAGATGTGGTCGGCGTGCGTGTGGGTATCCACTATGTAGGCTGGCTTGAGGCCGTGCTCGAAGACGAAATCGAGCATGGGCTCGACCATCTCGAGTTCGGGGTCGAAGACCGCGGCCCGACGGGCGCTGGCGACCACGTAGCCGAGGCACCCGCGTTCGACGCGGAACTGTTCGAAGAGATAGTCGTGGTCTCTCTCTTTCACGGGCGCTCCTCCTTCCCGGCGCCGGTCTCGTCTCATCCCCTAGTGCACCTCGACGGGGTGTCCGACGACGCCGTCGTAGAGGTATCCTAGATCATTCCACCCCACCTCGTCCGGCTGGGCGTTGCCCGCCTCATCTGTGGCCCTGACCCTGACCTCGTGCCAGCCCGCCTCTGCGTCCCACTCGAAGCTCCACCGCGCCCACGCCCCGGGGATGTTCTCCCCGAACAGTCGCGCCCCACGCCAGGCACCCCTATCCACAGAGTACTCGACGTGGGAGATGGCGCCAGACCCAGACCACGACCTGCCATACAGGACGTGTCTGCCGGCAGGGAGCCGCGCCGGCCACGGCAGTTCGAGGGCGCTCTTCACGCCCCGCTCCTCTACGGGTTCGCGCCTCGCGCCGAACTTCGCGCCGGTGAGCACGTACTTGTCCGTGTTCCAGGGAGAAGAGAGCGGCGTCTCGGAGACGTGGATGCGCCCGAGCCACTTCACGCTCGCCACGGCGGCCCAGCCGGAGACTATCGCGCGCAGCGGGAAACCGTGATCCGGGGTCAACGGCTCCCCATTCATGCGGAAGGCCAGCAACGTGCCTTCCTCCCCGGCCTTCTCTACGGGCAACGGCCGCCGCATCCGCACCTCGTCCAGGCTCTCCAGCATTATCTCGCGGGCCGAAACCTTGAGCCCTGCCCGCTCCAGGACCTCGCGCAACGGAACCCCGGTCCACTCCGCCACGCCGACGGCCCCGAGCCGCCACTGAGTGCCCTCCGCCTGTCGCCCCTGAACCTCCTCGAAGAACGCGCGGCCGTTGCCGGCACACTCCAGCGCCCGCACGATGGACGCCTGCGGCATGTTCGACAGGTCGTCGTAAGAGAGCTCCAGCGGACGCTCGACGCCTGGACCCTCCACACGCAGGGTCCAGGATGCGGGATCTATGCTCGGCGTCGGGGCGTGGCTGCGGACGAAGAAGCTCCCGACGGGCGTCAGGTATCCATTCCCCGCCATCGCTTCCCACCGCATCTCCGCGTTGTATGCGAGGTCGCCGGTAGGGTCCCCTGGCGTCGCCTCGCCTTCCCGAAGATCCACGAATCTCTCCGGCGGCAACGGTTTGCGTATGCCGTGTCCGTTCTGCAAATCAGCCTTCCTCGCAGGTATCGGGTCAACGACCTTCTACAAGACTCGCATTTCCTACCCAAGCGAGCCAGAGGTCTTCATGCTGCCTGTTGTGGCTCTCCTCTTGCTAATGATCGCACCTTTCGGCGGTTTGTTGGATGGCCACGGGGCGTTCTCGTTCTGCGCGTCGGATGCCTCGGATCGCGTAAGGCTTAGCGAGTCTCCCACTCTGGCCTGAACCTACAGGGGCATATGGGAGCCGATTCCGAACTCCCTGGTATCGAGGCGCACGTTGCGGGCGGCCAGCAGCGGGGTCTCGCCCTCGAGGCTTACGGTGTCGAAGTACTTGCCGACGGCGAAGAGATCCGTGGAGCCACCGTCGAGCTGTGTCCTGTAGACGACCACCGAGGTGAGAACGGACGCTTCACTGCCGGCTTCGTCGAACTCGATGAGGTACACGCTCGCGTGGCGGGTAAGGGGCGTATGGTCCGAGTTGTGCTTGGGGAGCATCTTGAAGAGGCCATCCATGCCGTCGCGGTCGTGGTCGAGCCAGGTCATCTCCTTACGGATCTCCGGGCTGTAGGCGGTGATGGTGTAGCGGAACTCGGGAGCGCACAGGCCCAACCACCCCTCGAAGTCGCCCTCGTCGAGGTGGAGGCAGGAGCGATAGATCAACTCCCTCACCCGCTCGTGTATGCCTCTGTCCGCCGCGATGCTGGTGATCATCTGCGTGGCCTCCTTCACAAGTACGTGCCGCATTTACGACGCCTGATAAGAGTACGAGGCAAGCTCTTCGCCCGGCTTCATGGCGTCACTAGACCCTGGCCGGTTCCCCGGTTTCGGATTTCTTGGTGGGATCGCTAGCGAGGCGACCCATGTGCTTGCTCCACTCGGCGTAGAAGTGGCGCATACCGACCTCGTCGTGGATGGTGCTGTCTTCCTCTCTGCCGTGCAGGACGTAGCGCGAGCCGTTGGGGATGGCGCGTCCCTGACCGTGGACGGCGAGCAAGTCCTCGTGCAGGTTGCGTCCGAACGGACCCCAGATCACCAGGTTGTCCTTGACCCGCTGGCGGCGCTGCTCCTCGTTGTCGCTCTTGAGGCCGAGGCTACGATACTCGACGATGGTCTTGTTGGGACCAAGTGGTATCTGTGAGTCCACGCGCAGCACCGAGGCGCGTAGATTGTAGGAGTAGCCGGGAAACAGGTCTATGAGGGACCAAGGGTTCCCCTCGACGCCGGGGAAGCCGGCGTCCGCCCTGCCTTTACCGCCTTCGTAGGCCTCGTAGTGCACCTCTTGAGATCCCACCTCAGCGTGGCCGTTCGGGAAGGGGATCATCTTCCTCTCGAAGTACCCTTCCTGCTTCATGCTCGTAAGACGATTATGGACGTGCAGGTAGTCGTGATAGAACTCGCTGTTGGTATCGTGCCAGAGCTTGTAGTTGGTGTCCACGACCGCCCTGTGGTACGAGAAGACTTCCAAAGGCTCGGTGTCTATCTGCTCGATGATGGTGTCCAGCGCGGCTCCGATGTGATCCTCTAGGGGGCCGCAATCGTCGTCGAGGTTGACGTAGACGAAGCCGCCGTAACCGACCTGCGTCCTTACCCCGCGCAGGCCGAGGTCTGCCCTGGTTATGCCGCAGTCGTCGCCCGAGCAGTAGCCGGCCTTCTCTCGCGGAAGACCGACGCAGTTACCCAGGTAGTCGAAAGACCAGGCGTGGAAGATGCAGGTCATGCGCTTGGCGTTGCCCGACGGGCTGTAGAGAACCGTGTTGCCCCTGTGCGGGCAGACGTTGTAGAACGAGCGGACCTCGTCGTCCTCACCGCGCACCACGATGAGGTTTGCGCCCGCGGGGTGATGGTAGGTGCGGTAATCGTTGGGCTCGGGGAGCTCGCTCTCGTGGCAGGCCAACATCCACGTTTTCGCAAAGATTCTCCGCTTCTCTTCCTCGAAGATCTCCTCGTCGGTGTAGACGAGCGAATCTACGTAATGTGTCTCGGGGAGAGGTGGTTTCTGTCCCCACTCGTTCGCCGTGCGTCCCATCTCTTTTCCTCCTTGTGCCAGTGTCCTTATGGGCCTTTGGAGATCTCATTCCAGCAACGTTTCTACCGGTGCGGGTTGGAAGCTGGACGACGAAGCCAGCTTGGCTTGCGCGAGGCCCCTCACCTGCCACTTGCAGTGTTCGATGAGGTCCCCGATCCTCTCGAAGTCTTCTTCTTCGAGGACTTCTCGCGCTTTCGGGAACAGCGCTTCTTCCTGCCCGACGTGGAACTCAACGGCCTTCCGCAGCCCGTCTATGTGATCACCCGCGGTTGCGGGCCACGGCCGTTGGAGAAGGTCCCTTATCCACCCGTTGTGCTCGTAGACCTCCGCTACCAGGCTGGTAGCCTCCGCGAGAGTGTCCTCGTCGAAGTACTCTTCACTCATCCGTTCGTCCTCCTCGATCGCCTCTTCGACCTGAGGGAGAAATACATTGTCTTCAGCTATGGTATGAACAACAAGCTCCCCCGCGAGGCGCTTCGAAAGCGTTGTTCTAGTGGCTTCATCGGCGCCGGACAGCTCGCTCAGGAGAGCTTCGATCCTTGCGTGATCTTCCTCGAGTACCCTGATGGCATGCACTCTCTTACCCCTCTCCCGAAGATTCAGTGGAATTCGCACAGCGCCAGTGCGCGCGAACGGCCTCGGGCCGTCCGGCTTTCCCGTGGTGCCAAAGACCCGCAACTCGTCACAGGGCAAGCACCAACAAGCGATCGAACCTTCGTCCAACTTGACCTCCATCACCTCGTCTGCGCACTCCGCGTGATAGAACACGAACTCAGCGAACTCCCATATCAGCGCAGAGGGATTTGCGTGGTCGGCCCGGCGCCCGATACGGTCCTGTGGGACCGAAAGTCCACGATTAAACCGGCGCATATCTCCGGGAGGTCCAGGGCGGCCGGCCGCGCTCATCTCTGTCCCACATGATCCAGGACGGCCCAGGTCAGCCCGGCCAACGCGCCAGCGGACAGGAGGACGACCCCCCTCTCCGAACCAGAAAGCGGCAGGACGAAGGCCATTGCCACAAGCCCCACCAGAAACACCAGCTGCGCCTTGAGGATGAGCGGGAGGTATGTGCTGTCCCTGGAGAAGAGACGCTCGAGCAATCCTCCTCTTGCCCCGGTCGAGTTCTCGCGCGCACCGGTCTGCCTTCGCACCCTCTAGCCTTTCACGGCCGGTTCGGGTTCCGGGTCCCTCGCGGGGGCCCTCACCGGGTCGATGCCTCTCCGGTAGGTCTCGGGGAGCGCGAAGATGCAGATCACGGTCACGAGCGCCGCGCCCATCATGTAAGCACCGAGGAACCATGGGCGACCGCCTCCCGCGGCAAGCAGCCAGGTGGCGACCAGAGGCGTGAGACCGCTGGCGAAGATGCCCGAGAACTGGTAGGCGAAGGAGACCCCCGTGTAACGCACCCTCGTGTCGAAAAGCTCAGACCAGAACGACGACAGGACGCCCTCCATTGCCGGGTGGATGATCCCGAACGCGACCACGAGCGCTAGCACGATCCAGAGCGTCTGCCCCGTGTTGAACAGGAGAAAGGAGGGTATGGCAAAGAGCCCGAAGAGCACCGCGCCCACTGCGAACACCGGCCGTCTTCCTACCCTGTCGGAGAGCGCCCCGTAGACCGGGGTCAGGACGCACATGATCGCCGCGGCCAAGCTCACGCCCAGAAGGGCTGTGGTCATCGGCAACTCGAGCTGGGTCGTGATGTAGGAGATCACGAAAACCCCGTAGACATTGAAGGACACACCCTCGGCGAACCGCGAGCCCACGCTCAGGAAGGCTTCCTTGGGCTGCGTGCGCAGCAACTCCACGAAGGGCACCCTGGCCTCGCTGCTGGTGTCTTTGACCTCGGTAAACGCCGGGCTCTCCATGATCTGCAGCCTGATGTACATCCCGACCGCGACCAGAATGCCGCTCACGAGGAACGCCGCCCTCCACCCCCAGGAGAGGAAGGCCTCTTCGGGCAGGACTATGGAGAGCACGCTAAAGGCCCCCGTGCCGAGCAGCAGCCCTGCCCCCACACCTATCTGGGGCCAGCTCCCGTAGAAGCCCCTCCGGCCCTCTGGAGCGTGCTCGACGGCCATCAGGACCGCCCCTCCCCATTCACCCCCGAGGCCTATACCCTGCAAGATCCGAAGCGCCAGTAGTAGGATCGGCGCCCAGATCCCGATCTGGGCGTAGGTCGGCAACAAGCCAATTGCAAACGTGGCCACCCCCATGATGAGCAGCGTCAAGACCAGCATGGTCTTGCGCCCGATCCTGTCGCCGAAGTGGCCAAAGATGAAGCCACCGACGGGACGGGCCACGAAGCCCGCCGCAAACGTGGCATACGCCGCGAGGGTGCCCGCGGTCGGGTTGCCAGGAGGAAAGAAGAGCTGGTTGAAGATCAGGCCAGCCGCCGTCCCGTAGAGGAAGAAGTCGTACCACTCGATGGTGGCGCCGATCGCGCTCGCCACTCCAACCTTCGTGATCGAACTCTCGCGCCCCGTGTCCTCCCCGCCAAGCCTCTCCATTGAACTCATCTGTGCCCTCCTTCGTGGGGATTCGACATCATTGTTTACTTTTTCTATCAACTCGGTGTACAAAGCGGAGAAGATACCCTGGCGAATTCACGGCGTCAAGGCCGCGCCGGTAAATTCCTCGTGAAATTTTCGACGGGGCTGCGAGTGCCTGGTCGGCTAGGGGCGTGGACCCGATGCTGTATCGGGTCCACGCCCCTAGCCGAGAGCTAAAGATTTGTGGCGGTTAGCGTAAAGTTCGTTCTTTCTGCGCAGGAATGGCGATTGTAAGCTTCCACGAGCAGGCACACAGTAAACTTTGCTACCCATTTTTCTTGACCCCCCACAACCGTTGGGCTACCCTATCGCTTTGTTAAGTTTGTTAGTCAACAAAATGAATTAAAAGGAGGTTTGTTGACGTGACTGACGTAATGAGGGGAGGGCGTCCGGAGGCTGGGAAGGTCTCGACCTCCGTGGTAGACGTGGACGTCCACGAGATGCTGACTTCGATCAAGGACCTCGTTCCCTACCTTGAGGAGCCGTGGAGGAGCCGGATAGCCATCAACGACGGCTACAAGGGACCCCCCGGAAACCCTTACGCCTTTCCGCAGGTCACTGGCGTGGCGATAGCCGACGCTGTTACCGAAGATGGTAGTCCGGCTGGGTCCAAGTTAGGGATAGTGCAGGAGCAGGTGTTGGATCGTTTTGGGATAGAGCCGGCGATCCTGATCAGCCTGTTCCACCCCACCGACCATCAGATTCAACCGGAGTTCGCAACCGCCCTTGCTTCGGCCTACAACGACTGGGTGGCCGAGAACTGGCTCGACAAGGACGAGAGGCTACGCAGTTCTATAACGGTCGCCGCCCAGGAACCCAAAGATGCGGCCCGTGAGGTAGACCGCGTGGGCTCCGACCCTCGTTTCGTGCAGGTGATACTGCCTGCAGTGGCCCATCACGTTTTCGGCAGGCCATACTACTGGCCCATCTTCGAGGCCGCGGAGCGCAACGGCCTCGTCGTCGCCTTCCACCAGAGCGGTGGGACGAGGACGGCCGTGGGGTTGCCCCCTTACTACATCGAGTGGCACACGGCCATCAGCCAGAACTGGCAGAGCCAGCTCATAAGCCTCGTCGCGAACGGCGTCTTCGACAAGTTCGAGGAGCTAAAGGTGGCGATGGTCGAGTCGAGCTGGACGTGGGTTCCGCACCTCATGTGGCGCTTCGACTACAACTACAGGAGCCTGAGAAGAGAGGTTCCGTGGGTCAAACGTCTCCCCAGCGAGTACATAAGAGAGAGGGTCAAGTTCTCGACGCAGCCGATGGAGTACCCCGAAAACCCGGACGACCTGTACAGGATGTTCGAGATGATCGGCTCTGAGGACTTCCTGATGTTCGCCACGGACTACCCGCACTGGGACTTCGATTCTCCCGAGCAGGCGCTGCCGCGCAGCTTCCCGAAGGAGCTGCAGCGTAAGATCCTCCGTGAAAACGCCAGGGAGTTTTATGGCTTCTAGCGAGGCTGTCATGGACACCGTAGCTTCCGGTGAACAGCGGCACGTACTCTGCCGGCTGGAGGAGATCCCGCCAGGGACCGTGAGAGGGTACCGGACTGGGAACCGCAGGATCGCGGTTGCCCGCCTCGACGACAGGACGTTCCGCGTCGTCGCCGACACCTGCCCGCACCAGGCGGCGCGGCTCTCGCTGGGCTCCATCGAGAGGATGTGGGTCTCAGACACGCCGGGGACCGTGGAGCAGTCGAAGTACAGGAACGTCTTGCTCTGTCCCTGGCACGGCTTCGAGTTCGACCTGGAAACTGGGGGAGATCCCTGCGTGCCCGGCCGGCCGGACCTCAAGCTAAAGACCTATCGTGTGGAGGTGGAGGACGGCGAAGTCGCCGTCTATCTCTAGATCACCCCTCCCCCTGAGCCGGTGGTCTGGCCCTGCCGCCGGCTCCTCCCACCTACGAACCAAAATAGCGAGCGCGGGCTGACATTCGCCGTTCTCGGGGCCGTCGTCCCGATACAGCTCGTCCCGCCGGTGACGATGGTGTCAGCCTCGTGGACACCGTTGTGGGCCTCGTCAATACGGTCTTCGACCTGCACTTCGCCTGCTCAAGGTCTGCTTCGATAGCGTCCCTAACGACCCGCGCGACGCGGCCCTGTTCGGCCTCTTGGAGGACCCGCCCAGGACCACAACCTATGGGATGAAGAGCCGACAGAGCGCGCACGCATGCTGGAACTGGCGCGGGATCTCCTCTGTCGGCTACGGTTGCCTGAACCTGTTATTCCAGTAGCCCCTTTTGCTTCAGGTAGTCTCTGGCGACGTCTTCGGGGTCTTCTTTGTCGACCTCGACGCGCTTGTTCAGCTTCTTCAGGTCTTCGGTCTTCAGCGTCGCTGAGAGCTCGTTCAGCGCGTTCTCTATCTTCGCGTTGCTGTCCTGCTTGCGGATGATCGGGACGATGTTCTGGGCCGGGCTCAGTTCCTTGTCGTCAGCCAGCACGACCCAGCCACGCGCATCTATGATGCCCTGGCTGGTGAACATCCGCCCGACGTCTATGTCTCCATTGGCCAGGGCCTCGATGGTGAGGGGGCCGCCAGCATCCAGCGGCTTGAACTCCTCGAACTCGATGCCGTACACGCGCTTGAGCCCCGGCAGGCCGTCATCGCGCTCGGCCATCTCGGGGGGACCGCCGACTATGAGCCCTTCCGCGACAGGGGCCAGATCGGAGGTGTTCTGGAGGTCGTACTTATTCGCGGTTTGCTGGGTGACCACGAGGGCGTCCTTATCCTGCGCGTCTGATGCTTCGAGGGCGATCAGGCTCTCAGGGAGCGCCTCTCTGAGTTGTTTCGTGGTCTCCTCAGGGTTCGTCACGTCCGACTCTCCCTTGCTCAGGTAGGCCAAAAGGGCGCCATTGTACTCTGGCACGAGCGTGATCTCCCCGCTCTCCAGCGACGGGAAGACCACCTCGCGCGTGCCGAGGTTGAGCCTGCGTTCGACCTCGATACCCTGGTCTTCGATCACGTCGGCGTACATGTTGCCCAGGATCAACTGCTCCGGGAAGTTCGCCGACCCTACAACGAAACCGCTCCCGCCACCACCCTCCTGCAGCGCGTCCTGCCCGCCACCACAACCCGCCGCGATCACGAGCAGCGAAACGAGCCCTACTGCCAACACCAAACATCTCTCTCTAAACTTCATCCACGGCTCCTTCCGGTACACACATTTGCTAACCCGTCCTGCCTTCCAACCTCGTCTCCAAGTTGGCCTCCTCGCTCTCCTCTTGCAGTCCGTTCGAGACGACGACCCTCTGGAGGCGGGAGAGTCCCAGCTCTGTGAGCAACGAGAGGGCTGCTACCAGGATCGCGCCCGCGAGCACCTGCGTCAGGTCGCGCTGGGCGAGCCCATCTATGATGTAGCGTCCGAGGCCGCCCAGGCTGACGACCGCGGCGAAGGTCGCGGTCGCCACGATCTGAACCGCCGAGATCCTTACGCCAGCCATGATAAGCGGCATGGCCACCGGGATCTCCACCCGCCGCACTACCTGCCACCCCGTCATTCCCATCCCCTCCGCCGAGTCGCGTACGTCGCGGTCAACGGCGCGGAAGCCTGCGTAGGTGTTCGTCACCATCGAGGGAATAGCCAGCACCACGAGCGCCACCAGGACGGGTGCCAGCCCTATGCCGGCCACGAGGAAGGTAAGTAGGATCACCCCGAACGTTGGAACGGCCCTTGCGGCGTTGGAGAAGTTAATCGCCACGGCCCCCCCGCGGCCCGTGTGCCCGATAAAGATCCCGACCGGCTGCGCGATCACAACGGCAAGGACGATGGCGAGCACCGAGTAGTAGATGTGCTCGAGTACGCGGGTCGGGATGCCGTTTGGCCCCTGCCAGTTTATGGGGTCGGCGAACCACGCGACGAGGCTGGTTATGACCTCGACCATGTTATCGTGGGTCCCTCTGCCAGGGGGTCAGGACGCGCTGCACGCCGAGCAGCCCCAGGTCAGCCGCCACCGCAAGCGTCACCGAGAGCACGAGGCCAACGATCAGGGGCGTCGGGAACTGGCGCAGGAAACCGTCCATAAACAGGTTGCCCAGCCCGCCCTGCCCGATCAGGGCCGTGATCGCCACGTAAGCGATGGTGTTGACCGTCGCTATGCGCAGCCCCGCGACTATGACGGGCACCGCCAGGGGCAGCTCGATGCGGAAGAGCTGGCGCGTGCGCGTGTAGCCCATCGCCTCCGCAGCCTCCCTGACGTGCGAGGGCACACCCTTCAAACCCTCCACCGTGTTGCGCAGCAGTATCAGAAGCGTGTACAGCGTCAGAGGGATGATGGCCGTGGCCTTGGAGAGACCCGTGAACGGAATCATTACCACGAACAGGGCCAGGGTCGGGATCGAGAATAGGATACCCGCCACCCCAAGGAGCGGCGAGTAGAGCCGGGGCCAGCGAATGGACGCCAGCGCCATCGGGAACGCCATAAGAAAGCCGAGGCCGACGGGGACGACCGTAAGCACGATGTGCTCGGCGAGATCCGCCCAGATGTCTCCGAGATTGTCCACGACCCAGGCCCAGTCGAAGAGACCCTGGAACATCCGCTACTCCAGCTCCCCGGTCAGGGTGTTGTGCGTAACAACACCCTCGTAGCGGCCATCTTCGTCCACCCTGACGGCCACGCCCAGCGGTGACTCGACCATGGCGTCCAGAGCGGCCCGCAGCGACTCATCACGCGTCACGAAGTGACCGAAAGGATGCACCTCCGCCTCTTCTACCGTCTCCCGTCCGCCGAGGTCATCAGTGGAGACCCAGCCTTGCACACGCTTCTCCGCGTCAGAGACGAGCACCCACCTCGTGCCCGATTCGCGCGCCGCCTCCTTCGCGCGGTCTGCTGGGGCGTCCGCCGAGACCAGCGGCCCGGATTCTGGCTCGACGGCGGAGACGGGGATGAGGGCGAGCCGCTTGAGGTTGCGCTCGGCGCCGAGGAAGTCGACCACGAAGTCGTTCACCGGTGCGGCGAGGAGGTCCGTCGGGGTGGCGTACTGTTCCAACACACCCCCGACGTTGAAGATGGCGATACGGTCGCCCATCTTCATCGCCTCGTCTATGTCGTGGGTCACGAAGATGATCGTCTTCTTCAGCTCCCTTTGCAAACGGAGGAACTCGTCCTGTAGCAACTCTCTCACTATCGGGTCGACGGCCCCGAACGGTTCATCCATGAGCATTATGGGCGGGTCCGCGGCGAGCGCCCGGGCGACGCCGACACGCTGCTGCTGGCCGCCCGAGAGCTGGCGCGGGTAACGGCCGGCGACCTCCTGGGAGAGGCCGACCGTGTCTATCAACTCCTCGACCCGCTCGTCGGTGCGTTCTTTGTCCCAGCCGATCAGGCTCGGGACCGTGGCGACGTTGTCGGCGATGGTGAGGTGGGGGAAGAGGCCGACTTGCTGTATGACATAGCCTATGTCGCGCCGCAGAGTGGGGGCAGGCACGCTCGCGGCGTCCTGCCCGTTCACGCTTATGCGCCCCTCGGTCGGTTCGATCATTCGGTTGACCATACGAAGCGCGGTGGTCTTGCCGCACCCGCTCGGGCCGACGAGGACCACCAGCTCGCCCTCGGGGACCTCGAAGCTGAGGTCGTCTGCCGCGACCGTCCCGTCAGGGTATCGCTTGGTGACGGACTCGAAGGTGATCATCGCACGCTCTCCGTTCTCCGGTTACGCTGCCCGAGGGTTTCTCCGAACTCGCCTCGCTCCAGCATCCCGACGAGCCGTGTCAGATCAGGACCAGGCGGACGGTCCTCCTCCACCGGCGCGACGGCATCCATGAGCCGCCTCGCGACCTCCTCCAGGCCGGACGGCGTCCCGGCGCCACGCAGCGCCCACGCCTGCCGCGCTACGAGGAGCTCGCACGCGAGCACGTCCCGCACCAACCCCTCCACCCGGCGGAGCTTCTCTGCGGCCTCGAAGGCGAACGTCATGGCGTCCTCCTGGCCGAGGGATGTGTCGGCGGAACCGACCGAGGCCGGTGCGGCGAGACGGCGCAGCTCGTTGAGTGTCCCGACGACGCGCTTGTGGACCACGATCAGGCCGCAAGAAGGACCGGGGTTGGGCGTGAGCTGGTCGGGCAGGCCGGAAAAGCGGCTATCGAGCAGGCGGTGGACCCTCTGTCCCGAGAGCTCGGCGGCCCGGATCAGGGCGCCCGAGAGCGCGTCGAACCCGGCGGCCAACTCCACCTCGTGGAAAGCCCCGGTCGTCACGAACCGCCCCTCCACGAAAGCCGGTGAGTCGCTCACCGAGCCGACGGCGCGGTCGATGTCTTCGGTGAACCGGATGATGGCGCGTTCGACGTGGGCGAGCACCTGCGGCGCCACCCGGAACGAGACCGGGGCCTGCATCCCGAACCTTTCCTCGTCGGAACCCCGCAGCGCGGCCCGCAGCCTGAGGAGAACGCCGAACAACACGGGATCAGCGTGCAGCCGGTCTCCGCGATCCCCGTATATCTCCAAAGGAGCGCGCAGAGCATCTACCGAGCAGGCCGCGCCCGTGAGCAACTGGCGGGAGAGAATCGCAACGGAGCGCCGCCGTGCGATGGCGAGCGCGACTGCCCCTGGACATCCGGCCAGGAGTGCGATGCCTTCCTTCGCCGCAGGTTCGTAGGGCTGGACGCGGCGTTCGGCCAGTGCGAGGGCCGCGTCCTTCACGCTTCCGTCCGGTTCGAGGACGTGGCCTATGCCGAGGAAAGTCTGGAAGGCGTGCGAAAGCGGTATCACCTCTCCGGCGCTGCCGACGCCGCCGCGCGGGACGGCGGGGATGAACCCGTCGTTGAGACGGTCTACCAGAAACCGGCAGAGTTCCGGCGTGGCCCCGGCGTAGCCGCTGATCAGGTTGATCAGGCGCACCGCCATCAGGGCACGCACCTCCTCCGCCGGAAGGTAAGGCGGCGACCCGACGGCGCGCCCGAGAAGCAGGTTCCGCTGGTGACGCTCGAGCTCCACTCCCCGCAGGTCCGTGCCAGCGAGGTATCCCATCCCGGTGTTCACGCCGTACACGCGCTGGCCGCCCGAGAGCGCGGCGACCATCTCCTCGTGAGAGCGGCGCAACTCCTCGAGCAACCCGGGATGGAGCCTCAAAGGCTGATCTCCGAAGGCGATATCTTCTATCGTCTCCAGATCCAGGTCAGCGGGGTGCTGGATCTCGATCACACGCCACCACTCTCTTTCCTGCCGTATCCGGTCTCGATGACGGTCCCGAGCCCGGCCTCTTCGGCGCGGCGCAGGATCAGGTACGCCAGCGCCACGTCCGTCGTCGCCAGACCACGGTGCCAGAACAATATCCTCTCCTCCGGCCGCTCACGACCCGGAGCATGCCCTGCCACGATGTCCCCGATCTCGGCGTGGAGGTTCTCCCTTGTGAGCAGACCTTCGTCCACATGCCGTCTGAGCGCCCCGAACCGGCCCGCGCTCGCCTGCCCCCAGTCGTCCACCACTACCTTGTCCATCACGTCTGTCAGCGAGATCTCCACGGCGCTAATGGTCCCATACGGCACCACGAATGTCCCCGGCGTGACCCACCTCGTCTCCAAAAGGACCTCAGGCTCAGTGAGGCGCGAGGCCTCGACCATGATGTTCGCCCCGGCGAGCGCCTCCTCCGCCGTGGCCACAGCCTTCACGGGCTTGCCGAGGTGTTCCGTCAGGTTTCGGGCGAACACCTCCCTGGACTCAGGGCGTTTGCTTGTGACCCGGATCTCCTCGAAGTCGAAGAGGTCGTCGAGCATGGTCACGTTCCACCACGCCGTCCCGCGCGCCCCGACGTGGCCGAGCACCTTGCTGTCGGGGCGGGCGAGGTGCTTCGCGCCGAGCGCGGTGAGGGCGCCGGTCCTGGCGCTCGTGATCATGGTCCCGTCCACCACCCCGAGCGGCACGCCCGTCTCTGGATCGAAGAGGTTGACGAGCGCGACTTCACTCGGGAGCCCAAGCCGGTAGTTCTCGACGAAGTCCCCCACGATCTTCACGCCGCAGACGCCCTCAGGCCCAACGTACCCGCGGAGGACGTTGAAGTGGCCTTTCCCCCCGTTCGGCGGTATCAGGTGCACCCTTGGCTCGAGCACCACCTCGCCCTCGCCCTGCGCCCGTACCGCCGTCTCGACGGCACCGAGGATCTCCTGAGGCGTCAACCGTAGACGATCCACGTCCAGATCGGAGACAAAGCGAAGCCGCGCCTCGTTCACGGGCTGCTGCCTGCGGCCAGGCTCCTCATCATTACGGGATCATACACCTCTAACGCGCGCATGCCTTCTTTCGGGCGATGGCCCATTCCGTTGGTTTCCTGTTCGTCAGCGGTAACGAAACCAGCCGCGCGGCTCTACGAGCGACGCGCGGCTGGTCTTGGTCTTCTCAGATGCGTTGAGTTACGCGGACTCTCTGACGGCCCTCCACTTCTCTACCGCCTCGTAGCGAGGGGCAAGGTACTCGTCCGGCGTGCGCACGCCTTCGAGGAACGAGAGGGCCTGCTCGGCGAGCAACGCTCCTTCTCCGCCGCTCGTGGCCCAGGTGTTGTCCCGTTCTTGCGGGTCTCGGGCGAGGTCGTAGAGCTCGGGCTCGTCGTCGGGTCCGCCTAGGATCAGGGACCGCTCCGGCGTGGTCACGGTGACCGGCATGTAGTCGTCGATCCTGCGCGCCTTGGAGTCTACGGCGGTGATGATCTCACCCTTGGCCAGATACAACGGCCAGGAACTGACCACGAGCGGCCTGTGCTCCTCTCTGCTCCCGTCGAGGACGCCACCGAAGGAATCGCCGGTCATGGTCGTCGGCACGCCCCCCAGTCCAACGAGGTCGAGGATCGTTGGCGCCAGATCCGGGGCCGTGGTCATCGCCTGCGTGCGCCCCGGCTCCAGGCCCGGTCCACGCACCATCAGGGGGATGTTGGTGAGCTCCTTGTACAGGGGAGACCGCTCGACTGTAAGGAGCCAGGACTCTTGCAGCCATTCGGGGACCGCAGAGTCCTCCGTCACGGCAGCTTCCGGGTCGTGCACCCACTCGGCCTTGCCGAAGTAGTCGTGCTCCCCGAAGTAGAAGCCGTGGTCCGAGGTGAAGAGCACGACCGTGTTCTCACGCAAGCCCAGGGCGTCGAGCTTCGCCAGGAGTCGCCCGATCCAGAAGTCCACCATCGAGACCTCGCCGCAGTAGGTGGCGTGGCCGAGGTCGACGTCGTCCTTTTCGAGGCCGGCCTTCTTCCAGTTACCGTAGGCGGGGTAGATCTGCTCCCCCGCGTATCCCTCCCGATACCTCTTCGTGTAATAGTCGGGCGCGTCCCACGGCTCGTGCGGGTCCCACGTGTCAATGTAGAGGAAGAACTGCTCCTCGTTGTGGCGCTCCAGCCACCGCTCGGCCTGCGTGAGCGTGCGCGCGACCATCCTGTCCTCCTCAGAACGCCACGTCGAACGCGCGTCAGCCCGCTCGTGTGGCCTTGTGTCGTCGCCCTGGCCCCTGACCCAGATGAAGTCGTCGAAGCCCCGGTCGTAGCCGAAACCGTTGCGGATGAAGAAAGGCGTGTCAACGACCCCCATGGTGTGGTAGCCGGCCTTGGAGAGGGCATCAGGCAACGTCGTCAAGTGCCTCGGCAAAGGCTCCCAACCCATGTGCGTGTAGGAGAACGTCCCCGTCAGCATGTCGGCCCGGGCCGGCATCGTGGGGAAGGAGGAGATCACGTGCTGGTCGAAAACCACAGAAGAACGCGCGAACTCGTCGAGGTGCGGCGTGCTGATGAACGGGTTCCCGTATGCCCCCATATGATCCCTGCGGAACGTGTCAGCCACGATCATTACCACGTTTGGACGATCCATCTCTTCTCCCCTCTTGCTCTCTTTGCCTACTAAGTTAATTAACAATGCGATGAGGACTCTAGAACAGCTCTGGCGCCGCGTCAAGGGCATTTGCGTAGAAATTTTAAGAAACTCGAAGATTTTCTTGGAACTCGCGCAATTCTATTGCCGAAAGACCTTGACACTCGCGTGTGCACCTAATAGAGTGCGACGAATCTTTCATACCGGAATAATAGACAAGGTAGAAATGATGGGCAAAGTGAAAAACGGAGGCACGAGGTAAATGACTAACTTTCTGCTCTTGGCGATCGTGGGGTTGCTCGCTCAGTTGGTTGATGGATCCCTTGGCATGGCTTACGGGGTGACTTCGCAGAGCTTGCTTTTGGCGGTTGGTATCGCGCCTGCACTGGCTTCGGCGAGTGTGCACATCGCCGAGGTTGGCACGACGGCGGCGTCCGGCGTCTCACATTGGCGGTTCAAGAACGTGGACTGGTCGAAGGTCTGGCCGCTCGCGATACCTGGCGCGGTAGGAGCTTTCTTTGGCGCCGTGGTCATAAGCGCCTTCATCACCGCCGAAGCGGCCGCGCCGATCGTGGCTATCTTCCTGTTCGGGCTTGGCGTCTTCGTGCTCGCCCGGTTCTCTTTCAGGCGGCACGAGCGGCCCGTGCAGGTCAGGCCCATCTCCAGGGGCTTCCTGGCACCCCTCGGTCTGGTCGCCGGCTTCCTCGACGCCGCCGGCGGCGGGGGATGGGGCCCGATCTCCACGCCGACCTTGCTCTCCTCAGGACGGATGGAGCCGCGTAAGATCATCGGCACCGTCGACACCAGCGAGTTCCTCGTCGCCCTCAGCGCGAGCATCGGGTTCCTCCTGGCCCTGAGCTTCACCGAGATCCCGTGGACGGTCGTGGGAGCCCTGCTCCTCGGTGGCGTTATCGCCGCCCCGATAGCCGCCTACATCGTTCGTATCCTGCCAACCCGTATCCTCGGAACCGCCGTCGGCGGCGTCATCCTCGTCACGAACATGAAGACGTTCCTCGAGGCCGTCGGAATCGGCGGCGTCCTCGCTATCCTGATCTACATCCTCATCGTGGCCGTCTGGATCGCCGCCCTCATCTTCTCGATCCGGGTCAACCGCCAGGAGAAGGACGGCCCCAAGGGAGAGCCCTCAACGAGCCGGGTGGTCTGAGACTCTCCGATCCCACACGATACGATTCGGCGGAAGTTCCAAAAAACCTCCGCCGCCTACTTGACACCACACACACCACGTTTTAGAGTCCGTCACGACATTATAAACAAAGGCTATAGACAAACCGATATTAAGGAGGTTGTGGTAGATGAGAAGTTTCATACTTCTAGCGCTGGCGGGTCTGGGGGCGCAGTTGGTTGATGGATCTCTTGGGATGGCTTACGGGGTCTCGTCGACCACGTTGCTCTTGTTCGTCGGGGTGGCGCCTGCGCTGGCGTCTGCGGCGGTCCACATAGCGGAGGTCGGGACGACGGCGGTATCTGGCATCTCGCACGCGAGCTTCGGCAACGTGGACTGGTCTAAGATCGCCTGGATGGCGGTCCCCGGTGGGATAGGTGCTTTCGGTGGTGCTTACCTGCTGGTGTATGCTTCCACCGCTGAGGCTACGGCAGGCTTGGTCGAGCCGGTCGTCGCCATCTTCCTGTTCTGCCTCGGCGTTTACGTCCTCAGCCGCTTCGCCTTCAGGAGGACGGAGCGTCCCGTCGATGTCCGACCGATCAGCGGCAAGTTCCTCACTCCCCTCGGCTTCGTTGCCGGGTTCCTCGACGCGATGGGCGGCGGGGGATGGGGCCCGATCTCCACGCCGACTTTGCTCTCCTCAGGACGGATGGAGCCGCGCAAGATCATCGGCACCGTTGATACCAGCGAGTTCGTGGTGGCGTTTTGCGCGAGCCTCGGCTTCCTCTTCAGCCTGACCTTTGCCCAGATCCCCTGGCAAGTGGTCGGCGCTCTGCTCGTGGGCGGTATCATCGCGGCTCCGCTCGCGGCCTTTATCGTCAGGCTGCTCCCGGCTCGCATCCTTGGCACGGCGGTCGGCGGCGTCATCCTCATTGTCAACATGCAGACGTTCTTTGAGGCCATCGGGGTGTCGGGACCGGCGGCCATAGTAGGCTACGTCCTGATCGTCACGGTGTGGGCGGCGGCGATCGTATTCGCTATCACAGCGATCCGCAGGGACCGCACCGTTGGGACGGAGGGCCAGCCAGCCTAATCCCTCTAACTCAACGCCCTCGACCCGCGCGGCGGGGTCCGGATCACGATCCGGTCCCGCCGCTTTTCGTTGCGCAAGCACGGCGAGGTACTCATGCGTCGCCGCGCGGTTGGGAGGCACGCCTGGCCGCGCGTTTTGCCACGTAGCGGCGCACCTTCTCGTCCCTGCCACAGACTTCCATGGTGCACCAACGCCGGCTGTGGTTCTTGCTGGCGTCAAGGAAGAGCCAGTAACACCCGGCGCAGAGCTTGAGCCGATCCAGGTCCCCCGAAGTCAGGAGCCCCGTGGCCGCGTGAGCCACCGGCCACAACATCCTCGCGAGGTCCAGCCCATCCTGCCACTCCCAGGCGAAGCCGCCGTCGCCCTGCACTAGCTTCCCTCGCGAAAGAGCCTCGCGCTCGTAACGGCGTAGGGTCTCCAGACCTCCTTCGGGAGCATCCTCGCCTTCCGCCACGGCGCGAAAAACGCCGTAGAGCGCCCCTCGTAACCTCAGGGCATCACGGTACACCGTCTCCGCGTCTTCGGGCCTGCGATCGGCCTCACTTGCCAGATACTCACTCTCACCGACGGATAGAAGACCAACCCGCACGCTCCAGGCCGCCAGGTCCCCGTAACCCCGCAAGCACTCGACCCGCGGGTCCCCATCCTCCGTGTTGACGAAGTCGAGCGCGGGATCGCCGCCAACTATCCGTAACCCGTCGATATTCCTCGACGTTTCCATCAAAGATCATTTTACCGGTTTAGATCGCCACGGGCCACGGGTATCCTGTTACCACTATAAAAGTTTTTGATGGAAACACGAAGATGTGGCGCTGGGTGGCGCTTGGGTTATTGTGTGTGGCGCAGTTCATGGTGGTGTTGGACGCGACCATCGTGGCGATAGCGCTTCCTGAGATACAGGCCGAGCTTGGGTTTTCGCGGTCGGGGCTTCAGTGGGTCATCTCGGCGTACACGCTCGCTTTCGGTGGCTTCTTATTGCTCGCTGGGAGGGCGGCGGATCTCTGGGGGCGGCGGAGGCTATTCGTGGTCGGGCTCGCGGTGTTTTCGGTGGCTTCGCTGGCGTGCGGGCTGGCGGCCACACCGCTCGCGCTCGTGCTCGGGCGCATCGCGCAGGGGCTTGGCGCGGCGATCGTGGCCCCCTCCGCGCTCTCCTCGCTTACCGCTGCCTTCCCCGAGGGCGAGGGACGCGGGCGGGCGCTCGGCGTGTGGACGGCGGCCGCGGCGGGCGGGGGCGCGACGGGCTGGTTGTTGGGGGGGCTCGTGACCGGGAGCCTTGGGTGGGAGTGGGTGTTCTTCATCAACCTGCCCGTCGGGCTTCTGGGCGTGGCGCTTGCCCCCGTTCTGATCTCCGAGACCCGCGACGATACGGCCCCTCGCCGGCTGGACTTGGCCGGGGCGGTAAGCGTGACGGCCGGCCTCACGCTGCTGGTTTACGGGATCACGCTGGTGCAGGAGGTCGGTCTGACCGCGCTGGCGACCCTGGCTTCCCTTGGATCTTCGGTCGCGCTCCTCGCTGGCTTTGTGGTGGTGGAGCGGTGGGTGCGGCACCCGCTCGTGCCGCTCGGGGTCTTCCGCTCGCGCGTCCTGCTTGGGGCGAACCTGGTCGCACTAACGCTCACGGCGGCCACCACGCCGCCAATGTTGCTCTGCACCCTCTACGTGCAGCAGGTCCTTGGGTACCCACCCGCCCAGGCTGGCCTCGTGTTTCCACCGTTCAACCTCGCGGTCATCGGCGGGTCTCTGTTGGGCCCGAGGCTCGTGGCGCGGGCGGGGCCCAGGATAACGATGGTCTGTGGGCTGCTCGCGATAGCCACGGGGGCCGTGTGCTTTTTGGGTATCAGCCCCCACGGCGGCGGATACCTCTATTACCTGATCCCCGCCTTCGTACTCATGGGCTCCGGCCTCGGGTGCGCCTCCGTCGCCTCCACGGCCTCAGGGACCGCCGCCGCGGACGGCGGCCTGCAGGGCCTCGCCTCAGGCCTGCTCAACTCCGCGGCCCAGATCGGAACCGTGCTCGGACTCGCCATCCTGATCCCCCTCTCCGCCGCCCGCACAGAGACACTCGCCAGAACGATACCAGCCGACGCCGCACTGGTCGAAGGCTTCAGAGTAGCGTTCCTCGGCGCCGTCGCAATCGCAGCGTGCGGCATCGCGACCTCTATACTGCTCACAGGAAACAAGAAGACCAAATAAGCGAATCAAAGAGCCAACAAGCGAAGCCCAAAGGGCGTAGCATGCCGAAAAGCCGAAAGCGAGGCCGAAGCGTTGCCGACAAGCGAGGGCCAAAGGCCCGACGCGTGCTGACAAGCGGAAGCCGAAGGCTGCAGCGTGCTGAGCGACTGAAAGGAGCGAAATGAAGCGCGTGGAGTTCTACTACGACCTCGTTAGTCCCTATTCCTATCTGGCCCACGGGCGGATAGGGCGACTTTGTGAGGAGAACGGGGCTGAGTTGGTACTGCGGCCGATGCTTCTCGGGGCGGTCCACAAGGCGGCTGGAATCAAGGCCCCGATAGAGACGAAAGCCAAGGCCGCCTACCAGGCGCGGGATATCCGGCGTTGGGCCGAATACTACGGGCTGCCGCTGCGGTTCCCCGCCCCCTTCCCTTTCCGCACCCTCAAGACCATGCGCGCGGCGATGTTCTTGCGTGAGGCGGGAGGGTTGGAAGCGTTCACCCGCGAGGCCTTCGCGTTGTACTGGCAGGAGGGTGGTGCGCCGGAAGGTCTAGACGCTGATGAGGATGCTCCGATCTCATCCGTCGCCGGGCGGATGGGGGCCGACCCCGAAGAGGTGCTCCATGGGGCGGCCACTCCCGGGGCAAAGAAGGACCTCAAGGATGCGACCTCCGAGGCATTGCAGAGGGGTGTCTTCGGTGCCCCGGCGTTCTTCGTTGGCGGCGAGATGTTCTGGGGCAACGACAGGCTCCACTTCGTCGAAGCGGCCCTGAAACAATAGCCGGATCTATCGAGAATTCGTGAGTCCTAGAAGCGAATAGCAGAGGTTTTGACCTCTGCTATTCGCGCACTTCAGCCGGTCAGCTGGTCAGCACTTCAGCAAGAACAAGGGCTGAAAAGCTGGCCTTGGGCTAAGCGCCTTCCCCCGGCTCCGTGACCTCCTCTATCGTGATCCAGTCCTCCAGCAGTGCCTTCCTCGACGCCTCCCCGCGCGAGGAGACGCCCATCTTCGGGTAGATGTTGGCCAGGTGGCGCTTGACGGTGGCCTCCGCGAGGTTAAGCGAGGATGCTATCTGTTGGTTGGAGAGGCCGCGGGCTGCCAAGAGCACGATCTCCAGTTCCCTTGCCGAGAGTATGCTCTCTACCCTGTCGCCAGCCTCCTCCAGCATCGCCGGGGGCATCCCAACGACCGCGTTCTTCCCTTCGGGGTCGAAGACGGCCGCGCGGACGGCGGCCACCAGGTGCTCTGAGGAGGAGGTCTTCAGCACGTAGGCGCGGATCCCAGCCCCGGTGAGATCCCTCACGTAGCGCGGGCTCTCGAACATGGTGACGATCACGACCTTGGGCGGGTTAGGGAAGGAGCGCATCGCTTCCAGGGTCGCAACGGCCCTCTTGAAGGGCATCTGCACCTGCATGACGACCACGTCGGGGGAGAGCTCTCGGGCGAGCCTGAGGGCATCCGCGTCGTTGGGGACCTCGGCCACGACCTCCAGGCCGCCGTGGGAGGCGAGGATCGCGGCGAGGCACTGCCTGAACATGGTGTGATCGTCGGCAAGTAGTACCCTGATCGGCCCGTCAGTGTCCACGTTCGTATTCCGGTTCTCTCCCAATACCCCAGCTCCGGCGCGGTCCGCTGGTGAGTTCGGAGAGGCATTGTAACGCATACGCCTTTTCGGGCCACGGATGATCGCCCCTACTTCGGTGTCGCGGGCCGCATCTCTGCGGCCCCCCGGCGCCGGACTGTAGTACGGCGCCGGCTTTGTCCTATACTGGACTCGTTGGGAAAGATGCTGTCCGGGATCCGCCATCTTTTCGAGGCGAAGGAGGGACATGAATGAGGTTTCCATAACGTCGGGACCGTCGTCCTCCTCCCTCGTAATGGACGGCGGAGCAACGGCCCATTAGAGAGACGGGAGAGGATAATCGTGACAGAAACAGCGGAAGGGACCCTGCTCTGGGAGCCTTCAGAAGATCTCAAGGAGAACGCCAGAATCTCCGACTACACGACGTGGTTGAAAAGCGAGAGAGACCTCGCTTTCGAAGACTATAGCGCTCTCTGGGAGTGGTCGGTAACCGACCTGGAAGGTTTCTGGTCCTCGGTGTGGGAGTACTGCGACATCAAAGCCTCGAAACCCTACGAGGCCGTGCTCGGAGAGCGCGAGATGCCTGGCGCCGAGTGGTTCTCAGGGACCGAGCTGAACTATGCGGAACACGTCTTGAGGCACGCTGAGGACCGCCCCGACGAACCCGCGATCATGCACCAGTCCGAGGTGAGACCCCTGGGCGAGGTAACCTGGGGCGAACTCAGGGACAGGACCGCTGCGCTCGCCGCCGGCCTCGAGGAGATGGGCGTAGAACGCGGTGACAGGGTCGCAGCCTACCTGCCGAACATCCCCGAGGCCATCGTCGGCCTGCTCGCCTGCGCCTCGGTAGGCGCGGTGTGGTCGAGTTGCTCCCCCGACTTCGGCGCCGGCAGCGTCGTCGACCGTTTCGCCCAGATAGAGCCCAGGGTGCTCCTAGCCGTCGACGGCTACCGCTACGGCGGCAAGGACTATGACAGGACCGAGGTCGTCGCGAGGCTTCAGGAAGAGATACCGTCGATCCAGAAGACGGTCTTACTCCCTTATGTCGCGGAAGACCCGGAGACGGGCTCTCTGGAGAACGTCGTGTTGTGGGAGGACCTGCTCTCCGAGCACGAAGGCGCAAAGATCTCCTTCGAGCAGGTGCCCTTCGACCACCCGCTGTGGGTGCTTTACTCCTCGGGGACCACGGGGCTCCCCAAGGCCATCGTGCAGAGCCAGGGCGGCATCCTCCTGGAGCACTTCAAGAAGACCTTGCTGCACATGGACCTCGGGCCGGAGGACCGCTTTTTCTGGTTCACCACGACGGGCTGGATGATGTGGAACATGGTCGTCGGCGGGCTCCTCCCTGGGGCCACGGCATTGCTGTACGACGGGAACCCGGGCTACCCTGACATGAACGTGCTCTGGGAGTTCGCCCAGAAGACCGGCATGACCTGCTTCGGGACCAGCGCGAGTTACATCACGGCCTGCATGAAGGCTGAGATAGAGCCGGGTAGGGACTTCGACCTCTCCGCGCTGAAGGCCATCGGTTCGACGGGCTCGCCGCTGCCGCCTGAGGGCTTCGAGTGGGTCTACGAGCACGTCAAGAGCGACCTGTGGCTCTTCTCGACCAGCGGCGGCACCGACCTTTGCACGGCCTTCGTGGGCGGGGTACCGCTCCTGCCTGTCCGTGCGGGGGAGCTTCAGGCCCGCGCGCTCGGGGCCAGGGTCGAGGCCTTCGACGAGGACGGGAACCCTGTCATAGGCGACGTTGGTGAGCTCGTCATCACCGAGCCCATGCCCTCGATGCCGATCTACTTCTGGAACGATCCCGAAGGTGAGAGGTACAGGGAGAGCTACTTCGACGTGTATCCCGGCGTGTGGCGGCACGGGGATTGGATCAAGGTCAAAGACGACGGCTCCTGCGTCATCTACGGCCGCTCCGACTCGACCATAAACCGCGGCGGCGTGAGGATGGGGACCAGCGAGATCTACTCAGCCGTAGACAAGGTAGAGGAGGTCGCCGACAGCCTGGTCGTCGACGTGCCGAAGGGCGGCGGAACCTCCTTTATGCCGCTCTTCGTGGTCTTGCACGAAGGAACGGACCTCGACGACGACCTGAAGGGCAGGATCAAGTCGAGCATCAAGGAGAACGCCTCCCCGAGGCACGTGCCGAACGAGATCTTCGCGGTCAAGGACATCCCCAAGACCCTCAACGGCAAAAAGCTGGAGGTTCCCGTCAAGAAGATCCTCTCCGGCACCCCGCCGGAGAAGGCGGCGAGCAAGGAGTCCCTGAGCAACCCCGAGGCCCTCGACCGCTTCGTGGAACTCTCGCGGCAGATCTGAAGCAGCAGATCCGAACCGCCACCGGATAGCACCGTTTGACTCAAGATCCTGGCTGCTTTAGGCTGCATCCCAGGCTACGTGGGGGAAGGAGCTTCTATAGCCCGGGATACGATTTAGAGCGGTTCGGAAATAGGCTTGCCCATTTCGAACCGCGCTGTCAGCCATCAGCTTCTTGTTTCTGGCTGAAATCTGATAGCCAAGAGCTGACCGCTAAAACCGCTGTGGGTATACGACGGGGTGATTGGGGAGAGATATGGCTAACGCGAGCGCGGTCAACCAGGAGGCGCCGGAGAGATCCATCCTCAAGGTGGCCCTGGCGGCCCTGGCAGGGTCGAGCATCGAGTGGTACGACTTCTTTATCTACGGGACGGCCGCGGCGCTGGTCTTCCCCGACCTCTTCTTCCCAGGCTTCGGGGACACCGCGGGGACCATCCTCTCCTACTCGACCTTCGCCGTAGGCTTCGTGGCGCGGCCTGTAGGGGGGCTCATCTTCGGGCACTTCGGGGACAAGTTCGGGCGCAAGAGGGCGCTTGTGACGGCCCTTATCCTGATGGGCATAGGGACCACGGCGATTGGGCTCATGCCTGGCTACGGGACCATCGGCATCGTTGCCCCGATCCTGCTTGTCACGCTCCGTTTCTTGCAGGGCGTCTGCATCGGGGGGCAGTGGGGCGGCGCGGTACTCCTGGCGACCGAGAGCGCGCCGCCGGAGAAGCGCGGCTTCTACGGCAGCTTCGCCCAGATGGGCGTGCCCGTAGCAGTCCTGATCTCCAACATCATCTTCCTGATCATAGCCGCCACGCTCGGCGACGACGCGCTGGTCGCGTGGGCCTGGCGGATACCGTTCCTCCTTAGCGTCCTGCTCATAGGACTCGGCCTCTACATCCAGCTAAGGCTGGAAGACACGCCTGCCTTCAGGCACCTCCAGGAGTACCGCGAACAGCACCAATCAGAGGAAGAGCAGCGCGAGGCCGCCGAGGCTGCCGGCTCTCCGGTGTGGGAGGTACTCAGGACCTACCCCAAGGAGATAGCGCTCGCGGCCGGCGCCTTTATCTCCATCAACGCAAACTTCTACCTGCTCATAACCTACATCCTCGACTACGGCACGGCGGAGGTCGGGCTGCCGCAGTCCACGGTTCTGACGGCGGTCCTGATCTCCTCGGTGGCTGGGCTCATGGCCATAGCGGGCTTCGCGGCCCTCTCCGACGTGATAGGGCGCCGCTTGCCCTTTATAGGAGGCGCCGTGTTGCTTGGCCTGTGGACGCTCTTCGCCTTCTGGCCGCTCGTGGACAGCGGGAGCCCCGGCGCTCTCGTGCTCGCGCTGGTCCTGGCACAGATCTTCCTAAGCATGATGTACGGTCCGCAGGCCGCCTTCTACTCCGAGATCTTCACGACCAAGGTCCGTTACTCGGGGGCCTCGATGGGATACCAGTTCGGCTCGGTCTTCGGCGGCGCGCTCGCCCCGATCATCGCTACCTCGCTCCTGGCCGCCACAGGCACCTCTTTCGCCGTCGGCGCCTACATGGCCGTGGTCTGTGCCATATCGGGCCTTTGCGCTTTCCTCCTCGTCGAGACCTACGGCCGCAGCATGGACGAGGCGGAAGAAACCTCCCGCGAACGCGGCCCCGGCGCCGGCGCGCAGGAGCCCACGACGTAGTCGAAGCATAGAATCACAACTGGGGTGCCTCCCGCGAGTACGGTCGCAGGGGGCGCCCGACGGAGGAGCGACACCTTGTACGAGACGATCCTGGCCGAGAGGACCGGCTCCATCACGACCATCGCCCTGAACCGCCCGAAGAAGCTGAACGCGTTCGACGGCACGATGCACGACGAGCTGCACACCGCGCTGGGCGAGGCTGCAGAAGACGAAGAGGTCCGCTGCATCGTGCTACGTGGTGAGGGGAAGGGCTTCTCCGCGGGCGCCGACCTGGCGCAGATCATAGAGAGCGCGGACGGAGACCCCGACCTCGGGGAATACCTGCGTAGTAGTTACAGCCGGCTCGTAAAACGGATGGTCGCGACCGAGAAACCAATAGTCGCCGCCCTGCACGGTCCGGTCTACGGGGCCGGGATGGGGATAGCGCTCGCGTGCGACCTGCGAGTCGCCGCGGAGAGCGCGAAGTTCTCGGTTGCCTTCATCAAGATCGGGCTGATGCCCGACGCCGGGGTAACGTTCTTCCTGCCGCGCGTCGTCGGCCTCGGGAGGGCTATCGAGATGAGCATGTTCGGCGACGCCGTGGAGGCACGGGAAGCGTACGGGATCGGCCTGGTTGGCAAGGTCGTCCCCGACGATGCCCTCGCGGAAGAGACCACCAAGCTCGCCGAGCACCTCGCCGCGCTGCCGACGGCGGCGCTTGGACGGATGAAGACCGCCCTCTACGCCAGCTTCGAGACCGACCTCGAGACGGCCCTCGAACGCGAGGCCGAGGGCCAGACGTTCTGCGGCTACACGCAAGACCACAAGGAGGGCGTCGCCGCGTTCTTCGAGAAACGCGAGGCGAGCTTTACCGGACGGCCGTAGGGGCGGGTTTTCAAACCCGCCCCTACTCCCGGCCTTCGAGCTCGGGACCGCGTCTACCTGGCAGGGCGTAGAACAGCGCTCCGTCCCTGTGCTCCACCGCGAGGTGTCCGCCTCCAGCGAGCTCCGAGAGCATCCCGTCCGCCTCGCGCACGGTGAGCGAGGTCTCCATCGCCGCCTCCGCTGGCGTTATGCTGCCGCCGTTGTCCCTGATGGCCGCAAGGAGCTCCCGCTCCTTGCCGAGCTTCGGAGGGATGGATCTCTGCTTTTTCTCTTGGAGCTTCGAGATGCCGAGGGCGAGCAGGACGAGCGCGGGAAACATGAAGACGAAGACCGGCACGAGCACCCCCGAGGTGATGCCGATGGACGCCCCGAAGCCAGCGAAGGCTATGGCCAGGGCGATTAGCACGTAAGGGCCGCTGTTTGAATCTTCGACCGAGCGCCGTGGGTCCCCACGTTCGTCGCGTCTCCCGAGGTCGCTCAACCCGCTCCAATCTACAGCTCTTGACGCCAAAGGACATTCTAATCTCGCGCATGCCGCGACGCACGTTGCAGTTACAGCGAACTTCATGACCCGAAGGTCCCGCTGTTCACGTTTCTGTAGAATGGTGCGGGCTTTCGGACGAGACGGAGGTTGGCGATTTCTTGAAGAGGCTCAGGGTTCTGATGACGCGGCAGGAAGTAACGCCGGAGAGGCTCGCCGGCGCAACCGCCGTCGTCATTGATGTGTTCATGGCGACGACCACCCTCCTGACCATCCTCGAGAACGGCGCGCGGAACGTCTATCCTGTTGCCGGCCTCGAAGAGGCAGATAGAGTTAAGGCGACGCTCGACGCAGAGGGGGTTCTGCGCGGCGGAGAGCAGGACGCGGCGCGGATAGAGGGCTACGATCACGGCCCCTTCCCCGAGGAGTACCCGCCCGAGGTCGTCAATGAAAAGGATGTGATCTTCGTGACCACCAACGGCACCCGCGCTATCGTCGACGCTGCGCCCGCCGACACGGTCCTGCTTGGAACCCTTCGCAACGCGACTGCCGTGGCTCGTTATCTAGAAGAGTCGGGGACTGATTCGATCTACTTCATCTGCTCCGGCTCCGCGGGGCGCTTCACCGGCGAGGATTTCCTCGGCGCGGCCACGATCCTCTCGGAGATGGATGTGGATGGCTGGCGCCTCAACGACGGTGCCTGGCTGGCGCTGGACTTCGCCGGGCGCCACATGGAGGACGTCTCAGGTGCGCTTGGGCGGAGCCGGGTTGGAAGATGGTTCGTCGAGAACGACAGGATGGATGTCTTCGACTTCGTCGCCGAAGTCGGGGCTAGCGAAGTCGTCCCTGAGGTCTTCGAAGGTAAACTGCGCTTTGCCGGAGGACCCGAAGTCGGATCTTCGGCGAAGATCCACGATGCGGGCCAGGGAGGAACATCTTGAGCGAGACGGTAGACGTACGTGAGGGGGAGACCTTCGACCTCGGGGCGGTGAAGGGCTATCTACGCTCGCACGTCGAGGACCTTCCCGAGGGCGAGCTCAGGGTCAGCCAGTTCCCCTCAGGCGCCTCGAACCTCACCTACCTGTTGAAGGTCGGGGACTGGGAGGGTGTGCTGAGGAGACCGCCGGTCGGCCCCGTCCCCCCGAAGGCGCACGACATGGGCCGCGAGTCGGGCATCCTGTCCAGGCTCAACGCGGTATTTCCCCTCGCCCCGAAGCCTTACTTCTTCTGCGAGGATGAGTCCGTGATAGGGGCGCCCTTCTACGTGATGGAGCGCAGAACGGGGACCGTGATCGACGAGTCCTTCCCCGAGGACGTGGAGCCCGACGGTGAGCTGTGTCGCGGTATCTCGCGCACCGTCGTCGACACGCTCGTCGGGCTGCACGCCGTCGACGTTGACGAGGCCGGGCTCGGGGACCTCGGCAAGCCGGAAGGTTTCCTGGAGCGCCAGACGGAGGCCTGGATCTCCCGCTACGACAAAGCGAAGACCGACGAGATAGAGGAGGTCGAGTCCCTCACCGAGTGGCTCGCCCACGACGTCCCCGAGAGCCCGCCACCCACGATCATCCACAACGACTACAAGCTCAATAACCTCGTCTTGAACCCCGAAGACCTGACGGAGGTTCGCGCCATCCTCGACTGGGAGATGGCCACCGTCGGGGATCCACTCTTCGACCTCGCCGTCTCGCTCACATACTGGATCGAACCCGACGACCCCGACGAGCTCAAGGCCGTCATGCCGACTGTGACGGTAACGCCCGGCTTCATGACCCGCAAGGAGCTCATCGACCGCTACGCCGAGGAGAGTGGGCGCGACCTCTCCGACATGCACTGGCACGTCGTCTTCGGGTACTTCAAGTTGGCCGTGATCCTGCAGCAGATCTACGCCCGCTGGAAGAGCGGCCAGACGAAGGACGAGCGCTTCGCGGACTTCGACGACAGGGTGCGGACCCTGATCCTACACGCCGAAAACCTCTCCCGCACGGGCGACGTCTAGTGGAGAGGATCGGGGTCCTTGGCACGGGCACGATGGGCGCAGGCATAGTCCAGCTCGCAGCCCAGTCCGGCCACGACGTAATCGCGTGCGACAATTCCGTCGAGGCCCTCGAAAGGGCCCAGGTCTACGTCCGCGAGGGTCTCTCGCGCCTAGCCGACAAAGGCGCCTTCTCCGAGGAAGACGCCCACTACGACCGCATCCACTGGACGACGAACCCGGAGGACCTCGGCGAAGCAGAAGCCGCCATAGAGGCCATAGTCGAGAAGGTCGGGCCGAAGAAGGAGGTACTCGCGACCCTGGACGGCATTCTCTCCCCTGGCTCGCTCCTCCTGACAAATACCTCATCCATCTCCATAACCGACCTCGCCTCGGCCACGGACCGCCCGGAGAACGTCTGCGGGATGCACTTCTTCACCCCTCCGCCGGTACGCGGAGCCGTCGAGATACCGCGCGGCCACCTGACCAGCGACGAGACCGTAGAGCGCGTCGTGAACCTGGTAGTCTCCCTCGGCAAGCTCCCCGTCGTCGTCGAGAGAGACGTACCAGGCTTCGTCGCCAACCGCTTCCTCATGCCCATGCTCCTGGAGGCGTGCCGGCTCCTCGAAGATGGCGTAGCCAAGAAAGAGGACATCGACTTGCTCGTAAGAGAAGGCATAGGCTTCCCCATAGGCCCCTTCGAGCTAGGCGACCTCATCGGTCTGGACGTAGCCCTCGACGTCATCTCCTACGTCCACGACAAGACAAACGACCCCTACTACGATCCCCCAAGCATCCTAAAAGAACTCGTCAAAACGGGCAGACTCGGCCGCAAGAGTGGCGCAGGCTTCTATGAGTATTAGGCTACAGGCTACAGGCATCAGCAAGAACAAATACCTGAGGCCTGAGCGACCGAAGGGAGCGACATGGGCCGTCTAGATGGCAGGGTTGCGATGGTTACGGGGGCTTCGCGCGGGATTGGGGAGGCCACGGCTCGGCGTTTTGCCAGGGAGGGCGCGCGGGTGTGCATGACCGACGCGAAGCTCGAGGGGGCGCTCTCCACGGCGCGCCAGTTGGTCGACGAGGGCATGGACGCTTTCGCGGCGAGGGTGGATGTTACGAATCGTGCCGAGGTCGAGAATGCGGTGCGGGAGACGGTGGAGCGCTACGGTCGTCTGGACATCCTGGTCAACAATGCGGGTGTGACGAGGGATGGCCTGATCTACAAGATGACCGACGAGGACTGGCGCACGGTCTTGAACGTTCACCTGGGTGGGGCCTTCTTCTGCACCCGCGCTGCCCAGAAGCACATGGTCGAAGGGAACTACGGCAGGATCGTCAACGTCTCGTCGACGAGCGCGCTCGGCAACCGTGGCCAGGCCAACTACTCGGCCGCCAAGGCAGGCATCCAGGGCTTTACCAAGACCCTCGCCGTCGAGCTCGGCCAATACGGCATCACGGCGAACGCGGTCGCCCCCGGTTTCATAGAGACGGACATGACCCGCGAGACCGCGGCCCGGCTGGGCGTGGACTTCGACGACTTCGTCGCCGAGCGCGTAAAGACCATCCCCGTCGGCCGCGCCGGCTGGCCCGAGGACGTGGCCGCCGCCATCCTCTACCTCGCCTCCGAGGAGGCCGGGTTCGTGAGCGGGCAGGTCCTCTACGTCGCCGGCGGACCGAGGGATTAGTGCTCTACGGAGAGTTCGTCGGGCTGCGCTCGGAGCCGGTCAGGAACCTGGTCGAGCGCGGCGCCGTCCGCCGGTTCGCACAGGCCATCGCCGACCCGAGCCCGCTCTACGTTGACGAGGAAGTAGCAGGAGATAGTCACTACGGCGGGCTCCTGGCGCCGCCGACCTTCCCGAGAACCTTCGACTACGGTCGTATCGAGGGCCTCGAGTTGCCACAGGCGGGCCTGATCCACGGCGAGTTCAGAATCTCGTATGAACGCCCGCTCCTCGTCGGGGAGGAGATCCTCTGCCGCATGAGTCTGGGGGACTCCTACGACAGAAGGGGTCGCCGCGGCCTCCTCGGCTTCCTCGTCTTCGAACGCACGGGCGAGAGTCCTGATGGAGAGCGCATCTTCACGACGAACGACATCGTCGTGGTGACGGAATCCGTGCGGCGCGGTATCGGGGCGTGAGCGAGGTGCCGCGTTGGGGCGTGGGGGACGAGTTGCGGGAGCGAGAGCTGCCTCCTGTCGACCGTATGCGGCTCATAAAATACGCGGGGGCGTCCGGGGACTTCAACCCGATCCACCTGATAGACGAGGCAGCAGAGGACGCGGGACTGCCCGGGATCATCGCCCACGGCATGCTCACCGTGGCCACGATGAGCCTCCTTTTCTCACCCTACCTGAAGCACGGCTACGTAAAGGCCTTCCGTAGCCGTTTCTCGGGAATGGTCTTCCTCGGCGACATCCTGCGCGTCGGCGGCCGGGTGAGCAGCCTGGAGGAGACCAGCGAGGGCCGTCTGTACACCTTCGAAGTCTACGCGCGGCGCGACGAGGACACCATTGCCTCCGGCGAGCTCGGATTCCTGGTCCACATAGACCGAAACGACTCGCATAGAGACTGACCTGCCGCAAACTGCGCATTCGGCCAGAACCAGGCGGCCTTAACCGAAGCCGAAAAGCGAAGGCGTCAGCCTGAGCATGCTGACAAGCCGCGAAGCGGCGTGCTGACAAGCGAAGCCCGCAAGGGCGTAGCGTGCTGAAAGCCTGCGAAGCAGGCGTGCTTACCCCGGGGCACCGAGCACGATGGCACTTTTGCGCGTAAGCTGTCGAGCGGCAAGCGATACGAGGAGGTAAGGGTAGTGGCGAGCGAGTCACCGGAAAGATTAGAGCAACTGCGCGAGCGTTTCCTGCGGGCGCTCGTCGAGCTGAGCGGCGGGGCCGAAGAAGGAAAGCCAGCCATGGTCTCGGAGGTCGCCACGAGGGCTGGCCTGGACCCGGAGGGGGACCCGGAAGAGAGGGCGTTGAGCGAGAGGCTGGCCGCGGAACTGGTGGAGGCAGGCTACGCCTCGGCGGAGGTGGGTTCGAGAGGCCTCCTGACCATAACACCCGAAGGGGAGCAGGCCGTCAAGAGTTCGTAGATAGCACCTCGGCTCTCTGTCTTGGCTGAAAGCCCGTCGCTTCTGGTTCATCGGGCTCGGCCTCTTCGGAAAACCCCTGCTCTACGCCATCTTCGCCGTCGCCTTCGCGGAAGCGATCACGGACCGTAGCGGCGACGAAAAACGACTCGACACGGACTGGGCCGTAAGGATGACAGGCGGCTGACCTTCTCTGACCACGGGTCCGAAACAGCCCGCGGTCCGTACATAGCCGCCCGACCGAACGAAGGAGCAGAAGGGAGCGTTCGATGACCGAAGATGTGAGTATCCTGAGCCAGGAGCAGTTGACCCGTCTCGCACAGTACTTCGACGAGAGGGTCACCTCAGCCAGAAACTACAAAATCCATCGGGCTCAGATTCACCGTCGTGCTACCTGATGACCTGCGTAGGGTGCGTTGGGAGGCTGGACCTGCCCCACTTTAGGCGGAAGGTTAGAACTTCCGAGTGCGGGTTGATACGACGATTTATTCGTGAAGGCTTGGTTTGGCACGCTGTTTGACGCGCAACTATGTTCGCTGCGGACCCTAAGACGGGCGCGGGTTTTTCAGCCACTGGAAAGTTTGCAGGCTCAAACGATCGCGCTGCCCTTCTTCTCGAAGACCCGGAACGCCCCGGTTCCGAGCGCCACGAGGTTGCCTTCCGCGTCGTGGACCTTCGCTTCGGCCGTCGCGGTGCGGCGGGTGCGATGGAGTACCTCGCTCTCGCAGGTTATGCGGCCGGAGTTGACCGCACCGAGGAAATGGACGTTCATCTCTATGGTCGCGGTCCTCACGCCCACGAGCGCCAGTACCGAGAGGCCCATGGCGTTGTCTATGAGCGAAGCGTAAACCCCGCCGTGCAGCGTGCCCGCCCCGTTGAGGTGGATCTCCTCGACGTCGATGGCTATAGTAGAGCGTCCCGGCTCGACCTCTTCGACCTTGGCCCCAATATGCTTGGAGAAGGTGACCTCCTCGTTGAAATACCGCGCGAGATGATCCAACTGCTCCCCATTCAGCATCCTCGTGTCGTCTGTCACCGAACGCTCCTTCCTACGTGGTCTAGCGGCTGGGCGGCATCGTTCAAGCCACCAGAGTACCATCATAGGTGGCCCCTAGAAGGTTCGCTTTGGTTGGAGCAATAGGTCGCGAGGGCCTGCTTGCGGTAGCGTCCTGAGATCAATGGTCAGGTAGCACAAAAACGTGGATGCCTTCGAGTTCAGCGTCCTGCTGAACGAGGACGGCGCAGGACGCCTTGAACTGACGAAGGCGTAGCCTTGGTCCGAACTTCGCGTTGACGGCGT